>DATMOB010000052.1:0-7675 GCA_035568455.1 Granulicella sp.
CAGTGCGTGCTCTTCATGCTGTTCGAGAGGCTTGTAGTGCTGCGCCACGTCCATCGCCAAACGGAAATATCTCTCGTCCCCCGGCGGCAGCGCAGCCGTGACCGGATGCCCGAGCGTCCAGCGCAACCCCAGCGAAGCCTCGTCCGGGAAGGCCGCAGGCTGATACCAGCATTTTGGCTGGGGATGGCTTTGCTTCTGGTCGGCAGACCATACCGTCTTTGCCATCGCCTTCAGTGCCAGAATGCCCATGCCCTTCTCCTGCGCGCGCTTCAGAATCTGCGGGCCGAAGTTCGCCTGCGTGAAGAGCACGAAGTTGACCGGAAAGAGCACGGTATCGAAGTCGTAGCGGTCCATCGCCGCCAACGCTGTCTCCGCCGAGTGCACGGAGAAGCCGATGTAGCGAATCTTGCCCTCCTTTTTCGCCGCCTCCATCGTCTCCATTGCGCCGCCGGGACGCATCACTTCGTCCAGATCGGTCATCTTCGTCAGCGCATGGAACTGATAGAGATCGACGTGATCGGTCTTCAACAGCCGCAGCGATTCTTCCAGCTGCCTGCGCGAGTCATCCTTTGTGCGCCCTTCGGTCTTGCAGGCGAGAAAGCAGTTCTTGCGATAGGGCGCCAGGGCCGGGCCCAGACGCTCCTGCGCGTCGCCATAACTGGGCGCGACGTCAAAATAGTTCACGCCGCGGTCCACTGCCTCGGCCACAATATTGTTCGAGTGACCGGAATCTTCGTTCATGACCACGATGCCGCCAAAACCAATGATCGAGAGATGCTCTCCCGTCTTGCCCAGAGGCCGGCGCGCAATCGAATTGGTGGGTGTCGCAGCGGAAGAAAACTTGGCACTGGCTGCGGCTGCAGCCGCAAGTGCGCTTTGCTTCAAGAAGTCACGGCGTTCCATGTGCAGACCTCGTCCAAGGAATAGCTTAGGGTCGAGCCGACTTGCTAAAAACATCTTCCCAGAAGTTGAACCATGTGGCTAGTCGTATTCGTCGACTTAGTCGACGCAGAATCGCTGATGCACGCAAGGTAGAGACCCGGAGAAGTTCCTTACAGTTGCGAGCCATACGGTCGTCCGCCACGGGAGTTTGGACAATAGGAGGTTTACCAGCACCGGCCCAGTCCGCAAACGACCCGGCTAGCTTCGCTTCGTAATGACAATATGCGTTGCGTTCGGAGTCGGAACGTGTTCGGTGGATCGATAGCCGAGACTCGGTGCATCAATCCCTTGAAGCAAGCTCTCTCCGGAGCCGAGCAGGATCGGCGAAACGGCCAGGTGCATCTCATCGATCAGTCCTGCGCAGAGATATTGCCGGATCGTGGCGACCCCGCCGCCGAGTCGGATATCTTGACCGTTGGCGGCGTCAACAGCTCGCTCCAGTGCGGCGTGAATGCCATCGGTGACGAAGTGGAAGGTCGTGCCTCCGCTCATGGCGATCGATGCGCGGGGATAGTTCGAGAGGACGAAGACGGGGGTGTGGTAGGGCGGGCTGTCGCCCCACCAGCCCTTCCAGGTGTTGTCGGGCCAAGGTCCGCGGATCGGTCCAAACATGTTGCGGCCGATGATCCACGCGCCGATGCCAGCAAAGCCGCGCGCCGCAAAGTCATCGTCAATCCCCGTCGTGCCGCCGTCCTTGCCGTGCATCTGCTGAAAGGTGCGCGTTGCAAAGACCCATTCGTGCAGCGCGAGCCCGCCGACGCCAAGGGGATTGTCGAGATCCTGGCTGGGACCGGCACCGTAGCCGTCGAGGGAGACTGAAAAGCAGTGAACGCGCAGCTTGGACATAAGAGCCTCTCCAGGCTTCTCTGCTTGCAGCAATGCAAGCAAAAAATATAGTTAGACCCTCAGCGTTTGGCAATTGGTTTTTCCGGCCATTCATACTGGCGGTTGTTACGCCCTCCTCTCGTCAATCCCCTCAAGTTGACAGACAGTAGCCCCATAAACCCGCCAAGGCTCCGCGTTTGTACTTTAACGCGCGCGCAATCAAGACTGTACCGTGACCAAGGTCTGGACCTGTTTTGGACTTAACCGCCATGAATGGAAGACGTTAGGACTTCCCGGAGGAGGAAGGGGGGTACCCTCCATCTAGCTGTATATGCGCATATTGTAATATTGCTGCATGCAGGATTCCCTCCGACGCTTCAAGGCAGACATATTCCAGGCTCTCGCTCATCCCACCCGAATCGCCATTCTGGAGCTGCTCAGCGCTGGAGAGCTCTCAGCCGGTGCCGTGATCGAAAAACTCGGCATGGAGCAGGCCAACGTCTCGCAGCACCTTGCCGTGCTTCGGGCAAAGCAGCTGGTAACCAATCGTAAGTCCGGCAATCAGGTCTTCTATTCGGTCCGCGACCCCCTCATCATTGAGGTCTTGAATCTCATGCGCACCTACTTCCACGCCCATCTCAAGGAGGCCCTGGGGATGCTCGACGAGATGGAGAGGCCGCTCGAGGCTGCCCGATGAGTGCGAACCAGCAGTGGCTTCCTCGCTCGGTCTCCTGTCTGCGCGGCTACACGGCAAGGCAGTTCTCGCACGACCTCATTGCCGGCCTGACGGTCGGTCTGGTTGCGCTCCCCCTGGCCATGGCCTTCGCGATCGCCTCCGGCGTCCCCCCACAGGCCGGCCTCTATACCGCCGTAGTTGCCGGCTTCCTGATCTCCGCGCTGGGCGGCTCCCGCACCCAGATCGGCGGTCCCACCGGCGCCTTCGTCGTCATCGTCGCCGGCATCGTGGTCAAGTTCGGCCTCGGCGGCCTGGCGCTGGTCGGAATCATGGCGGGCCTCATTCTGCTGGTCATGGGATTCACCGGCCTGGGGTCGGCCGTCAAGTACATCCCCCGCCCGGTAACCATCGGCTTTACCAACGGCATCGCCCTGCTGATCGCTTCCACGCAGATCAAAGACTTCCTCGGCCTCCAGACTCCGCCTGTCCCCAGTGAATTCCTCGCCCGCATTCGGATGCTGATTCGCTACGCCGGGAGCGTGCACTGGCAGACCGTAACCGTTGCCGCCGCCTCGCTCGCCATCATTCTGCTGTGGCCGCGCCTGACCCGGCGGCTACCCGGCTCGATCGTCGCCCTCCTGCTCTCGACCGCGCTTGTGGCTGGCTTCCACCTGCCCATCGAGACGATCGGGAGCAAGTTCGGTGGCATCCCGCAGGGCCTGCCCCACTTCGTCTGGCCGAGCTTAAAAGCCGCGCACATTCTCCCCTTGCTTCCCTCTGCCTTCACCGTTGCGCTGCTGGCGGCTATAGAAAGCCTGCTCTCCGCAGTCGTTGCCGACGGCATGAGCGGCGACCGCCATAACTCGAACGTCGAACTCGTCGCCCAGGGCGTCGCCAACATCGCCTCTCCACTCTTTGGCGGCATCCCCGCAACCGGCGCCATCGCCCGCACCGCGACCAACATCCGCTCCGGCGCAGTAACCCCGGTAGCCGGCATGGTCCATGCGCTCACGCTTCTGGCGATCCTGCTCGTCGCCGCCCCGCTAGCCCGCTTTGTACCGCTCGCCACGCTCGCTGCGGTGTTGTTCGTAGTGGCCTACAACATGGGAGAGTGGAAGGAGATTGGCAGCATCCTTCGCCTCTCTAAAACCGACATCGCTGTCTGGCTGACGACCTTCGCCCTGACCGTCCTCGCCGACCTGACCGTCGCCGTCGCCGTGGGCATGGCGCTGGCCGCGCTGCTCTACATCTACCGCATCGCGGAGACGACCACCGTCGCCCCGGTCACGCGCGAGTACCTCGAAGACGGGCAGGCGCACATCCTGCAGGACAAAGAGATCCCGTCCCACGTCACCATTCTCCGCATTCACGGCCCGTTTCTCTTCGGAACCACCGACAAGCTCGCGGGCGCCACCAAGGATCTGAACCAGTTCGGCGACGTTGTGATCCTGCGCCTTCGCAATATGACCGCGCTCGACGCCACCGGCATCCACGCGCTCGAGCAACTCTCCAATCGTCTCCATCGCGTCGGTAAAGCCCTCCTGCTCTGCGGCGCGCGCGATCAACCCTCCCGGCTCATCGCGCAATCCGCCTTTCTCGAGCACCTGGGGACGGAGAACGTCCTGCCTCACGTACAGGCCGCTCTAGCCCGTGCGCGAGCGATTCAAACAGACTTCGAAGGCGTCGGCCAGGAGATGGCCCGCGAACTCGAGCATCGTCCACTCTGACCAGCGGCCGCACATTTGGGCCCTCCGCTCCACCATCGACAACTTCAAAATGCGGCGTATGCGCGCGGCAGTTTCAACCAGATCGGATCGCAACAGATGCAAGCAATCGAGCAAGTGGAATCAAGCAACTCCCGCCGCAGATTCGCCGAGGTTCGACCGCGTGTCTATCAGGACGGCGACAGCATCAGCCTGCAGTTTCAGATCGGCGAGATTCAGAGCGAGATGCGCATCAGCGATCCCAACCGCCTGGTTCTCTCCTATACCCGAACCATGATGTCCTTCCTCCGTTCATTCAAGGAGCCCGAACGCATCGCCATCATCGGGCTGGGCGGCGGTTCGATGCCCAAGTGGTGCTATCATCACCTGCCCGAGGCCGACATCACGGTGATTGAGATCAGCCCCATGGTGATCGCCCTCCGAGACCATTTCCGCATCCCCGCAGACGACCACCGCTTCCGCGTCATCTGCGGCGATGGCGCCGACTACGCCGCGAGCACCGAAGATTCCCCCCAGGTACTGCTCGTCGACGGCTTCGATGTGCAAGGGCAGCCGCCGCAGCTCTGCTCACAAACCTTCTACGAGGACTGCCACCGGGCGCTCGCCGCGGACGGTCTGATGGTCGTCAATCTCTGCGGTCCGGAGGATCAACTCGCCATCGACCGAATCCGGAGAACCTTCGAGAATCGCGTGCTCGTCGTCATCCCCGAGGACGGAGAGAACAAGGTCGTCTTCGCCGGAAAGGGAAGACCACCCTGGAGCGAGTGAGACTAAGGACTGACTGAGACCAAGGGCCGACTGAGCCCACCTCCGCATCGCCGACATCCTGCGGTTTGAGCAATTGCTCGAATAACCCTAGAATGAATGTTCAGTAAGAGTCCAGTGACTGCCCCCAAAGACAAACGCGACGCCATCCTGCAGGCCATGCTCGAGCTTGTGGCCGAACGCGGATTTCACGCTGCTCCCATGGCGCTGGTTGCCAAGCGTGCCGGTACAAGCGCAGGCATCATCTATCACTACTTCCCCAGCAAGGATGAACTGATCCACGGCCTCTACCTGCATGTAAAGGCGAAGATGGGCAAGTTCCTCGTCGAGGGTCAAGTTGCCGGTATGCCGGCAGAGCAGGCCTTCCAGAGGGTCTGGATGAACGCCTATCGCTTCTATCGCACCCATCAGCAAGAGGTGAAGTTCCTCGACCAGTATGAGAACTCCCCCTACTCTGAATCCTGTCCTGAGGTTAGGGCTCTGGTGCAGCAGGATCAGAACCTCGCTCTTCTGCTCGATCTGTTCCGGCCCAAAAGAGCCGGCGGTCTGCTCAAAGATCTCCCCATAGAGGCTCTCGTGGAACTGACCGTAGGCATGGCCGCACGCCTGGCAAAGCGAGTCAAGCCATGGAATACAAAGACATTGGAAGAGATCGCCGCTGCCTGTTGGCAGGCCGTGGCCGAATGAACCATATTTTTTTGAATCCTATTGAATGAACGTTCAATCTGTAAGCCAGTGCAGTTCAACTGACCGGCCGCGAGCTGCCCAACCCTAATCGAGAGGAACCACACATCATGAGCAACACAACATCACGCGTCTGGTTTATCACCGGAGCATCCACCGGCCTCGGCCGCGAATTGGCCAAGGCGGTGCTCGCCAAAGGAGACCGCGTCGTCGCCACCGCCCGCAAGGAAAACACCGTTGCCGACCTCGAACAACTGTATCCAGCCCATGCGCGCGCCGTGCGTCTGGATGTAACCGACCTCGCCCAGGTAAAGGCCTCCGTGCAGGCCGCGATCGACGCCTTCGGTCGTATCGATGTGCTGGTCAACAACGCCGGCTACGGACTCCTCGGCGCCGTCGAGGAGGTAAGCGATGCACAGATCCGCCAGCAGTTTGAAACCAATCTCTTCGGACTGCTCAACGTCACCCGCGCCGTGCTACCTCAGCTCCGCGAACAGAGATCCGGACACATACTCAACATCACCTCCGTGGGCGGCCAGGTCAGCTTCCCCACCTTCGGCATGTACCACGGCACGAAGTACGCGATCGAAGGCATCTCCGAATCGTTGGCCCAGGAGGTAGCCGGCTTAGGCATCAAGGTCACCATCGTCGAGCCGGGCGCATTCAAAACGGACTTCGCCACCCGCTCACTGGCACGTGCGGAGAGGATCGCAGCCTATGATCCTGTCTACGAGGTGCTGCTCAAGGCGTTTGAAGGCGGTGTTTACGGGGATCCCGCTCGCGCAGCCCAGGGCATGATCCAGGCCGTGGAGGCCCCCGAGCCGCCGCTTCGCCTCGCCCTTGGCGCCGATGCCCTGCACATCATCCGCGCCAAGCTCAACTCCGAACTCGAGGAGTACAAACGCTGGGAGCCCGTCACCGTGGCGACCGCCTTTGAAGACCCCACCGAAGGAGCGCGAGACTTGAGAGCAGTCCTGAAGTAGCAACCGTGTACCCATCCTTTGCGCGCCCGACGCGTGAGGGATGGGTAAGTCGGTGAGTGGCAAAGGCCTGTTCTCACCACTCGAGAATTACTTCCAGTTTGTCCGGTCGCCGACCGGCAGCGTGCTGAAGGACAAGCACCGTGGGAGCGCTGCGTGCGTCATTGGTCGGCCTCGCCTTGCGTGGGTAGGGTGAAGTAAAAGCTTGCGCCGCGCGGGGAGTTGTCGTCAGCCCATAAGCGGCCACCATGCGATTCGATGATGGAGCGGCTGATGCGAAGTCCCATGCCGGTCCCATGCGGCTTGGTCGTAAAGAATGCATCGAAGATCTGGTCCGCTTGCTGTGAGGGCAGCCCCACGCCGGTATCGCTGATGGACACCATAAGGTGTTCGTTTTCCGCCCGCTGCGAGGTGACGATGAGTTCCCGCTTGCCTTCCACATCCTTCATCGCATCGACACTGTTAATGCAGAGGTTCGCCATGACCTGCTGCAATTGCACACGATCTCCCGCAACCTGAGGAAGGTCTTCCGCCAACTCTGTCCGGACTGAGATCGAGTAGCGCGTTGCCTCGCTCCGCAGCAGAACGATCATTTCGCGAATGACTTCATTGACATCCAACACCACTTTTTGCGGAGTACCCTTCTTGAACAGCAGGCCGACCCGGCTGATGATGTCGGCTGCACGGGTCACGTCTTTGATGACTCTCACGGCTGCCTGGCGTGCCTCTGGCACATCGGGCAGATCACGTCCAAGCCAGCGCAAGCAGGTGCTGGCGTCGGTGACTGCCGCGGTAATTGGTTGCTTGATCTCGTGCGCCAGGGAGGCGGTCAGCTCTCCCATGGTGGTCACACGGCTGACGCGTGCTAGATTCGCCTGAGCCTCGCCCAGCGCTTCCTCCGCACGCTTGCGTTCGGTCACGTCCATCACTGCTCCAACGAACTCAACGCTCGCCGACTTATCGCTCAAGGCGTGAGCCACGACATGGACGAATTTGACGGAGCTCTCCGGCATCACCAAGCGATATTCATGTTCAAAGTCTTCCCCATTCCTCGACGCACCTTCCATCGTTTGCTTCAC
>DATMOB010000053.1:0-50498 GCA_035568455.1 Granulicella sp.
CGACTACATCCTCGCGGTCAAGGAGAACCAGGGCAGCCTGCTGGACGGGATCAAGGACTCGTTCCAGATGCTGGCGGCCGATGCGGTCGCCGAAGAAATCGACTGCGGCCATGGGCGCGTGGAGAGCCTACATCGCGATGGCTTTTGGCTCGCTACTCCTGCTATTCACGGGCACCTTCGTGTACGACATCTACCACCCGGACAGCATGAGTCCCGACGAGGGTTTTCTGATATTCATCGTCCCCTTCACTCTGGTGATCGGTCTTTGGTGGTGTGTTTACCTGAATCTCCCACATGTGAGAGTTCACCTGAAGTCTTGACGATTTCGCGCCGCTTCTCCCCTAAAGTTCGTGCCGGGTTTTCGGCAAGTTCGCGGCGGCGGGTCTCCGGGCGGGTGAACTTGCCGCAATCCCCGTTTCCCGCGAACCGTACTTGCGCGATTATTTGCCTGGATCTGGGGAAGCAGCTAAACCCTGAGCCACGTCCCTTAATGTCTCGTCCGAGAGGATACAGCCGTTCATCGTCCTCACCTTATCGTTCGAGTTAGGAAGAGACTCGTAAAGCTCCCTAAACCTCTCCGGGGAGAGCTGCCGAATGGCGGTCAGGGCGTAGCTCTTGGCTTGCATATTCCCCTCGGCATATAGCTTCTCAAAAGAAACAAGAGCTGTGGGCTGACCGAGAATAAGCCGATAGTCAATCTCTTCCTGCGATGTCTTATAGGCAAAGCCAACCGGCCCCATCGCAAACACTTTGGCGTTCGACAGGCGCTCCAGCGCGGAACCTTGTAGCTTTACCTGCGCAGATGTGCCTGCGGTGCCAAGGAAGAGCACGAGGCAAAGCTTCGCGATCTGAAGACGACTTCGCATTCCACTATGCCCCCCTTCCCTCTCTCTTGTGATCCACGATCATCTTAGCCGCTTCCCAATGTCAATTCCCTCAAAGCCGGTTTGCTGCAACTTCAGGGTGAACGGCGGCCCCGAACGCCGAACCTGCCGAAACCCCAGTTTCCCGGGAACGCACTTGCCACAAGAGCCTTTTTGTCACTTCATGAGAAATCAGTCTGCTTGCGGTATGTCCCTGGTATGAGCTTGTCGCTTTAGGACCTTGTTGCGTTAAGGTCTTCCTGGGGCATGCTGCGGATTGGGGCGGACGATAAGTGTCGGTTCGGGCGTGGGTGACTCGGGTGCTGCGTCTATCGTCTTGCGATCCACATCAACACTGCCAAGGCGGCCGCCCTCGAGCGTCTGCATCACGATGCGCACATTCTTCGTGCTGCGCGGGAGCCGAAGCCATAGCGATACGCGCGTTATGTATTTTGATCGCAGCAGAGCATCCTCTGTAGGTGACTGAAGGTATGCCAACCCAAGCCCACGATGCCGAGTTCTGCGGCGGTCGGTTTCAAGTAGTTGCTTAGGATTGTTGCATCACTGTAGGGGCTTCCCGTCTTCGGGTTAGCGAACACCCAAGAGAAGTCGTGTTGCTGGCGAGCGCGCCAATCTGCGAGGACCGCCCGCAACTTCGAGTGTACCGGGATCTCGTTACCAGAGGCGTCCGTCTTCGGGACCTTCTGCACCCGCCCGTGTGTAAACACTTGGCCGATTGACAGGGTGCCCTCATCAAAATTGAAGTCCGACCACTTCAAGCCAAGAGTCTCGCTGACGCGGAGGCCGAGGCAGCCGGCTACCAGGACCATGAGGTTATAAGGCTCGAGCAGAGCGGCCACGATGGCTTTGAATTTGCCCGGGCTAATGATGACGATTTGCTTGTGACGCTTTGTGCTGCCCTTCACCCTCACGAGTTCCATAGGGTTTCGACCAACCGGGATGTACTCCCAAAGCATCGCGAGGTCCAGGAACTTGGATAGCATGTTTCGCGTCCGGGCCTTCGACGCCGCGCCGAACGGGAGCGTATCGAGCCAACGCTTTACCTCCATCGCGGAGACATCCGCCAGCCGCGCGTCCTGCCACTTTGGCCGGATGTGGAGATCCACGAGGCTCCTATTGGTCGTCTGCGTGGAGTGGCGAAGGGCCGGAAACTCCTCAAGCATGTAGCGGTCAATGATGGTGCCGGAGCGTGGCGGCCACCTTGCCGCCCAGTGTCCCGGCATTGAGGGAAGAGAGTGGGCCTTCAACCGCTTTGCGGACATCCCGCTCCGTTGGGTACTTCGCTGAGTCGAACGTCTGGACCTTGAGTTTACGTTTCCCGTCGGGTGCCGTAATATAAAATCTGAATTCCCAAGCGAACCCTTGGGAACGAGGGACTTTGCGGACGCTACCATGCTGATACCGTTCACGACTGACCTTCATCTCGCGACCCTTCCCGGTGCTGAAGATGTAGCAAGTCTAGCAAGAGTGGTGTTTTATGGTGCCGAGCGTGCAGATAGCGCGGCATAAGTCCAGGAAATTGAATGGTTTGCGGGAGTAGTTCAGTGGCAGAACGTCAGCTTCCCAAGCTGAATGTCGCCGGTTCGATCCCGGTCTCCCGCTCCAGAGTTTGCGCCAGAGTTTTCGAGAAAGCCAGAAGGGCCGAAGCGAAATGCTTCGGCCCTTCTGGCTTTCTGCCCCCGCTACACAGGGAAACAAGCTGATTTCGCTTTAGTGGGCGGTGCTGGCGAGCTTCGCCGGGGTGCTGGTGGTGTGGTCGGCGAGTGCCTGGGCCTCGGGTAGGAAGGTGATGGCTTTGTTGATCTGCGGGTCCCAGGCAGCGCGAATCTTCAAGCCTTCGAGCTGGCCGAACTGCGAGGTAAAGAGTTCGCTCTTGATGCTGGCTTTGACCCAGTCGAGCACGCCGTTGAGATCAGCGTCGGTGTAGTCGATCTGGTTGGCCTTGAGGAAGTCCTTGAACTGCTGCATCACGGCGTCGTCGACCACGGAGTCCTTGCTGACGGTGTGGCTGGCGAGGTAGTGCTTGCTGAAGTCGAAGAAGGCGTAGTGCTGATAGAGGCTGTTCTGGAAGTCGCTTAGTTTGGTCGGCTCGATCTTCTCATCGGGGGTGATGCCGCCGCCGCCGTAGACGGTGCGGCCGGAGTCGGTCAGCTTGACCTCGAGGTTGGACTTGTCGGCCTTCTTGGCGTCGTCGCGCACGTAGTAGTAGTCGTAGAGCGAGACGTGGTCGTAGTTGCGTTGGATGAGCCGGCCCGAGGGGGTGTAGTAGTGGTAGGTGGTCAGGGCCAGGCCGGTGTTCTCGGAGATCTGGAAGACCGTCTGCACCAGCCCCTTGCCGAAGGTGGTCTCGCCGGCGATGAGGGCGCGGTCATGATCCTGCAGGGCGCCCGAGACGATCTCGGCGGCTGAGGCGGTGTTGCGGTTAACCAGGACGACGATGGGGTACTTGGGACCCTGCTCCCCGTGGGTAGCGCGATAGACCTGATCGGGAAAGGCGCGTCCGTGCTGGGAGACGACGATCTGGCCCTTCTGCAGGAACTTGTCGCACATGTTGACGGCTTCGATCATGAGTCCGCCGGGGTTGCCGCGAAGGTCGATGACGAGGCCGTGCAGCTCGTTGTTCTGGTCGAGGTTCGCGATGGCGTCGCCGACCTCGTGGCTGGTGGTCTCGATAAAGCTGGTGACGTGAATGTAGCCGACGCCGGGGCGGATCATGAAGGCGAGATCGACCGAAGGACGGGTAATGTCGTCACGGACCAGATCGAATACCAGGTTCTTGGCGGCGCCTTCACGGGCCATGGTCACGGAGACGTGGGTTCCCTTGGGCCCCTTCAGCAGGGAGGCGACGGCAGCTGAGTCCATGCCGGCGGTCGATTTGCCATCGATGAACAGGATGGTGTCGCCGGGGCGGATGCCGGCCTTATAGGAAGGGGTCCCTTCGAAGGGCGAGAGCACCACGATCTTGGTGCCGCCGTTCTTGTCCGGTTGCGGCTGGATGGACATGCCCACGCCGTAGTACTTGCCGTGCTGGTCCTCGCGCATCTGGGCGAAGGCCTTGGGATCGAAGAAATTGGAGTGCGGATCGAGGGTGTGGAGCATGCCCGGGATGGCACCGTCGTAGATCGCCTTGTCGGTCTTGTCGGAGTCCAGGGGCTCGGCGTAGTTCTGCTCGACGATGGAGTAGACGCCGGTGAAGGAGCGCAGCGAATCGCGCAGGGTGGACTCATCGGAGGCGGACTGGGCGGCGACCTTGGCGTTGATCAGGGAGCCGACCCCGGCGCAGGTCGCGAGGAAGAGTGAGACGGAGAGAAAGGCGCGGCGGGTGCGGGGAGCCATGTACGTGGATAACCTCAAGGAAGGCGGCGCGGCAGGCGTAAAAAGGCGGAAAACTGCCAGTCCTTCGCTGGACGGAGTATAGCACTCAGAGGTGAGCTTCGTTGCGCGGCAGGGATCAGGGCGCGGGGCTCAGGGCTCTGCGGGCTGAGGCAACGCTTCGCGAAACTGCGGACTCTGCTGTGAGTGATGGCGAATGCTATCTGCGGCTTTGCGCACCGTATATGTCGGAGTGACCCCAGGCCAAAACGGGGTAGCGAGATACGAACTGCGGGAGGGTTGGTTAAGATTCGCACGTTGACGAGAGAGGCAGTTAGAATGGGAAGCACCGAATACCATCGGCTTTCGCTGGGAGTCTAACCCACTGGTTGCGAAGTACGGGCGGGACGAGCCGGGAGGCGGAAGGGTAGCGGGGGGTACACGGTGTTTGGCGTTCTCGCCGGGAAGAGTTTGCAGGTAAAGATGACTTTAAGAGAGTTGCAGACGTTGGAGAAGATGGCGAGGCGTGGCCGCGGTTGTGGCTTGGGTGTGAGGATTGCGGTCGCGACCGGAGCAGTGTTGCTGTCCGCACAGGTGGCGGCGGCCCAGGCGCCGGGGTATCAGAGCCCGCTCAATGAACCGACCCCGCAGCTGACGCTGCCAGCCTCTCCGGCGATTACGCCCAACGGCGTAGTGGTGGAAGATGTGATCGCGCGGGTCAACGATCAGATCATCAATCGCAGCGATCTCGAGCGTGCCCAGCAGCAGCTGCAGCAGGACGCGCAACAGGCGGGAGCTACCCCGACAGAAACGACGGCACGGCAGAAGGATCTGCTGCGTGACCTGATCGACCAGCAACTGCTGCTCTCGCGCGGCAAGACCCTGGGCATCAACGCCGATGCGGAGGTGATCCGCCGGCTGGATGACATCCGCAAGCAGAACCATCTGGATTCGATGGAGGCTCTGGAGAAGGCGGCGCAGCAGCAGGGCGTGTCGTTCGAGGACTTCAAGGCCAATATTCGCAACAGCGTCATCTCCCAGCAGGTGGTGCGCGACGAGGTGGGACGTCACCTGCAGATGTCGCCGACCCAGGAGCAGGCGTTCTACGAGGCGCATAAGCAGGAGTTCGCGCAGCCGGAGCAGATCCGGTTGAGCGAGATCCTGGTGCCCACACCTGCCGATGCAACGGATGCCGTGGTGGCGCAGGCGCAGGAGAAGGCCAATGGGATCGAGCGCCAGTTGCAGGCGGGCAGCAAGTTCGACGATCTGGCGAAGCAGGTGTCGGGTGGTCCGACGGCGGCGCAGGGCGGCGATCTAGGCCTGTTCAAGCGGGGCGGCCTGGCCAAGGTGCTGGAGGACCAGACCTTCGGCCTGAAGGCAGGCCAGTTTACGGCTCCGATCCGGACGCGTCAGGGGTTTGTCATCCTGGAGGTGACCGAGCACGATGAGGCCGGGGTTCCTCCGCTGAAGGCGATCGAACCACAGATCCAGGAGGCGATGTACACCGCGCAGATGCAGCCGGCGTTGCGCGCTTATCTGACCAAGCTGCGCGAAGAGGCCTACATCGATATCAAACCCGGGTTTGTGGACTCGGGAGCGAGCGCGAAGCAGACCAAGCCGGTGTTCACGGCCTATAGCGCGCCGCTTTCTAAGAAGGAAAAGAAGGTCGCACAGAAGAAGCGCTTTGATCGCGGCGGGGGATTCTCGACGGCGGCGGCGACAACCAGTGTGCCTTCGGCCAAGCCGGCGGTGATCAAGCTCGACAAGAATGGCAAGCCGAAGAAGGTTAGGCGCGAGAAGATCCGCTTCGGCCAGGCTCCGGAGCAGTCGCTGCCGGCCGGGCCAGTGCGCTCGGCGACGGGTGCGGATGCGGGTGCGGGCTCGGCGCAGGCAGCAGGCAGCGGAGCAACGCTGGCACCGGGGACGACGATCACCTCAAATACCCTGTCGGGCAATGACTCGGATGCCGATCCGATGGCACCGAAGGCGCCGAAGGCCAAGAAGTCGCGCTACGCCGATCGTGCCGCATACGTGAAGGCAAAGAAGGTGAAGGCGAAGGTCGACAAGGCGAAGGATAAGGCGATTGCGACTCCGACGCCGATGACGAGCCAGGAGAAGGTATCGCAGCAGACGCAGGCCGCGCCGTTGGGCCTGAATGGCGACACCACCAAGAAAAAGAAGAAGAAGGTGAAGGGCGCTCCGAAGGAGCGGATGCAGCCGAAGCCGAAGGACGAGAATGCGGCGCCGCCGCAGAAGAATCCCGATGGCAGCTATCCGACGCCGTATCATCCGGCGGACGCCACCAAGCCGGCAGCGTCTGCTCCTGCTGCGCCGGCTAACCCTGCACCGACTGCGCCACCCTCGGCCTAAACACGAAGGCAGCAGAAAGAACATACAACGCGAGAGCTTCGGCTCTCGCGTTGTGCGTTTCCGCGGAGGTTTTCCGGGTATTCTGAAGGCCTATGAAAGAGTTTTACGTAGCCGATGCGGTGCGGTTCGACAATGAGATGGTGACTGGATACTTTGCTCTGTCCTCGATCCAGGTGCGGGAGCGTAAGCAGGGCGGCCAATATCTGGCGCTGACGCTGAGCGATAAGACGGGCGTTCTCGAGGCCCGTATGTGGGATGACTTCGCGGAGGCGCTGGCGAGCTGCGGCGAGGGCTGCTATGTGAAGGCGCAAGGGCAGATCTCAAAGTACCAAGGCAAGTTCCAGATCACGCTGCAGAAGCTGCGCTTCGCGGCGGAGTCGGAGATCGATCCTGCGGACTATCTGCCGGCGACACGGTTCGATGTGGAGGAGATGTGGACGGAGCTGCGCGGCTATGTCACGGCGTTTCGCAATCACGACCTGCAGCGGCTGGTGTTTTCTTTTCTGGATGATGTAGAGATCGGTGCGGCGTTCCGCTCGGCTCCTGCGGCCAAGACCCTGCATCATGCGTGGCTGGGAGGTCTGCTCGAACACGTGGTGACGCTGGTGCGGGTGTGCCTGGCGACAGCTCCCTTCTACCCGGAGGTGGATGCGGATCTGCTGGTGACGGGAGCGATCCTGCACGACGTCGGCAAGACGCGCGAGCTGGCGTGGAAGAACAGCTTCTCCTACACCATCGAGGGGCAAATGATCGGACACATCTCGATCGCGCAGGGCATGCTGCGAGAAAAGGTGCAGGCGCTGGCGCCGTTTCCGGAGAAGCTGCGGGTGCTGGTCGAGCATATGATCCTCAGCCATCACGGCAAGTACGAGTTCGGCTCGCCCAAGCTGCCGATGACACCGGAGGCGGTGCTGCTGAGCGCACTCGACGACCTCGAGGCAAAGCTGCAGAACATGCGCAGCGAGTTTGGCAGAGAGCTGGCCAACGGCAAGAGCGGCGGCGGAATGACGGACTGGGTGAGGAGCATGGAGCGGCCGCTCTTGAACTCGCAGGCCTATCTCAAGGAAGAGTAGGCGGCGCAGCACAGGACGCGTCTTCTGCCTGCGAGTGGATGAGGGAATGCAGTGAGTGAACCGAGGCTGGATGAAGGAGCGGAGGGGCCAGGAAGCGCGGATACGGGCCAGCTTGGAAAGATGAAGGCTGACCTAGACCGCGCGGCCGCGGAGGGGCGCTCCATCCTCAATTCAACGGTGGAAGAGGAGCAGGGAACGCTGCAGCATGATGTCCTTTTCGGGCCGGATGGCCTGCGGCCGGGATGGGGACTGCTGCTGTTCGCGGTGCTGTATTTCGCTTTGCTCCAAGGACTGTTCTTCGCAGCCGAACTTCTGCGTCTGGTGCCGCTGGACGGCATGTCCGGGAGGGAGCAACGGCCCCAGCGAATGCTGGTTATAGAGGCTCTGATGGCCATGAGCACGATGGGGGCGACCTGGCTCATGGCGCGCATCGAGCCCCGCCCGATGGCGAGTTACGGGTTTGGCGGCGAGCGCAGGGCGCGACTGTTCGCGACCGGCTTTCTGTGGGGCCTCGGCTTCCTGGGGCTGCTGGTTTGGGCGCTGTGGGGAGTAGGCTGCCTGGCGTTTGACGGACGGCTGCTGTTCGGGGTCGATGTGCTGCGCTACGGCGCGATATGGCTGGTGGGCTTTGTGCTGGTCGCCGTGTTCGAGGAGTCGCTGATGCGTGGATATCTGCAGAGCACGCTGACGCGGGGTGTGGAGCATCTCTATGAAATGGCATTCAAGGCTGCTCCTCAGAAGCAAGCCAAGGTTGTGGGGTTCTGGACGGCGGCGGTGGCACTCTCATTCCTCTTCGGGGCGGGCCATGGCAGCAATCCGGGAGAGTCGCCGATTGGGCTGCTGTCGGCCGGGCTGATCGGGCTGGTGTTCTGCCTGACATTGTGGCGGACAGGATCGTTGTGGTGGGCGCTGGGCTTCCATGCGGCGTGGGACTGGGCGCAGTCGTTTATCTTCGGCGTGGCGGACAGCGGGGCGATGGCGCAGTTCCACCTGCTGGGAACCCATCCAGTGGGCAACGTGCTGCTCAGCGGCGGAGTAACCGGGCCGGAGGGGAGCGTCTTGATCCTTGGAGTGCTGGCACTGGTGGCTGTGGTGACGGTCTGGACGCTGCCGAACCAGCCTCCTGCGGAGACCTCCGCGAAGTAAGGCATGAGCAGGTGCGGAAAGATCCCTCACTTTTCCCGCGCGGTCTAGGAGGGCGAAAGGAGAGCGGTATCCCCACGCTCGTGCCTCTCCTGACAGGGATCAGAGTGGCCCGCAAAGATCGTGAGCTCAATTCTTTGCACCCAGGCTTCGAATAGGACTGGAGCGGGGATTTAGACTGAGCCCATATGAATCCGTCTGAGCCCGCCCCCCAAGACTACAACCCCCAGGACGATGCCGTGCGGCAGTTTGAACTCCCCGAGCGCACCGTGGGGCTGCAGCGGGGCAGCGATGTGTCGGTAAGCGACCTTCGAGAGCCGCCGGAAAACGGTACGGCCAGGCTGAAGCGGGGCTGGCTGCTGCGCGGGCTGGCGGTGGCACTGCCGGTGCTGGTGATGCTGGCGGCGGTAGGGTTCCTGGGCGGCCAGTATTGGCTGCAGCGAGCGCTGCGCCAGAGTCTCCCGATCGTTGACGGGCGGATGGCGGTGCCGGGGCTGGCGGGGCCGGTGACGGTGCTGCGCGATGAGCATGGGGTGCCTCACCTGCGCGCAAGCTCGATGGACGACCTGGTCTTCGCGCAAGGGTATGTGACCGCAGAGGACCGGCTGTGGCAGATGGACGCACTCCGCCGGCATGCGGCGGGCGAGTTAGCCGCGATTCTGGGCAAGAGCATGATCGAGCACGACCGCGCGCAGCGAAACCTGCAGATCCGGGCGGCGGCGGACCGGGCGCTGATGGTGTTGCCTGCCGATGAGCGGCATTGGCTGGATGTGTATGCGAGCGGGGTAAATGCGGCGGTCGAGGCGATGGAGGCTGCTGGTGGGCATCTGCCGCTGGAGTTCCGTCTGCTGCACTATCAGCCGGCGCCGTGGACTGCGCGGGACTCGCTGCTGGTGGGGCTGGCGATGTCGCAGGACCTGTCGACGTCGTATCCGGAGAAGCTGGATCGCGAGGCGTTGTCGTCGCGGCTGGCTCCGGAGCTGATGGCGGAGCTGTATCCGGTGGGCTCGTGGCGGGACCATCCCCCGACGCAGCCAATGGTCGACCTGACAACGCCGCGGGAGATGCTGGAGATACCGCTCGATGAGTCGCAGACGGGATCGCTCGGGCGGGAGCGGCGGGAGGTCAAGCCGGTCGAGGCCGCAGTGCAAGAGGCTGGGCTGTCAAAGTTTCAGCGCGTGCAGACTGGGCAAAACGATCTGCTCTCCGCCGAGCGGGTGGACGGGCTGTTGGAGGCGCGGCAGAGTCTGGCGCTGATGACGGCGCGGTGGCTGTGCGCGGGGTGCATGGCGGGATCGAACGGGTGGGCGGTAGCGGGCAGCCGGACGCGCTCGGGAAAGCCGATGTTGTCGAGCGATATGCACCTGCGACACGGGATTCCGGGGATCTGGTACGAGGCGGACCTCGAGGCTCCGACGGCCGGAGGCGGGCAGTTCCATGTGGCTGGGGTGACGCTGCCGGGGACGCCCTTTGTCATCGTGGGACACAACCAGCACATTGCGTGGAGCTTTACCAACCTGTACGCGGATGTGCAGGACCTTTACATCGAGCAGACGCGCGGGGCGGGCTCGGAGAAGGAGTTTCAGGGCTCGGATGGGGCCTGGCACCCGGTGCTGCACCGGCGCGAGGTGATCGAGGTGCGCGGCGGCGCGGATTTGGCGCTCGACGTCGCCGAGACCGAGCATGGCGGGGTTGAGACGCCGATCCTGTCCGGGCCGACGGCGGTCTATCCCAAGGAAAAGCGGACGATCGCGCTGCGCTGGACGATCTATGACCCATCCGCGGTGCGGGCGCCGTTCTATGCGGTGAATGCGGCGACGGACTGGCAGAGTCTGCTGCAGGCGATTGCGGGCTTTGCCGGGCCGGCGCAGAACATGATGTATGCGGACGACCAGGGGCATATCGGATATCACGCCACGGGGAGGATTCCGCTGCGCGGAGCGGCTGCGGCGGAGTCGCTGGCGGCGGCCCAGGCGGCGGTGGCGGCGGCGACCAATACCGCAGCGCCGGGAGCCGGGTCGCAGGCCCAGGTGCCAGGGCCGCTGCAGGCCATGGTGCCGGTGGTAAAGCCGGTGTGGACGGCGCTGAGTCCGGTGCCGACCGATGGGCGCGATCCGCGGCAGGAGTGGGCGGGGTATATCCCGTTCGACCAGCTGCCGGAGGCGTTCGATCCGCCGAACGGGGTGGTGGAGACGGCCAATGCGCGGATCACGCCGGATGACTATCCCTACCCGGTGACGCTGGACTGGTCGGACCCGTACCGGCAGGAGCGGATCTGGAAGGTGCTGAACGCGAAGCAGGACATGGTGCCGGCGGACATGCTAACGCTGCAGACGGACGTGTACTCGGAGCTGGACCGGGTGGTGGCCGAGCGGCTGGCCTATGCGATCGACCATGCGGCGATGGCGGGACATACGACGGATACGAATGCGGGCGCGCACTTGAGCAATCAGGCGAAGCGGCTGCGGCAGGCGGCGGACCTGATGCGCGGGTGGGATGGCACGGTAGCAGCGGACGCGGCGGCACCGGCGATCGTGGATGCGGCACGCGCTGCGCTGTGGCCACTGCTGCTTGAGCCGAAGCTGGGAGCGCAGACGAGCACGGCGATGACGCTCTACAACTGGGGCGAGAAGGGCTATGCCGAGGAGCAGATCATCGTGAACCAGCCGGTCCACTGGCTGCCTGCGCGGTATCCGAACTGGAACGAGCTGCTGGCGGCGGCGGTGGAGTCGGGGCTGGAGCAGTCGGACGCCCCGCAGGATCTGAGCCGGTGGCGGTACGGACAGTCGCATCCGGTGGAGATCGAGCACCCGATCTATAGCAGGTCGCCACTGCTCGAGCGGATGCTCGGAGTGCGCACCGGGACCGGGGCGCTGCCGCAGAGCGGGGATGGGTCGACGGTGAAGCAGGTGGCGAGGACGTTTGGGCCTTCGGAGCGGATGACGGTGGACTTCGGAAATCTGGATGGGTCGATGCTGAATGTGGTGCTGGGGGAGTCGATGGACCCGGCGAGTCCGTGGTACATGGATCAGTGGCCGGCGTGGTATTCGGGCACGACCTTTGCGATGCCGTTCTCGGATGCGGCGGCGGAGCGGGCTGCGAAACACAGTTTGACGCTGGTGCCGCGGTAGGCGGCCTTAAGGTAGGGGTCTAAGCGGGGCACCCTCCCCCTCCCATCGTACTTAAGTCCTAAAGTCTAGATGAATTGATACTTAAGTCCAAATGAAGTCGATACAAAGTCCAGCGGAGTCTGGACTGCGTTTGAGTCGATGGATTGAGAAAGAGCGGCGACTTGGGGAGTAGACTTGTCAAGTTTGGAGGGCGAGGAAAGAGGGTTCTGTTCCCTGCCCTGAGGTTGGTTCGGCCTGCCGTGATCCTGATTCCGCTGGCGGCGCTGTTGGTGGTGCTGCCGCTGCTGATGCGAGGGTGCTCGTGCGGGCATGACTTCGACTTTCATCTGGTGAGTTGGTTCGAGGCGGCGGCGCAGTTCCGGCGGGGGACGCTCATGCCGCACTGGGCCTACTCGCCGGCCTGGAATACGGGGGAGCCGCGGTTTGTGTTCTATCCTCCGCTGTCGTGGACGCTGGGGGCTCTGCTGGGGATGGTGCTGCCGTGGGCGGCGGTGCCGGCGGCGTATACGTGGTTCGCGCTGACGGCAGCGGGGTGGGGCATGTACCGGCTGGGGCGGGTGCTGGCCGGGGAGGGCGGGGCTCTGCTGGCCGCGCTGGCGTATGTGGCGAATCCGTACATGCTGTTCACGGCGTATGAGCGTACGGCGTACGCGGAGCTGCTGGCGGCGGCTTGGATTCCGCTGCTGCTGGCGGCGGTGCTGCGGGAGCGGGTGACGGTGTTGCGGGTGGCGTTGCCGGTCGCGCTGCTGTGGTTGACGAACGCTCCGGCGGCGGTGATGGGCTGCTATGCGCTGGCTCTGCTGGCGGCTATGCGGCTGGTTTTGGCTTGGCGGCGGGATGGCAGCAGAGAGGCGCTGGGGCTGGCTGTGAGGATCGCCGGCGGGGTGGCGTTGGGCCTGGGGCTGACGGCGTTCTATGTGCTGCCGGCGGCGTTCGAGCGGCGCTGGGTGGAGATCGCCATGGTGATGGTGGACGGGATGCGGTATGGGGATAATTTCCTGTTCCACCGTACGGCGGACCCGCTGCACGATGAGGTGCTGCGGACGGCTTCTTGGATCGCGGCGGGGATGCTGGGGGCTACGGCGGGGGTGCTGGGGTGGGCGGGGATGCGGAGGTTAGGCAGAGAGGTACTTCCTCCCATCCTTCGCGGTGAAACTGCGAAGGATGGGGCACCCAGGGTGTTGGGTGGGATGCGGGAAGACGGTCTCGCTGCGCTCGATACCCCACGCTCCACCCCAGCGAACCAGAGACCTCCGCTGGGGACCCCGGCCTGCGGCGATGAAGCTGCCGCGAGGATGGGGCACCCGGATTCCTCGGTGGAGGGAGAGAAGGCGGTCTCGGTTCGCGTGATGCTGGGGGTGCTGGCGGGGGCGATTGGGGTGATGCTAACGCAGCTGAGCGCGGGGGTGTGGCGGGTGGCGCCGGAGCTCGCGTTTCTGCAGTTTCCCTGGCGGTTGCTGGCGGTGCTAGCGGCGGTGCTGGGTGGCGGGATTGCGCTGCTGGCGGCTCGAATGCGGCTGGGGAGGGCGGCGCTGCTGGGGTTGGTGCTGGTGGGGGCGCTGAGCTGGCCGGCGGTGCGAGTGTTTCGTCAGGCGTGTGATGACGAGGATACGGTGCCGGCGCGGCTGGCTGTCTTTGAGGCTGGGACGGGGACCGATGCGACCGACGAGTACACGCCCAAGGGTGCCGACAACGATGTGCTGCGGCACGACGATCCGCCGTTCTGGCTGGGGATGGAGGCGAATGCGGCGGCGCCTCGGGGGGTAGCGGCGGGGCCGGTGCCGCAGCGGTTTACGGTCGATGCCCCAGAGTCGCAGATGCTGATCTTGAACCTGCGTGCGTATCCGGCTTGGCGGGTCACTGTGAATGGGAGGCTGGTCGAGCAGCGCGGGGAGCGGCCCGATGGGTTGATCGCCGTGCCGGTGCCGGTGGGACGGGATGTGGTCGAGGTCGTGTATGGGCGGACGGTGGATGAGACGGTGGGGATGGGGATCAGCGGGGTCTCGGTGCTCATGCTGATTGGGGTGGGGTGGGGGCGGAGGGTATCTGCATGAGTCTGTGCCCGAAGATGCACGCGGGGTACGGTTGAAAGGTGCGGAGGGTATGGGTGGCGTGAAGGGTACCGGGGTCCTTCGACCACGCCTCTCGCGAAGAAGCCGCGAGAGGCTTCGCTCAGGATGACAGCAAGGACAGAGAAGCAATGGCAGGGCGTTGGGGGGCGGGCTCGGTTATGATCGATGCTTGATGAACTTTACGGTAAAGAACCTGCTGCTGTCGGGCGTTGGGCTCACCGATGCGGCGCTGGAACGGCTGCTGCCCGGCCCTGAGACTCTGCCTCACTCCATCCACCGCGCTATGCGCCATAGCACCTTCGCGGGAGGAAAGCGGCTGCGGCCGATTCTGTGCATGGAGGCGGCGCGGATGACGGCGGCGCACGATCACGCCTCTGGCTCTCAGGCTGACACCGACCTGCCTGCGGGAGTGGCGGAGTTGGGTGCGGCGCTCGAGATGCTGCATACCTACTCGCTGATCCATGACGACCTGCCGGCGCTCGATAACGATGATTTGCGGCGGGGACAGCCGACATGTCACAAGGCGTTCGGCGAGGCGACGGCGATTCTGGCTGGCGATGCGCTGCAGACACTGGCGTTCCAGACGATTGCTAGCCTGCCCAGTCCGGCGGCGACCACGGTGCGGATTCTGCGCGAGGTGGCGGCGGCGGTTGGGACGGGCGTGGGCCGGGTGGGAGCGATCGAGACGGGGCTGCCGCCGGGGATGATCGGCGGTCAGGTGATGGATCTCGAGGGCGAGCACCAGCGACCGACGGCGGAGCTGGTGGAGGCGATCCACCGGGCCAAGACGGGCGCTTTGATCACGGTAAGCATCGTGGCGGGCGGACTGTATGGGGCGGCGTCTGCATCGGAAGATACGATCGAGCGGCTGCGGCGCTTTGGACAGCGCGCCGGACTGGCCTTCCAGATCGTCGACGACGTGCTCGATATGACCGAGGACTCGGCGCAGCTGGGCAAGACGGCGGGCAAGGACACGGCGAGCGACAAGGCGACCTGGCCGGCAGTGTATGGGATCGAGCGCTCGCTCGCCGATGCGCAGGAGCTGATCGCCGATGCGTTTGCCGAGCTCGAGCCGTTCGGCGCGGCGGCGGATGGGTTGAAGGCGCTGGCCGGGTATCTGGTCGAGCGGAAGAACTAGGGGTCTCGCGACCTCAAGAAAGACAAATACAGGGTCCCGCCACTGCGCAGCGATCGATGATGCTGTTCGCTGCTTCGGTCGGGATGACGTCTTACATATTTTCTAGTTTCTCTAGGACGGGTATGGCAGAGCAGGCATTGACGGAGGACGAGGTGCGGGCGGCGCTGCGGGACTGCTACGACCCGGAGGTGCCGTGCAACATCGTTGACCTGGGGCTGGTGTATGGGGTGGAGGTCGTGCCCGACCTGGAGGCTCCCGGGGCGGGGATTGTGGGGGTTCCGGCGCGGCATCGGGTGCGGATCGCGCTGACGCTGACCTCGAAGGGCTGCCCGGCGCATGAGCGGATCATCGCGCAGATCGAGGGGCGGCTGAGCGCGTTTGAGACGATCAGCGGGACGACGGTGGAGCTGGTGTGGGAGCCGGCGTGGAGCCCGGCGAGGATCAGCCCGGAAGGGCGCAAGTTGCTCGGGATCGAGTAATGGCGAAGCGCAGAGCAACGCCGGCTCCGGTGCATCCGTTCGACGCCGCGCATGGTGTGGAGACGGGCGGATTGATCCCGGCGGGCGAGCTGGTGACGGGCCACAGCAGCGACGCTCATGTGACCGCGTACTACGGGGTGGCACCATCGATTCTGCGGGGGCTGGTGGAGCTTTGGCGGGAGACCGCTCCGTTGCGGAGCGTCGGCCAGTACAGCTTTATCGACATCGGCGCGGGCAAGGGTCGGGCGATGCTGGTGGCCAGCGAGCTGGGGTTTCGTCAGGTGATCGGGATTGAGCTGAACCCGGCGATGGCGGACACCGCGCAGCGCAATCTGGAGCATTGGACGAAGAGCCGCGCGGCGGATGAGACCGCCTTGCGGGCGGTTCCGGTGCGGGTGGTGGAGATGGATGCCCTGGAGTTCGAGTTTCCGGCCGGGCCAGCGGTGGCGTTCCTGTTTCATCCGTTCGAGGCTCCGCTGCTGCGGCGTCTGCTGCGGCGGATGGAGACGCAGTTTGCCAAGCGGCCGGGGGAGCTCGACGTGCTGTATGTGAATGCGGAGTGCGCGGCGGTGTTCGACCGCAACCCAGCGTTTCGGCGGCTGTGGTTCGGCAAGGTGGTGATGTCGGCGGAGGACCATGCGGCGGATCTGGCGGAGATCGCGCAGCAGAAGGAGTATGGGTCGACCGGGGATGAGGAGTGCGGGATCTACCGGTATGTGGGGCGCGGGGTGGGAGGCTAAGCGGACTACCAGACGCGGGTGAGGAAGAGGCGTTCGTCGCCGCCGAGGTTTTCGATGGCGATCTCACCGGTGGCACGGGCGACGACGCTGGGGAACTTTTCGCCCCACTCGACCAGGATCAGGTGGCTGTTGGCGTCGGAGGCGTCGAGCATCTCGTCGAGGCCGAGGGTGGCGAGCTCACGCTCGGTCTCGAGGCGATAGAGGTCGAGGTGGTAGAGACGGACCTTGGGGCTCTGGTACTCGTGGACCAGGGTGAAGGTGGGGCTGGTGACCTCCTCGGGGTCGGCGGCGCCCAGAGCGGCGGCTAGGCCTTTGACCAGGGTGGTCTTCCCTGCCCCGAGATCGCCGCGCAGCACGACCAGGCGCGGGGTGGGCATGAGGGTTTCGGCGATGCGCTCGGCGATGGCGAGCGTGCCCGCGACGGAGCGTGTCTTGAAGCGGCGTTCGATCATGCGTTCTTTCCTGCGGTATTGAGGGTGGTATTGAGGCCCGTGAGCCAGGTGAGGCCGTTGGCATCGCCAGTCCGGTAGCGGAAGGCGGCGCTGAGATGGGTGAGGGTGTCGGTGGCGAGGACAGTGTGTTCGTCGAGGGCGTGGGCGGCGAGGTCGGCGGCGAGACCGTGGAGGTAGACGGCGGCCTCGACGGCGCGGGCCGGGTCGCTGGGGAACTGTGCCAGCATGGCGGCGACGATGCCGGTGAGGATGTCTCCGCTGCCTCCCTTGGCCAGGGCGGGGTTGCCGCTGGTGTTGACCGCGACCGAGCCGTCGGGATGGGCGATGAGGGTTCGCCAGCCCTTGAGGACGAGGGTGAGCTGGTGGTCGGTGGCGAAGGTGCGTGCGAGGTGGAGGCGGTCAGCCTCTACGTCCTTGACGGTGCAGCCGAGGAGGCGGGCCATCTCGCCGGGGTGGGGGGTGAGGACGAGGGTGCGTCCGGCACCGTTGAGCAGGTCTGACTGGCCGGCGAAGGCGTTGAGGGCGTCGGCGTCGAGCACGACGGGGAGCTGGGTGGTCGCAACAAGCTGGCGGGCGAGCGCGGAGGCCTCGCCGCGCGTGGAGAGGCCGGGGCCGACGGCGAGCACGGAGATTCGCTTGGCCTCGAGCAGCGCGGGGAGACGGGCGTCGGAGTCGGAGGCCAGGTTGGCGAGAGCTGCGGCGCCCTCGGGGCCCTGGGTGAGCGGGGCGAGCATGAGCTCAGGGGTGATGTGGGCGACCAGGTTGAGGATGCTGTCGGGGACGGCGGCGGTGACCAGGCCGGCGCCGGCGCGCAGGGCGGCGAGCGAAGCCATGGCTGGGGCTCCGGCGGTGCCGTAGGAGCCGCCGAGGACGAGGACGTGGCCGAAGCGGCCCTTGTTGGCATCGATGGCGCGGGGGGCTTCGGCCATGGTCTTGGAGGCGCCACTCCAGGTGAGGTTCGTCGAGGAGACGATGGCCTTCGGCGGCGAGCCGATGCCGGCGACAACGATCGGGCCGAAGGTGTGGCCGGGGGTGAGATGGCCGAAGCCGTGGGCGAGCTTGGGGGCGGTGAAGGTGACGACGGCGGAGGCGGGGAAGGCCTCGGGGGCGGACTGCTCGGTGGAGTCGGAGTCCCAGCCGGTGGGCAGGTCGACCGCGACGATGGGGGTGGTGCGGTTAGGGACGTTGAGGCGGTCGCGCAGGGCTGCGGCCAGGCCACGCAACGGGGGCTTGAAGCCGGTGCCGAGGACGGCGTCGACGATGAGGTGGAAGGCGGCCTTTTTCTGGTTGTCGAGGTCGAGCGCGTTCAAGGCGGCTTCGTCGGTGAGGCTGAGGAGCGTGGCGGAGCCGGGATTCGCCTGGATGTGGAGCTGGAGGCGGCTGAGGGCTTCGGCAGCCTCGCCCTTGAGGTCGGTGGGCTGCCCGAGCAGGGCGATGGTGACCTGGCGGCCGTGCTCGGCCAGCAGGCGGGCGGCGACCAGGCCGTCGCCGCCGTTGTTGCCCTTACCGCAGAGGACGAGCACGCGCGGTGCCTCGGGATACTGACGGGCGACGAACTGCGCGACGGCGGCGCCGGCGTTCTCCATCAGGGTGGAGATGGGGATCCCGAAGGCTTGGGAGGTGCGGCGGTCGGTTTCGGCCATGTCGGCCGCGGTGAGAATGTGCATCGTCATGCCCTTGATTTCAGAGTAATTGGTTCGAGGGCCCTTGTGGCGAGAGCGAGCAGGTCCTCCCGCTGCACGGAAGGATGACAAGCAAGAACCCCAGCCTGGGCTGGGGTTCTTGCTTGAGGAATGTAACTGAAAGGGTTACTTGGTGCCGGTGAGGCTGCTGGTACTGGCCTCGATGGCGGTGGGGGCTTTGGGCTGGAAGTAGTTGCGGTCCCAGAGAGCGCGGTAGAACTGGCCGGTGAGCTCGGCGGCCTTGGGGCCGAAGGTGGGGCGACCGCCTTCGAGGAAGAAGACGGTGACGATGCGGCCGCTGGGGGTGTTGGCGAAGGAGGCGAACCAGCCGTAGCGGGTGCCGTTGTTCGAGCAGGTGCCGGTCTTGCCCATCACCGGGAACTCGGTGAAGCTGGAGCGCAGCGAACGGGCGGTGCCGAAGGAGGCGCTGACGGCACCGGCCATGCCTGGGAGGATGTCGGGGATGATGGGGGCGATGTCGAGGATGCGCTTGACCCGAGGCTCGAAGCTGGCGATCTCCTCGGGGGTCTGGGGGTGCTGGAGGTAGTAGAGGGTACCGCCGTTGGCGATGGCAGCGACGAGCGCGCCCAGCTGCAGCGGGGTCATGGAGACGCTCTCGCCGAAGGAGCACATGCGACCGACGCCGCCCTGGGCCTCTGGCAGCTCGTGGTCGGGGTACTTGCCGAGCTGCTCGCCCTGGATGTTGTAGCCGGCGAGCTCGCCGAGGCCGAACATGTTGGCGTAGTGCTTGACGCGCTCGAAGCCGAGGGTGCGGCCGAGGACCTCGAAGTAGGGATTGATCGAGCGGGCCAGGGCGTAGGTCATGTTTACCTTGTAGCCGCCGCCGAGGTTGACCGGGGTGTCGGGCTTGACGATGCCCTCGTCGAGCGCGGCGAGCGCGACCGAGAGCTTGATGGTGGAGCAGGGCTCGGCGCCGGGCGAGAGGGCGAGCTTCTGGTTGACCATGGCGAGGATGCGGCCGCTCGAAGGATCGATGGCGAGGGCGGTGCCGTTCATGTTGCCGAGGGCCTCGAGGGCGGCGGCGCGCACTATCGGGTCTTCGCCGTCGGTGACATCGCCCAGGGTGAGGTTGTCGATGTCGGCGAAGGAGCTGGCGGTGAAGCGCTCGCCGTAGCGGGAGGACAGGCGGGTGCGGCGGACGGCGAGCACGGTGTGGGCTCCGCGGCCGTGGTGCGGGCTATGCAGATCGCGCACCAGGCTGGCGTTGGCGGAGGCAGCGGTCGCGGTGGTTCGGGTGCGATGCCGCGCGGTGTGGACGCCGGTGGTGTGCTTGTGCAGGGAGGTGGTGCGCGTCGCCGCCACGGCTCCGAGGGCAGAAAAGCCAAGAAGCAGGAAGAGTACTGCAAGACGCCTAAGAGTGCTGCCCTTCATAGCCCGATCACCTTCTCTCGTGAGATTGCTGATTTTCGACACACCCACGCGATCAGTCCCTAAAGCACCTAAAGCACAAAAGCACGCGGCTTGCCAGAGTTTCCATCCAAACCGTGCAGGAGGATTTAAATCAATTCTACGGTCCCATAACGGGAATTGAGGCCTCCCGTCCTGGTTAAAAATGGATGCTTCTATCCCGCTGGAAATTGCAGCGCCCGATTCCATTCGTATTCCATTGGTACTACCTTCCCTTAGTACTAGCGCGCTCTTCCATTGGTACTACCGGGCTGCCGTCGCCGGAACATGCTGTAGGCGATCGCCGCAGCGCGGCCGTGGCAGCCTGGACCTGCCCGGCTCTCTCAGCCCTACTCAATGAGGCCGGGCGTGCGCCTCAGTGTCCCCGGCGGAGGAATGCCGGGATATCGAGCTCATCGGGCTCCCCGGTGTCGGAGCTCGGTGCGGTGATGCCGGCGAAGGATGGAACCCGCGCCGGAGCCTCCACTGAGGACTGCTCCACCTCTAGGATGCGGGTTTCGCTGTGGACGCGCTGATTCGGTACAACATCGTAGCGGAGCGAGGGCTCGGGGGCCGAAGGGCTCGCAGGCGTTGGAGCGGACCGGTAGCCGGCCTGGGAGTCAGGGGCGAAGGTCGATTCGGAGTAGCGCCGGGGGAGCGGGGCGCGGAAGAATTCATCGTCGAAGGTGGAGGCGGGAACAGGGATGAGCTCGGGGCCTGCGGTGGACTTGAAGAGGGCCGGGGAGGCAGGGGCCGTCTCGGGCTGGGCTACAGCCGGAGCCTGAGGAGCCTGCAGAGTCTCGGGCCGGCTGGCGGCGGGCTCGAGCCTGAACTCGGTGACCGGCTCGGAGGCGGGCAGGGTCTCTATCGATCTGGAGATGCTGAGGGCGGCCGCCGGCTGGGCCTCCTGGATGGACAGGGCGGGCTGCGCGGCCTCTTCGCTGGCGAGCTGGGATGAATTAGACGGATTGGGTGCGGACTGGAACGGCAGCTGCGAGGGTGCCGATACCGGCGCCGGGCTGGCTGCCGGCGCAGCGCGCTGCTGGATAGGGACCTCGTCGTAGTCGTACCGGCGGGTGGGCAGGTTGGCCTCGGCGAGCATGCGTTCGCGGCGCTGGGGCTGGTCCTGCTTGAAGCCGGTGGCGATGACGGTGATCTTGACCTCGTCGCCCATGCGCTCGTCCTGCACGGCGCCGAAGATGATGTTGGCGTCCTCGTGGGCGGCGTTCTGGATGATGGTGGAGGCCTCGTTGACCTCGGAGAGCTTGAGCGAGCTGGAGCCGGTGATGTTGATGAGGATGCCGCGGGCGCCGTCGATGGCTCCCGCCTCGAGCAGGGGCGAGGCCATGGCGGCGATGGCGGCGTCGACGGCGCGGTTCGAACCAGCGCGCGAGGCGGTGCCCATGACGGCGTAGCCCATGCCGGCCATGGTGGTCTTGACGTCGGCGAAGTCGCGGTTGATGACGCCGGGAATGGTGATGATATCGGAGATGCCCTGCACGCCCTGGCGGAGGACGTCGTCGGCGATGCGGAAGCTCTCGAAGAAGCCGGCGTCCTTGGCCACGGCGAGCAGCTTCTCGTTGGGGATGACGATGAGGGTGTCGACGCTCTCGAGCAGCTCCTGCATGCCGCGCTCGGCCTGCATCATGCGGCGCTTGCCTTCGAAGCCGAAGGGGCGGGTGACGACGGCGACGGTGAGCGCTCCCATTTCACTCGCTAAGGATGCGATGACCGGAGCGGCTCCGGTGCCGGTGCCGCCGCCGAGGCCGGCGGTGACGAAGACCATGTCGGCGCCTTCGAGCGCCTCGATGATCTTGTCGGAGTCTTCGAGCGCGGCGCGGCGGCCGACGTCGGGATTGGCGCCGGCGCCGAGGCCGCTGGTGAGCTTGACGCCGAGCTGCAGTTTTACCGGGGCGTTCGAGGTCTGGAGGGCCTGGGCGTCGGTGTTGGCGACGATGAACTCGACGCCTTCAACGCCGGTGGCAATCATGCGATTGACCGCGTTGTTGCCGCCGCCGCCGACGCCGATCACCTTGATGCGAGCGCCGCTGGGCATGTCCTCTTGGTAGTGAATGCGGATGGGCTCGACGATCTGGTCGGAGCTAGGGCTCGGCTGGTCCTGCGGGTTCGACACGGGTGGCTCCTTTATCAGTTTCATTCTGACATCGCATGGGCTGTGGGGAAACAGCTTTTGCGCGTGGAACCAGCGTGGATACACGCTGGGTTGCCGATCAGAGGCGGAGACGCTCTAGCTCGCAACGCGACTCGCTCAACTCATATCGGCTCGGCGCTCTCCAACGGAAACAGGTCCGGAGAACAAAGCAAAGTCTGTATGTGGATACCGCCTAGAATCCTGCGTACGAAGTTCGCTGCATCCTCATCCATCAACACTGTTACCACCCCAAACAAACCGCAGGTCCTTCGACTTCGCTGCGCTCCGCTCAAGATGACACGTTGATGGTATGGACGGATGACAGATTGAGGGTGCGGACGGATGGCTCAATCCATTAGAAGCTGCCGGCGAAGACGGCCTTGAATCTGGAGCGCAGGCCTTGCTCCTCGCTGGCGCGGCGCGCCTGGGTGCGATGGGTGTAGAGCAGCATGCCGATGGCGGCGGAGAACTCCGGACGGGCTAGTTCTGCGGGCATGCGCGATAGCGGGACGGGCGAGCCGACGCGGGCGGAGACGCGCAGCAGGCTCTCGCAGTTGTCGAGCAAGCCGGCTAGGTTGGCGCCGCCGCCGGTGAGCACGCATCCGGCACCGAGGGCCTCGAGCACGCCGCCCTGGCGCAGGTTGTCGCGCAGCATGGTGAAGAGCTCGCGGGCGCGGGGCTCGAGGATCTCGGCGAGGAAGCGCTGGCGGACGAGGCGGGCGGAGTGGCCGCCGGAAAAGGCGAGGTTGCCGCCGATCTCGATCTCGTTGAGCTGGGGCACGGCGGTGACGACGCAGTTGCCGTAGAGCTGCTTGAGCTGCTCGGCCTCTTCGACGGTGACGTGCAGGCCGACGGCGAGGTCGTTGGTGAAGTGGTCGCCGCCGATGGGCAGGACGGCGGTGTGGGCGATGGAGCCTTCGAAGTAGACGGCGAGCTCGGTGGTGCTGGCGCCGATGTCGGCGAGGCAGACGCCGAGTTCGCGTTCGTCGGCGGAGAGCACGGCCTCGGCGGAGGCGATGCCCTCGAATACGGTGTCGGTGACCTCGAGGCCGGCGCGGTTGGCGCAGGTGACAACGCTCTGGGCGACGCCGCCGGAGCAGGTGGAGAGGTGCAGGTTCACCTCGAGCTTGTTGCCGACCATGCCGATCGGGTCGTGGATGCCGGGCTGGTCGTCGAGGATGAACTCCTGCGGGAGCAGATGGAGGACCTCGCGGTCGGGCGGGAGAGCGACGGAGCGGGCGCGATCGACGGCGGCACGGACCTCCTCGCGGCTGATCTCGCGCAGTCGGCTGCCCATGCTGATGCCGCCGCGGCTGTTGACGCCGCGGACGTGGGTTCCACCGATGCCGACGACGGCGGTCTCGATGCCCGCCTTGGCGGCGCGCTCGGCGGTGAGGGCGGCTTTGTTGATGGCCTCGGCGGCGGGGCCGAGCTCGGAGATGAGGCCTTTGCGCATGCCGCGCGAGGCCTCCATGCCGTGACCGCGGTAGCGCAGGACGCCGTCATGCAGCTCGGCGACGAGGACGATGCTCTTGGAGCTGCCGGCATCGAGGACGGTGATCAGGTTTTCCGGTTTCTGGTTCACGGGTGGCCCGCCTGCAGCGCCGGATGAGGTGCTCCCGGCTTGACCGTTGTTGCTGGAGTGGTGGGTGAAGCATTGGCCACTGCCGCATTAGGATGCGGCGGGGCCGTGCCGGGACGCCAGCCCGCTGTGGGCTTGATGGAGGCGGGGTGCGCCTTCTTCAGAGGTTTTGTGCCCGATTTGGGTTTCGCAGGGAGCTTCTTCGCCGAGGCCGTTGTGGATGGCTTGGCCGCGGACTCAGCGGGCGCGGCCGGGGTGCCGGCGTTCGTGTCACCAGGGGCCGAGGCCGCGGCTCCGGGCTGCATCTCGAGCACGACCTGGCGGTCGTACCGCATATCGACCGAGCCGAGCTTGGGGTACTGGGTGCGCCACTCCGGAAGCAGCTGCTGGAATTTCTGGTAGCGGGAGAGGAACTCACTGTCGCCGAAGTGGACGAGGATGTCGGCCCAGCCCTCGGGGATGAGGGCCTTGACGTCCTCAGGATCGGAGAGATCGATCTCGCTGAGCTTGGCGGAGATCTGCTGGCCGGTGCTGTCGAGCTCGCTGGTGAAGCGGGTGTAGATCTTCATACGGGCGGCGCGGGTAGAGAGGGGATCGCTGGCGTTGACGCCGGTGAGCACGGGGAAGGAGTAGGTGGGATCGCCGGGGGCGTTGGCCGGTATGTCGAGCAGGACGCCAGCGGCGTCGACCAAGCCGATCTGGGTGCCCTGGCGGACGAAGGCGACCGGGGTGCGTTCGGTGATGGCGATGCGCAGGTGGTCCGGGAGCAGGCGCATGACGCTAGCGTGCTCGACCCAGGGAAGCTGTTCGAGCTCGCGGCGGCGAGCGGCGAGGGAGATGTTGAAGATGTTGCGCTCGAGGTCCTGGCCGAAGATGTCGAGCAGCTGCGCGCGGGTGACGTGGGTGTTGCCGACGATCTGGATGGAGGAGGAGGAGGCGAGGACAAAGCGCTCGTCGTGGAGGAAGAAGCTGCGGGCGAGCAGGTACGAAGCGGCGATGCCGCCGAGCAGGGCGAGCAGAAGGACGCCGCCCAGGATGCGTCCCCAGAGCGTGCGCGGGATGCGGAGGAGATTGCCACGGAGGCGAAGACGGACGCCACCGGCGGAGCGGCGGGAGGGATAGAAGTCCTCGTCGTCGGAGTTGGACGGGGAGGCGAAAGGGGAGTTAGAGGAGGAGGCTGCGTGGTCCTGCTCGAACTCCTGGCCGAAATCGCGCTGCTGCTTTTCCGGGCGCGAGTCTGCTTGCGCGCGCTGGGAGCGGCGGCGGGGTGGGGGCGTGTCGCGCTCCGGAGCGTACATCTCCTCCGGTGCGTCGATCACCGCTGAACCGCGCTTCGAGAACAGGTTGTCAGATCGCACACCCGAGCAGGGTCGCGAAGAATCGCCAGTCCCGACTATAGCCCTTCCTGCGGCTCGGGTTCGCGGTTAATTGGGGGAGGTACCCAGGTGGAGAACTTATACCAATATCTTAAGGCCCTCGCCTGCCTGCTTTGCCGCGAGGGCTTCGAGCAGGAGGGGGGCGGCGTGGGAGACGCTGCCGGCGCCCAGAGTGACGATGGCGTCGCCGGGGGAGGCGGTCTGGATGAGAGCGGCGATGGCGGCCTCGACCGACGGGGCGTAGGCGATGGCTCCCGGGTGGACGCGCTGGATGGTGGCGGCGAGCGTGGGGGCGTCGATGCCGGGTATGGGCTCCTCGCTGGCAGCGTAGATGTCGAGCAGGTGGACGGAGTCGGCGTCGGCGAAGGCGGTGGCGAACTCGGCCATCAGGTCGCGGGTGCGGGTGAAGCGGTGGGGCTGGAAGAGGACGTGGATGCGGTTGTAGCCGCAGTCGCGGGCGGCGCGCAGGGTGGCGAGGATCTCGGTGGGGTGGTGGCCGTAATCGTCGACGACGGTGACGCCGTGGACCTCGCCCTTGATCTGGTAGCGGCGGTCGACGCCGCGGAAGGTCTCGAGGCCGGCGGCGATCTGGTCGGGGGCGACCCCGAGCTGCACGCCGATGGCAACGGCGGCGGTGGCGTTGAGGACGTTGTGGCGGCCGGGGACGTGGAGGTTGAAGGGACCAAGCAGGAGACCGCGGTAGTTGATCTGGAAGCTGGAGTGGCAGTTGGGCTGCTTGGGCAGAATCTCCAGGCGGAAGTCCGCAGCGGAGCTCTCGCCGTAGGTGTAGACCTTGCGGCGGACGCGGGGCAGCAGCGCGGCGAGCTGCGGGTTATCGACGCAGGCGGTGGTGGCGCCGTAGAAGGGGACGCTGTCCATGAACTGGAGGAAGGCGCTCTCGACGTCGGCCAGATCGCGGTAGCAGTCCATGTGTTCACGGTCGAGGTTGGTGACGACGCCGAGGATGGGAGAGAGCTTGAGGAAGGAGCGGTCGCTCTCGTCGGCCTCGGCGACGAGGTACTGGCTGGTGCCGAGGCGGGCGTTGGAGCCGAGGGCGTCGACCCGGCCGCCGACCACGACGGTGGGGTCGAGATTGCCGCCGCCCGCGCCGAGGACGGCGGCGATCATGGAGGTGGTGGTGGTCTTGCCGTGCATGCCGGCGACGGCGATGCCGTACTTGAGGCGCATGAGCTCGGCCAACATCTCGGCGCGCTGGATGACGGGGATCTTGCGGGCGCGGGCCTCGAGCACCTCGGGGTTCGTGGGCGAGACGGCCGAGCTCGTGACGACCACGTCGGAGGCGGCGGCGTTGGCGGCCTGGTGGCCCTCGAAGATGCGGGCGCCGAGGGTGGCGAGGCGATCGGTGATGGGCGAGCGGCGCAGATCAGAGCCGGAGACGGAGTAGCCCATGGTGAGCAGGATCTCGGCGATGCCGCTCATGCCGATGCCGCCGATCCCGATGAAGTGGATGCGATGCGAGGGCGCGAAGAGAAAGTGGCCGGGAACGAACATTTCTTTCGGAATTCCTTTAGATGTGGGCAGAGTTTCGATTGCGTGGCCGCTTTTCTTGCCCAGAGTTCAATGTAACAGCCGGGCGCTCCCCTCCCCCGTACTTAAGTCCTAGAGTCTAGGATGCAGGGGGGATAAGTCCAAATAGAAGTCTCCCGGTTTGGACCTGCGGTGGCGGCGCAGAGGTGTCTGGGAGGGATTTTGGCTGTTTTTGAGGGTGGGACTTGTCAAGCCGGCCTGAAGCGATCCAAGGCGGGCCGGAGAAGCAGATTCCTCCGCTGCGCTGCGGAACAACCCAATCACCGAGCCTCTCCAGCAGCAAAGATTCTGCTGCACGATGAGGATCGGCACACACGGGTTGTCGTCAGGCGGCGGGGCGGGCTTGATCGTCTTGAGGTCGTGGTTGGCTGCGGCCAGGCGGAGGTCGTAGTCGGTCTGGAGGTTCATCCAAAACTGGGCGGCAGGCCGAAGTGGGCACCGAGGCGGAGCGCAGTGTCGGCAGTGATCGAGCGCTTGCCGCGGACGACGTCGTTGATGCGGCGCAGCGGGACAAGCAGATCCTTGGCCAGGCGATACGGGGTGAGGTTCATGGGGATGAGGAACTCTTCGAGGAGAATCTCGCCGGGATGGATTGCGAATGGTTTGGCCATGGGGACCTCAGTGGCAGTCGACGATCTCTACCTCGTGGGCGCTAATGTCGCGCCGGCGGCTTGGCTGGGGTTGCCTGAAAAAAGGCGGCATGGTCCTTTGCAGTTTAGCTCCCAAGGGACGGTATCTCCATCTTCAGCCGCCAAGTAAGCTTTGCGAGTAGCATCCGGCGACAAGAGCACGGCGTGGTTGATTGGCAGACAGAGAGTCCACAATGCTGGATTTCGGTTCGTGAATGCAGCTTTGATCGACTTGAGGATCTGTTTCTTTTGCGCAATCTTTATCCGGCCCGAAAAATGCTTGCTTTGCCAAATGGCCGCCCCGACACGCAGCAGGCCAAGAAAACTATCAATCCCCTCATCGCCTCCAGCACCGTCGACTCGCTTGATTTCAGCTCCCGGGTACTTAGCCATCAAGAGTTGGTGAATAAACGATTCAAACTGATCCTTGCTGAGTTCCCGCTGCTGAAGTTCCAGATCGCTCATTGTCTTAGAGTCTATCTTTCCCCCATGCAAGAACGTTTTTGAGGCCCACGTCTCAGAAGCGAGGCGTGGGGCACCCGGGGTGTTGGTTGGTGGAAAGCTAGCTGGCGGGGGTGAAGTCGCGGATGGCGTCGACCTGCTTCTCGTCGAGGTGGGTGAGCAGGCTGACCATGAGGTCGACCATGCGGTCGAAGTCCTGGCGGTTGACGATGCCGTTGTGGGCGTGGGTGTAGCGGACAGGGACGACGAAGTTGAGGGTGGGGGTGCCGTCGTTCGACTCCTGCATCTCGGCGGAGTCGTCGCCGTAGCCCTGCACCAGGTCGAGCTGCAGGGGGATGTTGTTGGCCGCGGCCTGCTGGCGGACGAAGTGGACGAGCTTGCGGTTGGGCAGGGCGCTCGAGTCGTAGAGGAAGATGCCGGGGCCGGCGCCGAGGTGGGCCTGGGTCTCTTCGGGATGGCCGGTGTAGCCGTCGTTGGCGATGCCGCCCTCGATGGCGAGGCCGAGGTCGGGCTTGACCCGATGGGCGGCGGTGCGGGCTCCGCGCAGGCCGATCTCCTCCTGGGTGGTGGCTACGAAGAAGAGCTGGTTGGCGTGGGGCAGAGCGGCGGTGCGACGCATGGCTTCGAGCAGGACGGCGCAGCCGATGCGGTCGTCCCAGGCCTTGCCGAGGTAGTTATCCGTGCCATTCAGAACCAGGAAAGGCGAGTCGGGGACGACCGGGTCGCCGGGCTCGATGCCCATGGCGGCGGCAGCTTGCGCGTCCTTGGCGCCGATGTCGAGGAACATGGCGTCGCGGGGATAGACGTGGGTGCGCTCGTCGGCGGGGACGACGTGGATGTCGCGGATGCCGGTGACGGCGTGGACGGGGCCCTTGGAGCCGAGGATGATCCAGCGCTGGTCGACGAGTGCCTGGTCGAGCCAGCCGCCGAGCATCTGCATGGTGAGCTGGCCGTTGGGGGCGACGCGGCGGACCATGCCGCCGAGTTCGTCCATGTGGGCGTCGATCATGATGCGCGGGCCGGTGCTTCCCTGCTGGGCGATGACCGAGCCCATGCCGTCGTACTGAATGGAGGCGGCGAAGGGCTTCATCTCGGAGACCATGATGGCGCGGACGGGGTCTTCGGCGCCGGGCGGGCCGGGCGCGTCAGAGAGGCGCTGGAGAAGGTCGAGGGTACGGTCGGGCTGCTTCTGGGCAGCGCTGGTGAGCGGGGTCAGGCAGGCGGCAAGGGACAGCAGGGCGAGCGGGAGCGCAGGCAGGAGACGCTGGGAATGAGTTCGCATGTCTGGAAACTACACCAAAGATGAGGGGAAGTTCATCTGGATTCGCTGGATGCTATAGGGCGCGATGGTGGGGATTTGGCAGTGCGGACGATTTCCCTCCCACCCATCGCGGTGAGGCTGCGATGGATGGGGCACCCGCTAAGGGGCCTGAGAAGCAGATTCCTCCGCTGCGCTACGGAATGACGATTAACGCTGCATGACAACCAAACCTGCGCTACGACATGACAACCAAACTTGTGTCAGGGTTTGCCGGTGCTGGTCTCGGGGACGCCGGGGGTGAGGCGGCGCAGCAGGAACTCGCGGATGATGTTGTCGGCGGCGTGGCCGGCGATGTTGATGAAGCCGTCGCCGATGGTGAGGCCGACGCCGCGATCGGTAGCGGGATGGTAGACGTTGGCGATCCCTCCTGCGGCGAAGCTGCCGAGGACGTAGGAGTAGTTGGGCTGGAGCTGGCCGTTGTCGCCGCGGGTGATGACGGCGGACTTGATGGCATAGAAGACGCGGGAGCTGACGCTGCCCTTGCCGTCGTAGAAGTAGCGGGGATCCTGGTGCAGGAGCGAGGGCAGGATGGCGCTGCCGATCATGCGGGCGTCGAAGTCGTCGGCGTAGGTGGCGCCGTAGCGTTTGCCGTAGGCTCCGAGTCCCGAACCGTAGCCGGGAAAGATGTTCCTCGCCTGCTCGAGGCCGGCGATGGCGCCGGTGCCGAGGAAGTTGACGGGATCGATGACGGAGCGGAACGCGAGCACGAACTTCTGCTTGGAGTTGAGCGGAGCGGCGTTCCAGATGTAGCTGCTGTAGAAGTTGGGAAAGATGCCGAGGGCGCGCTGGTGCAGCTCCTCATTGAGCTGCTCGGTGGCGATCTCGGTCTGGGTCGCGGTGACGCTCACGTCGGTGTTGGCGCCGGCGATCGACAGCTGGATCTCGGGCAGTTCGCGGTTCTCGCCGGCGAGCAGGTGGATCTCGGGAGAGAGGTAGGAGCCCATGCCCGCGGCAGAGGCGACGGTGAGCTTGAAGTCTCCAGCGCGGAGGCCGGTGAAGAGGAAGGCGCCGCTGTTGTCGGCCGTAGCGGTGCGCTGCGGCGAGCCATCGGCGGGAACGAGCGCGATGCGGGCGCCGGCGAGGGCGGCTCCGGAGGAGTCGACGACGATGCCGGAGAGGATGGCGGAGCCCTGCGGGGCTGGCGTCGACGAGGAGGCGGACTGGAAGCCCGGAGCATCCGGAAGGGCGTCAGGAGGCTCGGCCGCGGCGAACGTTACCGGGCGGGCCGTCGTCTGTGCGACGAGCTGGCGGGGTGGACATGCGGTGACGAGCAGGAACGCGAGAAGGGAGCTCACGCAGACGGGGCGGTGCACTTGCAACTGGGCTCTCACCAGTAAATTATACGCAGCGCCACCGCGCAGACGGGTTGTCCCAAGATGAAGATTTACGGCCGGTCCGGGCTCTGACGACGCCTTTACCGCCCTTTCGATGGCCCGGCAAGGGTTCGGATCATCTGGGCGATGGTCTGGACGGCGGTGGGATGGGCGAGAGTGCGGGCCTGGGCGCTCATGCTGGCCAGGGTGGCGGGGTCGGTGAGCAGATCGCGGAGGGTGTCGAGCAGGCGCTGCGGGGCGAGCTCGGACTCGAGCAGCATGCGGGCGGCGCGGGCGGCGACGAAGGCCTCGGCGTTCTTGCGCTGGTGGTCGTCGGTGGCGGCGGCGAAGGGGACGAGCAGCGAGGGCTTGCCGGCGGCGGCCAGCTCGGCCATGGTACTGGCGCCGGAGCGGCAGAGGATGAGGTCGGCGTCGGCGAAGCGGGCGGGCATGTCGTCGAGATAGGCGCTGACCTGCCAGCGGGACTCGTCGGCGCCGGTGTCGAGGTAGTCCTGACGGGTGGCGGCCTCGGCGCGCGGGCCGGACTGGTGCAGGACGGTGAGGCCGGGGGTGTCGCGCAGCAGGGGGAAGAGGATCTGCGGGAGGATCTCGTTGAGGATGCGGGCGCCCTGGCTGCCGCCGAAGACGAGCAGGCGCTTGGCCGGGCTGGGCGGCTTGGGTTGCAGCTCGAAGAACGCAGGGCGGACGGGGATGCCGGTGACCTTGGCGTTGCGGAAGTAGCGGCGGGTCTCGTCGAAATTGACGGCGGCGGCGCTGACGTAGCGGCCGACCAGGCGGTTGGCGAGGCCGGGCGCGGCGTTGGGCTCGAAGGCCAGGGTGGGGATGCGGAGCAGGAGGGCGGCCATCATAGCCGGGCCCGAGGCGTAGCCGCCGACGCCCACGACGACGTGCGGCTGGTAGCTGCGGAGAAGCGAGATGCAGCGCAGGATGCCGCGGGGCAGGTCGGTGAGGGTGCGGGCGCGGGTGAGCAGGCTGACGTTCTTGAGCTGGCCGACGTGGATGAGTTCGAGGGGAAAGCCGGCCTCGGGGACGAGGCGGGTCTCGAGGCCGCGGGCGGTGCCGACGAACTTGACTTCGGCTGCGTGGGCGTCGCGCAGCTCGCGGGCGATGGCGAGCGCGGGGATGACGTGGCCGCCGGTGCCGCCGCCGGCGATCAGGATGCGGAGTGGAGTGGTGTCGGGCAAGCGGGCGTTCCTCGGGTTGGTAGTGCTCGCGGTGGAGCTGTCGAGAGCGTTGGTGGAAAGGTTCTGGCGGTATGGGTGACGTGAGCGGTACCGGGGTCCTTCGACTGCGTCTCTTGCGGTGAGGCTGCAAGAGACTCCGCTCAGGATGACGGCAAGAACGGACAACGGCAACGGCAATACAACAGCAGATCCCCTTCGGAGATGACAACCCAAAAAGCGCTGTTCCCTGTTCCCTGAGCCCTGCCTTCTAGTCTATGTCGCGGGTGATGTTGAGCAGGACGCCCATGCAGGCCAGGGTGACGAAGAGCGAGGTGCCGCCGAAGGAGATGAAGGGCAGGGTGATGCCCTTGGTGGGGAGCAGGGCGACCACCACGCTCATGTTGAAGAAGGCCTGGATGACGACGGCGGAGGTAAGGCCGAAGGCGATGAAGCGGGCGAAGGGGTCGGTGGAGAGGTAGGCGGCGCGCAGGCCGCGGTAGGCGAAGAGGACAAAGAGGGTGATCAGCAGCAGGGCGCCGATGAGGCCGAGCTCCTCGCAGACGTTGGCGAAGATGAAGTCGGTGTGGGGCTCGGGGAGGTAGAAGAGCTTCTGTCGGCCCTCCATGAGGCCGAGGCCGCGGATGCCGCCGGTACCGACGGCGATGAGCGATTGGAGGATGTGGAAGCCGGTGCCGCGGGGGTCGGCGTCGGGGTTGAGGAAGACGCGCATGCGGGCCAGCCGCCAGGGCACGAAGAAGAGCATGTAGCCGAGCACAGGGAGGGCGCAGAGCAGCCCCATGCCGATGTATCGCATCTGCATGCCGGCGAGATAGAGCAGCACCATGGTGACGGCGGCACAAACGAGGGCGGTGCCCAGGTCGGGTTCCTTAAGAATAAGTGCGATCAGCACGAGCGGCGGGGCGACGGCGCGCAGGATGGTTCCTCGGTAGTCGTCCATCTTGTGCATGCGGTTCTGCAGGAAGTAGGCAAGGAAGAGGATCAGGACCGGGGTCGCCAGCTCTGAAGGCTGGAAGGTGAGAAAGCCGCCGAAGCGGAACCAGCGGTGGGTGTGGTGGGAGCCCGGCGCGACGAAGACGCCGATCAGAAGCAGGGTGGTGAGGCCGACGGCGGGAAAGACAACCTTGGGGTTGTTGTAGCGGCGGTAGTCGATCTGCATGAAGACGAGCAGGGCGAAGAGGCCGAGGACCGCCCAGAAGGCCTGCTTGAGGATGTACTGGTAGGGGGTGCCGAACTGCTCCTTGGCCATGACGGCGGAGGCCGAGAAGACGGTGGTCAGGCCGAAGAGGACCAGCAAGAGCACGGTCCCGAAGAGCCACTTGTCGACGCCAACACGCTTGGCCATAGTTCCTTCCCTTCTTCTCGCACGAGGTGGAAGAAGGCATACTCCAGGGGCTAAAGCCCCGATTCTCTGTGGCCCCCGCGGGGCCAAGGCTGAAGCCTTGGCTACCTAGAAGCTGAAACAACTGCCTTGGCCTAGCTCAGGTCCTTCGACTCCGCTGCGCTCCGCTCAGGGTGACACGTGCTTCGGTGCGGGCGAGCAGAAGCAAATTACCGCGGGCGTCCCGACATCAGGCTGGGAGGTCCAAGACGCACTGGCGGAAGACCTGGCCGCGATGCTCGTAGTTCTCGAACTGATCGAAGCTGGAGCACGCCGGGGCGAGCAGGACGACGTCTCCGGCGGTGGCGTCTTTGGCCGCCTGAGTGACGGCTGCTCCGAGCGTCCCCGCAGCTACCATCTTCACCATTCCGTGCAGCTGGCGCTCGATCTTTTCGGCCGCCGAACCAATGGTGTAAACAGTCTTGACGCGCTCGCTGAGCAGCGGCGCGAGCTGGGTGTAGTCGGAGTTCTTGTCCTTGCCGCCGAGTATGAGATGGATGTTGCCGGGGAACGACTGCAGGGCCTTGAGGGCGGCATCGACGTTGGTGGCCTTGGAGTCGTTGTAGAAGTCGACGCCGCGGACGGCGCGGACGAACTCGAGGCGGTGCTCGACGGCGTTGAAGGTAGCGACGGAGGCGCGGATGCTTTCGGCGGGGACGCCGGCGAGACGGCCGGCGGCGACGGCGGCGAGGACGTTCTCGACGTTGTGGACGCCTTTGAGCTTGATCTCGGAGACGGGCAGGATGGGTTCGGCTGGGCTGCCCTCGCGTGGGACCCAGAGGACGATTCCGTCGCGGACGAAGGCTCCTACGCGGACGATCTTGCTCGCGGAGAACCAGTAGATGGCGGGCTTCGAGCTCGCGTTGGCGTGGGCGGCGCACATCTGCGTGGTGAGGTCGTCGGCGTTGAGGACGAGGGCGTCGTCGGGGGTCTGGCGGGCGAAGATGCGTTCCTTGGCGGCAACGTAGTTTTCGAAGCTGCCGTGGCGGTCGAGGTGGTCGGGGGTGATGTTGAGGATGACGGCGATGCGGGGGCGGAACTGCTCGACGGTCTCGAGCTGGAAGCTGGAGACCTCGAGGACGTTGAGGGTCTCGGGGGTGCTTTGGGGGATGAGGTCGATGACGGGCAGGCCGATGTTGCCGCCGACCTGAGTGGGGCGGCCGGCGTCGCTAAGGATCTTGCCGATGAGGGTAGTGGTGGTGGTCTTGCCGTTGGCTCCGGTGACGGCGAGGATCTCGCCCTGGAGGAAGCGGCTGGCGAGTTCGAGCTCGCCAATGACGGGCAGGCCGAAGCCGAGCGCCTGGGCGACCTCGGGGGTGTCGAGCGGGACGCCGGGGGAGACGACGATGAGGTCCTGGCGGCGGAAGGTGAGCAGGCCGTGGCCGCCGGCCTCGACCATGATGCCGGCGTCGAGCAGAGCGGGAATCTCGTTGGCGAGAGCGATGGCGGAGCGGGTGTCGGAGACGGTGACGCGGGCGCCGAGGCCGCGCAGGAACATGGCGGCGGAGAGGCCGGACCGGCCCAGGCCCACGACCAGGACGCGTTTGTTCTTTAATTCCATCATTTGAATTTACAGGCAGCGGGGTTCACCGCCCAAGACAGGAATTGGTTTTGGTGGAGAGGAGGCGGATCAGGCGGTTCTGTCCTTCTTCAGATGGTCAATTTCGGCGCCATGCTCACCGAGGGTCCGGTAGAACATCGACAGATCGGCCTGCATGCGGCCGAGACGGGCGGTGAGCTCCGATTGCATGTGGTCGAGGCGGCCTTCGAGCCCGTTCATACGGCCGTCGAGGCGGGCCTCGAGCGTATCGAGACCGCGCTGATTGAGCAGGATTCCGAGGAGGATCACAAATACGGGGATTCCGACGCTCAGCGCATCGTGCATCGCGGGCACCTCTTACGGAGGATTGTAGACGAGCTGGGGCAAAACAGAATACGGATCCATCTCAAGCGGACGATCGCCGCTGGGGAGGATATGGCGGAGCAGGCCGGGCCGACGACCAATGAAGCCTATCGAGCAGGCCCTTGGATTTCGAATTTCGCTGTGTTTGTGCGAATCCAGCTACCCTCTCCGACCCGGCTCCGCGTTTGATCCATGAACTCTGTGTAGACGGTGTAGGTACCGGGAACGCTGAGGTCATAGTAGGCCGATAGGTCTATTTTCAGGATGGTTGGATACCAAGGCAGGATGGCATTACGAACAACTGGACCGGGGAGGAGATCCGGTCCATCTCCGGCGCGAAAGTCGCCATGGAGATGGCGTTGATAATCGGTCTCCGGCGGATCACCATCTTTCCCCTTTACGCAGACTCGCATGGGATTATCCGTTGACACCTCAAACCTCAACTCAGTCAGGTTCTTAATGGCGAGGAAGACTCGCGGCTTCTGGCCCACGGGAAAACGGTCTTTTTCAGGTGCGAGGCTTACAGCCATCGACGCAGATTGGCTGGCCGGTGGAGCAGGCTGGGAGCTAGGGGAAACGCTTTGAACCGCGGCCAAACGATGGGTGTCAAGTGGAGGGCAAAAGCACAGAGAGCAATCATATTTTGATCCTCTGCTCGTTGACGACAATGGTCGTGTCGCGGATTATCACATAAATTAGCTCGCGAACGGCTCCTTTCGCGGAACAGTCTGAAATGAGAAAACAGGAGTCGAAAACTGCACGGTGTGGTGGTTTACCGCAGCTTCAGAGTGGTAAGGGCCAAAAGGGCGAAGATGAGGGCGAGGATCCAGAAACGGGCGATGACCTTGGACTCGGACCAGCCGAGCAGCTCGAAGTGGTGGTGGAGCGGGGCCATCTTGAAGATGCGTTTACCCTTGCGCAGCTTGTAGCTGCCCACCTGGAGGACGACGCTCATGCCCTCGAGGATGAAGACGCCGCCGATGAAGGGCAGCAGCAGCTCCTGCTTGATGACGACCGCGACGGTGCCGATCGCTCCTCCGAGAGCCAAGGAACCGACGTCGCCCATGAAGATCTCAGCCGGGTGGGCGTTGTACCAGAGGAAGCCGATGCTGGCGCCAACCATGGAGCCGCAGAAGATGGTGAGTTCGCTGACCAGGGGCATGCGCTGCAGTTCGAGGTAGTCGGAGAAGACGACGTGGCCGCTGACGTAGGTGAGCATGGTGAGCGCTCCGGCGGCGACGATGGTGCAGCCGATGGCCAGGCCGTCGAGGCCGTCGGTGAGGTTGACGGCGTTGCTGGCGCCGGCGATGACGATCATCACGAAGATGACGAAGGGCAGAAACGCCAGCCAGTGCATGTGGGGGATGACGCCGAGCCAGCTCCAGGCGAGGTCGGGACGGAGGCGCTTGGCGAAGGGCACCACCAGGCGGGTGGAATAGTTGCCGTGGCCTTCGAGGCGCAGCAGGGCGACGGCGACGGCGGCGCTGACCAGGAACTGCAGACCGAGCTTCTGCCGCGCGGTGAGGCCCAGATTGCGGCGATGCACGACCTTGATGTAGTCGTCGGCGAAGCCGATGGCGCCGAAGGCCAGGGTGGAGAGCACGACCACCCAGACGAAGGGGTTCGAGAGGTCGGACCAGAGCAGCGTGGGCACCAGGATGGAGATGCAGATGAGCACGCCGCCCATGGTGGGGGTGCCGCTCTTCTTGTGGTGCGACTGCGGTCCGTCGCTGCGGATGTACTGGCCGATCTGGAACTCGCGCAGCCGTTCAATGACGAAGGGGCCGATGAGCAGGCCGATCAGAAGCGCCGTCAGCGAGGCGAAGACCGTGCGGAAGGTGAGGTAGTGAAAGACGCGAAAGAGCCGGAAGTACGGAAACATCTTCTGGTAGAGCAGCCAATAGAGCAATTCGAACCCGCCCCTCAGGTTCGAGCGATCGCCCGAGTGTCATAGCCGGACGATGCGCGTCTTACCTCGGTCAAGATAACGCCCCTCATTCTGCGGCCGCGAGGCGCGGAATGAGGTCGCAATCCTATCTTATACAGTGGAGCGGGGAGGAAAAGGCCAAATGCCGGTGGCTTCGGAGGGGGAGAAGGACAAGAGCAAGGGCGAGAAGCAGATCCCTCCGCTGCGCTGCGGGATGACAACGTTAACGACAGGGCTTCTCGATACAGCGAAGGAGGACCACAACAGGTCCTCCCGCTGCGCGGAAGGAGGACGAGGTTTCCGTCGAATGCGCAAAAGCATTTTTTCAAGGAGTGAGCAGAGCGTTTTTTCAGGATGGCGAGCAGAGCGTCGTTTATGGGGCGAGCAGTGTGGTGAGGGCGCGCTCCAGGCGGACGCCGCGGGAGGCCTTGAAGAGCACTGCGTCGCCGGGGCGGAGGTGGTCGCGGAGCCAGTCACCGGCCTCGTCGGGGGTGGGAAAGAAGCTGGTTGAGCCGCCGGAGGTGCGGGCGGCGGTGGTGAGGATCTCGGCCTGGCCGCGTACGCCCAGGACCAGATCGACCCCGCGCTCGGCCATTCTGCGTCCGCAGGCGGCGTGCAGCTCCTCGCCGGCGGGGCCGAGTTCGAGCATCTCGCCGGCGACCACGACGTGGCGGTCGGCGGGGGTGGCGAGCAGAGCGTCGACCATGGCGTCGAGGGCGCGCGGGTTGGAGTTGTAGCAGTCGTTGACGATCTTTGCGCCGCGCCACTCGATCAGTTCTCCGCGGCGGTCGCCGGGCCGCAGTGCAGCAACGGCGGCGGCGCATTCGCTGAGGGTCATGCCGCTGCGCAGGCCGACGGCGATGGCCGCAAGCGCGTTCCAGACATTGTGGCGGCCGGGCAGGGAGAGGCGGATCTCGACGCGTTCGCCGGCCGCGATCGCGGTGAAGAGGATGCCGTCGAAGCCGTAGTCGAGGATCTCCTCGGCGCGCACCTGGGCGCTCCAGTCGCGGCCGTAGAAGACGGCGCGCTCGCCCAGGCCGCGGCCGAAGGCGGCGACGTAGGGGTCGTCGGCGTTGAGCACGGCGACGCCGGATTCGGGCAGCGCGGCGACGAGTTCGTACTTGGCGCGGGCGATGCCGGCGATGCCGTCGGGAAAGTGTTCGAGGTGGACGGGGGCGACGTTCGAGACGACCGCCCAGTCGGGCTCCGCGATCGTCGCGAGGGCGGCGATCTCGCCCGCGTGGTTCATGCCCAGCTCGACGACCGCGAGGTCGTGCTCGGGCTCGAGCTTGAGCAGCTGCAGCGGCAGGCCGAAGTGGTTGTTGAGGTTGCCCTCGGACTTGAGCACGCGGAAGCGGGCGGCCAGAACCTGCGCGACCGCCTCCTTGGTGGTGGTCTTGCCGGCCGAGCCGGTGACGGCGATGACGCGCTTGCCCCAGAGGCGGCGGACGGCGTGGGCGAGCTTCTGCAGGGCGGCGAGCACGCTGTCGGACGGGTCTTCAGACGTGGAGGCTTCGGGAACACGCAGCAGCCTGACGGGATCGACGCGCTCGGGCTCATCGGGGGTGAGCCAATCCATGCCGACCACGGCGGCGACGGCACCGTTGGCGAGCGCGGCTTCGACGAAGTCGTGGCCGTCGACGCGCTCGCCCTTGACGGCGAAGAAGAGCTCGCCGGCGTTGATGGTGCGGGAGTCGATGGAGTAGCCGAGCGCCTCGGCGGCGGTGTTGAAGTCTCCCTCAGCGTGAATCAGGTCGGCGATCTGTCCTAACGTCAAGTTCACTGCTCACCTCATGTCTTGGTCGGTGGGGGCTTGTGCGGGGTGCTGCGGAGCCCGGCTCGAATTCGCTACATATTTTGAACTATATCGGCAGCGACCGCGGCATCGTCGAATGGAATGGTTCCGGTGGCCAAAATCTGCACCTTCTCGTGGCCCTTGCCGGCGAGCAGAACGATGTCCCCGGGGGTGGCGGAGCGGATGGCGAGCTCGATGCCGCGGCGGCGGTCGGGCTCGACGATACACGCGGTGCCGGTGGGCTCGACGCCGCTGAGGGCCTCGGCGAGGATGGCGGCGGGATCCTCGCTGCGCGGGTTGTCGCTGGTGAGTACAACCAGGTCGCTGCCCTCGCCGGCGGCGCGGCCCATCTTGGGGCGCTTGCTGCGGTCGCGGTCTCCACCGCAGCCGAAGAGGGTGATGACGCGGCCCGGCTCGCGGTCCGGGGCGCTAGGAGCGACCAGTTCGCGGGCGAGGGCGATGAGGTTGCGCAGGGCGTCGTCGGTGTGGGCGTAGTCGACGACGACGGTGATGTTTGAGTCCGCGGCGGGAACGACCTGGAAGCGGCCGGGAACCTGCGGTCCGAGCGTGGCGCCGGCGGCGATCTGCTCGAGCGTGAGGCCGCGCGCCCAGGCGGCGGCGCTGGCGGCGAGCAGGTTGTAGACGTTGACGCGGCCGGTGAGCGCGGAGCGCATGGCGATCTCGCCGGTGGGGGTGGTCATGCGGAAGCGAGTCTCTCCGGCGCGCATCTGGATATCGGTGGCGCGGAAGCTGGCTCCTTCTTCGAGACCATACGTCCAGACCTGGGCGTGTGCGGCAGCGGCAGCGGCGGCGACGCGCTGGCCGTATGGGTCGTCGCGGTTGACGACGGCCACGCGCGGCGGCGGGGCGCCAACACCAGCGAAGAGCTTGAGCTTGGCGGCGAGGTAGGACTCCATGGTGCCGTGGTAGTCGAGGTGGTCCTGGGTGAGGTTGGTGAAGATGGCGACGTCGACGGGCAGGCCCCAGACGCGCTCCTGTTCGAGCGAGTGCGAGGACATCTCCATGACCGCCTCGGTGGCACCGGCGCGGACGCCATCGGCGAAGACCTGGAGCACGTCGCGCGACTCGGGCGTGGTGTGGGCGGAGGGGCGGATCTCGTTGCCGACGTGGCACTCGATGGTCCCAAGCAGGACGCAGGTGCGGTGAACGCTGCGCAGGAGCGCTTCGAACAGGAAGGCGGTGGTGGTCTTGCCGTTGGTTCCGGTGACCCCGGTGAGGGCGAGGCGGCGCTCGGGATGGCCAAGAATGGCGGCGCTGGCACGGGCCAGGGCCCGGCGGCCGTGCTCGACGAGTGCTGCCGGAAGATCGGGATGCGAGGCTGCGAGACGGTCGTAGGACTCGCGCGAGTCGGTGATGATGGCAACGGCGCCGCCGGAGCCATTGGAGCTTTGCGCCAGGGCGGCGTCGAGGTAACGGTTGCCGTCGGTCGATTCCCCGCGCATGGCAACGAAGAGGTCGCCCGACTGGACCTGACGCGAATCGTAGACGATGCCGTTGATCGAAGCAGAATTGCCGCGCCAGGCTATGGGATCGATCGCGGCAAAGACCTTGCTTACATCCATAAGCATCATCTTATTGCAGCGGCAAAGATTTCGATTGTCGAGGAGGACTCGATTCCCTGGGTAAATCGAACTGCGCGTTGGTTATCGGCTGAAGCGCACGGCGATCTGGGTTCCGGCGGGGACCATGGTGCCGGCCGCCGGCACTTGCTCGCGGGCGAGGCCGCTCCCGACAGGCTGGACACGCAGGCCGAGCTTGTCCGCCTGCTCGATGACGCTGCGCAGGGGGGCGCCGGCGAAGGATGGCACAGCCACCCTCTTGCGGGAATCGACGACGACAGAGCCGTCAGAGCCGATGGAGCCGTTGCCGCCGGTTGTCACGGCCGGGTCGAGCTTCGCGTTCGGATTCGGCAGAGCAGCGGTAGCGCCGGCGGCGGCGTCCGGCATCACCGAACTGGTTCCACCGTTGGCGCGAAAGGCGCTCAGGACCTTGGCGGGTAGGAGGTCGAGGATCTGGCTCTTGATGGGGCTGTGGTGAGAGTGGTCGGCCGCAAGCGTGGAGGTTCGCGTTGCATTCGCGAGAGGCTTAGCGGGAGACGCGGCGGCGGCAGTCGTTGGTTGAGCTGGTTGCGAGGACGCGGCCGGAGCGGCGGGGTGATCGGGATTGCGCAGCGGATCGTCGGCGGGGAGGTTGTTGACGTCGGCGAACATGGCGTCGAGATCGCCGGTGTTGTCGCTGGGCGAGTCGTCGAAGACGTTGTTCTTCTGGCTGGAGGCGATGAGCTCCTTCTGCGTCTTGAGGGGCTGATCGTGAGGGACGCCGAGGTACTCAAGCACCTGCTGGGCGACCTCGGCGAAGACTGGGGCACTGACCGCTCCGCCGTACTTGCTGGGGCCGGCGGTTGGGTTGTCGATGACCACGGTGACCGCGATGGCAGGGTTGCTGACGGGAGCGAATCCGGCGAAGCTGGCGACCAGCTTGGTGTGGGAGTAGGTGTGGGTGGCGGGATCGATCTTTTGCGCGGTTCCGGTCTTGCCAGCGGAGCTGTAGCCGTTGAGCCTCGCCTCGCTGCCGGTGCCTTCGGTGACGATGCCCTGCATCATGCTGCGCATCTTGGCCGAGGTGAGTTCGGAGATGACGCGGTGGGCGCCGTCGGGGAGCTTGGCGGGCAGCTGGTTCTCGGGACGGAAGGCGGCGGGGTGCAGGCGCGGGTCGCCCTTCATCTCGTCGGTGGACTCGAGGAGGATGTGCGGGGGCATGTAGACGCCGCCGTTGGCAATTGTGCTGACCATGGTTACAAGCTGGATGGGGGTGACGCCGACTTCCTGGCCGATGGCCATCGACAGGATGCTGGTCGCGCCCCACTTCTTCGACGAGCGCAAGAGCCCGCGCGTCTCGCTGGGCAGCTCGATGCCAGAGCGGTCGCCGAAGCCGAAGCCGCGCATGTACTGGTAGAACTTGTCGTTGCCCAGCTTGAGCGCCATCTTGGCCGCGCCCACGTCGCTGGAGTGCTCGAGCGCATACTGCACGGTCACGCGGCCGAAGTGGTCGCTCTTGTCGTCGTGCAGCGTGCGTCCATACATGGTCATGGCGCCGTTCTGGCAGTCGACGATGTCGGTGGGCTGGACGCCGGCGGCGTCGATGGCGGCCGCGTAGGTGACCAGCTTGAAGGTGGAGCCGGGCTCGTAGACGTCGCTGACCGCGAGGTTGGTCAGCGATCCTGGCTCCATGTGGCGGGAGTCGTTGGGATTGAAGCGCGGGGAGATGGCGAGGGCGAGGATCTGGCCGGTGTGCGGGTCCTGCACGACGACGGTGCCGTGCAGTGCCTTGACCTTCTCCATCTGCGCATCGAGCGCGCGCTCGGCCATGTACTGGATGTTGGCGTCGATGCTGAGGACGAGGTTTTCGCCGGGCTGCGGCTGACTCTCCTCGCTGCCGAGGGCGTGGCGCTTGGCGTCGAGCTGGGTGAGCTCGTGGCCGGGCTCGCCGTGCATGTCCTCGTCGAACTCGCGCTCCAGGCCGCCCAGACCGGTGTCGTCGGTGCCGACGTAGCCGAGCACCTGCGCGGCCAGATCGTTGTTCGGGTAGAAGCGCTTGAACTCCTTCTGGAAGTAGATGCCGCGCAGATTCAGTTCGCGTACTCGCGAGGCGGTGTCGGGGTCGAGGCGGCGGGCTACCCAGGCGAAGTTGCGCGAGGCGTTGAAGCGAGCCAGAATCTCACGCTGCGAGGTGAAGTTCTCCTCGGGGTCGGTGTGGACGATCTTGGCCAGCAACGTGGCGGCGTTCTCCCGGTTCTCGCCGAGCTCGGAGGGCACGGCGTAGACCGAGTCGACCAGAACGGTCATGCCCAGCTCACGCAGGTTGCGGTCGTAGAGCACGCCGCGGCGGGGAGCGACCTCGAAGGTGCGCTGCTGCTGCCGGGCGGCGCGCTCGACGAAGTCCTGATGCCGGACGACCTGCAGCCAGAACAGGCGTAGCACCAGAGCGACCGTCCAGAGGATGAAGAAGAGCGCCAGGTAGGCGAACCGGATCCTCCGGATGGGAGCGATCGAGGTGTGCCGCGGAGGTGTGTGCCGAGGCGCGGTCTGCCGTGGCGCTCGTTTCATGGTTGTCTCAACTTCATTGCAGGTTCGCTCTGCCTACTCGTTCCGGTGCGGATCGAGGGAGAGCCCAGAAATCTCGCCGAGTTTAGTGGACAGGCATGGCGGGAGCGTTGGCCTGGGCCAGCACCGGCGCGTTGGGATCGCCCTCGGAACGGACCACCTGTCCGGGCTCGGGCGCATCCAGGCCCAGCTGCTTGGCGATGCGGTCGATGCGGCCGGGATCGGTCAGCTGCGCCTCGGTCAGGCGGAGCTGGCGGTTCTGCTCGCGCAGCTGCTCGACCTGCGCCTTCTGGCTCTCGACCTGGTAGCCGATCTCGATGGCGGAGAAGTGCTGCCAGACGTAGACCATCACCAGCAGGAAGAGCATTCCCATGACGGCGGTGAAGGTGCGCATCTCGCGCTGGCGCTCGGGGTCGTCCGCCTTGACGATGCGGCTGTTGTCGATGTGCTTGGTGAAGAACACCTCAGGCGTGGGACCACGGCGGGCGCGCAGCTGCGTCTCATACAGGCTGCGATTGCGCTCCGCCACGGACTGGGTGCGGCTGCGCGAGGCACGCGGAGCCTGCCTGGTTCCCATCATCTCCATCTCGGTCGTCATCGTCGCCATGGTTGCCATTGCCATCTCCCCCTGCCTTGCTTCTTCTCCAGACTGTCCGTCTGGCTGGATCCCGGGAGCAAAACCCCGGATGAAACCTCTGCTCTGCCCTTCGTTCCCGCCTCCCACCTGTGTTCCAGGTACGATCCGGGCCGGGATCGCTAGAGGAGGAAGGGACTTTTTGTTACAAGGGTGTCTTTCGCCTGAAAGCACGGTGGGACGACCCCGACCCGATCTGGTGTGATCTCTCTTGCGAGGGGCACAACGATCGGCGCCTCAAATTGCAAAAGAGAGGTCAACTCAACTTTTCGACCGCACGCAGCTTTGCACTTCGGCTGCGTGGGTTTCGCATCTCCTCCTGCTCCGAGGCCACGACCGGCTTCTTCGTCAGGACTTCGTACACCTTGTTCCGTGCAGCTTCGCGGAACGCATCTTTTACCAGCCGGTCCTCCAGAGAGTGGAAGCTGATTAAGGCCAGCCTTCCGCCCGGCTTGAGCAGGGAGGGCGCGCTTTCGAGCAGCGACCTAATCTCTCCCAACTCGTTATTCACTCGAATCCGGAGGGCCTGAAAGGTGCGTGTCGCGGGATGAATCTTGTCGCCTTTCATTGCTGGGGCCGCGGCCGCTACGACTCTCGCTAACTCTGCGGTGGTCGTAATCGGCCGGGCCCGCACAATGGCTCTGGCGATTCTCCGCGATCTCCTTTCCTCTCCGAATTCGTAAATCAGGTCGGCGAGATTGTTTTCGTCTTCCTGATTTACCACTTGCTCGGCCGTCTCCCCGGAGCGCGTGTCCATGCGCATGTCGAGGGGTCCTTCCGACCGAAAACTGAATCCTCTGTGCGCCTCGTCCAACTGCAGGCTGCTGACGCCGAAGTCGGCGAGCAGGCCGTCGAGGCTGTTCGGCGCGATGGCTGCGGCCGCCTCGGAGAAGGCCCGGGGCTCGAAGACCACCTGGGGCATCTCGCTGCCCAGTTCGGCGGCTACCTGCTCCAGCAGAAGCTTGGCCTGGGCCATGGCCTCGGGATCGCGATCGAAGCAGATCAACCTGCCCTTCGCTCCCAGCCGCCGGGCGATCTCCGCGGAGTGGCCGGCGAGGCCGAGGGTGGCGTCGACGATCACGCTGCCGGGACGCACATTGAGGTACTGCAAAGCTTCTTCTAAAAGAACCGGCACATGCTGCGGTCTGTTCATCTGATACCGCCCTTTGTGCTCCCCCTGGGGGGCTGGTAATGCTTACAATCCAAACTCTGACAGCGCCCTCTGCTCCTCATCGGTCAACGGAGCGAGTTGCGCCTTGAAGGCTTCGTGATTCACAACTTCCAGGTACGTCTGCTTGCCAAAGACCACCACCTCGGCCGTGACCTTGGCGGTTTCGCGCAACAACTGCGGCAACAATAACCTTCCCTGCGCATCCATGTCCGCCATCTGGCCGTAGTAGCTGGTGATGTCGAGAAACTTCTGCTTGGCCGCATTCATGGAGGGGATCTGGGCCAACTTCTCCTCGATCTTTTCCCACTCCTTCAGCGGATAAATCTCTGCCCGCTTGCCATCCTTGCTGGTGATGTAGAAGTGATTTCCGTAGATCTCATCCACACGGCCTTTGAACTCAGCCGGGATCTTCAACCGGCCTTTCTCATCGACGCGAGTTGGATGATTTCCGCGAAACATAAGGAACCTCGGGCTGCGGAGGCGGTGGAGGAGGAGTAGGATTGAGGGAAATTCTTACCAACCTCGCCCCTTTTACTCCACTTTGCACCACTTCACTCCACAATGGTTGATTGCGCGACCGCTTCCTGTAAAGAACTAAATTTGCGGTTTCCGGGGATCTTGACAGGGAAAATGTGGAAAAATCTGCATATTGTGGAAGATTATTTTTATTCCACTATATGGAGGGCTGGCGAGAATGGTTCACAGGAGTCTCCCCGCGACATCTCCCCTTGCGCGGATATCGGGCGTCTGATAGCGAATAAAAAGCGAAAGCAGATACGGCTCGCTATAGCTTACCTGATGCGACGGCCTGCTTCGAGCCCAGCGTGCCCTTGCGGCGCAGCAGCCAGATCAGGTACCAGAGCACTGCCAGATTAATGAGGAAGACGGCCACGCGAATGGCGCTGGGACGGAAGACGAGTTCGTAGAGCTCCCAGGGCACGAAGGAGACGGTCAGGATGAGGGTGAGGTACTCAGCCCAGGTGCGTTCGAGCAGCAGGCCGATGCCCTCGGTGAGAGCGAGCGCGGAGTAGGCGAAGGTGGCGATGCCGATCTCACGCAGCCGGTAGGGGCCGATCAGATCGACCTTGTCCATCAGCAGGCTGACTGCGCGGCTCTCGGGATCGAAGCGGAAGGATCTCGCCAGCCACAGGATGGGGTCGCGAAGGTCCTTATGTAGGAAGTGGATCGCGCCCACCCCGATGCAGAAGAAGAAGGCCGACTTGGCCAGCTTGAAGATGGCGATGGTCAGCAGCCCGCGGTCGTGAACACTGGCGCCCGCCCCCTCCTGCGAGGGGGTCTCGGTCAGAAGGCGCGGTGAATGATGAGGCGGGTTGTGCATGGGCGCTGTCACTAGTTGACGGGGAGCGGGACGAATTGTCAACGGTGGGAGTCGTTATGAAGCAGAGGTCCGTTGGCTGGGCGAAGAGCGGGCGCCGTTTTCCAAACTTTGTATCTGCGCGGAGGCCTTGCTTCTCTACCACACGGATTACGGTCACAAATCAAAGAGGCGTCTGGTTCAGGCGGAGAAGACTACCGCCATCGACTTAAGCAGCAATCCTGCTCGTAGGAGCAGAACGGGCTTTCTTACAGCCCGTTCTATTCCAAATGCGTTGTTTCGGAAGAGAGGCCGCTAGCGCTTGGCCAGCACCTGTTCGGTCATGCGCGTCAGGTATGGCTTTGCCTTGGCGAAGGCTGCCTCAGCGGTCAGACCGTACTTCTCGCGCAGCGCTTCGACCTTGCCGTGCTCGATGAACTCATCGGGCCAGCCAACCCGAACGACGGGTATCGGCAGCTCCAGCTCGTTGACGGTTTCAAGCACCGCGGAGCCGAAGCCTCCGGCGAGGACGTGATCCTCGAGTGTGATCAGCAGGCCGGCGCGCCGGCCGAACTGCTCGACGCAGGCGCGGTCGATGGGCTTGGCGAAGCGCGGGTTGATGATGGCGACCGACAGTCCTTCGCGCTCGATCATGCCGGCCAGACGTACCGCCTCGGGCAGCATGGCTCCCAGGCCGAAGATAGCCACATCGCTGCGGCCCGCATTCTCATCGGCATCGCCGCTGCGGCCCGTGGTGCCATCTCCGGTATAGATCACCTCGGCCTTGCCGATCTCGAGCGCGACGGGGTGCTCCTTGACCGCGACTCCGGGGCCGGTACCGCGCGGGTAGCGGATCGCCACCGGACCGGGATGCAGCATGGCCGTGTACATCATGTCCTGCAGCTCGTCCTCGTCCTTGGGGACCATGTGGATGAGGTTGGGGACGCTGCGCAGGTAGCTGATATCGAAGAGGCCGTGATGGGTCGGGCCATCATCGCCGCTGAGACCGCCGCGATCCATGCAGAAGACGACCGGCAGGTTCTGCAGGCAGACGTCGTGCACAATCTGATCGAAGGCGCGCTGCAGGAAGGTCGAGTAGATGGCGCAGAACGGCTTGTAGCCCTTGGTCGCCAGACCGGCGGCGAAGATGACCGCGTGCTCCTCGGCGATACCCACGTCGAAGTAGCGAGTGGGATGCAGCGGACGGAAGATGTCGAGGGCGGTGCCGTTGGGCATCGCGGCGGTGATCGCGACCACCTTGTCATTGCTGCTGGCGAGCTTGGACAGACTCTCGGCGAAGATCTCCGAGTAGGTCTTCTGGCCGACCGGTTTGGTCTCGCCGGTCATGGCGTCGTAGGGTCCGAGGCCGTGGAACTTCTTCTGCTTTTCGAGCGCGGGCTGGAAGCCGCGCCCCTTCTGCGTGATCGAATGCAGGACCACGGGGCGGTTCTGCTGCTTGAGGAACTTGAAGGTCTCGATGAGGTTGGGCAGGTTGTGCCCATCGATGGGACCGTAGTAGCTGAGGCCGAACTCCTCAAAGAGCATGCCGGGGCCGATCAGGCCCTTGGCTGCCTCCTCTGCCTTGCGCGCGAGGTGCGCGGCCGTCTTGCCGCCAAAGCGCTCGAGCAGGCCGGTGGCGCGGTCGTGCAGACCGGCGATGGTGGGGTTGGTGACGATCTTGTGGAGGTACTCGGCGATGGCGCCGACGTTCTTGTCGATCGACCAGGCGTTGTCGTTGAGCACGATGATCAGCCGCTTGGTCTGCGAGGAGATGTTGTTGAGCGCCTCGAAGGAGATGCCGTTGGTGAAGGCGGCGTCGCCGGCGAGCGCGACGATGTGTTCGCTGCCGCCGGACATATCGCGGGCCACGGCCATGCCGAGCGCGGCGCTGAGCGCGGTGCCGGCGTGTCCGGCGCCGTAGCAGTCATGCTCGCTCTCGGTGCGTAGCATAAAGCCGTTGAGGCCGTCGGGCTGGCGGATGGTATGGAAGCGGTCCTCGCGGCCGGTGAGCAGCTTATGCACGTAGGCCTGATGGCTGACGTCGAAAACGAAGCTGTCGGTGGGGGTGTCGAAGACGTAGTGCATGGCGATGGTCAACTCCACCACGCCGAGATTGGGGCCGATGTGCCCGCCGGTCTTCGAGACTCCGATGATGAGCCGTTCCCGAATCTCCGCTGCGAGCGTCTCCAGTTGTGGCAGGGAAAGCTTCTTGACGTCTGCGGGAGATTTGATTGTTGCCAGAATATTGCTCATTCAGTACCAGTCTGCCTCAAGTCTGCCAACACGCTGCAGCCGCTCGGGAGCCTCAAGAGCGCGCGGGCAGAAGCACGGCGGCCGAGGCGTGGAGCAGCGAGACGCACGCCAGCCGTAGCATCCAAGTATACCAATTTCCGAAGGGGCGAAGAGAACGCACGGGAGATGCGCGGCGTAGACGGAAATATCCTCCACACCTAAACAATTCTGGGCCATAGATTTCTGCGTGCGCTACTCGGCGACGCCCTCAAGCACGGCGGAGGAGGGCATCTCGCTTTCGAACTGTCCCTCCCAGCGGGCGATGACGGCGCTGGCCAGGCAGTTGCCGATCACGTTGATCATGGTGCGCGCCATGTCCATCAGAGCGTCGATGCCGAGGATGACGAAGATGGGCTCAGTGGGCAGACGGAAGGTGGCTGCGGTAGCCAGCAGCACCACCAGGACGGCGCGCGGAACTCCGGCGACGCCCTTGCTCGTCAGGATCAGCGTTCCCATCATCAGCAACTGCTGGCCGAGGCTAAGGTGAATGCCCGCCGCCTGCGCCACGAAGATGCTGGCGATGGCGAGGTAAAGGGTCGATCCATCCAGATTGAAGCTGTAGCCAGCGGGAATCACAAAGGAGACGATGCGGCGCGGGACCCCGAGCGCCTCCATCGACTCCATGGCGCGGGGCAGTGCGGCCTCGCTGGTGGAGGTGGCGAAAGCGATGGTGGCCGGCTCGGCGACAGCCACTAGGAAGCGCTTGACCGGAACGCGGAAGAACAGCGCCGCCGGCAGCAGCACCACAACGGCGAAGGCAGCAAGCGCGGCGTAGAAGGTCAGCAGCAGCTTGCCCAGGTTGACCAGGACGCCCAAGCCCATGTGGCCGACGGTGAACGCCATGGCGGCGCCGACGCCCACCGGAGCGAAGTACATCACCACGTTGGTGAAGCGGAACATCACTTCGCTGAGGCTCTCGGTGAGCCGCACCACCGGGGCGCGCTTGGCCTCGCTCATGGTCGCAAGCGCGATGCCGAAGAAGACGGCGAAGACCGCGACCTGCAGGATCTGGCCCTCGGCGATGGACTTGGCGATGTTCTCAGGGAAGATGTGCAGCAGAAAGTCGTCCCAATGCACCGGAGCGGCGGCGACCACGGGTTGCGCGAGTGCGGAGGCGGGCAGCGTGAGACCGACGCCGGCCTTGCTGACGTTGATCGCCACCAGACCGATGCCGAGTGCGAGGGTGGTGACCACCTCGAAGTAGACGAGGCTCTTGATGCCCATGCGGCCGACGCTCTTCAGATCTCCGTGGCCGGCGATGCCGGTGATCAGTGTGACCATGATCAACGGGGCGACGATGGTCTTGATGAGCCGCAGAAAGATGTCGCTGAAGACCCGAAGGCTGATGGCGAAGGCGGGAGCGTCGAAGCCGATCTCCGCGCCCGCGACCATAGCAACGAAGATCCACGGGGTGACCGAGCAGCGGCGCCAAGCCCAGCCGGCTAGCAGCAGGATGGCGAGCCAGCGCAAGCCTTCGGCCGCGAGCCACAGGTTCGACGCGGCTGGGGCGGCAACGCGCAGGATGACACCGGCCAGCAGCAACAGGATGGCCGGACCTACCAACTTCACTTCAGTGCGCGTCATCGTCATGTTCGCGAGTCAATGTTCCCGAATCTTATTTTTTTGAGCGTGCGTTTTCCGCCTGATAGCATTCTCCCATGCGTTCCCTCGTCGCCTTCGCTGCGGTCGCCTGCGCCTGGTCGATCCTCGCCCTGACCGGCATGATGCAGGGGCAAATGGCGGCAGGGCGGGGAGTGCAAGCCGGGACTCAGACAGCTGCTCAAACCAGCTCTCAGGCTACATTCCAAACAGCATCCCAGGCAGAGGCGCAGGCGGCGCTGCAAGCCGCGTCCGAGCTACTGGGGCAGCAGCCGGCCCCCTACGGGCTCGGGTTGGGTTCGAGTCCGGCCATCAATCCGCTGACGCAGCCGACACTTACGCCAGGCATGATCCAGCTGCTGGAGCTGGAGGCAAAGTTCGCTGAGTCGGTCGCGGCGGGTGGCGGCAAGGCCTTCGCCAGCTGGTTTGCCGACGGCGCCGTCACCCTGGGCAACGGACACCCGCCGGTGATCGGCAAGACCGCAATCGCGGCGCAGGCGCAGTGGGATCCTAAGGACTACCAGCTCACCTGGGTCGCGCAGGGCGCACAGATGGGCCCGTCGAACGACATGGGGTTCACCTGGGGCCATTACGACGGCTCCGGGAAGGACGCTCATGGTCAGCCCATCACGCACTCCGGTCGATACATGACGATCTGGAAGAAGATGTCCGATGGATCGTGGAAGGTGATGCTCGATGCGAGCGCCGACGAGCCCGCCGAGGCTGGCAGCTGCTGCACTCTCCCCAAACCTTGACATCCTCCCCTCCCTAAAGGAAGGGGATTCCTACGATGGCCGCCTAGCGGCCATTTCGGTGGGTTCTTGCTGCTGACGGCTTACCTCGCCATTCACTTCACAGGCTAACCGGGCGTGTCCCGCCCTTAGAACAT
>DATMOB010000054.1:0-4788 GCA_035568455.1 Granulicella sp.
GTGCGACGATCGGTACAGGCCCGTAGGCGAAGCCTGAGCGATCGGCTACTTAATTATTAAGCAGCAAGCGCGAATTGAGGTTCGGCACTTATAGTTTTGTGAGCGATTACGGGTGTCCACACCCCGGCATGCCTCTCTGCCACAAGCAATCCCGTCGAAGCCGTGACGCCCCCATGTGGAGCAGCCCCGCGATAGCGTTGGGCGGTACAAAGAACTGAGTCCAGTATAGCGCGAAGAACGTTGGCTGGACGGTAATTGCGACGCATCCCGCGTTGGATCAGGCGAATGCGATCAGGATCGCTCCGAGGGTGATCAAAGAGCCTCCCGCGATCTTGAGCAGGGTCAGATGCTCGCCTAGAAAGAGCCACGCGGAGAGGATGACGAACACCACGCTGAGTTTGTCGATGGGCGCGACGCTCGAGGCCGGTCCCATCTGCAGGGCGCGAAAGTAGCAGATCCAGGAGAGGCCGGTGCATAGGCCGGAGAGGACCAGGAAGATCCAGCTGCGGCGTTCGATATGTGCGATCGCGTGGTGCTGCTCAAAGCCGAGCGCGACGGCCCAGGCGAAGACGAAGACGACGGTGGTACGGATCGCGGTGGCGAGGTTGGAGTCGATTCCGGAGACGCCGACCTTCGCGAGGAGTGCTGTGGCGGCTGCGAAGAGCGCTGAGAGGAATGCCCAAAAAAGCCAGGTCATGGGGATCAGATGCTCCGGGTTCGGCTAGAGGGCGGCGCTTTCGAGGTCGATTGACTTCCATTCACCGCGTTCGATGCCGGCACGGATCTGGGCGGGGGTGCGCCCCAGTTTGGTCTGCTGGTAGGAGTAGACGGCTTCGCGCATGCAGGTGGAGCAGGCGGCGCCGTGGGTGCCCTCGAAGCAGCTACGCAGGCTGTTGTGGCCCATGGCCCGGTCGCAGCGGCAGTAGCAGGGCTGCTGGTGCAGGACGTTGGGGATCTTGGCCGCCATCTTATAGATGGTCACCTGATAGGAGTGCTGGAAGTAGGGACCGGTGAGTTGGTCGCCGCTCATGATCGGGGGAAGGGGCTTGGTTGCGGGCTGGAGGTTGTAGGCGGGGATGTCCTCGGCGGGGTTGGACCATTGCGCCGAGGCGACGAGCGTCACCAGAACCAGAGCCAAACAACCGAGCAGCTTCTTCATGGCTTCATCATACTGCGAGGGTTGGGTTGTGAGAGGGGTAAAGCGATTAAGGGAGAAGGAAATTGCGGCGAGTTATGGCTTAAAAAAAGGACGGCACGAACGGTACTTTGTCCGTGCCGGGAGGCCAGTGACGCAACTTGCGACAACTTCAGCGCGCTAGGGTCAACGCTAGGTTGTCAAACATTCGGGGCGGTGACTCACGCCAACCTTGAAATTGAGAATAGCATCATTCGACAGAAAAACAAGCAGAAAATGACAGGGAATGGAATATTTCTACGTTTATTCGTAAGGTGTGAGTCGGCCTAGGATACAAGTCTTGTGTTATCAGTGCGCTGTGCGATTAATGCCTAGAATTTGGATTCCCGTTTTCAGGGAGTCAAAATCGCTGAAATCTGTTTTGCCATAGAAATATCCCTGTCGGTGATGCCTCCGGCGTCGTGGGAGACTAGGGCCAGGCGCACCTTGTTGTAGCGGATGTCGATGTCGGGGTGGTGCCCGGCCTGCTCAGCGAGGGTGGCGACGTGGTTGACGAAGCTCATGGCGGCGGGAAAGTCGACGAAGGTCCAATGGTGGACAAGTTCATCGGCTTCGAGGCTCCAACCGGGAAGGATGCTGATTGCTATCTTGAGTTCCGCGCCGCTTAGGGTTGTCATCTCGTCTCCTCGTTCTCGTTACTCAATCGATCTTGGCTTGGCCCGGATGTTAGCTCTTGCGGGACGCTTCGGCAACGGCCGAGTGGCGGGCTGTCGGGACTTCAGTCTCGGTTTGCCTTTACCGGCGTCCTGTCGGCGCGCTTGGCGGCGGCCCAGCCGGGCTTGACGACCTGGCGGGCGCGGCCCAGGGCGAGGGCCTCGGGCTCTACGTCGTCGGTGATGCAGCTTCCGGCGGCGATGTAGGCTCCGTTGCCGACGGTGAGGGGAGCGACCAGGGTGGAGTCCGAGCCGACGAAGACTCCGTCGCCGATGGTGGTGGTGTGCTTGTGAGTGCCGTCGTAGTTGCAGGTGATGACGCCGGCGCCGACGTTGACACCGGCTCCGATGACGGCGTCTCCCAGATAGGTGAGGTGGTTGGCCTTGGAGCCGGCGCCCAGGGTGACGTTCTTGGTCTCGCAGAAGTTGCCGATGTGGGCGGCGGGGCCGATGTGGCTCTCGGGGCGGAGGTGGGCGTAGGGGCCGAGGAGGGCATCGTCGCCGACGATGGCGCGGTCGAGGATGCAGCCGTTGCGGAGGAGGACGCGGTCGCCGATGTGGGAGTCCTGGACGACGGAGTAGGAGCGCACGCGGCAGTCGGAGCCGATGCGAGTGGCACCGAGGAGCTGGACGAAGGGTTCAATAATGGTGTCGGGGCCGACCTGGACCTCGGCGTCGATGACGCAGGTCTCGGGGCGGAAGATGGTGACGCCCTCGGACATCAGGCGGCGAGTGGTGGCGGCTCGCAGGGCGGCGTCGAGGTGCATCATCTCGGCGATGGTGTTGGCTCCGAGGACCTCGTCGACGCTCTCAGCCTGGATGGCGACGACGCGCTGGCTGTCCTCGACCAGCATGGCGGCGACGTCGGTCAGGTAGAACTCGCCGTGGGCGTTGTTGGTCGAAAGCAGGTCGAGTTTGCTGAAGAGCGCGGCGGTGCGGAAGCAGTAGATGCCGGAGTTGATCTCCGGGGCGTCGAGCTGGTGGGGGAGCAGGGACTTCTGCTCGACGATGGTGGTGACGTCGGGAGCATCTGCATTGGTGCGCAGGACGCGCCCGTAGCCAGTGGGATTGGTGGGGACGGCGGTGAGGATGGTCATCGCCGCCTTCTCCTCGCGGTGGAGGGTGCAGATGGCGCGGATGGTCTCGGGGCGGATGAGGGGCACATCTCCGGAGAGGACGACGAGGTTCTCGGGGATGGGCTCGCCGGAGAGGGTGAAGTGGGCCTTGACCATCTGCAGGGCGTGGCCGGTGCCGCGTTGTTCGGCTTGCAGGACGAACTTGACGCCGGTATGGGCGACGGCGTCGCGGACGCGGTCGCTCTCGTGGCCGATGATGCAGTAGATCTGGCTGGCGGGGACGATGGTCTTGGCGGCGGCGATGACGTGCAGCAGCAGGGCTCGGCCGCCGACCTCGTGCAGGACCTTGGGTCTCTTGCTCTTGAGCCGGGTGCCTTTGCCTGCGGCCATGATTGCGATTGCGAATCCAGCGGTGTTCATTGCCATCGATCTCCTGTGCCAGCATATTCTGCGGCGGGCTGTTTAAAACGTCACGGGCCCGCGGTTTCGCGCGCACGTAGTTTGGTTTCTTCCGGTCTCCACCCTGGGTTGGGGTACCCACCCCCTCCCCCCGGCCTTAAGTGCCCAAAGTTTGGAAAACAAGGGACCTAAGTCCAAGTGAAGTCTGGACTCAGGTCGGGACCTTTGGACCTGGTCCGGGACCGAATCGGGACTTTGCTTGTGTCGCTATTTTATCAGCAGGGGCAAGGGGTTAGGGCGGGCTCGACAGCGGGATGAGGGGTTGGAACGGCCCGGGGCTGAAGCCGCTCGTATCTCGTGTCGCTTTTCGCAGGGTTGAAGCCCTGCGCTCCCAGTTGTGGGACGTTGCTGGATTCTCTAAGGGGCGACATTGTTGCCGCCGCAGCAAACCGCAGGTCCTTCGACTTCGCTGCGCTTCGCAGGATGACACTTCTTATCCGATACTAGGGTCGGTCAGGAACTGGCTACTCAGGGCTGATTAGGAGTTGGCGGCGGCTAGGAACTGGTTGCGGGTCCAGTCGTTGCGCTGCTGGTCGGGGCCGTTGCGGTGGCATTGCTGGGAGGCTGTGAGCCAGTGCTGGTTGTTGATGGCTGCGAGCATGGGGGTATTCGGCGAAGAGCTTGGATTCGCCGAGGTTGTAGATCATGTCGTGCAGGGCCAGTTTGGCGGGGTCGGGGAATCCGTCGTACTCCTGGAAGGCGGGTGCGGAGGACGGCGTCGTTGGCGGAGATGACCGTGGTCAGCGGGGCGGTCATGGTCCCGTCGGTGAGGGCGGGCGAGGTGTCGGAACGGTAGGCGTGGAAGTTCTCACCCTGCGGAAGGGCCTGTATCCGGAGGAAGTCGGCGCTGATGTCGTCGGGAGTGGCGGCGCTGCCGTCTGGAGCGACGAAGGCGAGGGCCCGGGCGCTGGCCACGTCGGGCAGCATCTGGCCGATGCCAGCGGTGACGAAGGCTCGGGTATCGAGATACATCCAGGGGACGGCGGTCTCGAAGGCCGTCGTCTGTGTGGTGTACGCCCAGCATGGGCTCATTCTTACGGGTGCAAGTCCCGTCACAAGCAGGTCACGGCGAGTGAAGCGAAGCGCAACTGCATGAGGGCGACCGAGTGTGGGAAGGAAGCGTGGATCGAAGCTGCGGGCCGATTTTCGAGGGTGTGGCAGGGGTGGAAGGGGAAACCCTTCCCCCCTATGCCGATCGACTGCTTCAGATAGATTGGCATAGGTGGGGGCAAGAGTAGCACGGGATTGTTGGCGGTTCGAAGATATGTGTTGCACTCTTCACTTGACCAGCTGAATGGTCATTCAGTATGCTTCGCTGCGATCGGGCTTTGGCCCGTTGGAGCCTGCATCATGCCCGAGCGCACGCTTTCGTCGCCGCAGATTCGCAAGGTTGCTGTTTTGGGAG
>DATMOB010000055.1:0-10085 GCA_035568455.1 Granulicella sp.
CTGACCACAGCTGGGGCAAAGTCCTTTGCAGTCTGGCGAGCAGAGCGTACGTCCGGGCAGGGAGAGCAACACCTGCTCCCGCACGACATCCTCCAGCAAGAGACCACTCTCTTCATAATACCCGATTTCGGTCTCGTCGACGGTAATTGCACGCTCACCGGATTCGGCGTCGGCATCCTGCGGTCGGAAGATGAGGTCGAAGTCGCCGGAGAGGGGGGTGGCGACGGGCTCCACGCAGCGGGCGCAGAGCACCTCGAACGCCCCTTTGTAGGAGGCGCGGAGGCGGATATCGCTGACGGATTCGCCATGGCCGCGGTGCTCGATCAGCAGATCGGCTCGCCCGTCCACCGGCAAGGCACCGACCTGGCGGATATCGAGGGCATAGTCGATGACGCCGGGAGCGATCGCCTCGTGGATTTGCAGGGAGTCTTTTTCGAGATCGAGGGGCGTGATCAGCACATCTACAAGGGTAAGGAGATCGGGGTGGAAGGTCAACTGCCGGCTGGGCCCAGTTTGGCGCAGGCTTGGACCGCGCTCCGTTAAGATCTCTCTTATTTTGCAGTGCGGTGCGGTGGCGAACGGCTTGCTTTTGCTGGTATCGGCTCGGAGCAGAAGACTGCGCCGGGCATGAAACCGAAAGGGTTAGCATGCATATTCATGGGCATTCCAATATCAATACGTTGATGTCGTCGCAGGAGATCGCCAGTCGTCGCGCCAACGAGATGGAGCTAAAGCGGGCCGAGGAGGCGCGGCGAAAGACGGCGGCGACACTGCTTGCTGTGGGGCGGTTGGGCGAGGGTTCAGGGCAGGATGCTCCGAGCGAGCGACAGAGGGATGGTCAGAGCGGTCAAGCTCCAGAGGAGGTTGAGGCCAAGAAGGGTTTCTCGGCGAAGGCCTAGAGTCTTCCGACTCAGCCTTGCTGGAACAGGCGGATGGCGGCGATGCCGGCGGCTCCGGCCTCGAGACAGGCGGCGGTGTTGGCTTGGGTAATTCCGCCTAGGGCGAGCACCGGGGTCGTACCCACGAGAGCGCAGGCGGAGCGCAGGGCGTCGAGGCCGATGGCGGGGGTGACGAGTCGGCGCTCGGGGACGCTCTGACCGGAGAGGACGGCGACGGATTTGCCGAAGACCGGGCCAAAGAGGATCAGGTCGGCGCCTGCGGTTGCGGCGGTCTGGACCTCGTCGAGGGTGTGGCAGGAGATGCTGATGATCGCGCTCTGCCGGTCGGGTTTATGGCCTGAGGGGCGGCCGGACTGTGCGAAGAGCTGGCGCACGCGGGCGGGCGTGAGGGGTTGCTGGCCTGAGGGCAGATGGACGCCGTCGATGCCGGCGGCCAGGGCAAGGCCGATGTGGGAGTCGACGCGCGAGTTCAGGAGCAGCCGGGTGGCGGATCCGTTGGCGCGGAGGACGGCCCCGAGATCGCGGGCGAGGTCGAGCAGTTGGGCGGCCGGTAGGTCCTTGTCGCGAAGCTGAACGAAATCAATGCCTTCCCGCGCCCAGCGAACGGCGCAGGCGAGCAGAGCGGAGCGGCGGGCGGTCTCGGTCGCGCCCAGCTGAGACCGATCCGTAATGGCATAGCGCAGCATGTCGTTAATCGCTCAGAAGGCGTGTCGAAACACACGACTGTGGTACTTTCTAGGCAGTATACGAGCCCAGTCAGAGTCGATCTTCGGTCCGGCCCTCCAGCGAAATTCGGGAGGCGCCACTTACCTACAGGAAGAGCGTCAAAATCGCATGAGTAGTGTCTACGATCTGATCGTTATCGGGTCCGGCCCAGCCGGGCAGCGAGCTGCCATCTATGGCGCCAAGCTGGGTAAGAAAATCGCCCTGATCGAGATGCGCGAGGTGGTAGGGGGAGCCTGCATCAACACCGGAACGATCCCCTCGAAGACCATGCGCGAGGCTGTGCTGCACCTCTCCGGGTACAACTACAAGTCGATCTACGGCATGAACTACCGTGTGAAGGAACGCATCACCATGGCGGACCTGGCCTTCCGGGTGCAGCATGTGATCAAGACCGAGATCGATGTGACCGAGGCGCAGCTGTCGCGCAACAACATCGAGATGCTGGTAGGGGTGGCGTCGTTTGAGGACGCCAATCACGTGCGGGTGACGAACTCGCGCGGCAGCACGGTGTATGAGACCAAAAACGTGCTGATCGCCACCGGGACCAAGCCGGCGATCTCGCCCAAGGTGCCGATCAACGGGACCAGCATCATCAACAGCGACCTGGTGCTGGACCTGCCGACGCTGCCGAAGACGATGATCGTGGTGGGCGGCGGCGTCATCGGGGTGGAGTACACCTGCATGTTCGCGGCGCTGGGAGTGCGGGTGACGCTGATCGAGCGGCGGCCGCGGCTGCTGGAGTTCGCCGACCAGGAGATCGTCGAGGCGCTGAGCTATCACCTGCGGGATGCGCGCGTAACCATGCGGCTGAACGAAGAGGTGGAGAGCGTCGAGGAGATGCCGGACGGCACCGTGGTAGCGAATCTCGAGAGCAAGAAGAAGCTGCAGGGAGATGCTCTGCTGTACGCCGTGGGCCGTCAAGGCAACGTGGACGAGCTGAACCTGGCGGCGATCGGGCTCGACGCCGACTCGCGCGGGCGCATTCCGGTGGATAAGGACTTCCGCACCAAGGTGCCGAACGTGTTTGCCGGGGGCGATGTGATCGGCTTCCCGTCGCTGGCGTCGGTCTCGATGGAACAGGGAAGGATTGCGGCGGCGCGGGCGTTTGGCGACGAGACGGTGCTGTCGAACCCGAGCTACTATCCCTACGGGATTTATACGATTCCGGAGATCAGCTTCATCGGCAAGACCGAGGAGCAGCTGACCGAGGAGGACGTTCCGTATGAGGTCGGCGTGGCCTATTACCGGGAGATCGCGCGCGGGCAGATCCGCGGCGACACGACCGGCCGGCTGAAGATCATCTTCCACCGGGTGACGCATGCGCTGCTCGGCGTGCACATCATCGGCGAGGGAGCGAGTGAGCTGCTGCATATCGGCCAGGCGGTGATGGCTCTGGGGGGAAAGCTGGATTATTTCGTGGAAACGGTCTTCAACTACCCAACGCTTGCGGAATGTTATAAAGTAGCGGCTTTCAACGGTCTGAACCGCGTCAGCAAGTTCGACTAGCCGGATCGGGCGGGAAGATCGAGGCGGTACGGTCGGCGAGTCTGAGAAGCGGGGCGGGAATGTATGGCGAAGACAATCGGCGTTACCTTATCGGAGCAAGTGCAGGCTGGCTTGGTAGTCGACTATAAGCTTGAAGCCCCGCTGCAGTTCTTTCCGGCGGACGCGGGGGAGGATGGCTCTCTGATCGAGCTGCCGACCGAGGGCTTGGTGCGCACGCTGAGTGAGCAGATCGTGCGCGTGGCCAAGAGCGCGGGCGAGATCCTGGCGGTGGGGGTGGCAATTCCCGGCTTTGTGCGCAGCGGCGTGGTCGAAGAGGCTCCCAACCTGCCGCAGCTGAAGGGCGCGCGCATGGAGGAGATGATCACCTCCAAGCTGGCGGAACAGGGGCTGCGCACGACGGTGAATGTGTTGAACGACGCGGACGCCATGGCCTCGGGACTGGCGGCGACGCGGGGCAAGCTGGACCGGCTGATCCGGGTGTGGACGCTGGGGGTCGGCATCGGCTACGGGCGCTACCCGTTCAGCGAGGGCGTGTGGGAGGGCGGCCATAGCGTGGTCTCGCTCGACGACAAGGAGCGCTTCTGCGGGTGCGGCGGCCGCGGCCACATGGAAGGCATCATGGGGCATCGGGCGATGCGGCTGCGCTTTCTCGACCTCGAGCCGGAGGAGGTCTTCGCCGCGGCCAAGGCGGGCGACGCTCGCTGCCAGGAGTTCAAGCGGCTGTGGCACAAGGCGCTGGCGGCGGGAACGGCGAGCTCGATCCATATGGACGGCGCGGGCAAGTTCTTCCTGACCGGCTTCAATGTGCGCTTTGTCGATCTACCCATGTTGAAGGATTATCTGCAGCAGATGGTGAAGATGAGTCCGCTGCAGAGCTACGCGGTGGAGATTGTTACCGATGACGCGGAGACGCGGGTGATCGGCGCGGCGGTGGCGGCGGAGCAGGCGGCGGCGCGGGGATAAGGACTCAGGGAACAGGGTCCAGGTCTAGGGCTCAGGGAACAAGAGGGATCAGTCCGGGAGCGGACAACGCTCCGTTGCGGAGATCTTTGGTTCGTATCCTGTGGAGGGTATATGGCGATCATCGATACGTTCAGCAGCGCAGGACCGGCCGGCGTCTGCTATCCACGCCTGAACGGCACCCTGCCCCTAGAAGACGTTCAGGTGCACAACCTGAGCGCCCCCGTTGATGGCCAGCGGGTTGACCTCGTGAACAAAGCCGAGGGACTTGGCCTCGGTCGCACTGAAGGTCTTCTGCTGGTGGAACAGCGATAGAGCGTTCGCCTTCTCCAGGCCGGAGCGCTCCGCATAGATGCTCGCGATCCTGGCCTGGTCGGCCTCAAGCGACTGGACGACTGCGTTCAGGTCGGGTTGCTCGTAGTTTTGCGGACCTTGCAGGCCATATGCGATGGGGTGGAGCATGAAGGTGGAGTGCGGGCAGGCGAAGCGCTTCGCGCCCGAGAGGAAGACGATCGCTCCAATCGAGTCCACGTTGCCGATGTTGTAGGTGGTGAGGGCGACGGGCAGCGCCGACAGGTAGTTGTAGAGCGTCATTCCGTGCATGACGCTTCCCCCCGGCGTGGAGAGCATCAGGGTCAGCTCCTTCGTGCCCTGCTGTACGACTGAGGCAAGCATATGCATCAGCGCGCTCGTGGTTTGTTCGTTGACCTTGGCCGCGAACGATAGAAACAGCCTGGAGGCTGGATTTTGCGGTGGGGCGAGCGGCGGCGGCGCCATGCTGGAGGACATGGTCGATCATCATAGCCCATGGCTGGCGAAACCCCAGGATCGTATTTCGTGCGGCGATAAAGAGGGTCAGCGCTGGCAGGTGGGGCAGAAGTGGGTGCCGCGGCCGCCGAGCAGGATGCGTTGGATGGCGGTGCCGCAGATGAGGCAAGACTGGCCGGTGCGCAGGTAGACGCGGTGCTCGAGCTGGAAGAAGCCGCGCACGCCGTCGGCGTCGACGTAGTCGGAGACAGAGGAGCCGCCCAACTGGATGGCGTGGGTGAGGACGTCGATGAGGGACTGCCGCAGCCGGGTGAGTTCGGCGCGGGTAAGCCGGCCGGCCTGGCGGCGGGGCCGGATGCCGGCGTGAAAGAGGCTCTCGTCGGCGTAGATGTTGCCGACGCCGTGCAGCAGGCGCTGGTTGAGCAGGGCGGCCTTGATGGGGGTCTTGCGGCCGCGGAACAGGGCGATGAAGTCCTCGGGCGAGATGGTGAGCGGTTCCTGGCCGGGGCCGGTGTAGGACTTGTCTTCGGACTTTGTTGTCTGCTCCGCGCTGAGCACGGAGAGCCGGCCGAAGCGGCGGGCATCGACGAAGCGAAGATCCTGCAGCTTGCGCGTGGGGCCGCCCGTGAGGCTGAGGACGGCGTGGGTGTGGGGTGGGTACGGGACCTCGGGGGCACAGACCAGGAGGCGGCCGGTCATGCCAAGGTGAACGAGGAACTGGGCCTTCTTCTTGCCTCGCACGAGATCGATGACGATGGTCTTGCCGACGCGGTGGACGCGCTCGATGCGGCTGCCGGTGAGGGTTTCGGCGATGAGGTCGGGAGGCGTCTTGAAGGTCTGGGGTTTGTTGCTGGTCCAGACGGTATCAATGATCTGGCCGTGGACGCGGGCGTGGACGCCGTTGGCGACGGTCTCGACCTCGGGGAGTTCGGGCATGGTTCTAGATTACGCGGTCTGAGAGTGGGGTGGAACCGGCGACGGCCCGGGGGGCGAGATGGCCGCGCAGGCCCGTGATTCGCTCCCCAATTCACTTAAGCCGGGCTAATATTCCGAGTCGTGGAAGGGGATTCGGAATCTGGACGAATGGGGGACGGAGCGCGTTTGGTGCGCCCGCTCTTGTTCTTGCGCTCTACGTCGTGCATGATGCGCTGTGCCAGGGCGATTGCGAAGACGCATTCCTCCGCGACCAGGTCGTCGCCAAGATCCTCGTAGTAGTGGCGGGCAAGGGAGAAGAATTTCACTGTCTCGGTGAACTTTCGTCGGTCCATGGCAAGACCTCAAAGTGAACTCGGCCAAGGCGAAGGTTTGCCGTAAAGATCCCCCAGGAAGAGAACCGGGAGAGATGGGCGCGGCCCCGTTCACGCTCTCTTGGCGTTCATTCTAGCGCCGGCTGTGAGTGAATCAGCGGAGGGCGCAGCCGTTTTTTCTGTGCCGTGCGCATTTTGCGACTGATTTGTCGATAGCATAGTGCAAGTTGGAAACCAGACAGCATGGGATAAAGAAATTCAAAGGATTGCTGTCTGGGATGGAGCGTAAGACGCATGAAGAACGAGAAGTACGATAAGAAACATCGAGTTTCGGCTGGATTGCTGGCAGGCGCTTTGGTGTGCCTCACGGCGGCGGCATGGGGTGGCACCGGCACGGGGGTCGCACAGGAGAACAAGACTGCTGCGGGCGCCGGCAAGGTGGCGACGGCAGAGGGATCGGTAACGCCGGACTCGACGACCGACGGGTCGGTGACGGTGGGTGGCGAGACGATCAACTATCGCGCAGTGGCGGGCACCCTGACGGTGGGGTCGACCGACGCGCAGGACGTGACCATCGGGTTCGATGGCAAGCTGCTGCCGGATGCGGGCGAGAAGGCTCCCGAAAAGCCGGAGGAGGCGCCGGCGACTGCGCGCATCTTCTATGTGGCGTACTTCAAGAAGGATGCGGCGGCGGAGAAGCGGCCGGTGACCTTCCTGTACAACGGTGGACCGGGTTCGGCGTCGATGTGGCTGCACATGGGATCGTTCGGACCGCGCCGGGTGGTGACGACGGACACGCAGCACGACGCGGCGGCGCCCTACCAGATCGTGAACAACAACTTCAGCCTGCTGGATACGACCGACCTGGTGTTCATCGATGCTCCGGGAACGGGCTTCAGCCGGATCTTCGGCAAGGACAAGGAGAAGGCGTTCTGGGGAACGGACGGGGATGCGCATGCGTTCGAACGCTTCATTCGCCGGTTTCTGACTAAGTATGATCGCTGGAACTCGCCGAAGTACCTGTTTGGCGAGAGCTACGGGACGCCGCGGTCGTCGGTGCTGAGCGCGGACCTACAGAATGTCGATCTGAACGGCATCATTCTGCTGTCGGCGATTCTGAGCTTTGACAACAGCATCGATACCCCGCAGCTCAATCCCGGGGTGGAGCAGGCGTATGCTCTGGGCCTGCCGACCTATGCGGCCACGGCGTACTTCCATCACAAGCTGCCCAACCCGCCGGCGGCGCTCGAGTCGTTTCTGGCCGAGGTGGAGCAGTATGCGATGGGCGAGTATATGACGGCGCTGCTGCAGGGCTCGGAGCTGCCTGAGGCGCGCAAGCAGGCGGTCGCGGAGAAGCTGCATCAGTACACGGGCCTGCCGGTGGCCTATCTGCTGAAGGCCAACCTGCGGGTTCCGGGCGGTGAATTCAGTAAGGAGCTGCAGACCGACGAGGGTACGACCACCGGGCGTCTGGACTCGCGCTACAAGGGACCGGATATCGATCCCATGAGCCAGAACGCGGACTACGATCCGCAGAGCCAGTCGATCAGCGCGGCGTATACCGCGGCGATCAACCACTATCTGCGCAAGGACCTGAAGTACGGCGAGCAGCAGACCTACAAGCCGGGCGCGTATACCGATCCCAGCTTCCAGTGGGATCTGCGCCATCAGCAGCCGAACGGACCGCCGGCCACCCAGCAGGAGGGCGGAACCAACGTGATGCCGGACCTGGCCTACACGATGAAGCTGAACCCGAAGATGAAGATCTTCCTCGCGGGCGGCTACTTCGATCTGGCGACCCCGTACTTCGAGGGCAAGTACGAGATGCATCATCTGCCGATTCCGCAGAAGCTGCAGTCGAACATCAGCTACCACTACTACCAGGCCGGGCACATGATCTATGTGAATGAGAATGTGCTGAAGCAGTTCCACGACGATGTGGCGAGCTTCATCCGGTCGACCGAAGCAGCGAAGTAGACAGAAGCAAGAAGCCTCCCTCGTCTGGTCAATGACCGGGCGAGGGAGGCTTTTTGTTGTTTCAGACGGACTTCTATAGCTGGGCTTAGACGGTGACGACGATCTTGCCGACCTGGCCGTTGGACTCCATGTAGCGGTGAGCCTCGACGATCTGGGCGAGCGGGAAGGTCTTGTCGATGCGGGGCTTGAAGGCGCCGCTCTGGAGGTGGTCGAAGACGTACTGCTTGGCGCGCGAATAAAGCTCGGGCTGGGAGACGATCTCGAACAGCGTATAGCCACGGATGGTTAGGCCCTTGCCGAGGGCGGCGAACAGCGGGAACGGAGTGGGGTCGGTGGCGAGCGCGCCGTACTCGAGGATGATGCCGCCGGGCGCGGCTGCATCGGCGAGCTTCAGCAGGCCTTTTCCGCCGATGGGATCGAAGGTGACGCGGGCGCCCTTGCCTCCGGTGATCTCGGCCACGCGCGCGGCGAGGTCCTCCTCCTCCGTGGCGATGACGTAGTCGGCGCCGAAGGCGAGCAGCTCGGCCTTCTTCTTGGAGCTGCGGGTGGCGGCGATGGAGATAGCGCCCTCGGCCTTGACCATCTCGATGGCGGCGAGGCCGACTGAGCAGCTGGCGGCGGTGATCAGGACGAAGTCGCCGGGGCCGATCTTACCGTTGGTGATGAGGCCGCCGTAGGCAGTAACGTACTGCATCCAGATGCTGGTTCCTTCTTCGTAGGAGAGCCGAGCGGGATACTCGGCCATGGCGTGTACCGGGACGATGGCGACCTCGCCGTAGGTCCCGTAGATGTTGATGTGGAAGGCCGGGACGGTGCTGGCGGTCTTGCCCAGCCAGGCGGGATCGACGCCCGGGCCGACGGCTTCGACGATGCCCGAGGCCTCGTAGCCGAGCTTGGAGGGGAGTTGCGGCTGGTCGAGGTAGTGGCCCTCTCGGAACATGACCTCGGCGCGGTTCAGGCCGATGGCCTTCACGCGCAGGCGGACCTCGCCGGCGCCGGGCTCGGGCAGCGGCAGTTCGTCGAGTTGAAGGACCTCGGGTCCGCCGAGGGTGTGAAAGCGGACGATCTTCGCAGTTTCTGCGGGTGCAGCGGCTTGGGACATAAATTGAGCCTCCTGTATGGCTTCCGAGATTCGATGATAGCGGCGGCGGGAGGACGCAAGGCTTTGGCGCATGGGTTTTGGTCCGCCCCCTCGAAGGTGGTGAAAGTTTACTCCGTTATGCCGCCGTTCTTGGCTGAAGTTGAGGCTGGGGGGCGGGGCTGCGACGGCCTCGGAGTTGGCGTCCCGCGTCCTTGAAGTCTACCGTCAGGCTGCTGTTGGAGGCACAGATGACGGACCGGGCGCGCGCGACTTGCTAGAATCGAGCTGATTATGTCGATTGCTACCGCACTCTCTCCTGAGGTTCTCGCCAAGTACCAGCCCGTGATCGGGCTGGAGGTCCATGTGCAGTTGTTGACGGAGACGAAGGCCTTCTGCGGCTGCGTCAACCTCTATGGCGGCGAGCCGAATACGCACGTCTGCCCGACCTGCCTGGGGCTCCCCGGGGCGCTGCCGGTGCTGAATCGGCGGGCGGTGGAGTTTGCGGTGCTGGCGGCCAAGGCGATCAACTGCGAGATTCGCGAGACCAGCGTGTTTGCGCGCAAGAACTACTTCTATCCCGACTCGCCCAAGGGCTACCAGATCTCGCAGTTCGACAAGCCCATCGCCGAGAACGGCTGGATCGATGTGCTCGATGCGACCGGCGCGAACAAGCGCATCGGCATCACCCGGCTGCATATGGAAGAGGACGCCGGCAAGAGCGTGCATGACGGCTTTGCCGACTCGGTGTCGAAGACCTATATCGACCTGAACCGCTGCGGGACGCCGCTGGTGGAGATCGTCAGCGAGCCCGACCTGCGCAGCGCCGACGAGGTCTTCGAGTACCTGACCAAGCTGAAGGAGATTCTGCTCTACACCGGCGTCAGCGACTGCAACATGGAAGAGGGATCGCTGCGCTGCGAC
>DATMOB010000056.1:0-2399 GCA_035568455.1 Granulicella sp.
GGCGCAATAAGCGGACACACGATCGATTCTGAGCGATCTGGTCCATCACGGCTGCGAGGATCTGTTCTCGAGGTGAGGTATAGTGCGGCTTTCAGCCATATGCCTTCGCCAGATTGATGCCTTGGCGCGCGCGAAACACAGTGCGCTCCCCGGCCTTTACATCGGCCGATGCAGTCCACAACCGCAATGCCACGTTGACAAGATCGATGCGGAGTCGTGACCAGAAGGAAAGCTCGCCGATCCGATGCTGTTTCGCATGGCAGGCTGTGTACAACGGAACGGCGTAGCGATCGCCCGGCTTCATCCCTGTACCACCATCGGTTCCTGTCCGTACATGCGCGGCCTCTGATGGCGCTCCTTTGCCGCGGGCCACGCAGGGGAGAAGACGGATAAAAGTGAGGTGCTGCAGCCGCCGACGAAAGTCAGGCTTGGGCTTGGGGCGCGCTACGGTGCGGGAGATGCGGGGTGCGGGCATCGATGTGAGGAATCGCCAGCGCGTTCGAGTTCAGGAACAGCGTAGGGTGGATTGGGTCATGGCGGCGAGCCCAAACGAATTCCTCTAGGGCGGCGTTGGCGTCACGGGGCGGTTTCCAAACTGGCTCGCAGCGCCGCCTTCAACGCCAACCCGCCCTGCGGGACCGGCATCTCAGTTGTGACGCGGATCTTTTCCATCACGCGCTCGATAAAGTAGTTGAAGATCTGCAGCTCGTGGTCGAGGGCCTTGATGAACTTCTCATCCGGCTCAACTCGCATGACAAGTTTTGGAAGCACATCATGCCAGCAGACGATATCGACCCAGCTTCGCTGCGAAATGTAGAGCTGACCTTGCAACTGGGGCCGGAAGCGCTCATTGACCTCGCCGGAAATCCAATATTCGACCTGAGTGTGCGGCAGGGGGGCCTTGATTTCCAATAGGCCGTCCTCGCCGACAAGCCGATCAGGACTGCATCCCACCGTGTGGTCGTCGTCGGTGATGAAGCCGACCCTCTGAACGGTTACGTCTTGATCGAATTCATACCAATCGACCGCGTCGGCCTCGACGATCAAGCCTCGCTCCATAGCGGGCGAATTGTAAAACTCGATTTTCCGCTGCAGGATCCGCTCGGCGATCAGAACGCAGGCGTATTCGCGCCACTGTTTCGACGGCTTGCCTTGGGGCGTGATGATCTTGTGGAAGTTGGAGCTCGTTCGAATTCCAAGCTTGAGGCGGTCATACGCTTCCGAGTATTGCGCCACATCATGAAAGATGGGCATTACCGGCCTCCGCCTTGGCGATCTGTTCTTCGAGCGTGCTGACGGCCTTGCGGTAGTCGCGAGCTGCAATCGTAGCTGCCGCAGTCTCGAGAGAGCCGGCTTGCTCGACGCTTTGGGCTCTCATGTACTTCAGAAACTTGGGCCCGACTTTTGCTCTCTTCATCAGATCAAGAACGGTCTTGGTCTGGGCCTCGTCGAGGGTTCCTCCGGTTCCGTCGTCATCATCGCCGACAACCACGATGTTGAAGATATTGCAGGCGACATAGCGGCGAAGAAAAGAATTGGTGCTCCCGACTGCCTGCACACTCGACTTACCACCCGTGGTGTCGAGCGGGGCCGGCATAAAGGAGTCTTCATAATGGCCGCTTGGCAAATGCTTCAGACGGCCACGGATCAGGATCCCGCCGCCCTCCCACGGTTCGTCGGAATAGGAGAGATCCATCTCTTCTTCCGCCAAGAGCGGGCGCAGATGTTTGTCGATCTCCTCCAGCGGGGCATATTTGAAGGCTTCAAAGGTACCCTTTTGGGGTTTTCCCTTCTCGATTTCGGACAGAACGGGCCTGTTCTTGACGATCTTGATGCCGGCGAGCTTTTTCAGGATCCGGCCCTTTGCTGCGTTGAACGCGAGCTCCGCCCCTTTCGCCTCGAGGCGGTCATACATTGCCATCACGCGATCGAGCTTTTCGACATCAGCGCGCGTGTCAAGCGCCACCCTTTCAATCAACGCCAAAATCGTGGACGGGCTGTCCGCTGGTGGCGCGGCCCCCAGCCGCTCAACCGGCCATTCACTCCGCACAGTCTTTAGTGTGGGGTTAGCCTGCCTCTTCATCAGAACTCCTCGTCATCGGGATAGCCGGGGTCTCTCGGTGGGAGCTTACTATTTCGCCGTCGTCAGAAGCCCCATCGCTTCTCTGCCCGCTGCCCCTCTTTGACGGAGAGATTATCCACAAAAAACCCGATTCCATCAAATAAAAACTCATTTTTGTTGGCTAATATTTTAGCTTAGTCGTCTCGCGACGTTCAGTTGCTCTGATTTGCTCACCCCCGCCATTACAACTGCCTCAGCGTAGAGGCGGGTTAATGTTATGCAACTGAGAGGATCACGATGGCGAATACCTGGAAGCGATGGATGTGCCGACCACCGC
>DATMOB010000057.1:0-11512 GCA_035568455.1 Granulicella sp.
TGCGCGTTCTGGACAAGGAGTCGATGAGCGAAAAGTTCAAGAAACTTTCGCTCGACGTGGTGGGGTTCGCGGAGAAGGATCTGACGCGCTTCCGGCGGTATATCAAGGAGCCGTACGGGATGGTGCTGGTGACCGGGCCGACCGGTTCCGGCAAGACGACGACCTTGTATGCGGCCTTGAACGAGATCAAGTCCGAGGAGGACAAGATCATCACCATCGAGGACCCGGTGGAGTACCAGATCCGCGGGATCACGCAGATTCCGGTGAACGAGAAAAAGGGGCTGACCTTTGCGCGCGGGCTGCGGTCGATCCTGCGGCACGATCCGGACAAGATCCTGGTGGGCGAGATCCGCGATGCGGAGACGGCGCAGATTGCGATCAACTCGGCATTGACGGGCCACCTGGTGTTTACCACCGTGCACGCCAACAACGTGGTCGACGTGCTGGGACGGTTCTTGAACATGGGAGTAGAGCCATACAATTTCGTGTCGGCGTTGAACTGTATTCTGGCGCAGCGGCTGGTGCGGACGGTGTGCGAGTTCTGCGTGCGCGAGGTGCACTATACGGATGCGGAGCTGGAGCTGAACGGGCTCGATCCGGCGGAATGGAAGGGGTTTGCGTTCCGCGAGGGGACCGGCTGCATCGAGTGCGGCGGGACCGGGTACCGGGGACGGTCGGCGATCCACGAACTGCTTGAGCTGGACGACGAGATTCGTGAGATGCTGTTGGCGAAGAAGCCCGGCAGCGAGATTCGCAAGAAGGCGAAGGAGAAGGGCATGGCGTTTCTGCGCGATTCGGCGATCGACCGGGTGAAGGAAGGGGTGACGACGCTGAAGGAGATCAATAAGGTCACGTTTATCGAGGCAGGCAGGTAAGGCAGAACAGGGAATAGGGAGTAGCGGGCCGGTGGCGGCGCAGGGAACACTGCTCGCCCTTCTCCCTTGAAAGGGTAGTCTGGACGGATGAAGATTTTTCCGAAGGCGTTGAGCACGCGGCCGCGGCTGGCGGTAGAGGTTCGTTGGGGCGGCGTCGTGGCTGCGCGGTCAGAGGAGCTTCCGGTGGGGCTGGTGGCGGCGGTGTCGCGGGCGGAGCTGGGAGCGGAGGCTCTCGAGCCGGGGCTGAAGCCTGGGAACCTGCGGACGCGGGCGGCGGTGGTCGCGGCGGTGCGCAAGACGCTGGAGGCGGTCTACGAGAAGGGCATGGGGCGCGAGGTGACGCTGGTGGTCCCGGATGCGGTGGTGCGGGTGCTGCTGCTGGACTTCGATACGCTGCCGGCGAAGGCGGCCGAGGCGCTGCCGGTGGTCCGGTTCCGGCTGAAGAAGCTGCTGCCGTTCGATGTCGACGAGGCGCAGGTGAGCTATCAGATCATGCCGGGCGCGCGAGCGGCGGGCGAGCGCGGGCTGTTGCGGGTGGTGGCGGTGGCGATTCCGCGAGCGGTGCTCGAGGAGTACGAGGCGGTTGTGCGGGAGGCTGGGTTCGAACCGGGCGCGGTGCTGCCGAGCACGCTGGCGGCGCTGGCCGGGTTGGAGCAGGCGGCATCGGACGCGGCGCTGGTCGTGAATGCGGGGCCGCAGTCGGTGACCACGGCGATCGTGCAGCGCGGGTTGCTGCTGCTGCACCGTTCGGTGGATATGTCGGGCAATGTGCAGGTGGGGATCCTGGCCGAGGCGGCGCAGGCGGGAGTGGAAGCGCTGCCGGAACACGGCGTCCTGCCGCTGGTGGATCGCGAGGCCTCGCAGCAGGAGTGGGCGATGCAGCAGCCGGCGCCGCAGTTTGGCCGCGATCCCTATCGTGAGACGGCTGATGAGGCCGCGGCTGGGGCGGCTTCGGCGCGGTCTCTGGGCGGCGTGGCGATGGAGGTGGCATCGGCTGCGGGCCTCGCTTCAGCGCATGGGCAGGTGGGCGAGGTGACGCAGGCGGTGAGCGTGGCGGCGGCATATTTTGAGGACACGTTGCAGCAGTCGCCGAACACGGTGCTGTCGGCAGGAAGCACCGGGGCCGAGGCCCTGGGGGCGATGCTGGCGCAGGCGGGTTTCGGGGTGGTCATGGATGCAGGAGGGGGCGCTGGAGCGGTGCGGGTGGAGGAGATCGTCGCGCCCGAGGCGCTGGTGGGGCAGGCGGCGAGCGCACGGGTTCCGCGCAGCTGGCTGGCGGGTGTGCGGGGAGCACTGAGGAGCTGATGAGAATCTCAATCAATCTTGCGACCCGGCCATTTGTGGAGCTGGGACCACTGTTCGCGCAGCTGCGGCTGGCGATGGTCGCGCTGGCGGTGGTGGCGGTCGGGCTGGGAATCGGCCTGCATGTGGAGACGGCGCGGGCGAAGGTGGCGCAGGCGCAGATGGACGCGCTGCAGTCGCAGACAGCCAGCTATCAGAACCAGCTGGCGGCGAATGAGGCCCGGATGCGGCAGCCGCAGAATCGCTCGGTGCTCGATCGGGCGCAGTTCCTGAACCGGGTGTTCGCGGAGAAGAGCTTCAGCTGGACGGCGGTAATGATGGATCTGGAGAACGTGCTTCCGGCCGGCCTGCAGGTGACGAGCATCGAGCCGCTGATCTCCAAGGAGGGCGACGTGAGCATCCGCATGCGGGTGAGCGGCGACCGGGAGCGGGCGGTGGAGCTGGTGCGAAATCTGGAGGGCTCGCAGCGCTTTCTGAGGCCGAGCCTGACGAGCGAGTCGCTGGAGACGAACCAGGCCACGAGTGGGCAGACAGAAGGGGCTCCGGGGGGCGTGCAGTTTGATATTTTGAGTGGCTATAATCCTTTGCCGATGAATGAGAAACGAAGCTCGGGCAGCGAGGCCGCGGATGCGGCGCCGGCGGAACACGCATCGACCCCGGTGCGCACCAGTTCCAAGCGTTCGCGCCGTCCACAGGGGAACGCGGCAGCGGCAGCGCCGGTGGCCGGAGGTGGGCGATGAACGCGATCCAGACACGGGTGGCGGCCATGACCCGGCCGGCGGCGACGGCCAACGGGAAGGGGCAGTCCTGGATGGAGCGGCTGCGCGCCCTGGTGACTCCGCTGAACCTGCACATCGCGGGCGTGGCAGCGCTGGCCGTGGTCAATCTCTACCTGCTGATACATCTCGGCCTGGCTTGGAGCGTGGCGCACAGCCAGGATGCGGATGCGATCGCGCAGCAGCGGGTGCAGCTGACAACCGCAAAGATCGCGGCGCTGCCTTTGCAGGGATTGGACGGGAAGCTGGCAAAGTCGACCGAACAGGCGGGCCGGTTTTATGAGCGGCGCCTGCCCTATGCGGTCTCGCAGGTGGTGCGGGAGCTGGGCACGCTGGCGAAGCAGGGGAATGTGAAGCTGCAGGGGGTGCAGTACGTCTATACTCCGGTGCCCGAGGACCCCACGCTGATGCAGGCGCAGATGGATGCGCGCTTGAGCGGCGACTATCGCCCGCTGGTGGAGTTCCTGAACGGGCTGGAGCGGGACAAGACCTTTTTCCTGATTGAAGGGGTGGGCTTGACCGGACAGCAGAGCGGGACCGTCAACCTGCGGCTACGCTTGACGACATACCTGCGGGCGCCGCGAGGCATGGAGAAGGGCGACACGGTATCGGCGGCTGACGCAGCGACGGCGGAGCCCGCTGTCTCGCAGGCCGCGACTGCGGCGGGAGGTTCTGCGCGATGAAGCCGGGGACCGAGGACAAGAAGAAGCTGATTACTCTGGGAGTGGTGGGGACGGGCGCGATCTTCGCGTTGGTCTATATCTATTCGCAGTTCAGTACGCCGAGTGTACCGGCGGCTCCAGCCGCTCCCGTGATCGTGAGCGCGCCGACGGCAGGCGGTTCTGCCGGTGCGACGCAAAGTTCATTCAGTTCATCCACGGCGCGGGCGAGCGGGAGCTCGCCATCTGCCAAGAGAGCGGCAGGCAAGGTGGGGACCACCTCGGCGCAGTACGATCCGACGCTGAAGATGGACGCCATGCTGGTAACCGAGTCGCTGGTGTATAGCGGAACGGGGAGGAATATCTTTTCCGTGAACTCGGCTCCGGCGGTGGTGATTCCCAAGGCGATCGCGCCGGCGAGACCCCAGGAGCCGGTGCAGCCGGTGGCGCAGATTCCAACCGGGCCGCCGCCGCCGCCGCCGATCGACCTGAAGTTCTTTGGCATTGCGACCGCAGCCAACGGGATGCGGCGAGCGTTTCTGCTGCATGGCGAGGATGTGTTCCTGGCCTCCGCCGGCGATGTGGTGCAGCGGCGATATAAGGTGGACAACATCTCGGCGAACTCGATCGAGGTGGAGGACCTGACGAATAACAACCGGCAGACGCTACCCCTGCAGAAGCAGTAGCGGCTGTTGCCGCGGACGCGCTCTGGACTTAGTGGACGCGCTCTGGGCTTAGAAGAGCGCACGCTTACGCCGAGGCGATCGGATGGGATCGATGGAGAGTCCAATGAGTGAAGCGGGGACGAACTCGGGCCGCCGCCAGGGGGAGGAGGGATTCCTGCTGGTGGGAGTGATCGTGGCGATCGCGGTGGTGCTGCTGGTGTTGAGCATCGCAGCTCCAAAGGTGTCGTTCGAGCTGCGGCGGGAGCAGGAGCTGGAGACAGTGCATCGCGGGCAGCAGTATGTCCGGGCGGTACGGATGTACTACACCACGTTGGGGGGCTATCCGGGGTCGCTCGAGCAGCTGGAGAAGACGAACAACCAGCGCTTCCTGCGGCAGCGCTACGTCGATCCCTTGACCGGCAAGGTCGACTGGCGGCTGATTCCGGTGGGGCAGAACAAGACGACGGTGAAGGGCTTTTTCGGTCAGCCGCTGGGGGGGCTCCCGGGACAGGGGGGCGGACTGGGAAGTGCAGCGGGGATGGCTTCGCCGGGGCAGCCGGGAGCCTCGGGCGCCTCAGGCTCGACCGGGGATTCAAACTCCAGCTTTGGTTCGAGCAGCTTCGGTTCAAGTAATCCTGGCTCGAGTAGCTTTGGTTCGAGCAGCCCTGGTTCCAGTAGTTTCGGTTCGAGTAGCCCGGGTTCGAGCAGCTTCGGATCGAGCGGGACGGCGACGTCTGGGACGGGTGGCTCCGGGTCTGGATTTGGTTCGGGATCCGGGTTCGGATCGGGGCAGAGCACGGGGCCGTTTGTCGGCGTGGGGCTGCCTAAGAATCAGACGTCGCTGATCGTTTTGAATGAACAGACGAACTACGCGAAGTGGGAGTTCATCTACGACCCGCGGATCGAACAGATGTACTCGAAGGCGAACCTGTTTGGGGGCGGCATCGCGACAACCAACGCCGGGAGCCTGGGGTCCGCCTCGGGAATGACTTCGTCGGGCCAGGGCAGCTCGTTCGGCACAGGCAGTTCTTTTGGGTCCGGGAGTTCGTTCGGCTCGGGCAGTTCGTTCGGCTCCGGCAGCTCCTTTGGCTCAGGCTCGGGCAGCTCGTTCGGTTCAGGCAGCTCGTCCGGTTCGGGTGGTTCGGGGACTTCTTCTGGTTTGGGGAGTTCCTCTGGGAGTGGTGGCTCGGGGACGGGAACCGGGACAAATTCGCCGACGACTCTGCCGCCGCAGTAGGGTGGGTGTGGCGGCTGGGCGAGGTTGGGAGCATACTTACTACGCTATGGCGACTCATGTCATCCCGGCGGATGCGTGCGCGAGGCTCCGCTGCTGTGCATCGAGGTCTCGACTACGGCTATGCGGTGACAAGCCATAGCAGCCAGGGGCAGACTGCCGACCGAGTATTGATTCATGTGGACTCTTCGCAAGCACATGGAGAGTTGCTAAACAGCCGCATGGCCTACGTCTCCGTCTCGCGCGCGCAGTTCGACGTCAAGATGTACACCAATGATGCGAAGACGCTTGGGCAGGACCTGAGCCGGAATGTGACGAAAGCTACAGCACTTCAGGAAGTTCAAGGTCCTGGGAGTCAAGACCCAGACAGCGTGTGGCAACCCCGTCTGTAAACCTCGAAATATCTCAGGGTCTCAGCATAAGCTGAAACGATGTGCCTCTACGGCGAGATCGCCAAGGCATATTTCGTGGGAGATGTTTTGTGGCCAATATCGGCTTATGCCCTTTGCGGCTCTTTAGGCTGACAGGCCACTCGACTCCTGTGAGGATGTGCGATCTGTGGAACTTGTTTGACGGATAGTTCCAAACAGCGTTGTCAGATCTCGGCTATTGATACTGGTGACTCAATCCGCCTTTTTCTTTAGTGCGGCCTTTATGTTCGCAACAGCTTTCTTACTCGGCCTGCCACCAGGATCGGGAACATAAGCCTCTACATCCTTTCGGCTGACAAACGTCTTTCCCCCAAATTTCAGAGTCCGAAGCCGGCCACGGAGCAAAAGGCTCCCTATTGCTTGCCTCGATACTCCACGCAGTCGGGCAGCCTCAGACGCACTAATCCAATCGTCGGGGTTTTCTCCCTCAAAACATGTTGACATTGACAATATGTTTTTGCTACTCTCCTAGAGAGTTTTACTCACGGTTTTAACTATAGCCGCGACGACGCACCCCCGTGCGCCTATGCAAACCCTTGTTTTCAAACAGCTCTTTGCCCTGGAGGTCTGCCATGAAACGGGACTTTCGTTATCACCTGCTCCTGCAGATCGAAATGTTGCGCGGCGACATCTCACACGAGGAGTTCAGCAAGAGGCTCGGCGACGTGACGGAGCGTTGCCTGGCCCGCTACGTCGCAGGTAAGACCCACCTACAAGAGAGCGAATTCAAGCTGGTCGCTAGGGCCCTCAGTATCGACGCGCAAATACTCGCGGAAGCCTGGGCGTCTTCTCTCGGTTTGCGTGCGGCAGGCAATGCCGTGAGCCAGATGGTCCGTCGAGCCTATCGTCGGTGGCGGAGGCATTCGCGCATCTCTGGTGTCCCGTCCAACCCGTCTCCTATGGCTATCATTCGAGCCCAGTACGCCGACCGGCTTCCTGCCAAAGCTCCTCCTCTCTGGTTTGGTGCCCACTTCGAGAACCGCAGGAGAAAGGACACCCCCGAAAATCGCGCACGATTCGCCCGAGGCTACGAAATGCTGGTCGAATCGGTACACGGTGGCATGTCCCATCGGGACATTGGAGCGTTACGCGGCATCAGTGGGGAGCGCGCGCGTCAGCTCATGAGTTGCGCGGCTTACATATGGGCCAAAAGCGAGAAGATAGACATCTCGGGGAAGTCCCTCCCTTTCAAGAAGGACGCCAAACTGGTCCGGAACCTCTATGCCGGGCTGCGTTTTTTCGCTCAGCAACAGTTCAATGAACTCGCCACTCAAGCCTTAGCTCAGGGCCGAGTTTCCAAGGGAGGCTAGAGGAATGGCACTGCTGAATCGAGATGAGTTTTATCAACGGCTCGGTCACGCACTCAAGCAGGCCCGGCTCGAACGTGGTCTCTCCCAGGAGGAAGCGGCCGAGGGTCTGAATCAGACCCCCATCGACCTGGAACGATGCCTGCGCAGGATCGCCGCAATGAGCGTCATGGCGGCGAGCATTCGGCGACGAAAGAGTCTGTCTCGCAAGCCGCCGCTGGAGTCTCAGCTCGCCGATGCTTGCAATAGCGGGCCAGTGTCCCAACCGATAGCCCATGTTGTGCGCAGAAGGCCTGCCGCGTCAGACCGCTCTGCTCAAACTCAACCACCAACCGCTCTGCCTCAACCTGCTCCGATGACGGCGCACTACAATCCCAACCGCTTCACTCATGCAACCAGTCCACCACAGCCGCAATACTCAGAAAAGGTGTGGTTGCTCCCACGCGTACCATCGAGGTGCTGAGCCCGGAGGATACCTGGAGACGGCTGCGCGGGGTGATGGACGACTATCTGGCGATTGGCGTGGAGCACGTCTGAGCCTTCGACGCGGAGGAGCGGCGCGCGTATCGCTTCGATGCGGAGGGATTTCACCGGGTGGACGGGTGAGGTGCTGACGGTTGCGGGCACAGCGATCAGGTTGGTGATCGCCGAGGTGTTCTCGCTGCTGGATTAGGGCGCGGTCAGCGCTTCGCGGGCTTCGTAGCGTCGAGAGCGTTGCTGCGCAGCTTGCCGATGCGGCCGTTTGGGCCGACGACGAAGGGAAGCGAGAGCGCGTTCCAGTTGCGGTCGGCGTCGGGGGCGTCGTAGTTACTGGCCTTGGGCATGAGCGGGATCCAGGTGCGGCCGTCGTCGCTGGAGATGTCGGTGCCGTTCGGGCCTACGGTGATCCAGGTCTTTGACTCTTTGTCGTAGGCGACGGCAGAGCGGTAGCCGTGGGGTGGGGTCTGGGCGGCGTGCCAGTGCTGGCTGCCGTCGGTGGTGAAGGCGGCGGTGCCATTTGCGTCATCGGGTTTGAGATAGTCACCGCCCACAGCGATGACAGCCATACCGTCGGCGGATGCGAGGGAGAAGATTCCAGAGGAAGGCGTGGTGTGAACTACTGGCGTTTGCGCGCTCACCCAGTCCGACCAGGGGATGCCACAACTCATCGAGTAGGGATCGGTCGCTCCCGCGCAGCCAGCGCTTCGGAAGCTTGCCGGGAGCGGTTTCGATAGGACCCTCGCGTGGCTCGTGGCGAGCAAGAGTTGGCCTCTGGCGGCAATCAGGCTGGTGTTACTGGCAGCAAAGAAACTCTCCCCGGGGAGGGGCCACATCCCGCTTCCGGCGGTTGCCCCGGCTCTGGGGTCTACGACCGGAACCCAACTTTTCCCAGCATCGGACGTGATCCGCATACGAAAGGTAAGGTAGCCCGCTTCGACGGGGGACAAGGCTTTGGCCGGATCCCCGAAGACGATGCCCCGTGTGGCATCGATCATCTGTACGCCGTCCCAGAAGCCGGTGGGGTCGGGGTTGGTGAAGAGGAGCTTCCAGGTCTGGCAGCCGTCGGTGGTCTTGTAGAGGCGGGACTGGTCGCCGGGGCCGCTGGACATGACGATGGCGGTGTTCTCGTCGAAGGCCTGGATACCCCGGAGGTCCAGTTTCTCGGCGCCGGGAGGGATGGCGCAGGTCTGCCAGAGGTAGCCTCCGTCCTCGGTGCGCAGGACGGTGCCGCCGGTGCCGCTGGCCCAGGCGACTCCGGCACCGACGTTGACGATGCCGCGCAGGCTGGCGGTGGTGTGGGACTCTTCGATCTCCCATTGGGCGTGTGCGGTCCTGGCGGCGACGGCGGCGGCGGTAAGGAGCAGGAGCGCGAGGATGGCGACGGATCTTGCTTGCATAGAGGTCTCCTCCCTCCCCGGTAATGAAGTCCTAAAGTCTTCCAAACAGGTGGTTTAAGTGCAAAGCAAGTCTGGACTTGGCGGGCTGGTCTCTCGTTTGGGTTTCTACTTCTATTTTAGCGGGTCGGGTGGGGTGAATCGGTAGCTATTTCATATCGCGTAAGTGGTTTGGTTTTAGTTGGTTGGGTGGATTTCTGGAAGGCGATGGGGTTGTCAATGTGACATGAGGCCATCCGGCGTCGGGCGGGGAAGAAGGAAGTGCGGTCTCTCTCCGCTCGATGCCCACCGTAGCCGCGATGAGACCGCGGCGAAGCCCGGTGAGATGTGGGCGCCGAGATCTGTCCCTCTCACCCTTCGCCGAGGGCGGCGAAGGGTGGGGTACCCAGATCTTTGGCTCGGCTCAGTGGGCGGCGGCGGGGGCTTTGCCGGGCTTGACTCGTTTGAGCATCCAGACGATGGCGACGCAGAAGAAGCACAGCAGGGAGAGCCAGCGGAAGACGTCGACGAAGGCCCACTCGGAGGCCTGGCGCTGCAGCTGCTGGTAGAGCGTGGCTTGCGCTGGGCCGAGCGTGTTGGCGCCGCCGAAGGTGCCGGAGAGCGCGTGCTGCGCGGAGCTGAGGTGGTTCTGGAACTGCTGGCCGGTGCGGGGGATGGAGTTAATGAGCTCATTCTGGTGGAGGTCAGCGCGGCGGGTGAGCAGGGTGGAGGCGACGGAGATGCCGATGGAGCCGCCGATGTTGCGGAAGAGGTTGTAGATGCCGCTGGCGTTGCCGATCTGCCGGGGCTCGAGGGTTCCGTAGGCGGCGATGTTGATGGGAACGAAGACGAAGCTGAGGCCGAAGCCGGTGATCAAGATGGGTAACAGAAGGGTGGTGGGGGAGATGTCCAGGGTGACGTTGCCGAAGTAGAGGGTGGTAAGGCCGAAGGTGAAGAAGCCGAAGGTGAGCAGAAGGCGGGGGTCGATCTTGTTGGAGAGGTAGCCGATGATGGGCATGCCGCAGATGGCGCCCAGGCCGCGCGGGGCGACGACCAGGCCGGCGGTGAAGGCGGTGTAGCCCAGCAGCTCCTGGTAGAAGAGCGGCAGCACGGTGACGGTGGAGTAGATGCCGATGCCGAAGAAGAGGATGAGGACGGTGCCGATGGCGAAGTTGCGGTTCTTGAAGACCCGGAGATCGACCAGCGTGTCCTTGTGCCGCCAGGAGTGCCAGATGAAGTAGGTGAAGCTGATGAGGAGGGCGAGGAAGGCCCAGCGGATCCAGACGGCGCCAAACCAGTCATCCTCCTGGCCCTTGTCGAGAATGACCTGGAGGCAGCCGGTCCAGACGACCAGGGCGCCGAAGCCGAGGTTGTCGAACTTGGGCACCTTGACGTTCTTGAAGTAGGGGGGATCGAAGATGAAGCGGTTGATCATGAACAGGGCGAGGATGCCGATGGGGATGTTGATGTAGAAGGCGTAGCGCCAGGAGTAGGTGTCGGTGAGCCAGCCGCCGAGGGTGGGTCCGAGGACGGGGGCGACGACGACGCCGAAGGCGAAGACAGCCATGGCGGCTCCGCGCTTGGCGGGAGGAAAGCTCTCGAGCAGGATGGCCTGGGAGAGCGGCTGCAGCGCGCCTCCGCCAGCTCCCTGAATGACCCGCGCGAGCAGCATGATGCCGAGGGTGGGAGCGGCTCCGCAGGCGAAGCTGGCTAGGGTGAAGATGGTGACGCAGGACATCAGAAAACGCTTGCGGCCGAAGCGCAGCGAGAACCAGTTGCTGGCGGGAAGGACGATGGCGTTGGCGACCAGATAGCTCGTCAGCACCCAGGTGGCCTCGTCGGTGGAGGCCGAGAGCGAGCCGGCGATGTAGGGCAGCGCGACCGAGGCGATCGCGGTGTCGAGCACCTCCATGAAGGTGGCAAGCATGACCGAGGCGGCGATCAGCCAGGGGTTGACTCCGTGGGTGAGCTCGGCGGAGGAATCGGGGGACGCGGCGGCGGTGGCCATGGGGCGGGGGGGTGCTTTCCGGGTGAGATCGAAGGCCAGGCTCTTCCAGTACTTGCACTTGGCGGTACCTGGGATTAGAGGCGGAAGAGGGGCGCGGCGATGCATGACGGGCACGGATCGCGGTGGTAGGACGGAGCCTGGACTTGTGGGTTAGTGCTCGGGGCCGGCTGTCGGGTCCAGGCGCCGATGGCCTCTCGCCGCAGTGGCTCGACGTCACTCGATGGCGCTTTCGAACATCCCCTTGGGCGATGCCACAGGTTGGTATCGAGCGGGCCTTCGGCCCTTGGGTGGGGCGGGAGACTGGTTGAGCAGGGAATCCTTCTCGATATGCAATGCATCAGATTGGTTGACAGTAAGTCGCTCAAGTGTGAACATGGGTGAGTCGGGAAACTAAGACTGGGG
>DATMOB010000058.1:0-7263 GCA_035568455.1 Granulicella sp.
GATAGAGGCGTTTGGCCACCGACCCGGCCGCTACCTGCAACTCAATCCGTTTGCCCTGGCGAGCCGCTTCGTCCTGCATGCTCTTCAGAGCGAACTTCCCAATTCCTTGACCGCGCCATGCATTCGCCACGGTGATGTCGACGATGCGAATCGCAAGCTCATCCTCATTGCGCAGCACCTGTCCAACGGGGCTGCCTGCTTTGGCTTCGATGATCCACTGCGTTGCCTGCGGAAATGCGCCTCGATACGCCATGGATCGGGCCCGGTACTGCATCTCCAGCAAGGGTTTCAATTGTGCTTTGTCCCAGTTTACCCCGGACCACTGCAAAGACTTTTCTTCCGTAAACAAGGCGAACAGAAGTGGCTCATCCGCGGGTGTGGCGGGCCGCAGCGTCACCGTGCTCGCTTCCCTTCCCGCTGGCGCAGGGCCGACACCCTCGGCGGAGCAGATGGGAACGGCCGAAGCAGCCGCTCCCACCGTTAATTCAAACGACATGGGTGCGCTAGGCACGGGACGGGAAGACACCCAGCAACGCGATGATGAAGTAGATGGCGAGATAGGGCGGCTCAATCTGTACCGGCAGACTGCTTCCGGCCATGGCGTTGGTGACCGTGCCGCCGCCACCGGAGACGCCGGAGAGGGTCGCCGAGACGCCGGCGATCGGAGCCAGTCCTGGCGGCGTCGGGCTTGCCGGCACGTAAAGCGGCGAGCTGTGGGGGCCACCAATGTTGCTGGTGACACCGGCGAGATAGTTTCCGGTGGGCGTAGCCGTCGTACCCGCCCCGGTGCTGCCGCTGATGCTGACGTTCACGGTTGGAGTACCACCGCCGCCCGAAGGAGCAAAGGTCGCGGTATGGGTATGGCTCGGCATCTGTTGCTGGGACAGGACGATGCTCGCCGCGCCGCCCTTCTCGCCTTGCACATAGACCGGAAGACCGGCTCCAGCGCCGGCGTGAAGGGGAACGCGGCCCTGGAGGTCGGGCAGGTTGAAGTTGGTGGTTCCGTTGCCTCCGTAGGTGGTTCCGAGCAGAGCGAACAGCGCTTGATTGCTGCTGATGGGCAGCGTCTGCCCGTTGCACAGCGCCCAACCGTTGGGCGCGAAGTTGAAGCCGACCATCCGAATCTCTCCGACAAACGGGTCCATCTTGATCTTCCTTTCCCTTGCTGTGGCGTTACATTCCGGTTTCGCTGCAAGAGACTGCTTGCAGCAACTCGGCTACAGCGGGCCCGGGTGAGGAGTCGAGCAATAGAGCGAGGCTGCGTTGCTGCTGCGGGCGGGCTGGGATCTGTGCCTCCAGCCCTGGCCTTGGGAGCAGGTGAAGATTGTTTTATGGCACGAACAGGGTTGCGGGGTCGGCGACAGTGGTGAGGATGATCGTTGAGTTTGCCCCGCTGCTCGCCGGGGTGCCGTAGTAGCTGCTGGCGCCGGTGCCTCCATTGCCGCCCATCGCACCCCCGCCTCCAGCGTTCCCTGAACCATTTGCCGCAGCGCTGCCCGCAGCACCGCCGCTCAGAAAGTAATTGATACCCAGGGTACCCGGAGCGTTGCTCGGAGAGAGCAGATGGATGAGGCCGGCGCCGCCGCCGCCAGCGTTGTCCGCGCCGGTATTAGCGCTCGCACCACTCCCGCCGTTGGCGTAGAGAGTGCCGGCGGTATTGGTGATCGAGGTCTTCGAGGCGAGGATGATGATGCCTCCTGCGCCACCGCCGTCGGTTTGCGGCGCTACGGATTCATATACCCCGTTGTTTCCATTCGCGGTGATCGATCCACTGATGGTGATGGCACCTTCCGCGAGAATGACGATGCTTCCCCCACCGAGACCTGAGGTGGGGGCGGTTCCCAAGCTATAGCTGTTCCCACCGCCAAAGGGTCCAGGGTTCAAGAGTGTGCGTAGGGTGAATTGGTTGAGCGCAGTCCCCGGTGCGAGAGAGTACCCTGCGGGCTGCACGTAGAGGCCCTGTGCTCCTCCCGCGACCACGTTGATCGTTCCGGCGATGGTGACCGTGCTGGTGGCGCGAATCTTGGTACCGCTGCTGACGATGAGGGTCGCTCCACTACTCACTGAGAAGGTGGTGCACTGAATCGCGCTCGCCGGAGGACTAGTCACCCAGTTCGTAGTGCCGCTGGTGAAGGCACAGACGCCGCTGGTGTTGGAGTCGGAGCCGTCGCCGTAGATGCTGACCAGGGGGAAGGTGACGTTGATGGTCGGGGTGCTGGTGCCGTTGCTGACCGTCACCGAGCCGGTGGTGGTGCCGCCGGTGGTGATGGTGCCCGGCGCCACCGAGGTGACGCCCGAACTGGAGGGGAAGTTGACGTTGATGGTCGGCACCGCGGCGGTCCCGCCGAGTGAGACTGTTCCCGTCGATCCACTGTTGGTCACCGTCCCTACTGCAATGGACGTCACGGTCCCCGGGGCGCCGTTGCTGCCCGGATTGCCCTGAATTCCCTGAGCGCCGGTGGCGCCCTGCAACGCCAGAACCGCCCAGTTTCCTCTCGACACGGACACATCGTGTGCCGGATCGAAGGCGTTATTCACCGTCAGGGCGATATAGCTTGTGCCATTCTCATAGACCGCATCGCCGATTTGGTAGATCGTGCTGGTGGACCAGATCCCCCGGAAGGTGACCGGCGCACCCGTAGCTCCGGTGGCGCCAGTAGATCCAGTGGCGCCGGTGGCGCCAGTCGCACCCGTGGCGCCAACGGGACCGGTCACACCTTGCGCTCCGGTCGGCCCGGTCGCGCCCGCCTGCGCGATCAGCTGCCACGCGGAAGGATTCGAACCAGGAGTCACGCCGACGAGGTTGCCCACAAGTGCGATGTAGCTCGACCCGTTACTCGTACTTGAGCACGACACGCAATAGACCACCTGCCCGACCGGGTAGGACACCGCCGAAGACCAGTTCGTCACCGCTCCGATCGTGCCCGTTGCCCCCGTAGCGCCAGTCGCACCCGTAGCGCCGGTCGCCCCCGTGGGACCAGTAGCGCCGGTTGCCCCCGTGGGACCAGTAGCGCCGGTTGCCCCCGTTGCGCCCATCGAGGTAATGGTCAGGTCGAGGGTGGCGGGATGGCTGGTCTCGTCATTCTCCTTGCTGTCGAGCAGCAGGTTGGCCGCGGTGGAGCTGAGGGCGATGCCGAGGTTAGTGGAGGGCGTCGTAATCCAGCCCTGCACCAGCGAGGTCACATCGAGGGTGACATAGACGCCGGCGTTGGCGGCAGTAAAGCTGGCGGTGGTGCCGCCGATGGTTGGGATGGTCGCATAGGTCACGCCCGACTCGGTCCAGGCCGAGGTCACCGGAGCCAGGTTCACCAGGCCGCCGCTGTTGACGCGGTTCACAAAGACGGTGAGGGTCGCGCGCGCCACCTGGCTGGAGGTGATCCCCGAGAGAGGCGAGGGCGGCGAGGTGAGCGGGGTGAGGTCGAACTGCAGCAGAGCGGTGTTGCCGTTGCCCACGTAGAGGTTCGCCAAGGTGCCGAAGTTGGTCGTGGGACGAGCCGCGTAGACGTGCGCGTCGCCGGTCAGAGCGACCTGGGTTGCATGTGCGGTGGAGGGTGCGAGGAGGGCAAAAGACACGATGGCCAGCAGCCACGATAAACGCTTCACAACACGCTCCTATGAACGATACAAAGGTCTCGGGGATCCCTAATATGGCCCATACAGCGGCGCGGCTTCGCAGTTCGCCATTCACGGCTGCGATGGTTCTCTTGGGAAGATGGGGCAATGCTACTACGCCGAAGTGCCCTGTCAAGGGGCCGGAAGAATGATTTTTGAAATTGGCTCAACTTTTTGATTTTTGAGCCGACCGGCGGCAGCGGGGCCAACCGGCTCCAGGAGGCCGCCCGCGCACCGCTATGTTTCTTGTTCCGGCAAGCCGGCGGGCACGGCTATGATGGAAGCTCCGTGAACAAGAGACACACAATCTGGCTGGCGGCTGCGCTGCTGGCAATCTGTCTGGCGTACGCCAACCACTTCAACAATGCGTTTCACTTCGACGACTTTCACACCATCGTCGATAACCCGGCGATCCGCAGTCTGCGCAACGTTCCCCGCTTCTTTCACGACGCCACCAGCTTCAGCGTGCTGCCGGCGAACCGCACCTACCGGCCGATCGTGTCCGCGTCGCTGGCGCTCGATTACGCCCTGGGCCGCGGTTATGTTCCCTTCTGGTTTCACCTGAGCACCTTTCTGCTGTTCCTGGGCGAGGTGCTGCTGCTCGACGGGCTCTACCGGCTGCTGCTGGACAGGACGCGGCCGTCGCCGGCGAATGCGTGGATCGCGCTGTTTGGCGCCGCCTGGTTCGGGCTGCATCCCGCCATGGCGGAAACGGTCAATTATGTGATCCAGCGCGGGGATCTCTATTGCGCGCTGGGCTCGGTCGGGGCTCTGCTGCTGTACGCGCGCGCTCCGCGGTTGCGGCGAACCGGGCTGTATCTGCTGCCGTTTGCGCTGGCGCTGCTCTCGAAGCCACCGGCCGCCGTGTTTCCTGTCCTGCTGCTGCTTTATGTGTTCTTTTTCGAAGAGGCGGACGCTGCACCGCTGCACCGGCTGCGTCGCGGGCTGGTGGCGATGCTTCCCAGCGTGGCCGTCGCCGGGGCGCTGCTGTGGCTGCAGGTGGCCATGACGCCGCGGTCGTTTGCGCCATCCATCCTCTCGCCGTGGGACTACCGGCTGACGCAACCGTTTGTGTGGGCGCGGTATGCGGGAGAGCTGTTCCTGCCGCTGCACCTGAACGTCGACACTGATCTCGAAGCTTTCTCGGGACTCAATCTGCGGGCGGTCGTGGGACTGGTCTTCCTGGCGGCGCTGCTGGTGGCGATCTGGATGACGGCGCGCCGGCGAGTGCTGTATCCGATTGCCTTCGGCCTGCTCTGGTTCGTGGTCACGCAGCTTCCCACGTCGCTGTATCCGCTCTCCGAGGTAGAGAACGATCACCGGATGTTCTTTTCGTTCGCTGGCCTGATCCTGGCGGCGACCTGGGGCGTTTGGCTGCTGCTCGAGCGTCTGATCGCGCGAACCGAGTTGCAAACGGAGCTGGGGCCAAGGCTGCGTCCTGCGCTGGCGGTGCTCGCAGTGCTGGTTCTGGCCGGGTACGGATATGGAGCGCATCGGCGCAACGCGGTGTGGCACGACGAGGAGTCGCTGTGGCGCGACGATGTCGAGAAGTCGCCGCATAACGGCCGCGGGCTGATGATCTACGGCCTGACGCAGATGAACAAGGGCGACTATGCCTCGGCGCTCGACACCTTCAAGCGGGCTCTTGTGTTTACGCCCAACTATGCGACGCTCGAGATCAACCTGGGCGTGGTCAATGGACTGCTGGCGGATCGAGGCGAGGGCGCTCGCGCGGCGGAGGCGGAACGCCACTTTCAGCGCGCCATCGCGCTCTCTCCGGGCGATGATGGGCCCCATAGCTACTACGGGCGCTGGCTCAGCCAGCACGGCCGCTTCGCGGAGGCCATTGCGCAGCTGCAGGCTGCGATTGCGCTTGATCCGCCGCGGCCGATGCAGCATGATCTGCTCATCCAGGCGTATCTTCACGCGGGCGATCCGCAGGCGGCGCAGCGAGCCGCGCAGGAGACGCTGGCGTTCGTTCCGGACGACGGGTTGGCGCAACAGACGCTGCGTCATCCGCAGGAGTTGACCGCAGCTGATTGGATCAACCTCTCGCTCTCGCAGTACAAGCAGGCCGCGTATCCTCAGGCCGTCGAGTCCGCCCGCAAGGCGCTGCAGCTCGATCCCAACTCGGTCGAGGCCTACACCAACATCGGCGCCGCTTACGGAGCGATGCAGCAGTGGGACGAGGCGATCCGCAATGAGCGTGAGGCGCTGCGCCTGCGGCCGGACTATCAGCTGGCAAAGAACAATCTCAACTTGTACCTGCAGCTAAGCGCGGGCGGCGGCAAACAGCCTGAGAACGCGCAGCCTTCGGCAGACTCTTTCATCAATGATTCGCTGCGCCTCAACCAGGCAGGAGACTATCCGCGGAGTCTTGCCGCCGCGCGCAAGGCGCTCGAACTGAATCCCAACTCTGCCGAGGCATGGAATAACATCGCCGCCGATGATGAGGCGCTGCACCGCTGGGACGAGGCCATCGCCGCGGCGCGGAAGGCGATCGCGCTGAAGCCTGACTTTCAGCTTGCGAAGAACAATCTGGCCTGGTCGCTCGCGCAGAAGGCGGCGAGAGATTGACCGTTCTGGCCGCTTCGATTGCCGAAGCCCGCTACGAACGCGGTTAGCCCTGTTCCGAACGGCGAAAGACGAAGGTGCGCTGCATGGCGAAGCTGATCAGGCTGAGTAGCGTATCGACAGCGACCTTCGCGGCGAACACATTCCATCGCGCATAGTGGGTCAGGGGCCAGATCATCAGATAGCTCAAGCCGCCGATGGCCGCGACCAGAGCGTAGTAGCGCCAGAATGTGCCTTGCAGAGAAGCATGATTATGGAAGACGAACCTGCGGTTGAGGGCGAAGTTGACCAGTGAACTCAAGCGGCCCACGGCGACGCTTGCCAGCAGATTATGGGTGGCGGCAAAGGCCACGGAGAAGCCGGCGAAGTCGATTCCGGCCGCCACCAGCGCGGAGAAGTAGAAGCGCACCAGAACGAAGTAGATGCGCATCGAGTCGCGGACCGGATCGAAGTGCGACGAGCGGTTCCCGTCGATGTAGACGGTCTCGATGGGAACCTCCACCGGCTTGCTCTGGCGGCACACGTGGGCGAGCACGGTCATCTCGTACTCGTAGCGCTCGCCGCTGAGGCCGACCAGCTCCGGCAGCAGTTTGCGGGGAAAGGCTCGCAGTCCGGTCTGGGTGTCGGAGATCTTCGCTCCGGTGATGAAGGCGAAGATCTGCCGCGTGAGGCCATTGCCGAGCCGGCTGCGAAGTGGAACGTCACCGGTGAAGCGGCGCGAGCCGAGCACGACCTCTCCGCGGGCAGACTGCATCGCCTCGGCGACGCGCGCGGTGTCCTCGGCGGTGTGCTGCCCATCGGCGTCGGCGGTCACCAGGCCGACCATCTCGGGCAGCTCGGTGAGGAAGTGATTGATTCCTGTCTTGAGAGCTCGCCCTTTGCCCAGATTGACCGCGTGCTGGAGCACTCGAACGCGGGGGAGCAGCGCAAGCTCCTCGAAGAGCGCGGAGCAGCTCGCATCGCTGCCATCGTTCACTACGATGACCATCCCAAACCCGCGGGCGAGCAGACTGGCCGCTAGTCCGGCGAGACGCTCCTCCGGCTGCCAGGCAGGGACCAGGACCGCCAGACGATCGA
>DATMOB010000059.1:0-15406 GCA_035568455.1 Granulicella sp.
GCGAGGCGGTCGGCAACATGGTGGCTGGAGATTTAGAGACGGCGAAGTGGGTGCTGCGCGAGTACATCAACGGCACGCTGGGATTCATCGCTCTCGGAGAGGCGCTTTCGAAGTCGCCGAAGAGCCTGATGCGCATGCTCAGTCCGGTGGGAAACCCGCAGGCACGCAATCTGTTTGAGATGGTCGCCTATCTGCAGAAGATCGAAGGCACGGTTCTCGAAGTGCACGCAAAGGATGCGACCGCGGCCTGAGCTACCACCGTGCGCCTTACTCGCTCACTTAGTCATTCGATGCGGCTCTCCTGGCCGACGGCCGGGCTTCGGCAAGCTCACTCCCTATAATGGGTACAGGCGCTGCGGCGACGAGAGAAGGCGAGACGAATGGCGCAAAGAGACGATAAGAAGCGGTTGGGCAAGAAGCACCGGCAGGCGAGCACGCGGCCGAAGAAAGGCCGCGCCCCCAAGTCGACGCCGACCACCGGCGCGGTCGACCCGCGCAAGCGCAAGGTGCTGAGCACCGCCGCGGCGAAGAAGGCGGCGGCCAAGCGCGTGTCGCGGCGCTCGCCCGAGTTCGAGGCGCGCAAGCCGATCGCGCCGACCAAGCCGGCGAAGAAGGCAGATACCCGACCGGCCGATGGCATTGTTGGCCGGCAGACGCCGCGCTCGGCCAATGTGGCCGGACGCGAGCGCATCGGCGACGAGCGCGAGGATTGGCGCGACGCCGAGTTTCTGGCCGCGCAGATGGTCGCGGCGACCGCGCAGGACCGCGCGCTGCCGCTGATCGCCGTCTGCGGGCGGCCGAACGTGGGCAAGTCCACGCTCTTTAACCGCCTGACCGGGTCACGGCGATCGATCGTCGGCGACGAGCCGGGCATCACTCGCGACCGCATCTACGGCGAGATCGAGTGGATGGGGCGCGAGTCCCGCATCGTCGATACCGGCGGCGTCATTCCGGACGATGAGGCGCTGATTCCCAGTGAGATCTTCCGCCAGGCGCAGGTCGCGCTCGGGGAGGCGGACGCCATCGTGATGGTGGTCGACGGCCGCACCGAGCTGGCCTCGCCCGACATGGAGCTGTCGCGGCTGCTGCTGCGTGGCGGCAAGCCGGTGTTTCTGGCGGTGAACAAGATGGATACCGACGCTCTGCTGGCCGGGGCGGAGAACTTCCGGCGGCTGGGCTTCCGCAACGTGCTGCCCATCTCGGCCGAGCATGGATCGGGCATCGGTGATCTGCTGGATGCGGTCTTCGAGGTGCTTCCCGAGCCGGAGGAGGAGATCGAGGCCGAGGAGGATGAGGCGGCGGAGATCGCCGTCGGCGGACTCGATGGCCTGGAAGAGGCCCAGATTGATACCCAGAGCGAGCTGGAGGACGCCGTTCTCGCGGAGGCGAGGCCGGTGCGCCGGCTGCGCTCGCACGGCGAGTACGAGAGTAAGGAGACCAAGATCGCCATCATCGGGCGGCCGAACGTGGGCAAGAGCACGCTGCTGAACGCTCTGACCGGAACGGCGCGGGCCATCGTAAGCCCGATCGCCGGGACCACACGCGATGCGGTCGACGAGGTGGTCGAACGCGGCGGCCACGACTTCCGCTTCGTCGATACGGCCGGCATCCGGCGCAAGGGAAAGACCAAGCTGATGGCCGAGAAGCTGTCGGTGATCATGGCGCGCAAGCACCTGGAGGCGGCCGACGTCAGTCTGCTGGTGATCGACGCGACCGAGGGCGTGGCGGCGCTCGACGCCAACATCGGCGGCTACGCGCATGAGAGCGGCCGCAGCGTAATCATCGTGATCAATAAGTGGGATCTGATGACCAAGGTGGGTCCGGACGGAAACCGGCTGTTCGACGGCAAGCCGCCCGCCGACCAGAAGATCTACGAGCAGGATGTTCGCTACGCGTTGAAGTACCTGGATTACGCTCCGCTACTGTTCATCTCCGCCGCCGATGGTAAGAACATCGAGTCGGTGTTCAAGAAGGTAGAGCTGGTGGCGCGCGAGCGGCGCAAGCGCGTGACTACCGGGCAGATGAACCGCTTCCTCGAGAAGGTCGACTTCCAGAAGGCCTCGGTGCCGATGAACAAGCGGGTGCGGATCTACTACATGACCCAGGCCGCGGTGGCGCCTCCGACGTTTGTGTTGTTCACCGACAAGGACGTGAAGCTGCACTTCTCCTTCGAGCGCTTTCTGGCCAACCAGATCCGGGAGAACTTCGGCTTCATCGGCAGCCCGATCTGGTTCAAGATCAAGGCTCGCAATAAGAAGAAGACGGAGGAGTAGCGGTCGACTCTGCTGCGCGATACGAGGGGCGGCCTCTATTGCCCGGAACTAAATGCTTTACTTTCTGCGGCTTGCGCCGTGTACCTCCTGCAAATATAAGATTCTAAATAGTTTGCTGGTAAGAATAAGATTTCAAATGGGTTACACCCGAAGATGGAGAAGCCCCGGGATTTGCCGGGGCTTTCTTAATCTCTAATTTAATTAAAGCAGATTGCAGCCCCCCTTCGCGCCAAGCTTATTTCCTTTGTTTGCTATGATTTACCCGTTTTAGGGCTTGACAGCCAAAGCATCGGGGGAGCGAGGCGCAATGCGGGGAACCAGCCCCGGGAGAGCTGTTTTTCGTGTGTCTGTTTGCGTGTTCTACAGCGGTCTGCGCTCGGGCGCAGCAGCCTCAGCTTTCTCTGTGATGAGCACATCACCTCGCAGGAGTCCACGAAGGAAGGGTCAAGCGCGAAACCATGGTCGACGCCCTCTTCAGCGTGACCCGGTCGCCGGGGAACACCAGCGGGCTCGATGAGTCTCGCGAGGTAAAGGCCACCGATGGGCGACCGATAGGGCAGATCTGGCAGCCGATATGGGTCTTGCTCCCGAGCGCCAGCGCTCGCCCGGTGGTGGGGACATTGGCTGCTCTTAGCTCAGGCGCTGGGCGCTTCGGCATCCGGTCGCAGCAGAGGGAGCTGAGGCGGCGTTGGGTCCGGCGTCCCGGGCAGCGGTGGGGGGGCGGGGTAGGCGAAGCCGGGCGGGGGTGGTTCGAGCAGATCGCCGAGCAGCGGGTAGCGTCCGCCGAGGAAGTAGAGCGCGTAGGCCTGGAAGAACAGCACGCTGGCGCCAGCCATACCCAAGCTTGCGTAAAAGGCGAACACAGCAAAGAGAAGGACGAGCACAACGCCGCCGGCGAGCATGAGGATGTGGCCGGAGGGGCCGAGGTGGTGGAGCAGCAGCCATCCCAAAGCGCCGAGTAGGCCGAGCGGGATGAAGGCGAGGAGTTCGCTGAGCAGGATGACGATCTCCATGGCGATGACGCAGGCGATGGCGAGAAGCGCCTTGAAGAAGAGGTAGAAGAAGAAAGGACCGGTCTCGCTGCGGATGAGCGCGCCGAAGCGGCGGAGGGCCTCGCCGAGAGGGGTGCCTTCGAGCGCGATCGAGGGCAGGACGAAGTCGTCGAGCAGCGAGGAGCAGAACATCATGGCGAAGATGGCCAAGCCGATCACGGCTTCGAACAGCAGCAGGCTGAGGAGGAGATGGGGCGAGGGCCGCTGGCCGGGAGCCACCTGCAGCCGGGCCGTGAGTTGGGGAAGGACGAGGGCCAGCGGCACGGCGGCGAGCGCGAGGAAGACAGCGCTGAGCGCGAGCTTGAGGCCGATCCAGCGCCAGGCGACGGGAGCGTAGCGGCGCCACAGTGGAGCGACCATCTTTTCGCCGCGGAGGACGATGTCGAAGCGGGCGAACTGCAGCCGCGCTCCGATGTAAAAGAGGACAAACAGGACAGCGGCGCCGAGCAGGCCGAAGATCCAGCGGAGGACGACCGCTACGGCGGCTGCGGCGAGGCTGCTGCCATGGCCGTGCTGCAGGAGCGCAGTCAGCGGCATGGGCAGGAAGAGTCCGCCCATGGCGGCGAGGTAGGCGGTCGCGGCCAGCTTCCAGGAGCGGCCGATCTGGAAGGGCTGGAAGAGGACGGCTTTGGTGCGCTCGACGGCGGGCGCGATGGCTTCGCTGGCAGAGAGTGTGCGCATAGGGGGTGCGATGAGAGTATCGCGGGGCGCGGGGATTTGGATAGGAGATTTTGGCGGATACGATTGCGCGTTAGCTTCTATGCAGCCACGCCTCCCAGGCCTCGAGGACGAGATGGGCTGTTCGCTTGCTGGCGAGAGGCGCAGCAGGACGAACAGCCCGTTCTCTCCGTCTTCTGGTGCTTGGTTAGTTGCTTCAGCGAGCGGATACGAGCTCGCGCTCGCGCTCGTCTTTCGCTTCCAGCACGGGAGCCAGCTTCGGGGCGCTCGCGGCCAAGGCCTTGAGGGCCCGCACCGGGGTGCCATCGGAGTTGGTCAGCTGTGCGGGTGGCTGTTCTCAGATCGGGAGAGCTGCAGCCACGCATTCCAGGCCTCAAGCGCTCGGTCGCACTGGATCTTGTGGCGCTCCTTCTTGTCGCGGATGCGTTTGCGCAGCTCGTCCTCGAGCGGCGGCAGCAGGTCGAAGGTGATGTTGGCGGGCTGGAAGCGTTTGCCCTCGAAGTGGGTGATGTAGTGCGAGAGGCTGCCGTTGGCGGTGAGCCGCGGGGCGGGCGTCGGTTGCTCGCCGCGAGCCAGGGCGGCGGCGTAACGGCCGGCGAGCAGGCCGCTGGCGATCGACTCGGTGTAGCCCTCGACGCCCGAGAGTTGGCCGGCGATGAGGATGCTGGGGTGCTGCTTGAGCTGTAGCGTCTCGGTCAGCAGCGAGGGCGCGTGGATGTAGGTGTTGCGGTGGATCTGGCCGTAGCGCAGGAACGTGGCGTTCTCAAGCCCGGGGATGAGGCGCAGAACGCGCGCCTGCTCGCCGTACTTGAGGTGGTTCTGGAAGCCGACGAGATTGTAACTGTCGGCGCGCAGGTTCTCCTGGCGCAGCTGGACGACGGCATAGGGCCAGCGGCCGGTCTTGGGATCGGTCAGGCCGACCGGCTTCATGGGGCCGAAGCGCAAGGTGTCGCGGCCGCGGCGCGCCGTCTCCTCGATGGGCAGGCAGCCCTCGAAGTAGTTGAGCTTCTCGGGCGTGCCGCTCTCGGGGAACTTCTCCCAGTCCTTGGCCTCGACCTTCTCGGCGGTGACCAGGGCGTCTAAAAATGTCTCGTATTCTTCCTTTGTGAAGGGGCAGTTGATGTAGTCGGCGGTGCCTTTGTCGTAGCGGGCGGCGAAGTAGACGCGCTCCATGTCGATGGTGGTGGCGTCGACGATGGGAGAGATGGAGTCGTAGAAGGCGAGGTGGTCGGCGCCGGTGAGGCGCTGCAGCTCAGCGGTGAGAGCCGGGCTGGTGAGCGGACCGGAGGCGAGGATGGTCAGGGTGTCGGGGTCGGCCTCGTCGAGTTGCGTGACCTCCTTGCGGACGACGGTGATGCGCGGCTCGGCTGCGATGCGTTCGGCGACGCGCCGCGAGAACTCGACGCGATCGACAGCAAGCGCGTGGCCGGCGGGGACGGCGGTGGCGTCGGCATCGGCGAGCAGAAGGCTGCCGGCGCGGCGCATCTCCTGTTTCAGCAGCCAAGGGGCGGTGTTTTCGGACTCGGACTTGAGCGAGTTCGAGCAAACGAGTTCGGCGAAGTCCGAGGTCTGGTGGGCCTCGGTGGAGCGCTGCGGGCGCATCTCGTAGAGCGTGACTTCACAACCCGCAGCGGCGGCCTGCAGCGCGGCCTCGGGGCCGGCGAGCCCGCCGCCGATGACTTTAATCTTCTTCATCCCTTAATGGTACGGCCTCGGGCGGAGGATTACCGCCCGAGGCCGTACCGATCAGGGTGCAATCAGAGCGTAGATCAGAGTTTGGGGTTGGTCAGGATCTGCATTACCGGGTCGGGCAGCGGCTGGTCGGCGCTCTTCAGCAGCAGGCTGACCTGCCACATCTGGGCGTCGGAGAGCAGGTGGCGGAAGGCGGGCATGCCGGTCAGGCGAATACCGTTCTCCACCTTCCAGTAGGTCTCGCCGGGCGAGTCGTCGCTGACGCCGACCACGTTGCCGTGTGAGTGCTTCTTCCACAGCTGGGGCGCGACCGGGTACATGTGGGCGGCCAGTGGGACATCGTGGCCGGGGGTGCCGTGGCAGCTGGCGCAGTCGTTGCGATAGACGCGGGCGCCGGCCTCGAAGACGTCCTCGCTGGTTCCGAAGGGCGGCTGCTTGAGCTCGCGGTCGATGCGCGCGTTCAGCGGAAGCCGGACGATGTTCTTCTCGAAGGGAAATGGCGGGTCGACCACGGCGACCGGGGGCGTCCCAAACTGGAAGTAGACAAACACCGTGCCTGCAGCCAGCACCAGCGCTATTACAAATCCCACTACGAAGCTCCCGAATCCACCGCCCGACTTCCGTGCTCGTGCCATTGCAAAGATCTCCTGATTTTCGCTGGATGTTACGCCCGGGATGAGCCGGACAGCCTGCTGGATGTTCTAATAAGAGCATGCAACAGCGGCGCAATGCGCCATCTGGGTTTCAGGTACACGGTATCAAAATGAGTAACGTGCAGGGGTAAATTCTTGATGTCTGGTTTCAGAGCAAGCATGCAGTGGATCGCGGCCGGAGTGCTGGCCGCAGTGGTAGCTGGTGGAATGGTATCGGCGGAGGCACAAACCACGCGGCGGCAACGGCGCGAGACCAATGCCAATCGCAAGGCGCGCATCGCGCGCACCGTCCAGGACACGTACAGCCACCGGTTCGAGGTCTTCGGCGGCGGCGGCTATCTGCGCTGGCGCTCGGGAGAGTACCTGAAGCGCAACAATGAGATCACCTGGGCCACCAGCGCGACCTACTTCCTGAACCCCAAGCTGGGCGTCACCGGCGAGGTGAGCGGCGCCTTCGGCAATGCCAAGATCCCCAACGTGCTGGTGCTCAACGGTGCCTACAACCCGCAGATCAATGAGTACTTCTTCATGGGCGGACCGACCTACCGCTTCATCCAGCGTGAGAAGTACTCGGTCAGCGGCGTCGTCACCGGCGGCGAGGCATGGGGCATCTTCAGCGGCGGATCGAAGGGCATCCCTTCGACCACCCTGGGCATGTGGCCCGATGGATTCCGGCCGGCGGTCACGGTAGGCGCGAACCTGGACTACAACTTCTATCCCAACCTCGCCTTCCGCGCGACCCCGACCTGGGTCGGAACCACCTTCGGCAACAGCTTCCAGAGCAACGTCGGCTTCAACGCCGGCATTGTCTACCGCTTCGGCCGCATCAAGTAGTCGCACTGCCAGTGAAAGGGGCGACGCTCGACCTGGAGTCCAGGCGAGGGTCGCCCCTTTCTGCGTTTAGGAGAAAGCCCTCAACGGCGACTCCAGACGGCGTAAATTGGGAAGAGAGAGTAAAGCCGTCCGGAGATCCGGAGATTCGAAGACCCAAGGGGAGAGTCCAGGAAGACCATGGCGACCATCAAGCAGGATGACTTCATCGAGAGTGTAGCCGCAGCGCTGCAGTACATCAGCTTCTATCATCCCGTGGACTACATCACCAACCTGGCGCGCGCGTATGAGCTCGAGCAGAGCCCCGCGGCCAAGGACGCCATGGCGCAGATCCTGATCAATTCGCGCATGTGCTTCGAGGGCCACCGCCCCATCTGCCAGGACACCGGCATCGTCACCGCCTTCGTCAAGGTGGGCATGACGGTGCAGTGGGAGCCGAGCGCAGCCAAGGGCATGATGACCATGCAGCAGATGGTCGACGAGGGCGTGCGGCGCGCCTGGAAGAATTCGGACAACACGCTGCGCCCGAGCCTGCTGGCCGACCCCGCCTTCACCCGCAAGAACACCGGCGACAACACTCCGGCGATGGTGGTGGTCGAGCTGGTCGAAGGCGGCGCGGTCGACATCACGCTCGCAGCCAAGGGCGGAGGCTCGGAGGCCAAGTCGAAGTTCGCCATGCTAAACCCCTCGGACTCGATCGCCGACTGGGTGCTGAAGACGGTGCCGACCATGGGTGCGGGCTGGTGTCCGCCGGGGATGCTGGGCATCGGCATCGGCGGCACCGCGGAGAAGGCCATGGTGCTGGCCAAGGAGTCGCTGATGGACCCGATCGACATGCAGGAACTGATCGCGCGCGGGCCGCAGACCAAGATCGAGCAGCTGCGCATCGAGCTCTACGAGAAGGTGAATCAGCTGGGCATCGGGGCGCAGGGGCTCGGCGGCCTGACCACCGTGCTCGACATCAAGATCAAGGACTTCCCCACCCACGCGGCCAACCTTCCGGTGGCGATGATCCCCAACTGCGCGGCGACCCGGCATCTGCACATACGGCTCGACGGATCGGGCCCGGTAATGGCCGATCCGCCCTCGATCGACGCCTGGCCGAAGCTCGAGTACGACGTGCGCACGGCGCGGCGGGTGAATCTCGACACCGTGACCCACGACGAGGTGAAGACCTGGAAGCCGGGCGAGGTGGTGCTGCTCTCGGGCAAGCTGCTGACCGGGCGCGACGCCGCGCACAAGCGCCTGACCGATCTGCTGAACCGCGGCGAGCAGCTCCCTGTCGACTTCCGCGGCCGCTTCATCTACTACGTCGGACCGGTGGATGCGGTCGGCGACGAGGCGGTGGGTCCGGCTGGACCGACGACCGCGACCCGCATGGATAAGTTCACCCGCCAGATGCTCGCCGCCACCGGGCTGCGTGGCATGATCGGCAAGGCGGAGCGCGGACCGGAGGCGATCGCCGCCATCCGCGAGTTCGAGGCCGTTTATCTGATGGCGGTGGGCGGAGCGGCCTACCTGGTCTCGAAGGCGATCAAGCAGGCTCGCGTTCTGGCCTTCGAGGACCTGGGCATGGAGGCGATCTACGAGTTCGCGGTGGTCGACATGCCGGTGACCGTGGCGGTCGACAGCAAGGGCACCAGCGTGCACCAGACCGGTCCGGCGGAGTGGCAGCAGAGAATCGCACAGGGCCTGGCCGGGGTGCCGATCCTGCAGTAGCAATTGACTGCGCTGCCACGTCTCCGCCTGCGTTGATCGAAGTAGAAGATGTCCGTTTTCGAGCAAAGGCAGCCCTGATTGCAATCGACGCTAACCGTATAATCGAGGCTCACTGCAATTCATGAGTTCAAGCCGCGGGCGCTCTGCGTCGGTTGCGAGGGGACATCTCTATGCCACACAGGATCGGCTGCGCTCACGCTGCGGGGCAGCCAGGAAGAGCGGCCTGCGGCTGCCTGCGCCGGCTGCGTTCGTCGGCTGCGCAGCGGGCGTGCCTGCTGCTGGCTGCGGTTTTTGGGCTCGCGGTTCCATCGGCAATGGCGCAGGGAGGCTCCGCTACGCCGACTATGAAGGTCGACAGCCGGCTGGTGGTGCTGGACCTATCGGTAACGGACAGTAAGGGAGAGCCGGTACTCAATCTCCGGCCGGACGAGGTGCGCGTCTATGAGGACGGGCGGCCGCAGACGGTGCGCAGCTTCGATCCTCCCGCGATTCACGCCATGCCTCCGGGATCGACCGCAGCCGCCGTCGTTCGTTCGACGGCGGATCTCGCGAAGATCGGGCAGGCTCCGGTGACGGTGCTGGTGCTCGACGAGCTGAATATGGGCTTCTCCGATGAGTCTTATGCCCGTCAGAAACTGGCGGCGTGGCTCAGCGCCCAGCCGGCGGTGCTGCCCCAGCCGGCGGCTCTGATGGCGGTAACGTACAAGAACTTCGAGGAACTGCGCGACTACACCCAGGACCGCGACGCCTTGCTGCAGGCGCTTAAGGCACACCACGCCACTGTGCCGTGGCGCAAGTACAACAACGGAACGCTCGGAGCGGCGGCGTCGGAGACGATGTTCGCTTCGCTCGGCGCGCTCGAGCAGATCGCGCAATCGACGCGCGGCATCGCCGGACGCAAGAACCTGATCTGGGTGGGCGATGGATTCCCCTCGATCAGCACCGCGGAGCCCGACGCCAAGGCCGCCGAGACGGCGAAGGCATACGTTCGGCGCATCACCAACGCCATGCTGCAGGCGAGGGTGACGCTTTCCATTCTCGGGCCGACACTGAAGCCGTATGGGATGGTGACGGTCGAGACGCAAAGCCAGACCAACAGCGTCAACTCCGGGGCGATCGTCCAGCCGGCGACCGAGGATCTGCAGTTCGCCAGCCTCGCCCCATCGAGCGGCGGGCGGGCGTACGCAAACCGCAACGATCTGGACCGCGAGATCGGAGAGAGCGTGGACGCAGGCGTCCACTTCCATACGCTGTCCTACACTCCGACCGAGGCGTCGAACGACCCCAAGCAGTTCCGGCGCATCCGCGTGGAAATCCTCCGGCCGGGACTCACCGCCCAGACCCGCGACGGCTACTTCGCAGAGCCGGATAAGCCCGAGCCGCCCACGCGGCAGCAGCTTGCCTTCGACCTCTACGGAGCGGCCGAGAGCACGCTGCAGTACACCGACCTGCATGTGCGGGCCGAGCACACGAGCGGCAATCTCTACGCCCTGCGCGTCGATGCCGGCCAGATGACCTGGAGCGACCAGCCGGGCGGAAAGCGGCACGCCGACACCATCGTTCTCGCCGTTTGCTTCTCCGCACAGGGGAGGATGCTCTCGCGCGCTGTGACCATGCTGGGATCGGAGACGAGCTCCGCCGCCAGCCTGAGTGGGGCTTCGGCTACGCTCGAGACCAAGGTGACGCCGCCGCCGGGTACGGCTCGCATTCGCTTTGTCCTGCGGGACGCGGTGAGCGGACGTCTGGGAACAACGGACGTTGCCCCGTAGCTGCGGGCGTCAACTCTTCTGCAAGAGCTGTCGGTAGCGCGATTCCTTGAGCACAAACGTGTGGTCGCCGCGATGTTTGTGAATGATCCGGTAGCCGGCCCGGTGAAGCCTGGCGATGGTCTTGAGCGTTCGTCCCGGCCGGAGCCAGGGATGGAACTCGACGCATACCTGGCGAATGGGGATGCGTTCGTCCAGAAATCGGTCGATGATGTCGTACTCGAAGCCCTCGATATCCATCTTCAGCAGGTCGATCGAGGAGTGGCCATGTTTGCCCATGATCGCAGGCAGGCTCCAGCACTCGAAGGAGACGACGTCGCCGCCCTCGCGAGCGACGGAGTAGGAGCCTTCGCCGGGGTCTTTCGGAGGCGAAAACTCGACGGTTCCCGGCTCCGCCGCAAGGCCAACAGGAAAAAAGTGCAGGCCGGTGACGTCGCTCTTCGCCATGGTGGCGATCCCGGTCGGGGAGGGGTCGAAGACCAGGACGGGGCGGGGGGTGATCTTTGCCAACTGCTGCTCAAAGCTGATCCCCAGTCCTACCCCGGCACAATAGCACACCACCGGCGGAGGATCGGTCTGGATCACCCAGCCTGAATCCCGGTCGCCGACACGCCGGACCTGCGGCGCAGAGGAGCAGAACAGAGAATCGACCGCGAGCCGAGCCCTTCCGCGAACCCACCGTTGAAGACTCATGATGTTCCATGTTCTACAGGAGTTGAGCTGACGGGCAAAGAACAAATTCTTCGCGGCATGCTTCCGCACCGCGGCCGAGGCGATATCTGGCGAAGATCTGGGCGCCGGTCCCCGAAGCGGCTCGAGGGAACGGTGGTCCGAGTGAACCGCCGGGCCATTACAGAGCTTTCCTGACTAGGAAGCGTTCTGAAGTGGGCCTCAGCCGATGCGCGGCGACTGCTGGGGCGCGGCTGGTTTCTGCTTGCGGTTGAGCACGAAGCTGCGCCGGGCGCGGCGCTTGTCCGAGGCGTGGTCGATCTTCTTCCAGAAGCCGACGAAGTAGTCGACGGCGGAGATGATCGACACGATGGCCATCCAGTAGATGGCGGTCAGCGCGATGAACTTCACGCCGATGACGAAGCCGCCGCCCCACTGCGGGAACCACAGCCAGTAGTCCCAGCGGTGCGCCAGGATGGCGGCCACCACGGAGACGATCTGGATGACCGTCTTCAGCTTGCCGATCTCCGACGCCTGGATGGTGAAGCCCTCGGCGGCGGCGATCGAGCGCAGTCCCGAGACCAGGAACTCGCGGCCGATGACCAGCACCGCGATCCAGGGGGGCACAACGCGCGGGTTGTAGGCGACCAGAATGATGAAGGCGGCCGAGACCATCAGCTTGTCCGCCAGCGGATCGAGCAGCATGCCCATTGTGGTGATCTGGCCGCGTTTGCGCGCCAGATAGCCGTCCAGCCCGTCGGTGATGCTGGCCAGGATGAAGACCGCGGCGGCGATCAGCTCCTGCTCGCCGCCGCGCAGGCCGGTGGCGCCGTGTCCTCCTGCCAACGGGAATCCCGGCGACAGGAGCCAGATAAGCAGAGGTACGCAGGCGATGCGGCTCATCGTGATGGAATTGGGAAGGTTCATCGCATCGGGGCCGGGCGATCAATCGCGACCGTTAGAAGCATTCTGTCACATCGCGGGATGACTTGTCGGGAGAGGATACGATTGGCGGGAATCGGGCGGGAAGCGGGTTCACCGGGCGGCGGCCTGTTGCGCTTCTTTTCGCAACAGGCCGCCGTCATCCCCGGGATTACGCCTCATTGATCAGGCGTAGATTCCGCGCTGCTTGGTGGTATAGGCCACCCGGTCGATGGCCAGCATGTAGGCCGCGATGCGGTTGTTGACCGCGTGCGCGGTGGCGTAGTGGACGACGTCGTTGAAGCTTTCGATCATGATCGTGTCCAGCCGTTGGTTGACCTCGGCCTCGGTCCAGAAGTAGCCCATGCGGTCCTGTACCCACTCGAAGTAGCTGGTGGTGACGCCGCCGGCGTTGGCCAGGATGTCGGGGATGACGAAGACGCCCTTTTGGGCCAGGATCTCGTCGGCGACCACCGTGGTGGGTCCGTTCGCACCCTCGCAAAGGATGCGGCAGTTGAGCGCCGCGGCGTTGCGGCTGGTGATGACGTTCTCAGTCGCCGCCGGCACCAGGATCTCGCAGGGCCGGGTCAGCAGCTCGGCTGGATCGGCCGCCTCGCCCCCGGCGAAGCCGTTGACGGTGCCCGCCCGCTTGTGGTGCGACATCAGCGACGGGATATCGAGCCCCTTGGCGTTGTAGAGAGCGCCGTCCCACTCGGCGATGCCGGTGATCGTGTAGCCCTTCTCGAACAGCAGCTTGGCCGCGTTCGAGCCCACGTTGCCGAAGCCCTGGATGATCACCCGGCAGCCCTCCACCGGCAGGTTCAGCTGCTTCAGCGCCGAATCGCACACCACCGAGATGCCCCGTCCCGTGGCCTCCCGCCGTCCCCTCGAGCCGCCGATGTTCACCGGCTTGCCGGTCACCACCGCCGTCACCGTCTGCCGCTGGTGCATGGAGTAGGTATCCATGATCCAGGCCATGGTCTGCTCGTCGGTGCCCATATCGGGCGCGGGAACGTCCTTCTCCGGGCCGATGAACTCGACCAGCTCTGCGGTGTAGCGCCGGGTCATGCGCTCCAGCTCGCCCTGCGACATCTTCTTGGGATCGCAGACCACCCCGCCCTTGGCGCCGCCGAAGGGGATGTTGACCACGGCGCACTTCCACGTCATCCACGAGGCCAGCGCCCGCACCTCGTCGAGTGACACATCGGGCGCATAGCGGATGCCGCCCTTGGCCGGACCGCGAGCGATCGAGTGCTGCACGCGATACCCGGTGAACACTTCGATCGAGCCATCGTCCATGCTCACCGGGATGTGGACGATGATCTCCCGCGCCGGATAGCGCAGCACCTTCCAGATTCCCTGGTCCAGATTGAGCTTCTTGGCAGCAAAGTCGAAGCGCGCAGCCTGCGCCTCCCACGGATTTGTCTCTTGCTCCAAGGTAAGGGTGTTCTGCGGGGCGTTCATTAAGGACATAGTATTTCCCTTCTTTCCTGTCGCTGGCTTCAACGCTTCTGCCATCTGTCGTTCCAAATCTGAGTCGCCCATGGTGGATCGTCCCTTTCGGTCCGAACGTAGCGCAAACAGCCGGCACAGCCAGGAGTATAGGCTCCGCCAAAAACCCTGGGCAACCCACACCGACGCTATTTCTACCGATTGCGTCGCTGCATCTCTTTAATGCTGCATCTCTTTGATATAGTGGGACCTGCAACTCCACGGTCCACTTTGATGCCCCTCCTTGCCTGGCTGGATATCCGCACCCTCGTCGCGTGCCAATGCCTTCTGCTATCCGTCTTCGCAGTTATGTTGCTCGGCATGCGCAGGCTTTACCCGCAGCTGCGCGGGGTGGGTTCGATCGCTCTTGGATTCGCCCTGGCCGCTCCGGCAACCCTGCTGCTGGCCACCCGCAACGTCGTTCCGCACCTCCTTTCGGTGGTCGGCGGGAATGAATTCGTCATCATCAGCTATCTCTTTCTGTACCGGGGAATCCTCCGGTTCTTCCAGGCTGAACACCACCGTGCAAAGCCTGCTCAATTCGCGTCGGACGACGGCAAGGACCATTTCCCCCTGCTCTGTGGAGTAGCCGCCCTCACAGCCGTACTTGTCTTTTACTTCACCGAGATCCACGACCGGCCGGCGCTACGCGTTCTCGCCGCGACCTCGGTCTTTGCCCTGGCGCGGATCCTGATGGCGCTGCGTCTGTTCCGCGCCGCCGCCGGGCGCCCGCACCTGCTCCTGTTCGGTGCCTCGCTGACCGGCTTCGCCCTGCTCACGCTGGGCGATGCGCTCTTTGTAGCGCTGCACGGCGTACCGGGCGACTTCCTGGCGCGAGGCAGCCTCCAAACGATCACCCTGATGCTCTCGGTGATCTTCGTCTGCAGCAACGGCATCTTCTATCTCGCCATGTTCGCGTACGCCATCGCCGAGCAGGTGCAGGAGCAGGCGCGGCTCGACTTCCTCACTGGAGCCTTCAACCGTGAGGGCATCCAGATGGCCTTGACGGTGGAGATTGCGCGCCATCGCCGCAGACAGCTTCCCTTGTCTATCCTCCTGATCGACCTCGACCGCTTCAAGGCGATCAACGACCGCCACGGACACGCCGCCGGCGACCACGCCCTCCTGACAGTCGCCCGTAGCATCCACTCCGTCGTGCGGGAGTACGACAATCTGGGCCGCTTCGGCGGAGATGAGTTTCTGCTCCTCCTCCCGGAGACGACCGGCGAACAGGCCATGCAGACCGCGGCACGGATCCGCGAAGCACTCACACGACGCGAGCAGTCCGGGCAGACTCCAACGCGGCTTCCCCTTAGCATCGGCGTTGCCGAATGGGTGGATGATGAAGACATCGACTCTCTGCTGCAACGCGCCGACCGGGCCTTGTACCAGGCCAAACGCAGCGGCCGCGACTGTGCGCGCCTCGCTATCCCCGGCCAGGAAGTAGATCCGATGCCGAATCCCACTGCAGACACACCTCCTTCCGCGCACCACGCTCCCGCCTCCCACAGCACCAGCCCCCTTTATCCAAATTGTGCGGAAAACCCCGTCCTTCAGGGCGGGGATGTAGAGCGCGGACAGCGAAGCTGTCCTCAACTCGGTGTTTGTTGTTGCTCGATGTACTGGCGGATGATCGAGATGGGTGCGCCCCCGCAGCTTCC
>DATMOB010000060.1:0-36173 GCA_035568455.1 Granulicella sp.
ATATCGGCGCGAGGTCTTCACCCAAAAGATACTCGACGATCTGCGGGAAATCTTTTCCGGCGTCTGTAAGGACTTTGAAGCCGAACTGGTCGAGTTCGACGGCGAGGACGACCATGTTCACCTCCTGGTGAATTACCCGCCCTGAAGGACGGGGTTTTCCGCACAATTTGGATAAGTCCGTGTCAGTGGGTCAGCGCCACGGAGAGCGCTCCTGCCGGCTCAATTGGATTTCCCGTGAACGCCGTGCCCGAGGGGTCCAGCTTCCCCGGCGTGGTGCTGTCGAAGGTATACATCTGCACGTCCGGTCCTCCATTGACCGCCGCCGCCAGCAGGTACGTCCCACTGTTGTCCCGCCCCAGCGACGCAACCCCGCTCCCGCTCGCATACGGCGAGCCAGACAACGCCGTCAGCACGCCGCCCGAGCCAATCGAAAACCCTGAGATCGTCCCGCTGACCTTGTTCCCCACATAGACATACTTCCCGGTAGAGTCGATCACAATCGACGACGGCCCTGCGCCCAGAGCAAACGGAGCCCCGCTCACCGCCGTCAGAGTTCCCCCCTGGCCGATCGCGAACGGCACCAGCCCTCCGTACGTCCCGCTCCGGGCCACATACAACGTAGCTCCCGACGCATCGAACGTCACCGCCTGATCCGCCGTCGACGTGGTCGGCGGGGGCACCGCGGTGACGAACGTGATCCCCCCAGTACTGGTGTTCAGGGTGTACAGCAGATCGCCGCCCGTCCCCAGGGCGACCGCCAGATATGCATTATTGGGGTTCTTCGATACCCGGATCCCGCTCGGCACCACCGGCGTGCCCGACGCCACCGCATAGGCCGTGCCGGTGGTAGGCGCCAGCAGGCCGTTCGCCTGAATCTGGTACTCATCAATCGTCGACCCATTGCTATCCAACGCGAACAGCCATTGCCCATCCGGCGAGATGTCCATCGCCACCACATTCGCCGTTGCCAGGATCACGCTGCCGTTGCTCCCCAGCTGCGTCAGCGCGCCCGTCGACGAGATAGCGTAGCCGTAGATGGAGCCTTGGCCCCCCACATACAGGTAGGTATTCGCCGGGGTGATCGCCGTCGTTATCGGCGCAAACGGAAGCGTCACCGGAAATCCGCTCAGCTTCGCCAGCGCCCCCGAGCCCACCGAGAACCCCGTCAGCGTGTAGATCGCCGTCGATCCGCTGAGAAACGAGCTGGCGACATAGGCGTAGTCCCCCGTATTGCTCGTCGTTGTCCCGCCGCTGCCCGTGCCCGTGCTGGTCGTCGACGTGGTCTTCGGGAAGAATCCTGCGCATCCCGCCAGCAGCGGCAGCACCAGCAATGCAGAGAGACCAGCCCAACGCCGAATCCGGACCACCAGCACACTCATCGCAAGCACTCCTTCAGATCCATCCAACTGCATCACCCATCGCGGGACAAACTCATCTCGGGAACTTATCTCTTCGACGCAACTCGCGCCCAAACGAGAGCGCCGACAGCGCGATATTAGCACCCTTCATCCAACCAGCCCTCCCCCCAAAAAGGAGAGCGGCCATCAACTGGCCGCTCTCCTCCACTACGTACGAATCGTTACGATACGAACATCAACTCCGCTCAGGCAAGATTCGCCTCGACCTACTTCTGCGCTGCGAGGACGGCTTCCAGAGCCTTGGCAACACCCTCGCCGTAAGCCTGGTCCGCCTTGCTGCAGTTCGCAACGTGGCGATCCCGAACTTCCTTCGAGGCCGGCGCGAGGGAGCGAGCGGTGTTCTCAAACAGGCGCTGCTGCTCCGCCGGGCAAAGCATACGGAAGAGATTGCCGGGCTGCGAGTAGTAGTCGTGATCGTCCTCCCGGAAGTCGAAGTTGTGCGCATCGCCGTTGATGGCCAGCGGCGGCTCCGAGTAATCGGGCTGCTCCTGCCACTCGCCGTAGCTGTTCGGCTCGTAGCTGATCGCACCGCCATAGTTGGCGTCGATGCGCATCGCGCCGTCACGATGGTAAGCGTGCACCGGGCACTTGGCCGCATTCACCGGGATCAGATAGTGATTGACCCCGAGGCGGTAGCGCTGCGCGTCGCCGTAGGAGAACAGGCGGCCCTGCAGCATCTTGTCCGGCGAGAAGCCGATTCCCGGAACGATGTTCGTCGGCGCGAAGGCAGCCTGCTCCATCTCGGCGAAGAAGTTGTTGGGATTCCGGTTCAGCTCGAAATAACCAACCTCGATCAGCGGATAATCCGCGTGCGGCCAGACCTTGGTGAGATCGAACGGATGGATGTGATAGGTGTTCGCATCCTCCTCGTTCATGACCTGCACATACAGCGTCCAGCGGGGGAAGTCACCCTTCTCGATCGACTCGTACAGGTCACGGTGATGGCTCTCACGATCCTGACCCACCAGAGCCTCCGCCTCCTGGTCCGTCAGGTTCTGGATCCCCTGCTGCGTCTTGAAGGTGAACTTCACCCAGAAACGCTTGTTCTCCGCGTTGAGGAAGCTGTAGGTGTGGCTGCCGAAGCCGTGCATGTGGCGGAAGCTGCGCGGGATGCCACGATCGCTCATGACCACCGTGACCTGGTGCAGCGCCTCGGGAAGATTCGTCCAGAAGTCCCAGTTGTTGTTGGCGCTGCGCAGACCGGTGCGCGGATCGCGCTTCACCGCATGGTTCAGGTCGGGGAACTTGAGCGGATCACGCAGGAAGAAGACCGGCGTGTTGTTGCCCACCAGATCCCAGTTGCCCTCTTCGGTATAGAACTTCATCGCGAAGCCGCGGATGTCGCGCTCGGCATCGGCCGCGCCACGCTCACCGGCAACCGTCGAGAAACGGGCCATCATCGGCGTGGTCTTGCCGATCTCGGAGAAGATCTTCGCCTTGGTGTACTTGGTGATGTCGTGCGTCACCGTGAAGCTTCCGAACGCGCCTGCGCCCTTGGCATGCATACGCCGCTCCGGAATCACCTCGCGGTCGAAGTGCGCCATCTTCTCGAGAAACCATGCATCCTGGAGCAGGGCCGGTCCCCGCTTGCCAGCGGTCTTGATGTTCTGGTTGTCACTAACGGGGGCGCCGAACGCTGTTGTCAGTTTCTTCATAACTCTCGCTCTTTCGTGGTTGGTTGTTGGCTGCTACTTGCTGGGACTAACGGCATTGAATCTTCGCGTCCATCTCTTCCGAAGCTAGGGTGACCTTCTATTCCCTGCATCACCTCGCACAGCATCTGCCTCGGTTGCGGAACAGCAATGCCGTGCTCGACACAGAGTAGCGGAACGCTTGGGTCTCGATCTTCTGCACTGAACCCACTATAAACGAGAAAAATTGCCGATTTGTCATTTCAGGCCAAGGCAAACCGAATGCCTCGCATAGCCGAATCCCGCAGTTGAGCCAACAAAGGATCACTTCGGCCGGCCCTTTTCTGACTAACCACGCAGCGCCCAGCCGAGACGCCGCCGTAATCCCCTTAAGTCCAGCCGAAGCACGGTGAAACGGCGCGGGTAAACAGGCATCTCTTTGAACCCCTTCGGAGGCTGGAAATCCGCATCGGCGAAGACCTCTTCCATGAGACTCGTGATCTTATGAATGCATCATGTGCTCCGCTCGCGCATCTCACCGTTCGGCAGCTCCAGATGGCTGATCGTCCGGCTCTCCGACCACGCGCACAGCCCCCGGGGCCTGTCGCCCGACCATGTGACCACGGGGCGTTCGTCCCCAGCCATCCCACAACAAAGCGACTCATGAAGGAGTCTCTCTGAAAAGCCATTAAATCGACGCGTGAGCTCCTCAAAATCCGCAGATCGCGACGCTCGATGCGATCTGCGCTGGACGCCGATACCAGCGACTCGACACGGCTCCGATCCCCCGCGAAAAGCGACAAGATCACTGACGTCGCATCGCCTGCATCCGCACCACTCGATTCCGTGACGACACGAAGGCCACGTAGGTGTCCGGTCTGAGCAGGTCCAAAAGAAGTTTTGAGAGCGGTCATAACCTGATCCCTCGGATCGATTGCGCTGACGGCGCTACAAGTATCTCTGAACTGCTGAAACCGAGGAACCCTTCAGTTCGGCCGCTCTCGCTCGCTCTTGTCGAACCGCCCATCGAGCGGCTTGCGCGCGCTGTAATCCTCTTCCAGACCATGCCAGTGCGTGATCGCCGGTTCTCCCATCTTCCAGCACAGCAGCACCGTCTCGCCACCGATCTGGCAGGGAAAGTCGAGCAGCCCCGTCTCCAGATCCTGCACCTGCACCCCGATCGCGCCGATCTCGCCCAGCGTGTCCTTCGCCCCTTGCACGGACTTCTCCCGCTCCGCCCGCCGCCGCGCCGCCGCCACCACATCGACGTGCATGCCGCCCGCCAGAAAGATGCGCTGGCTCAACGCCTGCATCTCCCCATCGAGTTCGCCGGCGCGCGTCGCCATCGTCTGCGCTCGCCGCAGCAGAGAGTCCAGCACCGGCAGCAGCACCTGCGCCTCCGCAACCGTAAACGTCTTGCTCACCGCACCTCCAGCATCCGGTCGAGCGCCACCCGCGCCCACTGCTTCACGTCCTCCGCCACCTTGATCCGGTTCACCACGCGCCCCTCCACCAGGTTCTCCAGCGACCACGCCAGGTGCTGCGGCGAGATGCGGTACATAGTAGTGCATAGGCAGCCCGCATCGTCCAGCGTAATCACCCGCTTACCCAGCGGCGCGAACCGCTTCGCCAGCCGGTTCACCAGGTGGATCTCGGTGCCAACGGCAAAGCTCGAACCCTCCGGCGCCGCTTCGATCACCTGGATGATCCGCTCCGTCGAACCCAGCGCGTCCGCCTTCTGGCAGACCTCCCAGCGGCACTCCGGATGCACGATCACCTGCATCCCCGGCTCCTCACGCCGCACCCGGTCCACATGCTCCGGCAAAAATCTCTGGTGCACCGAGCAGTGCCCCTTCCACAGAATCACCTTCGCCGCCTTCAACCGCTCCGGCGTCACCCCGCCGTTGATCTGGTACGGATCCCAGACCACCATCTCGCTCAGCGGAATTCCCATGGCAAACGCCGTGTTCCGCCCCAGATGTTGATCCGGCAGAAACAGAATCTTGTCCGCCCGCGCAAACGCCCACTCAAACGCGCCGCGCGCATTCGACGACGTACACACCAGGCCGCCGCGCTCGCCGCAGAACGCCTTGATGTTCGCCGCCGAGTTCATATAGGTCAGCGGAATCATGTCCGCCGTCAGCCCCGCCCGCTCCAGCGAGTCCCAGCAGTCCTCGACCTGCCCGATCTCCGCCATATCCGCCATCGAGCAGCCCGCATTCAGATCCGGCAGAATCACCTGCTGCCACGGCTGGCCGAGCACATCGGCCGTCTCCGCCATAAAGTGTACGCCGCAGAACAGCATGTACTTGGCCGAGGTCTCCGCGGCCACCTTCGACAGCTTATAGCTATCGCCGGTAAAGTCCGCGAACCGGATCACCTCATCCCGCTGGTAGTGATGCCCCAGCAGAACCACGTCCGCGCCCAGCGTGCGGCGCGCCGCCTCGATCCGGGCGTCCATCGTATGGTCCGGTTGCGACAGGTAGTTATCAAGCGAACATGTGTCTCCCACAGCCAGCGCCGGGGCCTCTTCCATGAGTCCAGTCAAATTACTCCGCCTTCAGTCCAGACTGCGGGGCGACCCTCAACCGCTGGGCGTCGTGCGCTTCTGGACGGGGATGTTGAAAGCAAGTACAGCCAAGGTCGCAGTGGATTCGCTGTGCGTCTGCCTAACTCCACGGCAACTCCGCACCCAACCCACGGGGATGTTGCAACCCCTTCCTCTTCGACCGCGTACCCGGCCGGAGCCGTTGGCGATCAGTCATTAGACGAGACCGGCACCGAATCGATGCATGCTTCTCGCCGCGCCGGGGTCCAGAAATGCAACTTCGGCGGTGGTCCTATCCTACATCACCCCTACCCCCGCCGCCGCCCATTTGTTCCACCCCCAGCCAAGCCGTATCATAGAAGATACGTATGCCGAGCCTGGGCGATAGCGCCTTTATCTTCTTGTTGGCACTGATCCTCTTTGGTCCAAAGAGACTGCCTGAACTCGCGCGCCAGATCGGCAAGCTCATGGGCGAGTTCCGCCGCGCCTCCAACGAGTTCCGCCTGCAGATGGAAGAAGAACTCCGCATCTCCGAGCAGGCCGAAAAGCAGAAGAAGATTGCCGAGCTGCAGGCCGCCGCGCCGGTCGCTCCCGCCCTGCCCCCACCCGGAGGCGAAGACCACCCCCACCTGCGCACCGCCATGCAGGACCCCGCCGCCGCGCAAGCCGAGGCCGCCGCCGTCGCAGCCTCAGCCCCAGTCCAGCCCGAATCCGAGCCGCTCCCCATCGCCACCTCGGGCGATCTCAACATCCTGCCGCCGGCGACCGGCCTTCCCACGCCGCATTCCTCCTCTTCTTCATCGTCCTCGCTCGCCCCCTTCATCAACGCCGTCCCCCGCGTCGAGCCCCACACCCCCGAACCCGCACACACAGCCAGCGAGGAGACCCTGCATGGCTGACCTCATCGACAACGTCCGCACCGCCGTCTCCGACCGAGCCGAACTACCCGGCATGAGCCTGATGGAGCACCTCGACGAGCTGCGCAAGCGCCTCATCCACTCCGTCCTCTACCTCGTCCTCGGCTTCATCGTCGCCTACATCTTCCACGTCAAGCTCTACGCCTTCATCCAGGCGCCGCTCGACCAGCTCCACATCCCGCTCAACTACACCCACCCCACCGACGGCCTCAACCTCTACCTGAAGACCTCGCTCTACGGTGGCGCCATCCTCGCGAGCCCCTTCATCCTCTACCAGGTCTGGCTCTTCATCTCCCCCGGGCTCTACCGCCACGAGCAGCGCTACGTCGTCCCCTTCATGGCCGCCACCGTCACCCTCTTCCTCGGAGGAGCCTGGTTCGGCTACCGCTACGTCCTGCCCGGCGCGCTCAACGTCCTCATCAACGGATTCGGCAAGCAGTTCCATCCCATCATCACCATCGACGACTACACCGGCTTCTTCCTGGCCATCGTCCTCGCCCTCGGCGCCACCTTCGAGCTGCCCGTCATCATCTTCTTCCTGGCGCTCTTCGGCATCGTCGACGGCAAGTTCCTGCTCAAGCACGTCCGCTACGCCATCCTCCTCATCTTCATCATCACCGCCGTCATCTGCCCGCTGCCCGACGTCTTCAGCATGTGCCTGTTCGCCTCGCCCATGCTGGTCCTCTACTTCATCGGCGTCGGCGCGGCCTTCCTCGTCAACCCCTCGAAGAAGAAAGACCAGGCCAAGTCCGCATGATGCCCGGTGCCCCCACCACAGACCGTCATCCTGCGCCCAGCGCACTCGCGCGAAGGAGAAAGTCTGAGCACGGGGCACTCGCACCATTTTTCAAAGAGTGTCATCCTGAGCGCAGCCCTCGCAGCCTCACCGCGAAGGCGCAGTCGAAGGACCCGCGGTTGCTTTCGTTTTTGCTTTTGCTCTTCGGCCTCGCTCAAGCAGCACCCGCCCAGAACGGCCACATCAGCGGACAAGCCGTCTACAACCTCACCCAGCAGTACGTGAACGCCGCCCCGCACCGCTACGTCAACTCCCCCGGCCACCTCGCCGCCGAACAGTTCATCAGGTCCCAGTTCGCCCCCGAGGCCGCCCACGGCCAGTTCGAGACCGACAGCTTCACCGTCAACACCCCCATCGGCCCGGTCGCCATGCGCAACTACATCGTGCGCTACCCCGGCAAAAAAAGCGGCATCATCGTCCTCGCCACCCACTACGAGACCAACTACCCGCTCCGCGACATCAACTTCATCGGCGCCAACGACGGAGCCTGCACCACCGCCCTGCTCATCGAGATCGGCCACTACCTCCGCGCCCATCCCCCCGCAGGCTCGAGCGTCTGGCTCGTCTTCGACGACGGCGAAGAGGCCATCCAGCAGTGGTCCAGCTCCGACTCCCTCTACGGCACCCGCCACCTCGCCGCCAAGTGGTCCCAGGACGGCACCCTGCCCAAGATCAAGGCCCTCCTGCTCGCCGACATGATCGGCGACAAGGACCTCAACATCGACTTCGAAGAGAACTCCACCCCCTGGCTGCGCGACCTGCTCAAGACTGCCGCCAAGAACACCGGCCACGCCGCCTACATCTACAAGAACTCCAACGCCGTCGAGGACGACCACCTCCCCTTCCAGCAGCGCGGCGTCCCCGTCCTCGACCTCATCGACCTCGACTACGGCCCCCACACCTCCCAGACCCCCGACGGCTACCACCACACCGCCGAGGACACCATGGACAAGATCAGCCCCCACTCCCTCCAAATCTCCGCCGACCTCTTCCTCGAAATGATCCGCCTCCTCGACCAGCGCCCCTGATCGCCGCCCCGGCACCTTACAAAGCCGCCCTCTCGCCCACCAAGAAACGTCATCTCGACCGAAGCGATGGACAGCCCTACCGTCCATCGCGCAGTGGAGAGACCCTGTATTTGCCCTCCAACGCTCGAACCGGGAGACCAACCTCGGGCCCCATCTTCGCGACGGCCTCACCGTCGCTAAGGTGGGCTTGGTGCGCAGGACCACCGTTTTCCTCCGTCCCTCCAACCGTCCCGGTCTACCATAGTCAAGCATGCCCCCCACGCCCCTCAGCCACTGGATCGGCTTCCATCTCTTCCTGCTCGCTCTCTTAGCGATCGAGCTCCTCTACGCCCGCATCCGCCCCGGGCGCAGCACCACCACCGCCGCCGTCGCCACCACCCTTTGGGTCGCCGCCTCGCTCGCCTTCTCCGCCTTCCTCTTCCGCTCCATGGGCAGCCTCAGCGCGACCCAGTACCTCGCCGGCTACGCCATCGAGCAGTCCCTCTCCATCGACAACCTCTTCGTCTTTCTCCTGCTCTTCCGCCTCTTCCAGATCGACCGCGCCCACCAGCCCAAGGTCCTCTTCTGGGGAGTCGCCGGCGCCATCCTCCTGCGTGGAGCCTTCGTCGCCGCCGGCCTCGGCCTGCTCGCCCGCTTCCACTGGATCAGCTACCTCTTCGCCGCCCTCCTGCTCATCGCCGCCATCCGCCTCCTCTTCCCCCAGGAGGAAAAAGGCGAACCCGCCACCCCCGTCTGGATCACCTGGATCGCCCGGCTCCGCCCCGTCAGCCTGCGCCAAGACCGTTTCTGGGTCCGCGAAGACGGCCGCCCGATGATGACCGTCCTCTTCCTCGCCTTGCTCGCCATCGAGTTCACCGACGTGGTCTTCGCCCTCGACTCCATCCCCGCCGTCCTCTCCATCACCCGCCACCCCTTCCTCGCCTACACCTCCAACATCATGGCCGTCATGGGACTGCGCTCGCTCTACATCCTGCTCGCCCACCTGCTCGAGCGGCTCCGCTTCCTCCACTACGGCCTGGCCGCAGTCCTCGCCTTCGCCGCCCTCAAGATGCTCACCGCCCGCTGGCTGGAGATCGGCCCGCTGCCCTCACTCGCGGTCATCCTCGTCCTTCTTGGCATCACCATCGGCCTCTCGCTCGCCCTGCCCCCTAAACACCATCCTGAGCTCCAGCAGCCCTGACGAGATCTCCTCTGCCTCCATCCCCATAGCCGCTGTGCTCAGGGAGGATGTCCGCAATTGTCGGATTTATGTCATGGCGGCGCTCACGAACTCGGCCTACGCTGAGTCCATCGGAGAACCATGACACTCGATCTCGCCAACCTCCCCAGCGACCTCACCGAAGCGTCCCCCCAGCGTGACCCCGACCCTGACCAGGCAAGCGAACCGACAAACGAACCCGCATGTGAGCTGGCGCCCGAGGCCACCACGCCCCCCGCTGCCTCTCCCACCCCCCAGGAGACCCTTGCCCTTCCCCAGGAACCCTCCGCCGTCTATCCCAGGAATCACTTCATCCACTCCCTCTACGGTGGGTTCATGAACATGCCCGATCTCCCCGGCGCCTGCCTACGCGCCGACCTCTGGGACAGCTTCGTCGTTTCGTATACCAGCCCGAACTTCCTTGGCTTCTTCAACCTCCCCCCCGTTCCAAACGCCTAACTCCCGGCCCCGTCACGCTGCCATCTGCCATCTGCCGGCATAAGATAGTTCCGTGAGCCCGCGCCCCATCTCCACCGACGTCCTCCTCGTCATCGACGTCCAGAACGACTTCTGCCCCGGCGGCTCCCTCGCCGTCGATCGCGGCGACGAGGTAGTCCCGCTCATCAACCGCCTCGGCACCGAATTCGAACACGTCGTACTCACCCAGGACTGGCACCCCCTCGGCCACATCTCCTTCGCCAGCTCACACCCCGGCCGGCGGCTCTTCGAAACGATCGCGGTTCCCTACGGCCCCCAGACGCTCTGGCCCGATCACTGTCTGCAGGCCACCACCGGCGCCGCATTCCACCCCGACCTCGACCTGCCGCACGCCGAGCTGATTTTGAGAAAAGGCTTTCGCCCGGAGATCGACTCCTACTCCGCCTTCTGCGAGAATGACCGCACGCCTACCGGCCTGGCTGGGTATCTGCGCGAACGCGGCCTCAAGCGCCTGTTCCTGGTCGGACTCGCCTACGACTATTGCGTCCGCTTCTGTGCCCTCGATGGCGCCGAGCTCGGCTTCGAGTGCATCGTCCTCGAAGATGCCTGCCGCGCGGTCGGACAGACCGGCAGCATCGAGTCCACCAATCAGGCCTTCGCCGAACGCGGCATCGAGCGGCTCGAAACCGCCGCACTGCTCGAAATACCAAGGTCAGCGTAGGAGCGACATGTCCCACACCCACACCATCGGCCAGGTCCGCTACACCTTCCCCACGCTCGCCCGCCTGCTCGCCAAGGCCTCGCCCGCCCGCTCCGGCGACGATCTCGCCGGCATCAGCGCCGCCAGCGCGCAGGAGCGGATCGCCGCCCAGCTCGCCCTCGCCGATCTCCCCCTCAAGACCTTCCTCTCCGAGCCCATCGTCTCCTACGACACCGACGAGATCACCCGCCTCATCTACGACCAGCACGACGTCCAGGCCTTCGCCCCCATCTCCCACCTCACCGTCGGCGAGCTCCGCGACCTCCTGCTCTCCGACAAAGCCACGCCTGAGCTCCTCCGCTCGCTCCACCGCGCCTTCACCCCCGAAATAGCCGCCGCCGTCTCCAAGATCATGCGCCTGCAGGACCTCGTCCTCGTCGCGCGCAAGATCCGCGTCGTCACCCGCTTCCGCACCACCGTCGGTCTACCGGGCCGGCTCTCCACCCGGCTCCAGCCCAATCACCCCACCGACGACGCCCGCGGCATCGCCGCCTCCATGCTCGACGGCCTCCTGCTCGGCTCGGGAGACGCCGTCATCGGCATCAACCCCGTCTCCGACAACGTCCATACCCTCACCAGCCTGCTTCACCTCATCGACCGCGCCCGCACCCGCTACGCCATCCCCACCCAGTCCTGCGTGCTCGCCCACATCACCACCCAGATGGAGGCCATGCGCCAGAACGCCCCGCTCGACCTGCTCTTCCAGTCCATCGGCGGCACGGAGGCGACCAATACCAGCTTCGGCATCTCCCTCTCCCTGCTGGACGAGGCTCACCAGCAAGCCCGCGCCCTGAAGCGCGGCGGCATCGGAGTTCTCCCCGGGGAACAGGAGCCCGGCGGCGAGAACATCATGTACTTCGAGACCGGTCAGGGATCCGCCCTCTCCGCCAACGCCCACCTTGGCGTCGACGGCCTGGGCGTCGACCAGCAGACCCTCGAGGCCCGCGCCTACGCCGTCGCCCGCCACTTTCAGCCCATGCTCGTCAACACCGTCGTCGGCTTCATCGGCCCCGAGTACCTCTTCGACGGCAAACAGATCATTCGCGCCGGGTTAGAGGACCACCTCTGCGGCAAACTCCTCGGCCTGCCCATGGGCGCCGACATCTGCTACACCAACCACGCCGAGGCTGACCAGGACGACATGGACACACTCCTCACCCTGCTCGGCGCCGCTGGCGTCAACTTCATCATGGGCGTCCCCGGAGCCGACGACATCATGCTGAACTACCAGTCCACCAGCTTCCACGACGCCCTCTACCTGCGCTCCACCCTCGGCCTCCGCCCCGCCCCCGAGTTCGAGGCCTGGCTCAACTCCACCACACCGAGCAGCCTCCGGCTTCAGCAGCTCCAGATGGTCGAGGAACTCCCGGAGCTCGCCGGAAGCTGACCGAGCGTCCCTCCCGGTACCTTCGCAGCTACCCCGTTTTGCACGTAAAAACCCCGTAAACTGAAGGGATGGACAAGTTCGTTGTACGCGGCGGCAACCCTCTGCTCGGAACCATCAAAGTCTCCGGAGCCAAGAACTCCGCTCTGCCCTGCATGGCCGCCGCCATCCTCACCGAGGATGAGGTGATCCTCGAGAACATCCCCCAGGTGCGCGACATCGAGACCGAACGCCGCCTGCTCGAGAGCATGGGAGCGCAGGTCGAGCTCGGCTACGGCCGCGCCCAGCACCGCACTCGCATCCAGTGCGCCGTGCTCTCCGATCCGGTCGCCAAGTACGAGATCGTCAAGACCATGCGCGCCAGCTCGCTGGTTCTGGGACCGCTCATCGCCCGCACCGGCATCGCTCGAGTCGCGATGCCCGGCGGCTGCGCCATCGGCGGCCGCCCGATCGACCTTCACATCAAGGCGCTCGAACAGATGGGAGCCGCGATCACCCAGGAGCACGGCTACCTCGAGGCCCGTGCCGACCGCCTGAAAGGCGCCCACATCGTCTTCGACAAGATCACCGTCACCGGCACCGAGGACATCCTGATGGCCGCGACCCTCGCCGAGGGCGAGACCCTGCTCGAGAACTGCGCCCGCGAACCCGAGGTCACCGACCTCGCCGCTCTGCTCATCGCCATGGGAGCCCAGATCGAAGGCGCCGGCACCTCGACCATCAAGGTCAAGGGAGTCACCAAGCTGCACGGAGCGCGCCATCGCATCAACCCCGACCGCATCGAGGCAGGAACCTTCCTGATAGCAGGAGCCATCACCGGCGGCGACCTGAACGTGGACGGCTGCGAGCCCGCCCACCTCGGCTCCCTGATCGCCAAGCTCGAGAGCGCCGGAGTCCGCCTCGACGTCAACTCCGACCACATCCGCGTCCGCTCCGAGGGCGCCAGCGCCCTCAAGGCCGTCGACATCTCCACCGAGGAGTACCCCGGCTTCCCCACCGACATGCAGGCCCAGTTCATGGCCCTCGCCACCCAGACCGACGGCACCTCCACCATCACCGAAAATATCTTTGAAAACCGCTTCATGCACGTCAACGAGCTGATCCGCATGGGCGCGAACATCTCCGTATCCGGCCGCACCGCCACCGTCCGCGGCCGCACCCCGCTGCAGTCCGCCGCCGTCATGTGCTCGGATCTGCGCGCCTCCGCCGCCCTCGTCCTGGCCGCCCTCGTCGCCGACGGCGAGACCATCCTCGACCGCGTCTACCACATGGACCGCGGCTACGAGCGGCTCGAGGAGAAGCTCCGCGGAGTCGGCGCCCAGATTCGCCGCATGGGCGATGTCTTCGGCAAGAAATAACCCCTCAAGCGGCCCCGCCCCCGCGTCGCGTCACCCACCAGAAAGCACTCTTCGCCCAGCGGAGAGTGCTTATAAGAACTGTCATCCTGAGCGCAGCCCAACTCGACGAAAGCCTTGGGCATTCCAGGTAAGCCAAGGCTTTAGCCTTGGCATTCCAACTCATAGAGAGGGCTGGCTTTAGCCCCTGGGGTGTGCCTCCCCTCTTGAGAGAAAAGGACCTCGCTAGCTGAAGGTGTGTGCCGTCAAGCCCCCAACCACCCCAAAAACTGCAAATCCCCAACAAAGACGCACCTTCCCGCGCCCAGAAATAGTTGGCGCAAAGGGTATCTCCCATTAATTTACCCCGGGGCAATAGGGGGGAGGGGGCAACCCCGGAAGTAGACATCCTGGTCGAAGCGCAACGTGCTCGAAGAGCTGTCCCGAGCAGAGGCCGAAGGAGATGTTGAAGATGGTGAAGCGAACTGCAGCCTCAGGACACGAGCCTCAGCCAGCGAGGAAGAGTTCCAGGTCTTTGAGGTAGATCAAGGCATCCACCCCGGCCTCGCGATAGAAGCACGGGGCCACGCCCATGCAGGCATAGCCCTGGCGCTCGTAGAAGCGGATGGCTCCTGCATTGTCCACCGCAACATGGAGTCCGACCCGGGCAAGGCCGGCCGCGCGTACCTTCTGCTCGGCCTGCTCCAGCAATTGCCTGCCGACGCCGGCCCGACGGAACTCCGGCGCCACATCGATCGTAATGACGTATCCGTACTGCTCCCGCCCGGCGCCTTCCAGATGCACGATGATGAACCCGGCCATCAGGCTCACACCTCGATCGCCCAGGCGATCTTCGGCAATGATGACGATGGCTCCGGGAGCCTTGCTGAACTGCCGCATCGCTCTGCGGTCGAATCGGAAAGGCGCGCTGAAGCACAACTGATCCAGGCGAACCATCTGGTCAAGATCGCCGGCGCTGTAACCGCGAAAGCGGATGCGTGCCTCGCCTGACCTGTCCAGAAGCTAAACCGCCACGGTAAAGCTATCTTCCGTGCGGGTGACGGCGCGGTACATCGTATCCCGCTCGAACGGCACACGCCCGGCCTCGGTGATCAGGCGCACCAGCCCAGAGCGGCGCAGCCCCTGCGGCGTCGTAGCTCCGGCATCATGATAGATCTTCTCCTCGATGACAGTGCCATCGATGTCGTCGGCGCCAAAGCGCAGTGCGGTCTGGGCGATCTCAGGCGTCATCATCTGCCAGTACGCCTTGATGTGCGGGAAGTTGTCGAGCATCAATCGGCCTACCGCGATCTGCCGGATGTCCAGCATCCCCGTGGTCCGAGGAATGTGCCCGAGCACCGTGTTGTCGGGATGAAACGCCAGCGGGATGAACGTCTGAAAGCCGCCCGTGTCGTCCTGCACGGCGCGCAGCCGCAACAGGTGATCGACCCGGTCCTCTTCGTTTTCGACGTGGCCATACAGCATGGTCGCGTTGGAGCGCAGCCCCATCTTGTGGGCCATCCGTGCGGTCTCCAACCACTCCCCGCCGTCGATCTTGTGATCGCAGATGATGTGACGGACGCGGTCGGCGAAGATCTCCGCGCCGCCGCCGGGCATTGAATCCACGCCCGCGTTCTTCATGCGCTGCAGCGTCTCGGCGATCGTCATCTTCCCGCGCTTGGCCAGGAACGCTACCTCCACCATGGTGAAGGCCTTGATGTGCACCTTGGGGAAGCGCAGCTTCAACCCGCGCACCAGATCCATGAAGTACTCGAACGGCAGGTCGGGATGCAGCCCGCCGACGATGTGGAACTCCGTCACCGCCTCGGTGTACCCCGACGCCGCCGTCTCCCACGCCTCTTCGAGTGCCATCGTGTAGGTTCCGGCATCGCCCTTTTTGCGCCCGAAGGCGCACAGCCGGCAGGACGCGACGCAGACATTGGTCGGATTAATATGGCGGTTTACGTTGAAGTACGCGATGTCGCCGTGGAGCCGCTCGCGGATCGAGTTGGCCAGCCATCCCACGGCCAGGATGTCCCCGCTGCGATAGAGCGAGACTCCATCGTCAAAGTTCAAGCGCTCGCCCGCGCGAACCTTCTCGGCGATCGGCAGAAGCGCCTTATCGTCGGTCTGAAAAGAGTGGCGTGGCTCCGATTTCGATGCTGCGTATCCCATACTCTTTCATTCTAGCCCCTGGTTCATTTCGACCGCCGGTCGATCCTCACCGACGAGCTTTCCAGATTCCTCTCAGTGACTCGCCACTTCCTTTGACTGGACCATCCGCGGCTGCAGCACGATGCCGTCAAACAGGGTCGCGCCAACCAGGTAGTCGCCAACCGGCCGCACAAAGCGCAGATGCCAACCTGTGTCCCAGTAGTTGACGGTCTTATTGGGCAGACGCACGGCGAAGGCCATCGTCGTCGACGCATTGGCGGTGACCAGGACGCGCTGATTCCGGGAGTCGAAGTAGATGCCGTTCACGTCGCTGACATAAAGGTCCTTTAGCGTCGTCCAGCTGGCCCCCTTGTCGGTGGAAAGGAAGACCCCTTGGCGTCCCCCAACCCAAAGTTCACCCTGATCATCGACAGCGATGGCGCTCACCTGGCTCAAGTTCGCGGGCAAGGACACCGGCCGCCACGTTCTGCCTCCATCAACCGAGAGGGCAATCGATCCCAAGCTAGCCAGCATGGTAACTCCACGGGAACTCGCGACAAACTGCCACGGTGCGGCGCTCAACCCAGGGACTGCTGCCCATAGCGCGGCCGGATTCTCGCTCACATAGACCCCCTGAGACGTCACCGCATAGAGCTGGTCGCCCACGGGCGCGATCGCCAGCACGCTACCCTCGATCTGTCGCGCGCTCTTGACTGGCGCCTCCGGCCGGTGACGCGAAGCCTGCGTCGCGCCCCGGTGAACTGGCCGCTGGGCTGGCATGGCTACGGCACCAATGTTTCCCGTGCGCTTCCATAGCTGCTCGTCCTGGTCGTACCAGAACAAGCCTTTCTCGGTTCCAGCCACGATAGTTCCGTTGTCCGCTTGCGCCAGGCTGAAGACATCCCTGCCTTCCAGCCCCTGGGCACGTTGCATCCAACTCAGGCCACCATCATGACTGATGAAGGCCCCACCCCACTCCTTGTCATTCACCACACCGATATAGAGGTCGCTCGGATGGCGGAGGTCCTGGGTAAACGCAGTGACCTGGCGAGAGGAAAAGCCCGAGTTCGAGGCCGAAAAGGTGCTCCCGCCATCGGTGCTGGCCAACACACCGCCGCGATCCGTCGCCAGCAGAACACGCCGAGAGTTGGCTGGGTCGACGTAAACATCGTTGACAATCACGCCCGAACTTGTCGTCCGCATCCAGTAAGAGCCCGCATCATCGGTGCGGAACAAACCCTCCGTCGTCCCGGCATAGACGGTGCTGAGATGCTTGGGATCCTGCGTCAGGACGCGTGTCCGCCTTGCCGCCGAGGGAATGCCTTGTACCTTGGAGAAGCGCTCCCCGCCATTCTCGCTCTTGTAGATTCCGGAGCAGGCGCTGGCATAAACCACCTTCGGCTGCTTGGGGTCGACGATGATCGAAAATACATCCGAGTCATCGATGAGTCCCTGCTTAATGTTGCTCCAGTGTTCGCCCCCGTCCGTCGTCTTCCAGGGCAGATGCCAGGTGCCGGCGTAGATCGTAGTAGGGTCGACGGGATCGATCGCAATCGACTCCACCTCGTGAATCTCGGTGCTCCCGGCGGGGCTGATCAGGGTCCAGTGAACCCCATTGTCGGTCGAGCGGAAGACGCCTTGAAGGGTGCCCGCAACCATGATCTTAGGATCGGAGGGCGCGCTCGAAAGCGCTCGGATTGACTGGCCATTCAGGTCTGGATCGCCCTTCCAGGTAAGTCCGCCATCGTGACTTACAAAGAGGCCACCGCCGCTTTGGCCGAGCACCCACCCGCCAACCACGACATGCTTTGAATCCACCGGATCGACAATAATGTTGTCCAGCACCAGGTCAGCCCGATGGTTAATGCGCGCGAGTCGTTTCCAGCTCTGCCCGCCATTGTGCGAGTCGTAGATCCAGCCATTGTCCGTGCCCAGGTACAGATGGTCGTGATCGTGCGGATCGGAGGCAAAGGTGCGGGCGTCTCCGCCGTTGGGTCCGAACGGGAACCATGGAACCGCCCACCCCTTGAAGCTGAGGCAACTGAGCAGCACCAACACAGAACAGAGCCGGAGATAGGGCCGAAGCGAGATCAAAAGGAAGTCCATTCCACACACATTCTAATAAAGTCATTCGGCGCGCGTGCGCAGGTCGCGCACGCCGTCGACTGGATTATTGAGGCCTTCAGCACAAAGGCTGACTGGATTCGAATCCAGTCAGCCCCGGTGCCGCGTAGTCGCTGTAGTTACTTGCTAACAGCCTTCTTGTGACGGTGCTGAACCGGCTTCGCCTTCAGCGCCGCCTCATCGACCGGGGTATCCCCCGTCGAATCGAACGATGCACCAGCCGGGATCAGTGTAGTGGTAGCGGTCTTGGCATCGGTGGAACCGGTGTAGACCGTGAGGCGGGAGGCATCAATGCCCTTGTCGGTGACCAGGTAGTCCTTGGCGTTGACCGCGCGCTCCGCGGCGAACTTGTCGGCACGCTTCTCCGTGCTGCTTACGTTGCCCACGATAGCGAGCTTCGCATCGGAGGAGCTCTGCAGCTTGAGTGCGATGTCGTCCAGGCAGGCCTTCGCTTCGTTGTCGACGCGCGTCGGACGACGCTTGTCGCGCTCGAAGCTGAGCGAGCACAGCGTCGAGGTGGTGGGCGCCGGAGGCGGCGGAGGCGCCGTCACCGTGACCGTGGTCATCGAGGACGCGGTCTGTCCCTTGTCGTCGACGACATTTCCGGTCACCGTAATGGTTCCAGGAGCGGCGCCGGCGGTCGAGAGAGTTGCAGTGGAGGTGTTGCCGCTGATCGATCCAGCCGTGGAGCTATAGCTGTAGGTCAGGGGACGGTTCTGCGGGCTGACGCCGTTGCAGGTGATGGTGGCAGAGTCGCCGGGGTTGACCGTCGACGGGTTCGCCGAGCAGGAGATGGTCGGCGGCTCGAACGCCTTCACCGTGAAGGAGGCAGTGCAATCTGCCATCTCGCCGGGTTTCTTACCCTCCGAGACATGACCCTTTACGTTGTAGGTGCCGGGAGCCAGGGTCTTGGTATCGATGTTGCCGGTGCTCGAGGTTCCGGTAACCGTCACGCCGGAATCAGCCGACCAGGTATACGTGGCCGTCTTCTTCGGGTTCAGGTTGCTTGGCGTACCGGTGACCGTGACCGGGTCGCCAGGAAACACCGTTGCAGGCGAGACCACGCAGGCATACGTCACCGGAGGAGGCGGAACCAGGCTGCCGAAGTGCATGACGATACCGCTGCTCAGCTCCACCCCGTTGATGTTCGCACGGCCGCCGCCGTTGCCAGCGGTGGGAGGAGGTGTATACGGTCCGAAGTCGTCATGAAGATAGCGGTAGTCGGCCTCGAAGAGGCGCAGCGAGAACTTGTGATTGAAGAACGGCAGATCATAGTCCATGCCACCGCCGGCCGTGAGGCCCACGCCCCAGTTCCAGTTATTGTGGAACGAAGTAGCCGGCGCGTCGCTGTTCGGTCCGAGCAGGCGTACTCCGCCAACCAGGCCGTGTCCGAAGAGCTGGAAGTTCTGCATGGGAACGCGGAAGATCGGGCCCCCGGAGAAGCTATACATCCCATCGTTCGTGCCGTTCGGGTGAGCCGTCACAACGACCTCGCCACCGACATACTTGCTGAAGTAATACGCCACACTGCCGATCGCACCTTCATTGATCGAGGAGAACTGCATCCCACCGGGCTGGAGCGGGCTTTTCGTTCCAAAATAGGAGAAGCCGGCAAACGCGTCGACTCGCGAAGGGTTAGGCCCCATGGGGGCGGTTGTGCTGGGTACAGTCTGCGCACTCAGGCCGGCTGCTCCAAAGCTGACTGCACATGCAGCCAGTACGAACCGGCCGATGTTACGAAACGGGCGATAAACCATTCGACTATCCTCCGCTAAATTCTTGCTAAGTTACGAACTCTACTCTGAAGCTCGCTACTGTATTAACTGCATTGAAAAGTGTACCGCAGGCACGAGATATCTCTTGGACCAATATCTGAGGCGTATATGTTCCGGCACGAACGACGTACTAATACGGCACAATCGAGATAGGACAGGAAACTAGCCGCATAACCGTACCTTTGGGGTAACGGATGCTGCGACTCTCATAAAAGGCCCTGCAATGCGCTACGCCAAATTCAAGGTTTTGCGCACGGTTCCTTGCTCCGCCTGAATCTTCTCCTGCAGCAGTGTGATCGCGTAAAGCAGCTGCTCCGGCCGTGGCGGGCATCCGGGGACATAGACATCCACAGGGATCACCTGGTTGACACCTTGCAAGAGCGCGTAATTATTGAAGACGCCACCCGAGGTGGCACAGGCGCCCATGGAGATGACCCACTTTGGCTCCGGCATCTGTTCGTAAAGGCGGCGAATGACTGGCGCCATCTTTTGCGAGACTCGTCCGGCGATGATCATCAGATCGCTCTGACGAGGCGATGGACGGAAGACCTCCGCCCCGAACCGTGCGATGTCGTAACGCGACCCGCCCATGGACATCATCTCAATCGCACAACACGCCAAACCGAAGGTCATCGGCCAAACCGAGTTCTTTCGTACCCAGTTGATGGCAGCGTCGAGCGACGCCAGCACTATGCCCTCGGGCTGATCGTATCCCCAGCTGACTTCGTTGACTTTCTCGCGATTCTTCCCGAAGCTGTCGAGGGTGCCGAAAAAGTAACGGTCACTCGTCAAAGGAGTGGCCGCAGGTCTTCCGTGGCTGGTCGTTTGATCGTCCAAGTTGGTCATTGCTTTCAGTATAAGGCGAAGTTGCGCTTACGGCGGCCAAAAAAATGGGGCCGTACTCGTGGATGCATCACTATCCAAATGGGTTGCCGAACGGAAGCAACTCGCTTTCGCTGCTGAGGCCGGCTATAACTGCCCAATCAACGCCCGGGGCCTTCAATCGCCTCCAGCAGCGCCTGCCGCAGTGCCAGTTCCTCGACCGCGTCCAGCTTTTTCCCGTGCTTGGTCAAATAGAACACGTCGATCGCCATCTCGCCCTCCGTATCCACCAAAGCAACCTCGATATTGCATCCCTGGCCGGCCAGTGCCAGGCTCAATCCACGCAGCAAGCCCGGCGTATCCTGTCCCACTACCTGGACCAGCGTGCTGTGCGACGAGGCATCATCGTCGAAGTCCACCCGTGCCTGCACGCTCACCATCGGCGCCTTGTGCCGGCCGCGACGCCGGCCGTGCAGCAGCGTCTCCACAGGCACGGCGCCGGTCACCACATCATGCACGCTCTGGACGAATCGATCGCGTTCCGACGCGTTCATTTCCAATGTCCGGAAAGAATCCGTAAACCGAAAGCTGTCTACCACCACGCCCCGCCGATTCGAGAACGCATCCGCCGTAACGATATTCATCCCCCACGCGGCCAGTGCTCCCGCGATGTTTGCAAACAACAACGGGCGGTCGCGGGTCACCAACGTCATCTCGTTCACGCTGGGCGAGTAGTGGAAATTCAACTGCACCGGATCCTCATCCAGGCGCGAAGCCATCTCAAAGTGCCTGCGCACTTGCTCGGGTTTGCGAGTTCGAAGGTAGCGCTCCGGCAATCCGTCCAGAAACAGCTCCACCTCCGCCCTGCGCTCCGGCAGATCCGCCGTCACGCGGTGTACGAACTCGTTTTCCTTATCCAGCCCTACGCGCTCCTCGTCCACGCTTCGATCCAGGTAGTTCGCCGTTGCCACATAGAGTCGCCACAAATTCTCCGCCTTCCATGGGGTCAACGCATCAGGATGCACGGCATTGATGTCGGCGTAGGTAAAGAGCGTCAACATGCGCAGCGCCTCGTTCATCTGCACCTTGCCCGCGAACGCACGCACGGTGTCGGTATCGAAGATGTCGCGCCGCAGCGCGGCTGACATCTCGAGATGCCCTCCGACCAGACGCTGCACGATGGCACTCTCATATGCGTCCAGTTCCAGCCTTGCCAGCACGCTCTCCGCGAGCCGCGCGCTCTCGCCGGCGTGGTCGATCGAACTCCGTCCCTTGCCCGTGTCATGCAGCAGCGCCGCCAGATATAACAGCGCGGGCTGCTGCAAATCGCGCAGAATCTGCCCGAAACGCGCCGACCACTCCGCCATCGGACTCCCCGGGACCGCCGCGTTGGCAGCGCCGGCTTGCGGCAACGGCTCCAGCGCCTCCAGTGCATGCAGCGTGTCGATCAGAACGAAGGTATGCTCGTCCACCGTATAACGGTGATAGGCATCGCGAATAACCAGCGCATCGATACCATGAAACTCCGGAATCAGCAGCTCCAGAATGCCCAGAGCATGCATCGCCCGGAGCGTGCTCCCCGCGTATCGCCCGGTGAGAATGTTCCCCAGATGCCGCCAAAGCACCGGCCCCTCTTCCAGATGTGCCGAAATCAACGGAAGCGCCTGGGAAAGCCGCTGCTCCGTCCCTGGCGCCAACCGGTATCCGGCCGCCGCCATCGCCGCAAACATGGGCAGGACCACCTCGGGATCGTGCGCCGGATCGATGGCACCCGGGTCGCTGGTCGATCCGTCGAGCGTGATCACCCCGTGCTCCACACGGAATCTCATCCCGCTCGGCACCCCGTCTCGCTTCCTATTTCTTCCCCCCGCAAGTCGCGCCAGTCTACTCAGCGGAGTCCGTGCCAGATGGTCCCCCGCCTCTACCTGATCGAGAAACTGCGCGGTCCGCCGATCCACAATCCGCGCATGCCGGAAGTAATACCGCATCCAGTACGCAGGATCTGGAGGCTGAACACTCTGCCCGCCCCCGACCGGCCGCCGGAGCCCGATCGCTGCCGCAGCAGCCGCGTCCTGAGCCTGCCAATCCAGGGTATTGTCATCCCGCTCATGCCGATAGTGCAGGAAGCAGCGTACCAATTGCAGAAATGCGACCGCCTGCGCGAACTCACCGCCATCGGCATCGATGCCGTCCACAACAGCGCCCACGCCAGATCTCGTCTCCGACAGCGGGGCTTCCTCAATCCCCCAGATGGCGGACTTCAACCGCGTGAGCCACCCACACACATGCACGTCACGCAACCCGCCCGGACAGTCCTTGATGTTCGGCTCAAGATGAAACAGCGTACTGCCGTACTTGGCGTGGCGCGCAATCGTAAGTTCAGCCAGCCGACGTTCGAGGACGGCGTGTTCCCGCTCCAACAGCTTCGGCAGCACCTGCGCGCTCAAGCGTTCGAACAGCCCCGCGTCTTCCCGTCCCCCATGTTCGCGCCCAACCTCCTCCTGGATCAGTCGATGGTCTAACAGAGCAAGCGTAAACTCAACATTCTGCGGGTCGAACCGCTCGCACTCATTCAACTTCCGCGTCGTCGCAGAGATCCGCAGACCGCAATCCCAGAGCTCCTGGCTCATGCGCCGGATCGGGTCCTTGAAGTCCTTCTCTGCAACCTTGGAGTCGAGAAGAAACAACAGGTCAATGTCGGAATACGGAAATAGCTCTCTTCGCCCGTAGCCTCCAACCGCCACCAGCGCAATATGGCTCCCCAGCCGGGCATCCTGCTCTACCGCCTCCCTCCAGAGGGCGCGCACCAGATCATCCGTCGCCGCGGACCGCGCCGACAGGGTCTCCCTGCCGGTCGCCCCACGCTCGAATGCACCGCGAATCTCCAGCATCCGCCGCTGGTACTCCCCGCGTATTTCTCCGCTGCTGGACTGGTTGGTTGGCATGTAATTTGGACTCTTTAGAACCTACAGCATACAACCGGTCAGCCCTTGCAACCCAGCCTGCCGACGAACGCCGCCCATGCCCCACCCCGACGCTTTCTCGATCCCAGATGGAGCGAAAGCAAACAGCGAGAGATCTGATCAGAACTCAAACCTTCGATCAAATCTCCGGGCGCATGGGGAGCGTGAACGTGAATACCGACCCTTGCCCAAGCTGGCTGGTGACCGAGATCGAGCCATGGTGGGCTTCCACGATCGCTTTGGCGATCGCCAACCCCATACCCGTGCCCTGCACCCGGTATCGCTGGCTTTCCCCCCTGTAAAACTTGTCGAAGATCATCATCCGCTCTAGGTCGTCGATGCCCGGACCATGATCGGCGACACTCACGCTCACCCGCGCCCCCACCGCCTCGGCGCTGACAATGATGGGCGTACCCGCCGGGGAGTAGTTGGCCGCATTTTCCAGCAGATGCAGGAGCACCTTCACGATCCGCGGGTGATCCAGCCGAATCGCAGGCAGATTGGGCGCAATGTGGACCTCGATGGGGTGGTCCGCCGGCCTGATATGCGCCTCGCGAATCGCCTCCGGCAGCAGGTCGTCCAAGCGCGCGTCGGCCATCTCGAGCTTGACGTCGTCATCCAACTCCGCCATCTCGACGGCCTCTGCGATCAGCGTGTCCAGGCGATGCGCCTCCTCGTCAATGACCGCCATCAGTTCATCGCGGCTCTCCGGGGCCAGATCGTGGTCGAGCCGCAGGCTGGAGATCGCGGCGGTAATCGAGGTGAGCGGCGTGCGCAACTGGTGGGTCACAGAGTCGAGCAGCGCATTGCGGAGACGCTCGCTCTCGCGCCCCGCCTCCGAACGGGTCAAGGTCTCCACAGCGCGGGCGCGCTCCACGGCAATCGCGATCAGGCCGCCGATCGCATCCAGCGTCTCGCGCGAAACTCCGGTGCCGGCAATCGCAATGGAGCCGATCGGGCGCATACCCAGACGGATGGGGACGACGGTGATGTTGCCATCGCGCGTCTCGCCGTTTTGGCTTCGATAGGGATTGAAGCGGTGGTTGGGATTCATCTCATGGCGATGACCGCCCTCCTCCACCTGCCCAACCTCGCGCAGCCCCCGATCATCGGCAAAAAACTCCGGATCGGAACGGTAGGTCTGGTTGCGTGCCTGCAAGTAGAGCGCCGCGCTCCGCAGCGCGAAGACGTTCACCATCCGTGCCGGAATGACGCCAACCAACTCGACCACGTTGGGGGCAAGCAGAAGCTGCTGACTGAACTCGTACAGCCGCTCCGCCTCCCGCCGCCGGCGGTTCGAGATGCGCGTCTCGGTCTGCGCGCGATCGGACAGATTGCTCGCCAGGATTCCAGTCGTCAGAAAGGCAAGCAGGGCCACCCAGTTCTGTGCATCGGAGATCGTGAAGGTAAGAAACGGAGGCAGGAAGAAAAAGTTGAAACAGAGCGACGCGACCACCGACATGTAGATTGATACGCGAAGCCCCCACCAGGTCGAGATAAAAAGAATCGCAATCAGCAAGGAAAGCGCGACCGTGGTCGTATTGACATGGAGAAACCGGAAGTACAGAAAAACGATCAGCCCAACCATAATGCTGGCAGCAATGTAAGGGAGGATCTGGGCGAGCAGGCGCTTCTGCATGCTTGACATCATAGCGTGCCCGCTCAATTTCCCCACCATGCGGCTCAGGACATAGCCGTCCTATGAGGACGGGGTGCCCTTGCGATCACCTCTCGTGCGCAGTGGGCATCGAGTGGTTGAGCGCCAAACCCTCAACCACTGAGGTACGCTGGAATGGCGGGACATAGCATGCACCCTGAAGTCAATCCGCATCTCTTGAAGGAACGCTATGGCGAAGACGCCTGACGAATGGTTGGAACACGCAGACCCGCAGAGAACACGGGGAACGCTGAAGCTGTTTCTTGGATATGCGCCCGGCGTGGGCAAGACCTACAATATGCTCAGCGAGGCGATTCGCCGCCAGAAACGCGGCGAGGATGTCGTGGTTGGCGTGGTCGAGACCCATGGGCGGCCAATCACAGCGGAGTTGGTGCAGCAGCTCACCGTGATGCCGCGCAAACACCTCGAGTATCGCGGCGTAACCTTCGACGAGATGGACCTCGACGCCATCCTGGCGCGCCACCCCCAGATCGTTCTGGTCGATGAGCTAGCCCATACCAACATCGAAGGAAGCCGCAACGCAAAGCGCTACGAGGATGTGCAGGAGCTGCTCGCGGCGAAGATCGACGTGCTCTCGACCATCAACGTGCAGCATATCGAGAGCGTCGCCCCCACTGTGCAGCGTGTGACCGGCGTCGAGATCCGCGAAACCGTACCCGACTGGGTCATCCAGCAGGCCGACGAGGTGGTGATGGCTGACCTCACGCCCGAGGCCCTGCAGACCCGTATGCGCCGCGGCGACATCTATCCGGTGGCGCGCGCCGAGCGCGCACTCTCGAACTTCTTCCGCCGGGGAAATCTGATTGCTCTGCGCGAACTCGCACTGCAGCACGTATCCAAAGCAGTGGACCGCACGCTCACCACCTACATGGACGCTCACCACATCCGGGAGAACTGGGCGGTCCGGGAACGAGTACTGGTGTGTATCAGCTCGAACCCAACCTCGCGTTATTTGATCGCTCGCGGCGCGCGCATCGCCGAAAACACCGAAGGCGATCTGTATGTGCTCCACGTGGATGACGGCCATATCCTGCCCGAGGAACGCAGGCGCACCCTGGAGAACAATAAGCAGTTTGCGCGCAATCTGAAAGCCGAGGTGGTCGAGGTGAAGTCGAACAGCGTCCCGCTGGCGGCTGCGGCCCTGGTGCGCGAACGCCGCATCACCCAGGTCATCTTTGGAAGATCCACCACCCACGGCCTGCGAAAATACTTCTACTACTACGCGATTCAACGGTTCCTCAGTGATGTGCCGACAGTCGACGTCCATATCGTGACCCAACCGGAAAGAGACGATGACGATGCCCGATAAACCCGATATCGCCAAGAAATACATTGAGAATTCAAGGCCCGAAGGTCACAAATCTGAAAGCAAGGACAAGTCCAGGCTGCTGCTCGTCGACGACGAGCCCCAGATCGTCCGCACGCTACAGGCTGCGTTGAGTACGCAAGGCTACGACATACGAACGGCAGCGAACGGCCTCGACGGCCTGATCCTCTTTCGCGAGTGGAAGCCCGATCTCGTGATCACCGACCTCTCCATGCCCGAGATGAGCGGCGTGGAGTTGTGCCGCGAGATTCGCGCGATTGCCACCACGCCGATCATCGTTCTTTCGGTACGCGAGCAGGAGGGAGCCAAGGTTTCTGCACTTGATGCGGGCGCCGACGATTATGTAACCAAGCCGTTCAACATTCAAGAGTTGAAGGCGCGCGTGCGAGCCCAGTTGCGTCGCCAGGATGCCGTCAAGGTCCCACTCCATGAGTCGGTGCAACTTGGAGACTTCTCGATCGACGTAGACCAGCACCGTGTCAAGGTGTGCGGTGTGGACGTGCACCTTACGCCCAAGCAGTTCGAACTGCTGCTCTACATGGCACATCATCCCGGCCGGGTCCTGAGTCACAGAGACCTTCTCAACGCCGTTTGGGGCGCAAACGCGACCACCCAGCCCGAGTATCTCCGCGTAGCCATCGGTCATCTGCGCAAGAAGCTGGGTGTGCGCGGCGAGCAGTACCTCCAGACCGAGCCCTGGGTAGGGTACCGGTTTGTCGCGGAGCCAGAAGAGGAATAGCCAATCATTTGATTGCTGCTAAGTGCTTCATCGCTGGCAGGTTTGCTGCTGAGCGGTTGGCCCCTTTATGCATTCTTTACGAATTCGCTACACCGTCTTTACCCTCAGCCCGGTGAAATCAATCATGCGACCTTGTGTCGCGTGATTGATTCAATAATGGAGGCTGCGCATGTGGGATGCCGGAATGATAGCGATGGGCGTGGCGTTTTTCGCAATCGCAATCGCATATGTAAAAGGCTGCGACCTTCTATCGCATACCAATAAGAGTCTGGATGGGGAGGCTGCGAAATGATTGAGGCTACCCTGCTGATTCTCGTGATTGCGCTGTTGATGGCGTACCTGGTGTACGCGCTGCTGCGCCCGGAGAAGTTTTAATGACTGCGAATGGATGGATTCAGATCGGGCTATTTTTTGCCCTGATACTGCTCGCCGCAAAGCCACTCGGTGTGTACATGGCACGGGTGTTTGAGCGAGAGCGCACCTTCTTCGATGTACTGGCTCGCCCGGTCGAGCGCCTGATCTACAAGCTGACAGGCATCGACGAAACGCATGAGATGCGCTGGACCGAGTATGCGGTGGCAATGCTGCTCTTCAGCCTTGTCACCATGATCGTTACCTATGCGATCGAACGGCTGCAGCACATCCTGCCGTTGAATCCGCAAGGACTCGCCGCAGTCGCGCCAGACCTGGCGCTCAATACCGCGGCCTCGTTCACCACGAACACGAACTGGCAAAGCTATACGCCAGAGACGACGATGAGTTACCTGACGCAAATGGTAACGCTCGCGTATCACAACTTCGCATCGGCCTCGGTTGGAATTGCGCTGGCGATCGCGCTCGTGCGCGGAATCGCAGGGCGTGAAAAAAAGACCTTGGGCAACTTCTGGGTCGACACCACCCGCGCGACCCTCTGGGTGCTGCTGCCAGGCAGCTTCGTGCTTGCCTTGGTGCTGGTGTCGCAGGGAGTTGTGCAGAACTTCCGGCCTTATGACCAGGCGAAGCTCGTCCAGCCGATGCAGACGCAGGTGACGGGAGCGGACGGCAAGACCACCACACAGACGGTGGCGACGCAGACGATCGCGCAGGGTCCGGTGGCTTCGCAGGAAGCGATCAAGATGCTCGGCACCAACGGTGGCGGCTTCTTCAATGCAAACAGCGCGCACCCGTTCGAAAACCCGAATGCCCTCACCAACCTGCTCCAGATGTTCGCGATCTTCGTAATTCCGGGTGCGTTGACGGTGACGCTGGGCCGGATGGTGAAATCTCCGGGACATGGCTGGGCTGTGTTCGCGGCGATGTCGGTTCTCTTCTTCGCCGGCGTCCTCGTGGCGTACTCCGCGGAGAGCCATGCGAATCCGCTGCTGCACGGGGTCAGACAGACGACCTCGGCGCTGCAACCGGGCGGCAATATGGAAGGCAAGGAGGTCCGGTTCGGCATCGCCAACTCGGCGCTGTTTGCGACCGTCACCACGGATGCCAGCTGCGGCGCGGTGAATGGCATGCACGATTCCTTCACGCCCTTGGGCGGAATGGTGGCGATGGTCAACATCATGCTCGGCGAACTGGTCTTCGGCGGCGTGGGAGCAGGCCTGTATGCCATGCTCATCTTCGTCGTCGTGACTGTGTTCATCGCGGGCCTGATGGTCGGCAGAACTCCGGAGTACCTGGGCAAGAAGATCGAATCCTATGACGTGCAAATGTCGATGTTGTATGTCCTGATCTTTCCTCTCTCGGTGCTGCTGTTTACAGCCATAGCAGTACGCATGCCGAGTCTTGGGCTGTCGAGCCTCAACAACAGCGGGCCGCATGGGCTGTCGGAGATTCTCTATGCCTATGCTTCGGCGACCGGAAACAACGGATCGGCCTTCGCGGGATTGAGCGCGAACACGCACTGGTACAACCTGTCACTTACGGTGGCCATGCTGGTGGGACGCTTCCTGATGATCGTGCCGATGCTGGCCGTCGCGGGCAACCTGGCGCAGAAGAAGCTCGCGCCGCCTTCGGCAGGAACGTTCCCGGTGAACACTCCGTTGTTCACGGTGCTGCTGGTGGGCGTGATCCTGATCGTGGGAGCGCTTACGTTCTTCCCCGCTCTGGCGCTGGGACCGATTCTCGAACACCTGCTGATGCAAGCAGGCAAGAGCTTCTGATTGATGAGGAGATCGTGATGTCGACTGCGCAAAAGCGCTCGCTCTGGGACGCAACTATTGTCCGGCGCGCCGCTGTGGATTCATTAGTAAAACTGCATCCACGAACGATGATGAAGAACACCGTCATGTTCGTGGTGGAGATTGGAAGCGTCATTACCACCATTTATTTGCTGCGGGATCTGATCACGCACACCGGTCCGTTTCGCTTCGACCTGCAGATAACGTTGTGGCTGTGGTTCACGGTGCTGTTCGCCAACTTCGCCGAAGCGATGGCGGAGGGCCGGGGCAAGGCGCAGGCGGATGCTCTGCGGCAGGCGAAGTCCGAGACCATTGCCAACAAGCTGCTGCCTAACGGCCAGACCACACCGGTCTCGAGCGCGTTGCTGCGGGTCGGCGATCTGGTGCGGGTTGTGGCCGGGGAGATGATCCCAGGCGACGGCGACGTGATCGAAGGCGTGGCTTCGGTCGACGAGTCGGCGATCACGGGCGAATCGGCTCCGGTGATTCGCGAGGCCGGCGGCGACCGGTCAGCGGTGACGGGCGGAACGCGCGTGCTCTCCGACATGATCAAGGTGCGGATCTCGTCCAACCCCGGCGAGACCTTCCTGGACCGGATGATCGCTCTGGTCGAAGGCGCGGAGCGGCAGAAGACGCCGAACGAGATCGCACTCAACATCCTGCTGGCTGGTTTGACCATCATCTTCCTGCTTGCGGTTGGAACCCTGCAGCCGTTCGCGATGTACTCGTCCGCGCCGCAGTCGGTGTTCGTGCTGATCGCATTGCTGGTCTGCCTCATTCCTACGACGATCGGCGGTCTGCTTTCGGCGATCGGAATCGCAGGCATGGATCGTCTGGTGCAGCACAACGTGCTGGCGATGTCGGGCCGCGCGGTCGAGGCGGCGGGCGACGTAAACACGCTGCTGCTCGACAAGACGGGAACGATCACGCTGGGCAATCGCCAGGCGAGCGACTTCGTTGCCGCTCCTGGAGTGAGTCCGGCGGAGCTGGCGGATGCGGCGCAGCTTTCGTCGCTGCCCGACGAGACGCCCGAAGGACGCTCGATCGTGGTGCTGGCGAAGGAGCGGTTCGGACTGCGCGGCCGCGAGATGTCGGAGCTGCATGCGGAGTTCGTTCCGTTCAGCGCGCTGACCCGGATGTCGGGCATCGATGTCGATGGCCGCATGATCCGCAAGGGCGCGGCGGACGCGATCGCCGGCTTCCTGGGCAACAATGGATCCTCTCTGCCGAAGGAGGTTCGTGAGACCGTGGACGCGATCTCGCGCAGCGGCGGAACTCCTCTGGTGGTTGCCGAGGGCCGTCGCGCTCTGGGCGTGATTCACCTCAAGGACATCGTCAAGGGCGGAATGCGCGAGCGCTTCGCGCAGCTGCGCTCGATGGGCATTCGCACGGTGATGATTACCGGCGATAACCCGCTGACTGCGGCGGCGATCGCGCGCGAGGCCGGAGTCGACGACTTTTTGGCCGAGGCCAAGCCTAAGGACAAGATGGACCTGATCCGCCGCGAGCAGGCCGAAGGCAAGCTCGTTGCGATGACGGGCGACGGCACCAACGACGCTCCGGCGCTGGCCCAGGCCGACGTAGGCGTGGCCATGAATACGGGAACGCAGGCGGCGAAGGAAGCCGGCAACATGGTCGATCTGGACTCGAATCCGACCAAGCTGATCGAGATCGTGGAGATCGGCAAGCAGTTGCTGATGACCCGCGGCGCGCTGACCACCTTTTCCATCGCCAACGATGTGGCCAAGTACTTCGCCATCATTCCGGCGATGTTCGCGGGGACCTTCCCGGTGCTGAATGCGCTGAACATCATGCACCTGAAGACGCCGGAGTCGGCGGTGCTTTCGGCGGTGATCTTCAACGCTCTGGTGATCGTCGCGCTGATTCCTCTGGCGCTGCGCGGTGTGGGCTATCGCGCGATGAGCGCGGAGGCTCTGCTGCGGCGCAACCTGCTGCTCTACGGCGTGGGCGGCGTGATCGTTCCGTTCATCGGGATCAAGCTGATCGATATGGTCATTACCGCGATTCATCTGGCTTAAGGAGTCTGTATGCGGCGTATTTTGTTGAATTCGGTCCTGTACACGATTGTGACGACGGTGCTGCTGGGCATTGGCTACCCTCTGGTGGTGACGGCGATCGCCCGGGTCGCGTTTCCCCGGCAGGCGAACGGAAGCCTGATCGAGCGGAACGGGACACTGGTCGGCTCGTCGCTGATCGGTCAGCCGTTCAGCGGGGAGCGGTACTTCCACAGCCGGCCTTCGGCGGCCGGCACCGGGTACGATGCCTCGTCCTCGGGCGGCTCGAACCTGGGTCCGACGAGCAAGAAACTGGTCGACCGGATCGCGGGCGACGTGGCGACGGAGCAGGCGGAGGAACACTCCGCGGCTCCGGTGCCGGTCGACTTGGTGACGGCCTCGGGCTCCGGTCTCGATCCGGATATTACGCCGGCGGCGGCGGAGTACCAGGTGGAGCGGGTGGCCAAGCAGCGCGGCTTGAGCGTCGAGACGGTAGAGAGCCTGGTGGCCAAGCACACGACGCCGCGGACGTTCGGCATCCTGGGCGAGCCGACGGTGAATGTGCTGGAACTGAATCTGGATCTGGATGCGGTGTCGCGGTAGCGCTTTTTTCCCGATGTACCAGGCCGTCCGGTTCGCCGGGCGGCCTTTTTCTTGCTCGCTCTCAGCGGGTTCGGCCGACCGCCGTACCGTACCGATTTCAGTCGTTGGGGTTGAACAGCGTGCGACGGCCGATGGGGAGGTGTGGAGAAGAGTTCCATGTCCTTCAGCCAAACATCCTCTGTCAGTACACGGGTGGCCATGGGCTTACTGGTGGCAGAAGTGACCAGCAGACTGCCCTGTGAGGCGATCTGTAAGCGCATCGCGGAGATGTTCAAGCTCTACACGCAGCATATCTCGCCGAGCGTTTTCCGCGGTCTGGCCGGCTCCGGGGTACCCCCTACTACTGCCCCGCGGTAAAATCTTTGTTTTCCGACACTTGCGGACAGTAGTCGACTGCAAAACATTCATAGCAAACGGGTTACGGGTAAAATATTCCATCTAAAGCAGTTATCCATGGCTTCGTGTGCGCGATGGGTCTGTTTTTTTCTCTATATCCATTTATAGGAAGCCGGGAGGGGTAGTTGCGGCAAGCTTCTTTGAGCGTGGGAGGCGCGTCTTTGTTGGGGATCCGGCGTTTTCTGGAGGTTTGGGGGCTTGTCATGAGACGCCGAGGTTGGCGGCGCATCAGGTCGTGAGAGCCCTTCTTTGTCGAGAAGGGAGGCATGCCACATGGATAAAGCCATCGCTATCTATAAGTTGGAGTGCCATGGCTAAAGCCTTGGCTTACCTAGAAGCCACAGCCAGATCGAGATCGTGCGGGGGGTAGCGAGGGCGGAATCGCGGGCGAAAACCGGAGTGGGGATCAGGGAAGCAACGTGTCGATTGGGATCATGCCCGCCTTATGGCTCTAAACTGTCTGACAGGGGCTGGGAGGTTGGGCAAGTTGGAATCGTGGAGATGACGGACGCGGGTTTGATTGCGAGCAGGCGGAGGCTGTTGCTACGGGATGGCCTGACGTTTTTTGTGCTGACCCTGACGACGGTGGTGCTGTTTGTGTTGACGTGGCTGCTGTTCCGTTCGTTTACGGAGCACCGGGCGGAGCTGGCGGTGCGCTGGGCGGGGCGGGGCGAGGCGGCGCTGCGGCGGGGGCGGCCGGAGGAGGCGGTGGCGGCGCTGCGGACGGCACTGGTGTATGCACCGGACGAGCGGGCGGATCAGATGATGCTGGCGCAGGCGCTGGCCGAGTCCGGACATGCGGAGGAGGCGATGAATTACTTTCTGAACCTGTGGGAGGCGCAGCCGGGGGATGGGGTGATCAACCTGCAACTGGCGCGGCTGGCGCGGCGGCGGGGAACCAGCCAGGAGGCGGTCCGCTACTACCGGGCGGCGATCTTTGGGAACTGGGAGGGCGATGGGGTGGAACGGCGGAGGGAGGCGCGACTGGAGCTGGCGGACTACCTGATCGACCTGGGCGACCTGGCGGCGGCGCAGTCGGATCTATTGATTGCGGCCAGCAACGCGCCGGCCAACGCGGGGCTGGAGCTGCGCTTCGGCGATGCGCTGGAGCGGGCGGGCGACCTGGAAGACGCACTGCGCTACTACCAGAAGGCCATCTCACGGGAGCCGCGCAACGCGGTGGCGTTCGAAAAGGCGGGACGGCTGGCGTTCCGGATGGGTAACTACGCGCAGGCGAGAGGGTGGCTGGAGCGGGCGCTGCGGGAGAGCGCGGGGGCTCCGGGGACGGCGGGCGAGGCGGACGGCCTGGAGCCACTGTTGAAGCGCACGGAGCGGCTGCTGGTGCTTTCGCCGGCGGCGGCGACCAGCAGCAAGGACCGGATTACGCGGCTACTGGACGACAAGGCGATTGCCAGGGGACGCTGGAGTGCGTGTGTGGCGCAGCTGGGCAAACTGAACGCAATGCCGGTGGTGCAGGCCTTGAATATGCAGTGGGCGGGGGCGGCGGGAATCTCGACCCGCGAGGCGCTGGCTGCGGATCAGGCGCACGAGGATGCGGTGATGGAGCTGATCGACCAGAGCGAGACGATGGCGTCGGATCTGTGCGGTGCGCCTTCGGGAGATGACGCTTTGCTGTTGTTGCTGGCGGGGCGGCGGTAGGTGCGTCAAGGAAAGCGGTCTCGCTCGCGGTCAATACCCGCGGTGTGGGGGCGAGCGGTGTTCCCTCCCACCCATCGCGGTGAGACTCTCGATGGATGGGGCACCCGGGGTGTTGGGCCGGCGTTGGGTAGGACGAATTTGGTTGGCGGGATAGTTGGCGGGATGGAGGAGGTGGCGGGCGGCATGGGGACAGAGATCGAGGTGGAACCGAGGATCGCGGAGTCGCGCGAGGATGTGGCGGCGCAGGTGGCTCCGAGGCGGGAGGAGCAGGTCTTTCTGCTGCTGTCGATCTTCATTGGTGTGATCTCGGGGTTGCTGGTGGTGTCGTTCCGGATCGCAATTGCGTGGCTGAGCGTTCTGCTGCTGGGGTCGTCGCCGGGGCCGCACCAGCCGCGGCTGATCGTGGTGCCGTGCGTGGTGGGGCTGGCGGTGGCGGTGCTGACCCGGTACATCTTCCCACAAGTGCGCGGCAGCGGGGTGAACCAGACCAAGGCGGCGCTGTACATCCACAACGGGTTTATCTCGATGCGGACGGTGGTGGGCAAGTTTGTCCTGGCGTCGCTGGCGATCGGGAGCGGACACTCGCTGGGGCCGGAGGATCCTTCGCTGCAGATCGGGGCGGGGGTGGCGTCGCTGATCAGCCGGCGGCTGGGGCTCAGCCGGGAGAAGCTGCGGATCTTTGCTCCAGTGGGTGCGGCGGCGGGGTTGGCGGCGGCGTTCAATGCGCCGATCTCGGCGATTCTGTTCGTGATCGAGGAGGTGATCGGGCAGTGGAGCGCGGGGGTGCTGGGGTCGATCGTGCTGGCCGCGGTGTCGAGCGTGGTGGTGGCGCGGTGGTTCTGGGGGTCGGAGCCGATGTTCCGGATTCCGGCGATGAGCCTGCGCGATCCGCGGGAGTTGATGGCGTATGCGGTGTTGGGGGTGGTGGGTGGGGCGGCGTCACTGGCCTTTGCCAAGTCGCTGGGGTACCTGCGGCCGCGGCTGCGGAGCCAGCCGGGGTGGTCGCAGCTGCTGCAGCCGGCGCTGGCGGGGTTGCTGGTGGGCGGGATCGGGTACTTCGGGCTGCCGCAGGTGATGGGCGCGGGGTATGAGGCGATCGACCAGGCGATGCATGGGCAGTTCGTGCTGCACATGCTGCTGCTGCTGGCGGTGTTCAAGATCGTGGCGACGACGCTGTCGTTCTCGAGCGGGACGCCGGGGGGGATGTTCGCGCCGACGTTGTTTATTGGAGCGATGCTGGGGGCGGCGGTGGGTTCGTTCGAGAAGCACTACTTCCCTCACCTGACGGGGTCGACGGGGTCGTATGCTCTGGTGGGGATGGGGGTGCTGTTCGCGGCGTTCCTGCGGGCACCTTTGACGTCGGTGTTCATGGTGCTGGAGGTGAGTGGGAACTACTCGGTCATTCTCCCGGTCATTTTGGCCAATACGATTGCGTATCTGATCTCGCGGGCGCTGCAGCCGGTGCCGATCTTCGAGCTGTTTACACACCAGGATGGGCTGTACCTGCCGTCGATGGAGGAGCAGCGGGAGGAGCGGAGCGAGCTGCACTTCGAGGATGCGCTGGCGCCCATCGGGGTGCCGGTGCTGAAGGGGTCGGAGACGGTGTGGGAGGCGCGGCGGACGGTGATGGCGGCGTTCGCCAAGCCGGAGGTGGGGGCGGTGCTGATCCAGTGCAAGGATGGCGGATGGTATGCCGCGAGCCGGGAGGAGATGGAGGGGATCTTCAGCGGGCTGGGGACGGACCAGATCGCTCCGGAGGCGAAGCAGGCGGTGGAGGAGCGGCTGGGCAAGGAGCGGACGCCGCTGATGTTTCCGGATCAGCCGCTGTCGAGCGCGCTGCCGTACTTCAGGCGGTGGCCGCTGCTGCCGATCTCAAACCGGGCGATGCGGGGGGCGCTGGAGGGGGTGCTGTCGCAGGCGGATGTGCTGAGGCGGTATCAGCGAGGGTGACCTCCCCTCCCCCCTATGGGAAAGTCCTAAAGTCTAGATGAATCGAGGGATAAGTCCAAATGAAGTCTGGGCTGGGTCTGGACCCCAGCGGCTAAAAGCCCCGTGTGTTTTGTGGGGCGGGAAGCCAAGGCTAAAGCCTTGGCTTCCCTAGATGCGAGAGGCAGAGCGTACTGGCACTCAATCCTTGAGCGGTTGAGAAAGAGCGGGCCTTTATCCAAATTGTGCGGAAAACCCCGTCCTTCAGGGCGGGGATGTAGAGCGCGGACAGCGAAGCTGTCCTCAACTCGGTGTTTGTTGTTGCTCGATGTACTGGCGGATGATCGAGATGGGTGCGCCCCCGCAGCTTCC
>DATMOB010000061.1:0-25231 GCA_035568455.1 Granulicella sp.
TCGAGGGCTTGGTCCCGAGGTGGGTCGCCAGTTCCGTGAGGTACCAGGGCTTTTCTGGATGGATCAGAAGCGTCGCAAGGATCTTCGCCCGAATGTCGGGGAAGAGCGCCTCGAGAATGGGAGATATACGCATCCTGCGTAGATAATTACGCGAATCGCGTACACTGTCAAGAGATGGGCCACGGAGCGCGGGTAATTTGGTTGTAACTAGAACGGAACAAAAAGCTCTCCTCAGCACGCCCGATATCCCCGGTGTCCTCTTGCAAAAAAAAGAAGGAATCGATCGATCGTTCCCCACAGTGGGTGCGATTGTCTTTTAAGGCGACGATCAGACCGCAATCTAAGTTCCCCGTCTTCCGCTCTTTGCGAAGCAACAACGTGCAAATCAAGCATCGAGCCTGCCGCGGCGCTGCGATTGCCAAAGATGGAGCAAGTGGTCGTGACACCCATCAAAATGAGTGCTTGTGTCACAAATGCGTTCCTTCTAGCTTCCCAAGTTTAACTGCTAAGGAAGCAGCGACCGTGGCACCACCGGCGACTCCGCCCGCGCCCAAAACGACAAGCTTCTCATAATAAGCAGCAAGCTGCAGGTCGGCTTTGGATCGCAGTTCAATAGCGTTCAGATATTTCTCCACAGCACTACTTGAGTCAGGCATATATCGCTCCTGGTATCGGTCCATGAAGCATAGCTCAGGTCGTCGCATTAAGAAGGGCGGGCGGACTCTTTCGAGTCCGCCCGCTGTTGTTGCTGCTTCTTGTGGTTTTGCGCGAAGCGCTCTTCGCCGTAGCGCGTAGCTACTCGGCGGCGAGTTCTTCCTGTTCGCCTTCCATGCGCATCTGCTCGAGCTCGCGCTCTTCGGCTTCGATGGCTGCGGTGACCTCCTGCTGGACCTGGGCGGCCGCTTCTTCGAGCTCAGGGGAGAGCTGGACGTTGCGGTAGTACTCCATGCCCGTGCCGGCGGGGATCAGGCGGCCGACGATGACGTTTTCCTTGAGGCCGCGCAGCGTGTCGATCGAGCCGTTGATGCTGGCTTCGGTGAGAACGCGGGTGGTCTCCTGGAAGCTGGCGGCCGAGATGAAGCTATCGGTCGAGAGCGACGCCTTGGTGATGCCGAGCAGCAGCGAGCGTCCGATGGCGGGACGTCCGCCGGCCATCAGCGTACGCTGATTCTCGGCGTTGAAGCGGAAGCGGTCGGTCTGCTGATCGACCAGGAACGTGGTGTCGCCGACCTCTTCGATCTTCACCCAGCGAAGCATCTGACGAACGATGGTTTCGATGTGCTTGTCGGAGATGGTCACGCCCTGGAGGCGGTAGACCTCCTGGATCTCGTTGACCAGGTACATCTGCAGCGCGCGCTCACCGAGCACCTCGAGGATGTCGTGCGGGTTGCGCGGACCGTCGATCAGAGCGTCGCCGGCGCGGAGGCGTTCGCCTTCCTGCACGTTGACGTAGGTACCACGGGGAACGCTGTACTCCTCTTCCTGACCGTTGTCGGCGGTGACGTAGACCTTGCGCTGTCCCTTGGAGACCTCACCGAAGCGAACCACGCCATCGATCTTGGAGATGATCGCGGGGTCGCGCGGCTTGCGCGCTTCGAAGAGTTCGACGACGCGCGGCAGACCGCCGGTGATGTCCTTGGTGCGGGTGGTTTCGCGCGGGATCTTGGCCAGGATGTCGCCCGGGAAGAGCTCGTCTCCGTCGGCCACCATCAAGTGAGCGCGGCTGGGCATCAGGTAACGCTTAGTGCCCTGCGCGGACTTGATGAGGATGGCGGGCTGGCGCTTCTCGTCGGGCGAGTCCGCAACCACGAGACGCGACAGGCCGGTGACCTCGTCGACCTCTTCGTTGAGGGTGACGCCCTCCTGCAGGTCCTTGAAGTGGACGGTGCCGGAGATCTCGGTGAGCAGCGAGAAGGTGTAGGGGTCCCACTCGCCGATGCGCTCGCCCTGCTCGACCTTGGTGCCCTCTTCGACCTTGAGCTTGGCGCCGTAGACGATGGCGTAGCGCTCTTTCTCGCGGCCCTTGTCGTCGATGATGGCGATCGAGCCGTTGCGGTTCATGGCGACCAGGCCGCCGTCCTTGGAGCGAACGGTGACCAGGTTGATGAAGCGCACGGTACCGGCGTTCTTGGCCTCGATGTGCGAGGCGTCGGAGACGCGCGATGCCGTTCCGCCGATGTGGAAGGTACGCATGGTGAGCTGGGTGCCGGGCTCGCCGATGGACTGCGCGGCGATGACGCCGACCGCTTCGCCCATCTCGACCATCTTGCCCGAGCCCAGGTTGCGGCCGTAGCAGAGGATGCAGACGCCGCGCTTGGATTCGCAGGTGAGCACCGAGCGGATCTTCACCTTCTCGATACCGGCAGCCTGGATGGCGCTGGCCAGATCTTCGTCGATCTCCTGGTTCACTTCGACGATGGTCTTGCCCTCGAAGTCCTTGAGCTTCTCGAGCGAGACGCGGCCGATGATGCGGTCGCGCAGCGGCTCGATGGTCTCGCCGGCCTCGATGATCGGGGTGACGTAGATGCCTTCGACGGTGCCGCAGTCGTTGTGCGAGATGATGACATCCTGCGCCACGTCGACCAGACGGCGGGTGAGATAACCCGAGTCGGCGGTCTTCAGTGCGGTATCGGCCAGACCCTTACGTGCGCCGTGCGTCGAGATGAAGTACTGCAGCACGGTGAGGCCTTCGCGGAAGTTCGCGGTGATGGGGGTTTCGATGATCTCGCCCGAGGGCTTGGCCATCAAACCACGCATACCGGACAGCTGACGGATCTGCTGTTTCGAACCGCGGGCGCCGGAGTCGGCCATGATGTAGATCGGGTTCATGGCTCCTTCCTTGTCCGCACGCTTCATGTTGTTGAACATCTCATCGGCGACGCGCTCGGTGACTCCCGACCACATCTGGATGACCTTGTTGGAGCGCTCGCCGTTGGTGATCGCACCATCGAGGTACTGCTGCTGCATGGCGAGAACCTGCTTTTCGGCGTCGCCCACAACGGTGTACTTGGAGTCGGGGATGACCATGTCGTCGAGTCCGACCGAGAGGCCGGAGCGCGTGGCATAAGTGAAGCCCAGGTCCTTGACGCGATCGAGCGTCTTCACCGTGGTCTCGAGACCGAGGTTCAGGTAGCAGTAGTTGATCAGCTGGCCGATGCCCTTCTTCTTGAGCAGGCCGTTGACGAAGGGCATGCCCTCGGGCAGAGCGTCGTTGAGGATGGCGCGGCCGACGGTGGTCGAGATGAACTGCTTGTTGAACTCGACCGGCTCGGTGTGGATGAGGTCCTGATCGTCGTAGGCGGTGGTCATGTCGAGCACCTTGCCGGTGTAGCGCAGACGAATCGGGGTCAGCGTCTCGACCTGCTTGGCCTCGAGCGCCATGAACACCTCTTCGATGTTGGCGAAGACGCGGCCTTCACCCTTGGCGTTCACCTTGGCCTTGGTCAGGTAGTAGATGCCGAGCACCAGGTCCTGCGTGGGCACGGTGATCGGCTGACCGCTGGCCGGCGAGAGGATGTTGTGCGAGGCCAGCATCAGCACCGAGGCCTCGATCTGGGCTTCAGGCGAGAGCGGGATGTGCACGGCCATCTGGTCGCCGTCGAAGTCCGCGTTGAAGGCGGTGCAGACCAGCGGGTGGATCTTGATGGCCTTGCCTTCGACCAGCACCGGCTCGAAGGCCTGAATGCCGAGACGGTGCAGCGTCGGGGCGCGGTTCAACAGGACCGGGTGATCCTTGATGACCTCTTCGAGGATGTCCCAGACGATCGGTTCCTGCATCTCCACCATCTCTTTGGCCTGCTTGATGGTGGTGCAGTGGCCGGTCTGTTCGAGGCGGTGATAGATGAAGGGCTTGAAGAGTTCGAGCGCCATCTTCTTGGGCAGACCGCACTGGTTCAGCTTGAGCTCGGGGCCGACCACAATGACCGAACGGCCGGAGTAGTCGACGCGCTTACCGAGCAGGTTCTGGCGGAAGCGGCCCTGCTTGCCCTTGAGGGTATCGGAGAGCGACTTGAGCGGACGGTTGTTCGCACCGCGCAGAACGCGGCCACGGCGGCCGTTGTCGAACAGAGCGTCAACCGCCTCCTGCAGCATCCGCTTCTCGTTGCGGACGATGACCTCGGGAGCGTGCAGGTCCATCAGCTTCTTCAAGCGGTTGTTGCGGTTGATGACGCGGCGATAGAGGTCGTTGAGGTCCGAGGTGGCGAAGCGGCCGCCGTCGAGCGGCACCAGCGGGCGCAGCTCGGGCGGGATCACCGGGATCACGTCGAGGATCATCCACTGCGGCAGGTTGTCGGACTTGCGGAAGGCCTCGACGATCTTCAGGCGCTTGGAGTACTTGAGCTTCTTCTGCAGCGAGGTCTCGGTCTTCATGCGCTCGCGCAGTTCGATGGCGAGCTCGGCGATCTCGACGCGCTTGAGCAGCTCTTTAATGGCCTCGGCGCCCATCATGGCCTTGAAGCCGGAGGGGCGGTACTGCTGGTCGAGCTCGCGGAAGCGGGTCTCGTCCTTGATGACCTCGCGCTCCTTCACGGGCGCGTCGCCTGGATCGACCACGACGTAGGACTCGAAGTAGAGCACCGCCTCGAGCTCGCGCAGGCTGATGTCGAGCAGGTGGCCGATGCGGCTGGGCAGGCCCTTGAAGAACCAGACGTGCGAGCAGGGGCTGGCCAGTTCGATGTGGCCGAGGCGCTCGCGGCGGACCTTGGAGAGGGTGACTTCGACGCCGCACTTGTCGCAGATGACGCCGCGGTGCTTCATGCGCTTGTACTTACCGCAGAGGCACTCCCAGTCGGTGATGGGGCCGAAGATGCGGGCGCAGAAGAGGCCATCGCGCTCCGGCTTGAAGGTGCGGTAGTTGATGGTCTCGGGCTTGGTGACCTCGCCATGCGACCAGCTGCGGATCTTCTCCGGGCTGGCGAGCTGAATCTTAATGGCGTCGAAGTCGGTGATCGGACCGGCGAGTTCGAAGGGGCTGGAGCGGAACATAGTTTGCGTCTCCGTGATGCGGCCTTTAGCTGGCTGCGGCTGCTGGTTGCTGCTGTTTCTGCTTCGGCAATGGCTGGTGGTGCGGCCACGCCTGCGTCTATTCTGTGCCCCGTTCCGGATGGCCCTTGTGCATGTTGAGCATTGGCCTCATGCAGAAGTGGTCGCTACCGGGTAGAGCGAATCTCTATTCAAATTCTGCTCATCCTGTCAGCCCCTCGAAGCAGCGGGCTGACAGGATGAGGCTGAGAGCTAATCGGCCGCCGCGATGGCAGGCAGAGCGACCTTCTTCTGGTCGGCCTGCTTGATCAGTTCGACGTCGAGGCAGAGCGACTGCAGCTCACGGATCAACACGTTGAACGACTCGGGCACGCCCGGCTCGATGGCCGCCTCGCCCTTGACGATGGCCTCGTAGATCTTGGTACGGCCAAAGACGTCGTCGGACTTCGCGGTCAACAGCTCCTGCAGGATGTAGGCGGCGCCATAAGCTTCGAGCGCCCAGACCTCCATCTCACCGAAGCGCTGTCCACCGAACTGTGCCTTACCGCCCAGCGGCTGCTGGGTGATCAGCGAGTACGGCCCGATCGAACGCGCGTGGATCTTGTCGTCGACCAGGTGCGACAGCTTGAGCATGTAGATGTAGCCGACCGTGGCGGGCTGCTCGAACGGCTCGCCGAGCATACCGTCGTAGAGCTGGCTCTTGCCCGAGCTGGGCAGACCCGCGGCCTTCAACAGCGCCTTGATCTCGGTCTCGCGTGCGCCGTCGAACACCGCCGTGCCGAACCAGATGCCGCGCTTCATGCCGGCGGCGACGCGCAGGGTCTGCTCGTCGTCGAGGTCCAGCAGCTGGTTGAGCGCCGCGGTTCCGGCGAAGCGCGCCTTGAAGAGCTCACGCACCTCCGCAGCCGACTGCATGTTCGCAGCCAGAGCCGCGACCTGCTGCCCGAGCTCGTGCGCCGCCCAGCCCAAGTGCGTCTCGAGGATCTGTCCGACGTTCATACGCGAGGGCACGCCCAGCGGATTGAGGACGATCTCGACCGGCGTTCCATCGGGGAGGTACGGCATATCCTCCTCAGGCAAAATGCGCGCGATGACACCCTTGTTCCCGTGGCGACCGGCCATCTTGTCGCCGACCGAAAGCTTGCGCTTCATGGCGATGTAGACCTTCACCATCTTGATGACGCCCGGCGAGAGCTCGTCGCCCTTCTGCATCTTGCCGATCTTCTCGTTGGTGATCTTGCGCAGCACGTCGATCTGGCGCGAGGTCATCTCCTCGATCTCATCGATCTGCTCGTTGACCCGCGGATCCTTGTCGGCGTAGCGAATACGCTTCAGGTTGCGGGTCGAGATCAGCTCGATGGTGTCGCGGTCCATGACGTCGCCCTTGCTCAGCAGGCGCTTGTTGGTGCGCTCGTCGTGCAGGTCGGCCAGCACTTCCTTGTTGCCGAGAATCGCCTCCAGACGCTTCAACCGCTCGTCGGTGAGAATGCGGATCTCGTCAGCCAGGTTGCGCTCCAGCTTCTCCACCTGCTCCTGCTCGATCTGCTTGGCGCGCTCGTCCTTCTCCTGTCCCTTGCGGGAGAAGATGCGGACGTCGACGACCGTGCCTTCGATGCCGGGAGGGCAGGTCAGCGAGGCGTCGCGAACGTCGCCGGCCTTCTCGCCGAAGATGGCGCGCAGCAGCTTTTCTTCCGGAGTCAGTTGGGTCTCGCCCTTGGGCGTGACCTTGCCGACCAGGATGTCGTTGTGGCCGATCTTGGCGCCGATGCGGATGATGCCCGACTCGTCGAGATCACGCAGAGCGTGCTCGCTGACGTTCGGGATATCGCGCGTGATCTCTTCCGGTCCCAGCTTGGTGTCGCGCGCCTCGATCTCGAACTCCTCGATGTGGATCGAGGTGTAGTAGTCCTCGCGGACCAGCTTCTCCGAGATCAGGATCGCGTCCTCGAAGTTGTAACCGCGCCAGGGCATGAAGGCCACCAGCACGTTGCGGCCGAGACCGAGCTCGCCCTGCTCCGTGCACGGACCGTCGGCGATCACCTGCCCCTTGAGCACGCGGTCGCCCTTGCGTACGATCGGCTTCTGGTTGATGCAGGTGTTCTGGTTGGAGCGCTTGAACTTGGTCAGCTGATAGATGTCCGAACCAACCTCGCGGGAGAGCTGCGTGGGGTGATGCTCGCCTTCGACGCGCACGATGATGCGCTCGGAGTCGACCGAGTCCACGATGCCGTTGCGCTTGGAGAGGATGACGGCGCCCGAGTCGCGCGCGGTCACGCCTTCCATACCGGTGCCGACGAACGGAGCCTCGGCGACCAGCAGCGGAACCGACTGACGCTGCATGTTCGCACCCATCAGAGCGCGGTTCGCGTCGTCATGCTCGAGGAACGGAACCAAGCTGGCGGCGACCGAGACCAGCTGCTTCGGCGAGACGTCGACGTAGTCCACATCGTTCTTCGAGACCAGAACGAAGTTGCCCTGACGCCGCGCATCGACGATGTCCTGAACGATGTTCAGGTGCTCATCGAGCTCGATGTTGGCCTGCGCGATGGTGTGACGATCCTCCTCCCAGGCCGACAGGTAGAAGCTGAAGGGCTCGAGGTCCATGGTGCGCTTGCCGGCCTTCTTCAGATCGGCGTTGAGCTTCTTGGCGTCGTTGACCTCGAGGTAGTCGCCCTGGCGCAGGCCGCTCTCGCCGGCGTTCGCGACCGCAACGTAGTCAAGCACAACGCCGTCCTTGACGCGGCGGTAGGGCGACTCGATGAAGCCGTACTCGTTGATGCGGGCAAAGCAGGAGAGCGACGAGATCAGACCGATGTTCGGTCCTTCCGGCGTCTCGATCGGGCAGATGCGGCCGTAGTGGGTGGGGTGCACGTCGCGCACCTCGAAGCCGGCACGCTCACGCGACAGACCACCAGGCCCAAGGGCCGACAGGCGGCGCTTGTGCGTGATCTCCGACAGAGGATTGGTCTGGTCCATGAACTGCGACAGCTGCGAGGATCCGAAGAACTCGCGGATGGCGGCCATCACCGGCTTGGCGTTGATCAGGTCGTGCGGCATGGCCGTCGACATCTCCTGATAGACGCTCATCTTTTCCTTGATGGCGCGCTCCATGCGCACCAGGCCGATGCGGAACTGGTTCTCCATCAGCTCACCGACGGCGCGCACGCGGCGGTTGCCCAGGTGATCGATGTCGTCCACAACGCCGATGTTCTTGCGCAGCTTGAGCAGGTAACGGATGGTGCCGTAGAAGTCCTCGGGCGTCAGCGTGCGATGGTCGAGCCCCTCGGGGTCCTGATCCTCATACAGCTTGATGTTGAACTTCAGCCGGCCCACGCGCGAGAAGTCGTACTTGCGCGGATCGAAGAACATGCCCTCGAACAGCGCGGTCGCAGTGTCGAGCGTCGGCGGATCGCCGGGACGCAGCTTGCGGTAGATCTCGATCAGCGCCTCTTCCGGCTTGCGCACCGAGTCGCGGCGCAGCGTGGTGGTGATGATGTTGCCCACATCGTCGCGCTCCGGGAAGAAGACCTCGAAGCTGGTCACGCCGCTCTGGATGATCTTGTGCAGCTTGTCGGCGGTCAGCTCCTGGTTGGCCTCGTACAGCAGCTCGCCGGTGCTCATATCGACGATGTCCGCGGCCGACATGGCGCCGTCGAACTCGCTGGTCTCCACCTCGACCTGCTCCACGCCGTGGTGGCGCAGATTCTTCAGGCTGTGGGCCGAGATCTTGCGGCTCGCGACCACGATCTCCTCGCCCTTCACGCTGACCGCGGCCGCGGGACGGGTGCCCAGCAGGTGCGTGGGCTTGTCCTCAGGGGCGACCGCCCAGCTCAGCTTGCCGTCCTTCACATGGATGGTGTCGACGGTGTAGAAGGTCTTCAGAATCTCCTCGTCCGTACGCAGACCGAGGGCGCGCAGGAAGATGGTGCCCAGGAACTTGCGCTTGCGATCGATGCGGACGTACAGTGTGTTCTTCTGGTCGTACTCGAACTCCACCCAGCTGCCGCGGTAGGGAATGATCTTACCGAGGAAGTAGGTACGGTTGTTGGCGGTCTCGAAGAAGACGCCGGGCGAGCGGTGCAGCTGCGAGACGATGACGCGCTCGGTCCCGTTCACGATGAAGGTGCCGTTCTGGCTCATCAGCGGAATGTCGCCGAAGAAGACCTCCTGCTCCTTCATGTCGCGCAGGCTCTTGACGCCGGTCTCGGGATCCTTGTCGTAGATCTTCAGCCGGATGGTGACCTTCAGGGGAGCGGAGTAGGTCATGCCGCGCTCTTCGCACTCGGCCTGGTCGTACTTCAGCTGCAACCCCACCGGGTCGCCGCACTTGGTGCAGAAGTCCGGGGTGTTCTTGTTGTAGGTGCCGCAGAAGTTGCAAAGCACGTCGCCGGGATGGAAGGGGTCGGTGATGACCATGTGGCCGCAGCTGGTGCAAGCCGTGCGCAGGTGGTTCAGACCCTTCAGGTAGCCGCACTTGCACTCCCAGTTGCCGATGGAATAGTCGACAAACTCCAGCTCCGACACGTTGCGGAAGTCGGTGATGGGAAAGACCGAGGTGAAGACCGACTGCAGCCCGTTATCCTCGCGCTCCTGCGGGAGCTTATCCATCAGCAGGAAACGCTCGTAACTGCGGCGCTGAACTTCAATCAGATTGGGAATCTGAATGGAGGTAGGAATCTTGGAAAAATCGAGACGGCTGCGGATCGCGCGCATTTCGCTGTTGGACTGACCGGACATGCTCTCTCCTGAAACTGGACTTCGAGGCCTCCCGAGGGCGCTCGCCTGCATCCGATAGGCGAGTCGATCTCAAAAGGTGGAGGAACGGAACCATCTGGCCCCGCCCTCCGGGTGCGGTACTGAATGCGCATTTCGAACCAGGAACCAGCCGCCCTCGATGCGGCCGGCTCCGTGCGCATAATCTCTCTCCGGACTCCCTAAACGCGGGATGGTTTCTCCGGAACTTCAAACTTTTTACTTCCCGACGGCGGTGGAAACTGCTATAAAGACCGCGGACGGGCACTTCCTGGCGAATCTGGCTAACGTAAAGACATGAAACTGCCGATAGAGACAACAAAAGCGCCCGAAGGGACGGCATGTCCCATGAGCGCGTAGAACGCGAACTTCGCTATGACCGGCTTCCGCCTGAGTTGCCGCTTGTTGCGCTGAATGCTTACCACCCTCACTCGCTTCTGAGCCAGAGACCGGTCTCCTGGTTTTCCAGCCTGCAGGCCCGAACTGCGCCCACATTGCCCGTATCACCCCATGCCTCCGCCGCAGAGACAATGAGATGGCCGGCCCCATAACCTGCGCCCGCAGGATAGACCGGAATCGTACAAGGAAGAATCCTCAGAGATAATCAAAGATCAAGCAGAGATTGATGGAGCAGAGGCCTGTCTAAAGCTACCTAAACCGCATGAACCGAACGTCTGGGGCCTAGAATACCTATGCACGTCCAAGCAGAGGCGACCTCCCCACTGAAGAGGATATCGCGTTCTGCCTGGACATGCAAATAGGGAAAAGATTTACTTGATTTCGATGGTCGCGATGCCGTCGAACTTCTTCGCGATGGCAGCCGCATCTTCCTTCGAAACGTTCTCCTTCAAGGGCTTGGGAGCGCCGTCGACCAGGTCCTTGGCTTCCTTCAGACCGAGGGCGGTGACTTCGCGTACAGCCTTGATGGTGTTGATCTTGTTGGCGCCCGCATCCTTGAGGATGACGGTGAACTCGGTCTTTTCCTCAACCGCAGCCGCCGCCGCGCCGCCGCCGGCCGCCGGGGCTGCCGCCACTGCCGCTGCCGCCGAAACGCCAAGACGCTCTTCGAGCTTCTTCACAAGTGCCGATGCCTCGAGCAGGCTCAGGCTAACGATCTGATCTTCCAACTGCTGAATGTCCGCCATTTTCTATCTCCAATTCAATTCAAACTTGTTACTGATTACGTCCCCCGAAGCAATCATGCCCGCCTCGGCCGCCCACACCGCTCCCGGTTTCCGTTGCGCCCAGACCAGCGCCCCTGGAGAGATGAGGCAAAACTTGATCGCGACTAGCCTTCGACCGGCTCGGCCGCCGCAGGCTCGGCCGGAGCCGCCTCGACAACCGGGGCTGCCTCTTCGGCAGCGGCCGGAGCGGTCTCCGCCACAGCAACCGGAGCCGCTGCGCCAGCAAACTTGCCCTTCTCGACGCCCTGATTGATCACCACCGCGAGATCGCGGCCGGTGGCGTTGATCACGGTCGCCAGACGCTGCGCCGGCGACTGGATCAGGAACAGGAGCTTCGAGAACAGCTCTTCCTTGCCCGGCATGGTCGCCAGGTCCTTGATCTCATCGACCGTGATCACCTTGCCATCGATGATGCCCAGCTTGAAGGTGAACTCGGCGTTGTCCTTCACCCAGTTCGAGAGCGCCTTGGCCAGCGCCACCGGGTCGCCCGCGGTGTAGGCCACCGAAGAGACGCCCTTGAGGCCCTTGAGCGCCGCCTCGATCTGCGTGCCCTCGGCCGCGCGCGCCGCCAGTTTGTTCTTGACTACGTGATAGTGGCCGCCTGCGCCGCGAACCGTCTTGCGCAGATCGAAGTCCTTGTCGGCGGTCAGCGCCTTGAAGGTGCCGATGATCGCGGAGGTGGATCCGGCGAGTTCCCCGGCCAGCTTCTCCACCTTCTCCGTCTTTTTTGCCCTGGTCAATGCCATATGAAACCTAGCCTTTAGCTGCTAGCTCTTTGCCGCTAGCTGTAAAATGTGTGCCGCTCGCGCAGCCAATATCAGAGATCGAAGGACAGGCGAACTACGCCTTGCCCGCTGCATCCACTACGGCATTGTCCAGCTGGATGCCGGGGCCCATGGTCGAGCTCAGCGTGATGCCCTTGATGTACTTACCCTTGGCCGCTGAAGGCTTGGCCTTGATCACACTGGTGATCACCGTGGTCGCATTGTCGATCAGCTTCTGCGGATCGAACGAGAGCTTACCCACCGGGACGTGCACCAGAGCGGTCTTGTCCGTGCGGAACTCAACCTTACCGGCCTTGATCTCCTTAACCGCAGCGGCCACATCGGTGGTCACCGTGCCAGTCTTCGGGTTCGGCATCAGGCCGCGGGGTCCGAGCACCTTGCCCAGACGGCCGACCGAACGCATCATGTCGGGAGTGGCGATGAGCGCGTCGAACGCGGTCCAGCCTTCCTTCTGAATCTTCTCGACCAGCTCTTCGCCGCCGAAGAACTCGGCGCCGGCAGCCTCAGCCTCTTTCACCTTGTCGCCAGAGGCGATGACGGCGACGATCTTCGTCTTGCCCAGGCCGTGCGGCAGAACCACGGTCCCACGAACCATCTGGTCCGCGTGCTTGGGATCGACGCCCAGACGCAGCGTGATGTCGACGGTCTCGTCGAACTTCGCGTACTTCGCCTTTTGAAGGAGGGGAACCGCGTCGGTCAGGGCATAGGGGCGGGGCTCAACGAGCGCGCGCGCCTTGGTCAAATTCTTGGAGATCTTCCGTGCCATTTATCCTCGTCTCCCACCGCGCGAACCAAGCAGCGCTGTTGTGCGCTGAACCCATCCGGAATTGCAGATACTCAACTACTGGGCGGATGAGCCGTTCGGCCGTGGTGCTGTTGACTGGCCCCGGCGCGAAGCCAAGGCACTGCTATAAGTATGCCGGAAGCCGGAATCAGCGTCAACTAGACTGCACTGTCCTAGAATGCACTGTCCGGGGCTACGGGGCAGGCAGCCGCAGCTCACTGCCAGATCCGCGCCATTCCCAGCTCAAACCCCTTCACCGGCCCATCCCCGCGCATCACACTCGGCTGCTCCAGTAACTCCACCGCCTGACCGGGACGATAGATCGCCACGACGTTGCGCTCCGGATCGATTAGCCACGCCAACTGCGCGCCATTTGCGATCCACATCTCCATCTTGGCCTCAAGATCGGACAGGCGGTCGGTCTTCGAGCGGAGTTCGATGACGAACTCCGGACAGATCGGCGAGAAACCATCCTTCTCTTCCTCGGTCAGAGCGTCCCAGCGCGCGGCTTCCACCCAGGCCGCATCCGGCATGCGCATCAAACCATCAGGCAAGGTGAACCCCATTCGAATCGAAGGAGTAGCCCCGGCCATCCACCTCCGCCCAGCTCCCAGCCTCTGGATCACATAGGCATTCTTCCTCCCAGTGCGATTTCCTGACGGTGTCATCACGAGAATCTCTCCATCGGCGGCACGTTCGACACGCAAACCCTCATTCGCTTCGCAGAAGCGCAGCAGCTCCTGGTCGGTCATCGGGCGTTCCAGGCGGAGACGAACCGGCAGCTCGATCTCGGTGAGCGCGATGTTCATAGCGACAGTCTACTTCGCACTTTGCCGCACGCGGCTGCCGCAGCATCCCCGCCTTGCGCTGCTGCATGTTCTTCCGACCAAAAAGAAGCCAACCCGTCCTGGAATGGACGGGTTGGCTTCGGTTTGCTGCTTTTGGGAGGGTTCCTCCGCTCGACCTAGAAGTCGAGGCGGAGCGCCACCTGGCCGGTACGGTTGCCGGCGTTGTTCGCCGTCTGCACCTGGGTCAACTGCCCGAAGTTCGAGCTGTTGATGTTGGTTGACGGAGGCAGGTAGTTGGTGTGGTTGATGACGTTGGTGAAGGTGGACTCAAAGCGCAGCCGCACCAGTTCGGTGATGTTGTACACCTTGGCCAGACCAGCCGCCACGGCGATGGTTCCCGGTCCCTCGAGCGACCCCACCGAGGCGTTGCCGAGCTGCCCCGGCGTGGTGACGTCGGTGAAGGCGGCAGGGTTGAAGTAGTTCGACGGAGTACGGTTGGTCGGAATCACCGAGACGCCCGGAACCCGGTTCGGGCGAACGATGACGTCGCCAAACGTCGCCGCCCCCGTGCCCGACCTATCGTAGTTCGCATTCATCGTGGGGGTCAGCCAGGGTCCGGTCTGCAGCAGCGAGACGGTGTTCACGTTCCAGCCACCCAGCACGGCATTCACCGCACGGTGGTCGCTGTGCCAGTTGCGGCCGTCTCCGAAGGGAAGCGCATAGCTGCCGGTAATCAACAGACGATGGCGGGGTGTTCCCTCCACGTTGCCGCGATCCGCTTTGATATTGAAGCGGTTCGCAACCGGGAAGCCATAAGCCACCTCGGAGGCAAAGGCGCTGGGGCCATCGCCCTGCGCATCGCTAAGGCTCTTGGTGAAGCTATAGTCCACCTGGTAGGTCAACCCATGCGACAGCCGATGGGTGATCTCGGTCTGCAGGGAGTGATAGGTGGAGTTGCCAATGCCCTCGGTAGAGAGGATCTGGCCCCAGTTCTGGAACGGTGCGCGCGGATCGACCCAGCCGCCGGCCGGAACGTTGTATCCCGAGGTGTTCATGGGGATCTGGTTCAGGTCGACGGTCACGTTCTGCCGGTGCGTCACCATACCCACGTAGCTGATGCGAACCGCGGTCGAGCCGGTGAGCTCGCGCTCCGCCGTGAGGTTCCACTGCATCGCCTGCGGATCCCGATAGTTGGGATCGACTCCCTGCTCGAGCGTGCCGCCACCCAGGGCCACAGCCTCGCTCGGGGTACTGGTGTACGGGAACTGGAAGAGGGGCGTGCCACTGGTGCCGTTGCTGTAGGTATGCACCGCGGCCAGCGGCGTGCTGTCCATGTTGAAGGCCAGCGGGCCAAGGTTGGTCACGGTGAAGATGCCGAAGCCGGCGCGGAAGACGGTCTTGCCGTCGGCAAACGGACGATAGGCAACGCCGATGCGCGGATCGAAGTTCTTCAGGTAGTTGGAGCGCAGGCTCTGGTTCATGCCCGCCTGGCTGGCCGACTCATAGTTGGAGCACGCCAACTGCGTATTGCGCGCCGATCCCAACGAGCAGGAGTTGAAGGACTGCAGGAAGGCGGGTGCCGCTCCCTGGCCGTTGTACAGCTTGTCCGGAACCACCACGGTGCCGTTGCCGGACGGGATGAAGTTCGCCATGTCGCCGATCGCTTCGGTGAAGCCGGGGAGATACTCCCAGCGCAGGCCGGCATTGATGGTCAGGTGATTGTTGACCTGCCACTGATCCTGGCCGTAGAAGCCATACTGGTGCGTGATGGCGTTATCCGGAGGACCGGTCTGGGCAAAGTAGGTGCTGGTGGGAACCCCCAACATCAGGTCACCCCAGGAGCTGCCGGTGAAGCCGCCTCCGAAGGTGAAGCGACCGAAGTCGTCCGAAGCGGTCTCCAGCGACGGGGTGATGAAGTTGAGGAAGCGGATGTCCGTACCCACACGGATGGTATGCCGCCCGATCGTGTAGGTCAGGTTGTCGGTCAACTCCTTGGTATCGGACTGCAGCACGCCGGTAATATCCCGGCCGAGCATGCTCGTGTTGCCGTCGCCGAAGACGAAGGTCGGGAAGCCGCCCTGGGTGGGATGATTGGAGACGTTGACATCGCCGGGCGCCGTGCCCAGCGTGAAGCCGAGCTGGGTCAGAGCAGTGGCGCCTTCGATGGGAAAGTTCGGATTGATGAGCTCGTGGGTGTATCCGAAGCGGAACTCATTGACCAGCCGGGAGGTGATGACGTAGTTGTGCGAGATCAGGAAGCTACGGTCATGCTCCACGTCGGAGTCAGGCGGTAACAGCGGGTTGTTTACGGTGGTCAACAGGTTCTTCCAGCTGAAGCGCGCATAGACCTGCTGCTTGCTGTTGATGTTCTGGTCGATGCGCAGGTCGAAGCTGTTGCTGTTGCCCGGGATCGGAACCAGCCTCTGGTAGTTGTACCCCAGCGCGGCGGCTTGGGCAGGATTGGTGATGGTGGGCGCCGGATAGTAGTTCAACAGCGTCTTCGACGCCTGGCTCATGCAGTTGGCGGGAATGTAGCCGTTCTGGTACGACTGCCCATAGCAGGGCGATCCTGCCGGCACCGGAAGCAGGCCGGTAGCGCCCACGTAGCCCTGGCGCTGCTGGAGGGTGGGAACCAACAGGGTCTCAGCATACGACGTGGCGCGGCGGTTGCCTTCGTAGTCGAAGAAGAAGAAGGTCTTGTCGTGGCCGTTGTAGAGGTGCGGAATCTGCACCGGACCGCTGACGCTGCCGCCAAAGTCGTTGTAGCGCTTGGGCGCCTTGGTCGAGAAGCCGTGGGTGGTCGCGTCCATGGCGTCGTTCTGCAGGTACTCGAACAAGCTGCCGTGGTAGGTGTTGGTTCCACCCTTGGTGGTGAAGGTGACGTCGCCAACCTGGGCAAACTCTGCGCTGTTGTTGAAGTCCGTAACCTTGACCTCGGCGATGTTCTCCATCGACGGATAGGCATTCTTCAGGGCCCCGTTGTTGAAGACGTCGGAGGTCGAGATACCGTCGACCGAGTAGCCCACCATGTTCGCCGTAGCTCCGCCGAGTGCGATGTTGCCTGCATTATCGGTCTGCACATTGGGCAGCAGGCCGAGCGTGGACAACGGGCTGGAGGTCGCGGCGCGCGAGTTGATGGGCAACTGCACCATGTCGGTGTTGTCCTTCGAGTCCTCGAGCGTGCCCTTGTCGGTGGTGATCATCGTCGCTGCAGCCGAGACATCGACCGTCTGCTGGGTGCCGAGCACATGCATCACGACATTGACGCGCGCGGTCTGACGGGAGGTCAGATCGAAGGCAGCCACGCGGGCATCGGCGAAGCCGTTCGCGCGGGAGATCACGACGTAGTGGCCTGGCTTCAGGTTCACAAATTGAAAGTCGCCAGCCGAGCTCGACGTCGTGGTGCGATCACTGTTGTCATCATCGTCGTGCAGCGTCACACTGGCGCCCGGCACCACGGCTTGAGTTGCGTCCTGCACTGTCCCCAAAACACTACCGAAGGTGGACTGGGCGCGAGCAGATGCCGCAAAAAAAACCGCAACCAGGAGGGCGGCCCAGCCAACTTTTTTTGTGTCAAAACGTCTATGAGTCATAAGTTTTTTCCTATATCCCTTGCGAACGACGACCAGTTCTGTCGCGCGCATCTCCGAGAATAGAAACAGCAGGGTAAGGAAGGCATAAGGGAGAAATTAACGCGGCATCTAGGGCCGCATCCCACCTGCGGCACAATAGGCTGAGCCTGCAGCCTTCACGAAACAAGCTGCGCGATCTACAACTTAGAGCAAATCTCCGATCGATCAGGCGGCTCCGCCAGCTTGCTTGCTTCTCCTTCAGCAGCGTAGCGGAGGACTTTGCTTCTAAGATTTGGGCTGAGTTTTCCACAACGAGAGCGACATAGCGCCGCTCGCACGCAGGCTCAGCGCGCGCGCGGATCAGCCGGTGGAATCGCTTCGAAGGCTTGCCCGGCGGAGAAAATAGAAGGGCGCGGAGATCTCTCTCCGCGCCTTTTTTTTGCTTTCGTTTACAGCTGTTTTTGCTGCATCCACTCTAGAACCGCATTGAGAATGCGCCCGAGATCGACCGCGGAGCACCCACCTGCAGCGTGTTGTTGTTCACCGACGTCGGATCGCTGCCGGCAAAGTTATTGGTTCCGATCGAGGACCAGTACTTCGTGCTCGCCAGGTTGGCCACGTTGAACTGCAGCTTGAGTTCATTGAAGATACCAACCTCGTCGATGTGGTAGCTGGTGCCGAAGTCGGCCACAAACCGCCCGCCCACACTGTTGTCATTGATGTAGGTGAAGTAGCGCTTGCCCATATAGTCCGAGCCGATGTGGGCATCGAAGCCCTTCAGCGTGTACTTCAGCTCATTCTTGTAGAGGAACTCGGGCGAGTCCACCACCACCTTGCCTGCGGTCTGATAGGTCACACTGCCATCGTTGTAGTTCGAGTCATAGGCCGACTTGCTCAGCGTCAGCGCGTTGTAGAGCGACCATCCCGACTGCGTACGGACCTGGATCGCTCCATCCACACCATTGGTGGTGACGCCGCCCACGTTCGAGAGCAGCGACGCCGCGCCCGCAATGCCGGGTCCCTGCGAGATCGCCAGCAGACGGTTGCTGAAGTTCACGTGGAAGTAGTTCACCTGCGCCACCACCTTGTCGTCGGTGTGGCGATAGCCGACCTCCTCGCTCCATGAGCTCTCCGGCTTCAGATTGTTGGTCAGAGCATTGAACCCGGCCTGGGTCGTTCCCCACGGCGTGGTGGCGAATCCCTTGCCGCCCGCCTGGAAGGCGCGCACGTTCTCCGCTACATCGGCAAAGAACTCATCGACCTTGTTCAGCTTCCAGTTCACGCCCACCTGCGGCATGAACGGCTTGCCCGACTGCAGGCTGCCCTGCGCGTAGTTGGCGGCAGTATCGGTCGGCTTCAGATTCAAACCGGTGTTATACGCCGTCAGGATGCCGTTCATGTTCGTCTCGCTGGTCTTGAAACCCGCCGACAGCGTGACGTTCGGCTTGATCTTGTACTGATCCTGCACGTGGATCTGGTAGACGGTGCTCGGGAAGCTATACGCCCACTGCGTATTGAACGGATTGGTGGGGAAGTCATAGAGCGAGTGCATCGGGCTGGCTAGGCTGGTCGCATAGAAACGCCGCGCCAACTCGAAGCTCTCCTTCTCGAACCACACGCCGCCTTCAAGCGTATTGCGATCGGTCTCGTAGGAGAGCGAGCTCAGCACGCCACCACGCTGGATCCCGTACTCCGAGGTGCGCAGAGAAACCGGCGAATTCTGAACGCCGGTGTTATCGTAGCTGGGATTGTACGGCGTAAACCACAGGCCCACGCCCTTGTTGTTATGACCGTAAACAGTGGTCTTCCAGTTCAGATGGCTGGTGATTGCCATCTTGTAGTTCAGGTAGCTCAGGAAGTCCTTGCGGATACCGCCGCCGCCGTAGTAGGCCGCATCCTCGGGATCGTTGGAGAGATCGCCAGGGCCACTCTGCAACGTGCTCACCGGATTGGGGAAGGTGGTCGGAATGCCAGCAAAGACCGTGTTGCCCGTCTGGCCCTGATAGTTGTACGCGTTCGCCGTCTGAATCGCCATGCCCCAGTTGCCGAAGTTGTCCCAGTTGTAGCCCAACTTCGAAGCCCACACCTTGTTCAGGTCCTGGTAGTCGACCTCGGTGCGGTCCGAGTAGTCGGCATAGAAGGTCAGCAGGCCCCTGCTGCCGATGAACTGCTCCACCTTGGTGTTGAACTGGTAGTACTTCTGATCGCGCTGCCCCGCACCCTTCCACTTGTCCGAAAGCTGGAAGACGCCATCGAAAAAGAACTTGGTGTGGGTGGGCAGCAGGCCGCTATCGAAGCGCGCGAAGCTGCGGTGTCCATTGAAGCTGCCGAAGGACTGGCTGGCCTGGAAGCCGAGCTTGTCCAGCGGATGGGTCGAGTAGAACTGAATCGCGCCGCCCAGGTTGCTGGTCGATGCGATATCCAACGAGCCTGTGCCCTGCGACAGCTTGGCCTCGCCCATGTTCTCGTCGATGATCGCGCGGCTGATGTGCAGGCCGTTCAGGTTGCCGTAGGACATATCACCGAGCGGTACGTCGTCGAGCGTAAAGCCCAGCTGATTCTGGTTGAAGCCGCGCACCGAGATGCGAAGCGCCCACTCATAGGCGCCATACGGATCGGCAGAGTTGACGCTCACGCTGGGCAGCCGGTTGAGTACCAGAATCGGGCTGCTGCCCGGTGCCTCCTCGAGCAGCGCCTTCGAATCGACCGACTGCACGTCGCGGGTCTCGCCCTGCGCGGTGACCGTCACCTGGTCGGTCGCACTCACCTGAGGCTCGTTCTGGCCATTGGACGGCGATGCTGCCGCCTGCGCGACCAGCGCCTGCACTTTGTCTGCCTGACTCTGCTGCGCCTCGGCGGTTGCTCCGCAGAGCAAGCCGAATGTAACCATCGCTGTTATAGCTGCTTTCTGTACCAACTGAGCCTCCCAAAATGCGTCACTTCGTCTTCGCTTCTCGTGGATCCGCACGCACGACGCGCAACGCCGGTCCCGTCATCCGCCCCGGCTGAACACCGATCAAGCGGAAACTTGGGTTGGAGCATGCGCGCAGCCGCGAGACAGGAACGGGCTCTCCCCGCGCCCTGTAGGCACGCGATAGAACATTCTGGCGATGACAAAGCTTTCGTCGAGAGTACGGGAGGTTATTGAATAGACTGCTGCTACAGAGTTACAGAACAGTTAAAAGGTTAAGCGGTTACATATAGTTAAATCGTTCAACACGCTCAGTTTAGGCACTCCTCATTCTTGAAAGCTCATCGCAACGAAAAAGGATGCTCGAAGAGGGCGGCGGCCGCAACCGCCAGCCGCTCCTTCGAACATCCTTCTCTACGATGATTGATACCGCGCTCCAGCCCGAAGACTAAGCGATGACCATCCGTTCTAGAACCGCATCGAGAAGGTGCCCGAGACCGTCCGCGGAGCGCCCACCTGCAGCGTGTTCAGAGCAACCGACGTCGGATCGCTGGCCAGGAAGCCATTGGTGCCGATCGCCGACCAGTAGCGCGAGTTCGCCAGGTTCGATATGTTGAACTGCAGCTTCAGCTGATCGAAGATGCCCACCTCGTCCACGTGGTAGCTGGTGCCGAAGTTGGCCAGGAAGCGGCCGCCCACGCTGTTGTCGTTGGTGTAGGTGAAGTAGCGCTGGCCCATGTAGTCCGAGGCCACGTGGATCTCGAAGTTCTTCGGCGTCGCGTACTGCAGCTCGTTCTTGTAGAGGAACTCAGGCGAGTCCACCGCCACCTTGCCCGCGGTCAGGATCGTCGTGGTCAGGCCGGCGCTGTTGGTCACATTGTAGTTCGAGTCATACGACGACTTGTTCACCGTCACCGCGTTGTAGAACGACCATCCCGACTTGGTGCGGAACTGGATCGCGCCGTCCACGCCGTTGGTCGTCACTCCGCCCACGTTGGCCAGCAGCGACGCATTGCCCGCAATGCCAGCTCCCTGCGTGATCGCCAGCAGACGGTTGCTGAAGTTCACGTGGAAGTAGCTGGCCTGCGCCACCACGAAGTTGCCGGTGTGGCGATACCCGGCCTCCTCGCTCCACGAGCTCTCCGCCTTCAAGTTGTTGGTCAGCAGGTTGAATCCGGCCTGGGTCGTTCCCCAGGGCGAGGTGCCAAAGCCGTTGCCGCCCGCCTGGAAGGCGCGGGTGTTCTCGGCCACATCGGCAAACAGCTCATCGGCCTGGTTCAGCTTCCAGTTGATGCCGAACTGCGGCAGAAACGCCTTGCCCGACTGCAGCGAGCCCTGCGCGTAGTTCGACGCCGTGTCGGTCGGATTCAGATTTACGCCCTGATTGTAGCCCGTCAGCATGCCGTTCATGTTGGTCTCGGAGGTCTTGAAGCCCGCCGAGAGGGTCACGTTCGGCTTGATCTTGTACTCGTCCTGCAGATGGATCTGGTAGATCGTGCTGGGGAAGTCATACGCCCACTGCGTCCAGAACGGATTGCTCGGCATGTCATAGAGCGAGTGCATCGGGTCGGCCAGGCTGGTCCCATAGAAGCGCCGCGCCAGGGTGAAGTCTTCCTTCTCGAACCACACACCGCCCTCGAGCTTATTGCGCTCGGTCTCGTACGAGAGCGCGCTCAGCACGCCGCCACGATTGATGCTGTACTCCGAGGTGCGCATCGAGATCGGCGAGACGGCCGTTCCGGTGTTGTCATAGGTGGCCACATACGGCGTGTACCACAGGCCGGCACCCTTGTCGTTATGACCGTAGATCGTCGTCTTCCAGTTTAGATGGTCGGTGATCGCCATCTTGTAGTTCAGGTAGGTCAGGAAGTCCTTGCGGATACCCGCGCTGCCGAAGTAGGCCGCGTCCTCAGGATCGTTCGACTGATCGGTCGGGCTGCTCAGCAGCGTGCTGACCGGATAAGGATAGGTCGTGGGGAGGTTCGAGAAAACATGGTAGCCCGTCTTCCCCAACAGCGTCTCCTGGTAGTTGTACGCATTGGCCGCCTGCAACGCATTCGCCCAGTTACCGTAGTTGTCCCACCGATATCCCAGCCTCGATGCCCAGACCTTGTTCAGGTCCTGGTAGTCGACCTCTTGCCGGTTGGAGTAGTCGGCGTAGAAGGTCAACAGCCCCCGGCTGCCGACAATCTGCTGCACCTTGGTGTTGAACTGGTAGTACTTCTGGTCGCGCTGTCCCTGGCCCTTCCACTTGTCGGAGAGCTGCCACACGCCGTCGATGTAGAACTTGGTGCCCGTCCGCAACAGACCGCTGTCGTAGCGCAGGAAGCTGCGATGTCCATTGAAGCTGCCAAAGGTCTGGCTCGCCTGGAAGCCGCGCTTATTCAGCGGGTCAGCCGAAAAATACTGGATCGCGCCGCCCAGGTTGCTGTTCGAGGCGATATCCAGCCCCGCCGTGCCCTGCGACAACCGCGCCTCGCCCAGGTTCTCGTCGATCAGCGCGCGGCTGATGTGCAGACCATTCAGGTTGCCGTACGACATATCGCCCAGCGGTACGTCGTCGAGCGTAAAGCCCAGCTGGTTCTGGCTGAAACCGCGCACCGAAATATGCAGTGCCCACTCATAGGCCCCATACGGGTCGGCCGAGGTAACACTCACGCTGGGCAGCCGGTTCATCAACAGGATCGGGCTGGTTCCGGGCGCCTCCTGCAGCATCGCCTTCGAATCCAGCGACTGCACGTCGCGGGTCTCGCCCTGCGCCGTCACCGAGACCTGGTCGGTGGCCGTTACCTGGGGCTCGTTCGCTCCATTGGCCGGTGATGCCGCCGCCTGCGCCACCAGCGCCTGTGCCGCTTCTCCTGCAGACATCTGTGGTTGCTGCTGCGCCTCGGCACTCGCTCCGCAGAGCAGCCCGAATGTAACCATCGTTGTTGCAACTACCTTTTGAAACACCAAGCCTCCGTAAACCTACACTTCCCTTTGCTCGCCGTGGATCCTCACGCACTTTGCGCAGACCAGCCCCGTCATCCGCCCGGCTCAATACCGATCAAGCAGAAACATGGCTGGAAGCGCGACACAGGCGTGTCTTACAGTAGGCCGGGTCGCAGGGAAGGCGATCCAGCATCCCGCTCCAGAGCGATGCTTAGTAGAGGCTAAGGAAGTTTTGTGAATAGACCAACGACGGAAGGTTACAGGAGTGTTAATGAATTACTTGTTAGTAAATAACCTGGAGATTGTCTAATAAACCGGAGGGACGCGAAACGCTCCATGAGCGAATCCCCCAAGCAGAAAAAAGGATGCTCGAAGAGGGCCGCGGCCGAAACCACCGGCCTGCACCTTCGAACATCCTTCTCTTGCTTCGATTCCTACCGCGCTCCAGTCCGAAGACTAAGCGACGACTTCGATGCCCATCGAACGCGCCGTTCCGCGAATGCTCTTCGCCGCAGCCTCGACGGTTGTCGAATTCAAGTCCGGCATCTTCTGGGTGGCGATGGCGATGATCTGCTTCTCCGTCACCTTGCCCTTCTTCTCCTTGTTCGGAGTGCCCGAGCCCTTCTCAATGCCCGCCGCCTTCAGCAGCAGCACCGCCGCCGGCGGCGTCTTGGTGATGAAGCTGAACGAACGGTCCGCGTACACGGTGATGACGACGGGAATCGTCATGCCGGTCATCTCCGGCGTCGAGGTGCGCGCGTTGAACTGCTTGCAGAACTCCATGATGTTGACCTGCGCCTGACCGAGCGCGGGGCCGACCGGCGGGGCCGGGGTGGCCTTGCCACCCGTGATCTGCAGTTTGACGTAACCAGTGATTTTCTTCGGTGCCATTCGGGGACTTCCTCTTTATGCTTCTAGCGGCCGGCGCTTGCCTGCGGCTGGATTGAATTCAAAATCAAATCTGTAGCTGTAACAGTGACCTATTCGGTCACCTTGTCGACCTTCGAGAACTCGATCTCCACCGGCGTCGAGCGGCCGAAGATGCTGACCATTACCTTCAGGGTCTGCTTGTCCTCGTTCACATCGTCGACGGTTCCGTTGAAGTTCGCGAACGGACCTTCGTTGATGCGAACCTGCTCGCCCTTCTCGAACTTCACCTTGAGCGTCGGCTTGTCCTTGGACACGTCGGTGCGGAACAGGATCGAGCTGACCTCCTGCTCGGAGAGCGCCACCGGACTGTCGCCGGTGCCGAGGAAGCCCGTAACCCGCGGCGTGTTCTTGATCACATGCCACAGATCGTTATCCAGATCCATCTCCACCAGAACGTAGCCAGGCAGGAAGACGCGCTCAATGGTGTACTTCTTGCCGTTGCGCAGCTCGGTGACCGGCTCGGTGGGAATCATGATGCGGCCGATGCGATTCTCAAGGCCAAAGGCGCGAATGCGGCTCTCGAGCGACTCGCGCACCTTGCGCTCGAAGCCCGAGTAGGCGTGGATAATGTACCACTTGAAACTCTCGTTGACCGGCGGGGCTAGCTGCTCCTCGGGAGTCTGCTCTTCCGGTTTAATCTCGTCTGCCGCCATGGTTATGCCTTCTTCGCCCATCATCTGCATCTCTCTACTGCTCGCAACGCCTAGTGCTTGGAAAGGTTGTGCAACAGCGCTTCAATCCCGTTGCCAATGACGTTGTCCACCAGCCAGAAGTAGCCGGCGAAGACAAACACCGTCACCAGCACAACGATTGTCGTCGCCTGAACCTCGGCGCGTGACGGGGAGACTACCTTGCGCGTCTCGGCGCGTACGTCCTTCAGGAAATCCATCAGCCGCGCCGGCGTCGCCTTCGCCCGGTCGAGGCCTGTGACGCCCTGCTCATCCGATACTGCAATCGTCTTGGCCATTGTGCCGCCTCAAACCTTCGTCTACAAACTTTGTCTGGAGTCCAGACCATTCAGAATCTTATACCGGAGAGGAACTGGCGGGGGAGCTCGGATTCGAACCGAGAAGTTCGGTTTTGGAGACCGACAGTTTAACCGTTGAGCTTACTCCCCCGGCTGCGGAGAGAAAGGAACGGGACAAGGAGAGCAACTGCGCTGATTCCCGATCCCTAATCCCTGATTCCCTGCTTACTTCGTCTCTTTGTGATCCGTGTGCTTGCGGCAGGTATTGCAGAACTTCGAGAACTCCAGACGGCCGGTGGTCGTCTTCTTGTTCTTCGTCGTCGAGTAGTTCCTGTTCTTGCACTCCGGGCACTGCAGTGTGATAATTTCGCGCATCTCTCTATCCTAACCGATTTTTGCGGAAATCCATCGCTTCCGCCAAACCCACTCTAAATTTGCGCTGCGTGGAGGCCCACAGAGGCCCCCACGCAGCGTTCGTACTTTTCCCGCCTGAAGCAACCAGGCTGGCTTACTTGATGATCTCGGAGATCGTACCCGCGCCCACGGTGCGGCCGCCTTCGCGGATGGCGAAGCGCAGACCCTTCTCCATGGCGACCGGCGTGTGCAGCGTGATCTCGAGCGCGATGTTGTCGCCCGGCATCACC
>DATMOB010000062.1:0-39162 GCA_035568455.1 Granulicella sp.
GGAAGCTGCGGGGGCGCACCCATCTCGATCATCCGCCAGTACATCGAGCAACAACAAACACCGAGTTGAGGACAGCTTCGCTGTCCGCGCTCTACATCCCCGCCCTGAAGGACGGGGTTTTCCGCACAATTTGGATAAAGCGAACCGCACAGAATCCAGCTTCATCCCATCTCACCGGAGACTGCGCTGGCCCGATCCTGACAAACGAGAGACTGACGATGAAGCTCAATCGACGCGACTTCCTCTTCACCAGTGCGCCGGCCGCGGCCACCGGACTCGGCCTGCTGCAGACCTCCACGCTGCTCGCCCAGGCTCAGCCCCAAATACCGAGCGCCCCCGCGCACCCCGCGCCTCCCATCACCGACCGGACCGTCGCGCTGATGGGCGATGCCATCCCCATCACGCCGCAGGGACGTATTCAGCAGCTCGCCCATCTGCTCGACCTGAAGCCCCAGGCAAACGACGTCTATCTGAAGGCCGGCGCCGTTCAGGAGCTTGAAGGCGCGATCGCCGCGATGCTCGGCAAAGACGATGCCGCCTTCCTGCCCACCGGCACCCTGGCCAACAATCTCGCCATCCGTCTGCTGTGCGGCGACAAGCGTCACGCCCTCGTCCAGCACGAGAGTCATCTCTATCTCGACGAAGGCGACTCCGCACAGGTGCTCAGCGGAATCAACCTCGTTCCGCTCTCCCCCGGCAAAGCCGCACCGAACTACGAGGAGCTTGCCGCGGCCATCGACTCCGCCGAGCACGGCCAGTACCCCATCCAGGTCGGCGCCATCTCCATCGAGAGCCCTGTCCGCCGCCAGAACGGCGCCAGCGTCCCCTTCGCCGAGCTTGAGCGCATCCACACCCTGGCTCGGCAGCACGGGATCGGCATGCACTGGGACGGAGCGCGGTCGCTCCTGCTCACCGGAACTCCCGGATTCGACCTTCGCCGCACCAGTGCGCTCTTCGACACCGTCTACGTCTCGCTCTACAAATACCTCGGCGCGCCCTACGGTGCGGTTCTCGCCGGCGACAAGGAGCTCATCGCCAAAGCCCGCGAGATGCGCCACATCTACGGAGGGCTGATCTACCAGGGATGGCAGGCGGCGCTGCCGGCGCTCGATGCTCTGCCGGGTTTCCCCAGCCGTTTCCTACAGGCACGCGCGCACTCCGAGCAATTGCTTGCGGGACTGCAGACCGCCGGCGGCTTCACCGTAATCCACGTCGAGAACGGCAGCAACATCCATCGTCTGCAGGTCTCGCCCGAGCGGCTTCAGGGACTGCAGGCCCGGCTCGACGCCGCCGACATCCGCGCCCGCATTCCTGCGGACGGCATGATGTCGCTGTCCGTCAACGAGAGCATCCTGCGTCGCTCGCCGGAAGAACTGGTCAAAGCGTTCACCGGCTGATTCCCGCCGGGCGGCTATGCGAGCGGATTCCTCGACCGGTGCAGTAAACTCACTGCACCGGAGAATCCCTGTGCCCCATCGCTGCACCGCCTTTTTGGCGCTCTCGCTCGCTGCTGCCTTCACCAGCCTCCACGCTCAGTCCCCGAAGCTCTCTGCCGACGTGCTCAAGTACGTCAAAGTCAACGCTCCTGCACTGCTGCTGAACCACGTCCGCGTCATCGACGGCACCGGCGCCGCCCCGCTCGAAGATCAATCCATCCTCATCGAGAATGGCAAGATCACCAGCATCACCTCCACCCCGCCAACCAGCTCGTACGCGCAGATCCTCGACCTCTCCGGCCGCACCGTTATCCCCGGGCTGGTCGGCATGCACGACCACCTCTACTACATCGCCCGCGCCGACGAGGCCGCCGACGGCTCCTCTGAGCCACCCCTCATCGTCCCGCAGATGACCTTCACCTCGCCCCGCATGTACCTGGCCGCCGGCGTCACGACCCTGCGGACCACCGGCAGCGTGGAGCCCTATCTCGACCTCAATCTGCGCCGTGAGATTGACCTGGGCCACCTTCCCGGCCCCCACATGGACATCACTGCACCCTACCTCGAAGGCCCCAACAGCCCCTTCGTTCAAATGCATAACCTCACCGGCCCCGACGATGCCCGCGCCTTCGTCGACTACTGGGCCGCCCAGGGAGCCACCAGTTATAAGGCTTACATGAACATCACCCGCGCCGATCTGAAGGCCGCCGTCGACGAGGCCCACAGGCACGGACTCAAGGTCACCGGCCACCTCTGCGCCGTCACCTACCCCGAAGCCGCAGAGATCGGCATCGACAACCTCGAGCACGGCTTCTTCGTCAACACCCAGCTCGATCCCGGCAAGCAGCCGGACCTCTGCCCCCGTTCCACCGGCACCCCTACCCTTGCAGGGATGGATCCTGAGGGTCCCGAGGCCGCCGACCTCATCAAGCTTTTGGTCGACCACCACGTCGCCATCACCAGTACCCTGCCGGTCTTCGAGAGCTACGTCCCCACCCACCTGCACCTGCAGAACCGCGTCCTCGAGGCGATGTCCCCGCCCACCCGCGAGGCCTACCTCTACACCCGCAACCTCGAGCTCAGCCGCCCTGCAAACCCCACCCGGGCTCTCGCCTTCCAGCACGGCGCGCAGCTCGAGCACAAATTCGTCGCCGGCGGCGGGCTGCTCCTCGCCGGCCCCGACCCTACCGGCGACGGCGGTGTGCTCCCCGGATTCGGCGATCAGCGCGAGGTCGAACTGCTCGTCGCATCGGACGGCTTCACGCCGCTCGAGGCCATCAAGATTGCCACCCTTAACGGCGCTACCTTTCTCGGACGGCAGGCCAACATCGGCTCCATCGCTCCCGGGAAAGATGCCGACCTCGTCGTCCTCAATGGCAATCCCGCCGCCAACATCAACGACATTGAAAAGGTAGAAATCGTCTTCAAGGACGGCGTCGGCTACGACTCCGCCAAACTCTTCGAGTCCATCAAGGGCCGCTACGGCCAGTACTAGGCGAGCTGCTTCCAAATTTTTACGACCCGATCCGTACCGGTCACAACATAACCGCTGTTGCCTGTGACCGGTACGGATCGAGTCAGCAGAGTTTACTGCATCCGTCTATTTGTGCGCGAAGAGCGACTTGGCGCACATGGTATGAATCCCCTTGTTGCCATCGACGAGTTCGGTGACATCGACGTCACAGGCCACCGAGATCAAAGCGTAGGCCTCTTCGCGCGACATCCGCGGATGATCGGTCATCTGCTCCGAAAGGAAGGTGATCATGTTGCGGATCGAGATTTCGGCCGCCACGGTAAGGTCGGGATCGAAGCCCATCGCGATGTAGTATTCGGGAGTCTCGGCGCGCGGCCAGAGCAGCGGGGACTGGCCCTCGACCTTCTTGTGCAGGATAAACTGGAAGGTTCCAGTGAGTTGGGTCTCCATCGCCGTGATATCGACCTCGCCATTTCCCTGGCCGGCGTGCCCATCGCCTGCCTCAAACAAAGCACCCTTGGCGTGGACAGGAATATAAACGGTGCTTCCTTCGACCAACTCCTTGTTATCCATATTGCCGGCATGGGTGCCTGGGGGCGCGGAGTTCAATTTGCCTGCTGCCTCAGGCGGCGCGATGCCCATGCTGCCGAAGAACGGATGCAGGGGAATCGTGATTCCGGGGGAGAAGCTGGCCGTCATCTTCTTCAGGTCAAGGGGAATGATCTTGGAGTAGCCGTCGGGGAAGTCCTTTGCCAGGAAGCCGTTCTTACCCGCGCCGTTGCAGGCCCAGGGTACGTCGATGTGAACCTTCTTGACGCGCACCTCAAGGACATCCCCGGGCTCGGCGTCTGCAATGGCGACCGGGCCGGTGAGGATATGGCCGCCAGGGCCGCGCTCAGATTGCGGGACCTTGTCGTAGATCTCGCCCACGTACGGCGGGATATCGCCAGCGGCAACTCCCCGGGATTCCAGGCGCGCAGGAGCGCCGCAGGTGGAGAGCGTCTGCATCACAACGATATCGCCAGAGTTAACGGTGAGAACCGGTCTGGACTGAGACCAGTAGTACCCCCAGGCAACAGTGCTCGGTGTCGCCAGCAGGGTGTGAGTCTGCTGCGCATTCGCAAAGGGCGCGAGCAGAGAGGTGGCGACGGCGCAGTAGGCGGCGAGACGTGAAAAAGAGGTCGGCATGATTTTGTATAGCACATTGGCGCTCTGCGAGCAGATGCGAAACCCTCAATCTACCCGACGCTCCTCCGACCGCCGACTGGGTCCCTACGGGGAAAACCTGCTTGGACTCGCTTCACCTCAGTGGGCGGATACCCCCGGGGCAACAAACGCCCGATTAAAAGTAACGGCGCGTCGAGAGCAGACTCGCTCCGACGCGCCGGATATTACTTTGTAGCGTTGTGCTTCAGTTTTGAAAGAGCGCTTGATAATCAGGGATCTCCTGCGCTAGTTCATGGCGAATCTCTTCAGCCATGTGAACGGCTTCCTTCTCGTCCTTGACGGACGTGAAGGGCATCTCCATCACGAGAATTCCGATCACGCGGCCGGAGGCATCCTGCAGTGGCAGCTTCGCATTGAAGAATGCGCCATCGTCCTTCTTCACGCAATAGGTCTGGCCGTCCTTCACCGCGTCCAGATCGCCTGGCGACGATTTGAATCCGATGCGAGCGGTATTGGCGTTGGCGATGATGACGCTATCCTTGCCGCCCGGAGGAACGGCATGCAGCCCCATCTTGCGAAGATCGGGATGAGCGGAGAGCGTGGCTACCTCAAGTTGAAGAGCCCGCGGAGCAGCGACCGCCTGGGGGATCTCCGCAGTCGCTGTCTGATTCGCGACGGGAAGATTCAACGGCTGGAAGATCCGAACCGCGGCTTGGCTGCCGTTTGCCGGCGGCGCGGCAACGAAGTACCGATTGATGGCCGCTACCAGCCGTCCCGTCCTCGCGCCGTCTCCGACTGCGACAGTGCCCAGTGAACGGAAATGATCGGCATCGACCTCCTGGAAGACATCCACGGTGCCGGCTCCGATCGCATAGAGACGCTGACTGGCGGCGTCATACTCCAGGTCGTCAATTCCCTTGGTGATGGGCAGAGCCTGCAGCTCTTTGCCGGTGTTGCTGTCGAACACCACCACATGACCGCTGCGGCATCCCACAAACAACCGTTGGTGCTGTTCGTCGAGCCCGATCGCAACGTTGTCCTTGCCCATGGTCAGCGGCCATGACCCGACCACCGTGTTCTTCCAGCGATCGATCACCACCACGCTGTTCTTGGCGCTGTTATTGACGTAGAGCCGCGGCCGCCAGATGTCCAGCGCCATGGCCTCGAGCGTGTCGCTCTCCACGCGAATATCCGCGAGCTTCTTGCCTGCCGTGGTATCCACCACGCTGACGAGCGAGTACGGCTTTCCTGCATCCTTGCCGCCATTGTCGATATACAGATAATGGCGCGACGCGTCATAGCCGATCGAATCCGCGTCTTTGGCAAGCGGAACGCTGTTGGTCAGCTGATAGGTCTTGCCGTCGAAGATCTTGAGCGCGCCGTCTCCACCATCGGTGATATAGATACGGTCCAGATCGTCGCGATAAAGAACCGCATGCGGCCTCGCAAGCCCGCGGATTCGGGTGATCAGCGTGCCATCCACTAAGTTGAGAACCAGCACCGATTGGCTGTCCTCGGCGGTGACGAACAGCCGATTGTGCTTGAGGTCCACGCCGAAGTGATCGAAGTGTCCCTTGACATCAGCACCAAGCGAGATCGTTTCCATGGCCTTCAATGGAGCGTCGGTCGCCTGAAAGAGCTGGTCATGATTGGAAATCTTCTTCTGCATCTCGTCGCGCACGACACCAGCCTTCGCCAGCGCCTCGTCTGTGTCCTTAGCGAAAGCATAGGGGATCTCCATCACCGTGAACCCAAGCGGCGATCCAGCCGCATCGGATATTGGCAAACAGAGATCGAAGAACTTTCCTTTGTCGTTGCGTTGCACCGTTGGCTTGCCCGAACTCAACACGGAAAGGTCCGCAGCGGACGATTTCTTCCCGATCTTGCTGGTAATCGGATTGGCGATGATGGCGTAGTCGTGCTGTTGCGGAGGAAGGGCGTGGAGTCCGAGCTTCTGTAACTCAGGATGCGCATTCTTAGTAGTGACGACCAGGTCTTGTGCATATGGAGCATTGACGGGCACATAAACAGACTGGCCGAGTGCCGCGACGGAAACCGTCGCGGCCAGCATCAGGGAAGAAAGTAGTAGCTTATTCATTTAGAGTCCTCTTTCGGTTACAGATCAAAAGTCCAACCGCATGCTCAGTTCGATTTGCCGCGGAGTTCCGCTTCCGGTCGGGTTGGTGTTGAAGGCGCTGTTGATCAGACCGAAGGTCTTGCTCGATACGTTGGTGACCGGTGTGCCGTATTGAGCCACGTTGAACACGTTGAAGGCTTCGGCGCGGAACGTTAGTGCGAGCCGTTCCCAGGTCTGGACCTGCTTTTGCATTGCGAAGTCCATCTGCCAGTGGCTGGGAGCGCGGGCAATGTTTGCGCCTGCATTACCCCAGGTGCCGCTGGCTGGTACAGCGAACGCTGCGGAGTTGAGCCACAATTGCGGCGTCCGGTGGGCCGGATAGATCGACACTCCAGGAACCAGATTGGGACGCTGATTGGCATTGATTTGATCGGGCAAAGCATTAGCGCTGCGGCTGATCGTCACGTTCAAAGGGAGGCCGCTACGGCTCGTACCGACTCCCGCCAGCTGCCAGCCGCCGACGATCGCATTCACAAGCGGATTGGCGTCTCCGAGCAGGGTATGGCCTCTGCCCACCGGAACCTGCCAGATCGCACTCGAGGTGAAGTACCTGCGCATATCGAACAGGCTCGATGCGCGCTCGCAGCTGAGGCAGTTTTGGTTCTGCGGAAAGCTAGCTTCCGCGCCACCCACGGATCCATCGTCGATGGCATGCGACCACTGATAGTTCGCCGCCAGCAGCAATCCAGTGCGAAGGTCGCGCCGCACGCCCACTTCGAGGGCGTTGAAGTTGCTGGAGCTCTGGGTCGAGTATTCGGTCAACGTGGAGTAGTTGGGATAAGGACGCGTATTGGTCGCCGGATTGATGCCATTTGCGGTCGTGTTGGTCCAGAGGTGCGAACCCTCGCTACCAATATAGGAGACCGTCACGTTCGTATCCCTGGCTATCTCCTGCTGGACGCTGAGGGTCCATTCATCGATGGCGAGGTTCTTGCGATTGCGGTTCTGGCCGGTGTAGGTCGAGCTATAGGCCACAGCGCCGAGGTAGGGTGTCACGGGAAAGCTTAGCCCGGGAGTATTGACCTGCTTGAGAAGGTAGTTTTGCGGAAGGTTCCCAATCGGAGCGGCGAGGTGTCCAAACTGTCCTTGTCCGTAGAAAATTCCAGCTCCGGCGCTGAACACGGTCTTGTTGTGCAGAGCCTCGGGAGACCAGGTAACACCCAGGCGTGGTCCGAAGTCCTTCCGGTCCGGGTAGTACCATGTGCTGCCCGCGGGGCAAATCAGATTTGGACAGGTAACGGGATCAACCACAACCCCACGCCCTAACTCCTCATGATCGACCGTCCAGTAATCGTAGCGAAGACCGGCGTTGACGATCAGGCTCGGCAGAACCGTGATCGTGTCCATGATGTAGGCGCCATACTCTGTCTGCCGCTGGCCGGTCATGTTCGAATAGCCGCCGTAGGAGTAGGAGTCCATCAGGTTGGTTTGGAAGTTTGGCTCGCTAAGATACGTTGCCGTGATCACCGGAATGCTGGGCGTATTCTTGTTCTCCTGAACGCGCCGCACCAGAAGACCCGCTTTGAATACCTGGTGCCCCTTGACGTAGGTGGTGTCATCCACGACGCTATCGGCGGTATCGTACCGATCGTCGGTGGGCGGCGTTGTGAGCGTGCTGAAACCGGTAACCGCTACGTTATAGGGCAGGGCCTGGTCGCCGCCCTCGTGGTATTCGTCGCGGTTGAGTCCTATACGAGCATCGGTAAAGAGTGAGGCGGAAAAAGTGTGCGTCGCGTCAAGAACAAAATTAGGAGAGATCAGCGTATTGAACAAGCTGGAGAGGTTCCCGTTTGAATCAACCTCAATGCCGTTGGGCGCTGTGGCATTAAAGTGGTCGGTGGTATAGCGGGCAAAGATGGAGGTCTTGCTGCTGATCTTGTAATCGACGCGGGCCATGCCTGCATCTTCGTGCACGGGATTCTTTCCGGAGCCACTGAAGGACAGGGCATTGAGATCGGCGGTAGGTGTTCCCCCAGTGGCGAAAGAGTTGACAATTGTGGCCAGAGCAGGCTTGGCGGCGATGGTGGCCGCGCGGAACGCGGCGGTGGGCACAAGTCCGGTCGTCTGCTGCGCCAGCACCTGGCGGTATGCCTCCCAGTTGGCGAAGAAGAACAGCTTGTTCTTGAGTGCCGGGCCGCCGAGATTGGCCCCGAAGTTGTTCAACTGCAGCTGAGGATGGCCGGTGGAGTTCCAGGTCGTCGCGTCGAACATACTGTTGCGCAGATACTCCCATGCCGAACCGTGAAACTTGCTGGTGCCTGACTTGGTTACAATTTCAATCTGGCCGCCGGCGGTACCACCTTGATCGGCTCCGTACACCGCGCTACTTGCTTTGAATTCGGCGATGGCCTCTACCGGAATCTGAAGCCGAAGATCCAGCTTCTCAAACTGGTGATTGATGCCCGTGGCATCCACGCCATCGATGTGGAAGTTGTTGTCTTCCTGCGAGAGTCCAGCGAAGCGGATCTGATCCTCCGTGCTGCCCCCATCATCGATGGCTCCGGGAACCTGCGATTCCAGGCGCTCAAAGCTGCGTCCATCCATGGGAAGTTCGTTCAGCTGCTCGCCCTGAACAAAGCCCCCGATGTCGGTCGAGGTCCGCTTGAGATCGTCTTCGGCGGCGGCGATTTGGACAACCGTGTTGACGGCGGCAACCGAAAGTGTCGCGTTCAAGACGCGGCTTTCACCGACCTGCAGTGAAAATTGCTGAAACTCCAACTTCTGAAAACCATTCGCGATGATGGTTTCCGTGTATTGACCGACAGGCAAGTAGTTAATGACATAGGCGCCCGCCGAATTTGTAACCGCGTCATACTCCAGGCCCGTCGCAGCCGCCTTAACCACCACCTGAGCTGCAGAGATGAGGCTCCCGCTTCGGTCCGAAACCGTGCCCGATAACATCGCACGATCCGTCTGTGCTACCACTGGCAAACTCCAAACGAGCAACACAAAAAAGGCAATAAGACTATTGCGCATATCTTCTCCTGAGGCTTTGGGTACCCGGCGATTAAAGCATCTGTCTCTTACAACAAGTCGCGAACCGGGGGTGTTTGACCAAACATTCATCGAAGAATCGTCGATCCGTAACACCAGCCCTCGGCCGCGGCAAGAAGCAGAAGTTCCAGAGATGCTCTTTGCCCGATGGGGCGCAATGAACCGAACGCCAGCGCCTAGATCCGAACAAACAAGCCTGGAGCTTGCGCGCGCAATCCCCACCGACCGCCAACAGGAACGTAATTCTGCACTCGGTAGACTACCGAGTCAGATGAGCGGGAGAACGCCTGGCCTGAAAGAAGGCGACCTTGGCGGACTCTGCAAAAACATTGAAAAGGGAATGTAGGAAAGGACGTCCTCTCGAGTGAAGACGATCGTCGCGACTGGAGGAACCCGCCTTACAACTCCGCCCCGGAGATACCCGAGGGTTTCTGCTCGTTGGCCTCCATCCACCCGCGCAGAATCACCACCGCCGCCACCTGATCAATCACGTACTTGCGATCCCGCCGGTCGTGCCCTGCCTGGTCGAGAATCTCATGCGCCGCGACCGAGCTGAGCCGCTCATCCCACAGCTGCACCGGCAGTCCGGAGCGGACCTGCAGCTCCTCGGCAAACTCCTGCACCTTCGTCGCCCAGGGGCTCACTTCGCCCGACATATGCAGCGGATTCCCCACCACGATCTCCACCACTTCATACTTGCGAATGAGCCGCAGCAGGCTGCGCAGATCCTCGTTCCGGTTCTTTCGCCACAGCGTCAGCAACGGCTGCGCGGTGTAGCCCAGGGGATCCGTCAGCGCCACCCCGACCCGCACTTTGCCTACATCCAACGCCATCACCCGACCGCTCGCCATATGCCCAGTGTACCGCCATGCCACGTGTCCGGAGGGGTTCACCGGCCCGTCGGCGCCCAGCCCACCCGCCCATCCCTCCCGCTCCACACAACCTTACCCAGCCCCACACCCCTCCAACTCAATAGACGGAGGGAAGTATGTCATTCGACCCCAACACCATCTCCAACGAAACCACCGTCGGCGAGCTCCGCCAGCACTATGGGGAACACTTCGCCGCGGGCTATGGCAACACCGACAAGTTCGGTCACGTTCTCGGCTGCGCTGGCGTCGCCACCTTGGGCGAGTACCTCAGACACCACGACCTTCCGCCCTCGCCCCCGCCGCCGCACCAGTCAGTTTAGTAAGCGATATTCAGCCGTCTCCCAGCGCCCGCAGAGTTCGACCTGGAGGAACAGCAGAGCCCGGCATGTTTAGGCCGGGCTCTGGCATTGGCTGATTTCGTAAGACTCTCGTTTGCCCAGGGAAATCCCCACACACAAGCCTTCGTGTCCATTCGCCGTCTGAGGCTAGACGTTGAACTTGAAGAACAGAATGTCGCCGTCCTTGACGATGTATTCCTTGCCTTCGGAGCGAAGCAGGCCCTTTTCCTTGACCGCCTGCTCGCTGCCTAAGGCGAACAGGTCGGCGCAGGCGTAACAATCTGCCTTGATGAAGCCGCGCTCGAAGTCCGAGTGAATGACGCCGGCAGCTCCGGGTGCTTTGGTGCCGCGGCGGATGGTCCACGCGCGAACCTCCTGAACGCCCGCGGTGAAGTAGGTGATCAGATCGAGCAGCCGGTAGGCGGAGTGAATCAGCCGGTTCAGTCCGGGTTCGGAGAGGCCCAGGTCCTTCAGGAACTCGTCGCGCTCGGCGGGTTCGAGCAGGGCGATCTCGGACTCCATCGCGCCGCAGATGCGCACTACCTGCGCCCCCTCCTCCACCGCGCATTTTTCAACCGCAGCAGTGTATGCGTTGCCCTCGATGAGAGCGGCCTCATCCACGTTCGCCACGTACAGCTGAGGCTTTGCGGTGATCAGGAAGAGGTCGCGGGAGAGCAGCTTTTCGTCGTCGGTGAGGTCGGCCGTGCGGGCAGGCTTGCCAGCGTTGAGGACACTCAATAGCTTCTGCAGCATGGCGTGCTCGGCCTTGATCTTACCGTCGCTGCTGGCCTTGGCGGCGCGCTCGACCTTGGTGTTGCGCTTCTCCACTGTGTCCAGATCGGCGAGCAGCAGCTCGGTGTTGATGATGTCCATGTCGTGGAGCGGGTTGACCCCGCCGGCGACGTGCACCACCTCGGCGTCATCGAAGCAGCGAACGACATGGCAGATAGCGTCGGTGGCGCGGATGTGGCCGAGGAACTGGTTACCCAGGCCCTCGCCCTTGCTGGCGCCCTCGACCAGGCCGGCGATGTCGATGAACTCCATGGTGGTCGGAACCAGGGACTTGGGCTGGATGAGGGCGGAGATCTTGGAAAGCCGCTCATCGGGCACCGTGACCACGCCCGTATTGGGGTCAATGGTGCAGAAGGGATAGTTCGCGGCCTGAGCCTTCGCTGAGGTGAGCGCGTTGAAGATGGTGGACTTTCCGACGTTGGGCAGGCCAACGATTCCGCAATTCAGGGGCAATGGACTCTTCCTTTTCAGACGAAGACATGAGGTGCGCTTCGCGGGGCTGTCCTATACAGGATAGTGCATTGCGGCCGCAGATCGACAAGTCGGTTGCCGGCAAACGAGACCGGGGATCGAATCGGTCAGAGGTGGCGCAGGGCTGTCCTCCCGCTACGCCACGCCGGGGACGCGTTGGCTGGGCACTCGCTCGATTCGCTATGCCGCGGGTTGGCGGACCGCGGCGTTAGTGGTCATTCGCGGCGTTAATGGGCGTTAGTGTACTAGGACGGTCTCGCTCTCTTCACTCTCGACCATCTCGCGAATTCTCGTCCTTCCCACCAGCAGCATCAGAAGTGCGATCAGCGCTGTGGATGCGAGCAGCGAAACGACAGCATTGGCGCCCAGCAGTCCGATGCCCATCGAGACCAGGGCGCCGGTGCCCGTCTGCAGAAAGCCGAGCAATGCGGAGGCTCGGCCGGCGTCGCGCGAGAAGGGCGCCAGGCCCAGCGCGGCGGCATTCGGATTGGTCAGGCCGATGCAGGAGAGAAAGAAAAAGAACAGCACAAGGATTCCGGCCAGGCCGATCATGTGGCTGCGCATGCCCACGAAGAAGACGATCCCGATGCCAACCTGCGCGGACAAGGCGCCAACAAAGATCTGCTGACTGGTGAACCGGCGCAACAGAAATATATTGACCTGATTGCCACCGATGAAGCCCATCACCAGCACGGCAAAGACGATGCCGAAGGCCTTGGTCCCCATGTGGAAGCCATCCATGAAGATGATCGGGGATCCCGCGACGTAGGTAAATAGTCCGGCGAAGGAGAAGGAACCGGCAAGGCTATAGGTCAAAAACTGCGGGTCTTTGAAGATATTCCAGTAGCCACGGAGGATCGAGGCTGGCCGCAGCGAAACGGAATGATCCGGCTGATGCCCCTCCGGCAGCAGGAAGAATATGAGCGCAAGGATGAGCAGGGCGATCGCCGCCAACAGGACAAAGATCCATTGCCAACCCAAGCCGGTCATGATGGCACTGCCAACGGTAGGCGCGAGCAGCGGGGAGACGCCGATCATGAGGAACAAGAGGGAGAACATCTTTGCGCTCTCCTTCGCGGGGAAGAAGTCGCGCACCATGGCGATCGCGCCCACCTGCGCCACGCATCCACCGACGGCTTCGAGAAATCTGAGGGTTACAAATGTCTTCAGGCTAGGCGCGAAGGCGCAGCCGATCGAGGCGAGGATGTAGATAATGAGTCCCGCATAAAGCGGTCGCTTCCTTCCGAACCGGTCTAGCAGCGGTCCGTAAAATACCTGTCCTAGAGCAAAGCCAACAAAGTACGAGGAGAGCGTCAGCGAGATCGCCGAACTGGTGGTTTGGTATGCAGCCGCGATCTTTGAGAACGCTGGCAGATACATGTCGATCGCGAAGGGAGTAACGACGCAAAGAGATCCGAGAAGCAGTGTGATCCAGGTAAGGTTACGTTTTTGGGACTTCATGTGATGCGGGTACAGCTCCTATGAGTATTGCGGGTGAGATGATCGGTTGTGTCTTCTTAATGGATGGAGTCCGGCGCTCGATCAAGCTCCAGAACTATTAGTGTGGAAACCATGTGATCTGAGCGGCGAAGAGGCCATCTCTCTGCTGCCCGGTCTTGTATACCGGAGCCTTCCATCCCTCATACTGACCGAGCGCGCGGAGTTCGAAGTCCTTGTGGAATCGCTTCGTCACCGACGCCTGATAGATATTCTGGGTCGTTCCTCCAGGGATGAAGTCGTTGTCCGCCTTGGCCTCACGATAGGAGAGCTGCACGTTCTCCTGGGGAGAGAGATGATAGGTCAACCACGCCTGTCCCCCTTTGGACTCGCGTCCGATCCAATCGCCGATGATCATGCCCTTGTTGGTGTAGCCCTGTTTCTGGACACTCTCCGTGTAGAGATAGTTTCCACCGTTGCTGCGCCCAGTGGGCGGATCGGTGCTCGCCGCCTCGACGCGAAGATCGAGATGTTCAAAACGGGGAAAGCGCGCCAGATAAAGACCCGGCCGTATGGCCGCGTGCCGTGGCGCATCCACGGGACTGACGTCATCATGCACGAGCGAATCGCTGTAAAGCGTCAGCCATTTGCGCATGAAGGGCAAGCGGTAGGAGAAATCGAATGTCCCAAAACGAGCGCCCGGGTCGTTGGTCGAGTTCTTCTCCGCGGCGGATACATTCTGAAAGCTAAAGAAGCTGTGCAGAAAGCTGTGGATCGTGATCGGGACGTGTCCCTGGCCGCCCCAAATTGTGGAGCGCTCAAAACCCATCTCTAAGTTCTCGGAGGGCTTGAAGCTGATCTTTTCGACGTGGATCCAGGGCGCATTGGGGGCGGTGTGGCCCTTCAGGCTGCCGACGAAGAACTGATATCGAAATGGCCCAGTGAGTCGCGAGAGCAGAGGAACATAGAGCGGCTCCGTACGATCGATCTGGAAGGCATAGATGTTTTCGGCGTTCGTGCTCCAGGCGAAGCTTCCGCCCTGGGCGACTCCCATCCAATGGTCGCTCTTGCCGAAGGAGATTTCATGATTCAGCAGCAGATAGGAGAGGTTGGCCTCCAGGATGCGAAAGTCATTGGTCGCGCTGATCGGTCCCAAGGGAATCGTGGCCTGATTGGGGTTGGTTGCATAAGGGGTGTCGTCAATCGTCGCAAGCAGGTTTGCCAGCGAAGGAGAGTAGCCGGGAGCGCTCGGAGCATGTTGATACTCTCCCCTGAAATAGAGCGCGAACCGGCCCGCCACACTGCGCGTACTGAATCCGCTGATCGGATTGAAGCCTTCCTGATAGGGGCGACCGTAGTCGTTGACGATGGTCTGACCAAGATGAAAGCTGTCGCGCAAAGGGGTTCCGGCGATGCCGCCCAGACGCAGGTAGGTCGATTCCAAGCTGCTGCAGGGATGCAGCACGCCAGCGGAGCGGGGGTCCGAGCCTAGCTCTCTGTGCAGCGCCTGGTAGAGGGCCACGGCCTCGCTATCCGGAGGAGCGTCATCGATCTTGTTGGCCTCCTCATCGAGCATGTGTAACAGGCTCAAGCGCGTCCAGGGGCGCAGGCCGAGGTAAACAAAATCCAGATAGCCGAGCGCCTGTAAACGATCCGCCGCCGGATAGATCCAGCTATCCATGGGGATGTATGTCGATCCCTGCGGTCCGTTGGAGTCCAGCGCCGCAGGCATGCAGCCCACGGTCGACGATTGACTCTTCGCACGGAGAGTGCAAACCGCGAGACAGGCGATCAGCAGGGGCGCGGCGGTGAAACGCTTCATGCAGAAGCCTCTGGAAAGGTGTCAAGATGCCGTAGATAGCACCATCTTCATCTTTTCACAGTCTCGTATCTCCAGGATAGCAAGTGAACATGCGCCCCAGCGATGGAGTAGCCGAAAGATAGTAGCGATCTGTCCGAAAGATAGTGCCGCCGACATCGCGGGCCCAATATGATTTAGCTATGGCAGATCGGATTGCCCCGTGTGCATAAGTTTAGCCATGCCCTCAATGGAGCGAGATAAAGGTTCACGGCATGGCAAACGTGTTCGGACGTCAAAGGGAAAGTGCATACACACTCACACCAGTCTAAATCAGCAGACCTCTCTTGCGGCAACATTGTGCTCCGTCGCAGCGGCACGTGTAACCACACCGAATAGTGCAGGAATCCAAATGATGTTTATAGGTATAAGAAATCAAATGCGATTATTTGGTTGCCTGTTCTTCGCCTCACTGCTGCTCCCGATGTTCGTTGGCGAGGCGAACGCCCAAAACGGCTACACCTGGGACCAGATCAAGAGCAAGTTTGAGGCGGCTAACCCCACCCTGAAGGCTGACGCGAATGGGGTGGACGAACTGAAGGCCGAGGAGATTACGGCATTTCTGCGGCCGAATCCGCAGTTCACTCTATCGACCGATGGAACGTCGATTGCGCCGTACAACGGGGTCTGGCAGCCGACGCGCGGCACTCAAGGGGTGCCGAACATCAGCTATCTGCATGAACGCGATCATAAGCGCGAACTACGCCTGCAGACCGCCAAGGAGGCCACGCAGATCGGTGGCTCGTTGCATGAGGACCTGGAGCGCAACCTGCTGTTCACCCTGCGCTCGGCGTTTGTGCAGACGCTGGAGGCCAAGGCGGTGCTGGAGCTGGCGAGGGCCGACCTCGAGTACTACGACAAGATCATCGAGATCAGCCGGGCGCGCTTCAAAGCCGGCGACCTGGCGCAGATCGATCTGGACCGGATCGAGTTGCTGCGGGTGCAGTACGAGTCGGAGATTCAGACAGCCATCGTGAACCTGCGTACGCAGAAGATCGCGCTGCAGCAACTGTTGAACGACCACACTCCGCTGAATAAGTTCGACGTGACCGGACCGTTCGACTTCAAGAGCGACCTGCTCCGGGTGAATGATGTGGAGCAGGCGGCGCTCGATGCCCGTCCTGACCTGCGGGCGGCGATCCAGTCGCTGGAGCAGGCGAAGACCAATCACCAGTTGGCGGTGTCGAACGGCTCGACCGATCCGACCTTCTCTGCGTGGTATTCCTACAATCCATCGTTCAACAATCCCAATGGACATCAGACGATGGGACTGAGCGTGAGTGTTCCGCTGCGTATCTTCGACCGCAACCAGGGCGAAAAGCAACGTACGCAGATCGACATCGAGCGTAATCAGAACCTGACCGATGTGACCCGGGCCCAGGTGTTCAGCGACGTGGACTCGGCCTATGAGCAGGTGCAGAGCAACATTGCCCTGCTTGTACCCTATCGCGACAAATACAAGGACCAGGCCACCCGGGTGCGCGACACCGTCACCTATGCCTATCAACATGGGGGAGCGTCGCTGATGGACTTCTTGAATGCCCAGAGCGACTACCGTGTGGTGCAACTTGCATATCTGCAACTTGTTGGAGCTTATCTGACTTCTGTCAGCCAATTGAATCTTGCCGTCGGGCGTGAGGTGATCCAGTGATTCACAAGTCTTTTCTGAAGAGTTCTCTTTGCCTCATCGCGTGTCTCTCACTGACCGCCTGTGAGAAGAAGTTCAATCCGGCGGATGGCACGCCGCAGCAGCCCCAGGTAGTGCCGACCGGCGACATGAGTTTGGTCAGCGTGGAAAAGCCGGAGCTGTTCCCCCTGGTCGCGGCCGAGCAGATCGAGGCGCCCAATGAGATGCAGGCCACCGGCGCGGTCTTTCCCGACATTGCGCGTGAGGTGCCGGTCATCTCGCTTGCCAGCGGCCGCGTGGTCGATATCAAGGCGCGCCTCGATGACAACGTCAAGAAGGGCCAGTTGCTCCTGAAGGTGCAGAGTCCCGACATCACCAACGCGTTTGACACGTATTTGAAGGCGGTCAACGACGAGCAGATGACCAACAAGGCCTACGTGCGCACCAAGGATCTCTATGAGCACGGGGCCGTCTCCCTGGGCGTACTGGAGCAGGCGGAGGACGCCGAGCGGGACAATCAGGCCGATCTGACCGCAGCCGAGGAGCAGTTGAAGACGCTGGGCATCGACAAGCATGATCCGCACAGCATTGTTCCGGTGTATGCGCCGATCTCCGGTGTCATCGTCGCTCAGAACGTCACCATGGCGGCTGCCGCGGGTGTGAACTTCTCGGGCAGTTCGACCGCCTTCACCATCGCCGATCTCTCTGTCGTCTGGATCGTCTGCGATGTCTACGAGAACGACATCCCGAAGCTGCAACTTGGACAGACGGCACGGATTCGGTTGAATGCCTATCCGGACAAGGTGCTGACCGGGCGCATCAGCGACATCGGTCCAATACTCGATCCCAGCATTCGTACCGCCAAGGTGCGCATCGAGGTGGCAAATCCCGGCATGCTGAAGTTGGGAATGTTCGTCACCGCCACCTTCGAGAGCAAGACCAAAGCAGTCCACCCGGTTGTCCCCGCCTTGGCCGTGCTGCATCTGCATGATCGCGATTGGGTCTTCATCCCTACCGCCGGGAAGAACACCTTCAAGCGCGTGGAGGTTCAAGGTGGCCGCATGCTCGACGGCAACCGGCAGGAGATTCTGTCGGGAATCAACGCCGGGCAGCAGGTCGTCTCCAACGTTCTGCAACTCGAAGCCACGTTGGAGGCGCAATGATCCGGGCTCTTGTAGATTTTGCGCTGCGCAGTCGGCTTCTGATTCTCGCCATTGCGATCCTGCTGTTTGGCTGGGGAGCGATCTCCTTTCATAATCTTCCGGTCGATGCCTATCCCGACGTCGCGGATAACTACGTCAACATCATTACCCAGTGGCCGGGGCACTCGGCAGAGGACATCGAAAAGCAGATTACTGTTCCCACCGAGATTCAGATGGCGGGCGTGCCGGACATGACGAATCTGCGTTCGTTCAGTCTGGCCGGCATCTCCAGCCTGATGATGACCTTCAATGATTCCTCGGACAACAACTGGAATCGTGAGCGGGTTCTCGAGCGGCTGGGCATGGTGACGCTGCCAGCGGGGCTGGTGCCGCAGCTGCAGACGGATTGGAGTCCGGCCGGGCAGATCTACTGGTACACCATCGACAGCAAGAACCCCGAATACGACGTTATGGAGCAGAAGTCGGTCGAGGACTGGACACTCACCAAGCAGTTCAAGAGTGTTCCCGGCATCGTCGACGTGGCGAGCTTCGGCGGCATCACCAAGGAATACCAGATTCGCCTCAACCCGGATAAGCTGGTCAGCTATGGTCTGAGCATCGCTCAAGTAGAGCAGCAGCTCCAGACCAATAACGCCAACGCGGGCGGCAGCTTCATCGTCGCCGGCGCGCAGCAGATCAACGTTCAGGCAGCCGGCCTCTATCAAGACGTACAGCAGATTGAAAACACCTTAGTCAAGACGCAGAACGGCACCGCCCTGCGCGTCAGAGACATCGCCGTCGTTGAGCAGGGACCGAAGATCCGGCTAGGCCAGATCTCTAAAACCTACCGGGACGTCAATGGTAAGTTGATTGACAATCCCGACGTCGTCGAAGGTGCACTGCTGCTGCAGAAGGGCGCCGATGCAGACCCTGCGCTCAAAGGCGTTGAAGCCAAGGTGAAGGAGTTGAACGACCACATTCTGCCCAAGGGCGTGAAGGTGGTACCGTTCCTCGATCGCAGCGAACTCATTCATCTGACGACGCATACGGTGCTGCACAACCTGAGCGAGGGCATCATCCTGGTGGTGCTCATCCTGATGCTGTTCCTGGGCAATGTGCGGGGCGCCATCATCGTTGCACTGACGATTCCGTTCTCGCTGTTGTTTGCCTCGATCTGTTTGGACCTGAAGCATATCCCGGCGAACCTGTTGTCGCTGGGTGCGCTGGATTTTGGCATGGTGGTGGACGGCGCGGTGGTGATGATCGAAAACATCGTGCGCCACTTGAATCGTCCGGATCCGAATGGGGTGCAGAGCCCGCAGGACAAGATTCGCGAAGCCGCGCACGAGATCCAGCGGCCGGTGTTCTATGCGATCGGAATCATCATCACGGCGTACCTTCCCATCTTTACGCTGCAGGCGGTGGAGGGGCGTCTGTTCAAGCCGATGGCGTGGACGGTGGCGTTTGCCCTGCTGGGGGCGTTGACCTTCTCGATGATCGTCGCTCCGGTGCTGGCCAGCTTTCTGTTCCGCAAGGGAGCGAAGGAGTGGCATAACCCGGTGATGGAGTTCCTGGCCGCTCGCTATCGCAAGGGCGTGGTCTGGGCCGTGCATCATCGCGGATTCACGGTTGGGGTTGGCGTTGTCAGCCTTGTCCTGGCAATCTTTCTTCTCCAAATCATTGGTTCCGAGTTCCTGCCGCACCTGGATGAAGGAGCGTTGTGGGTGCGCGGTTCGCTGGCTCCCTCCACCGGCCCGGATGAGGCTTTGGCTATCTCGAACAGAACCCGCATCGCCCTGGCCAGCTTCCCAGAGGTTACGGAGGTGGTGGCTCAGATTGGACGTCCCGACGACGGTACCGACACGACGGGTTTTTTCAATACGGAATACTTTGTCAATCTGAAGCCAAAGGAGCAGTGGAGATCTGTCCTGCAGGAGAACAAAGACAACCTGATCGCGTCGATGAACCAGCAGCTGCAGAAGATTCCCGGCGTCATCTGGGGCTTCTCCCAGCCGATCGAAGACAACATGGAGGAGGCGGTCAGCGGCGTCAAGGGCGAGCTGTCGGTCAAGATCTATGGTGACGACTTCAAGACGCTGGAACAGAAGGGCAATGACGTGGTCAGCGTCATGAGCAAGGTACCCGGCATAACGGATCTGGGACTGTTCCGCATCATCGGGCAGCCCAACCTGACCTTTACCGTGGACAGGAAGGCAGCAGCTCGTTTTGGCATCAATGTTGCCGATGTGCAAGATGCGCTTCAGACCGCGGTTGGCGGCGGTATCCTGGGCGAGGTACTGAAGGGGGAGGCGCAATTCGACCTGGTACTGCGCTATCAGAAGCCATATCGTGACACCAAGGAGGCGATCGAAAATGTGCGCCTGCTCTCGCCCTCGGGCGAGCGTGTTTCGCTGGCCCAGTTGACCACCATTGGTACAACCGATGGGGCCGAGGAGATCTACCGCGAGGGCGAACAGCGCTATATTGCGGTCAAGTACAGCGTGCGCGGGCGCGACCTGGGCGGCGCCGTAGAAGAGGCGATTGCCAAGGTCAACAAGGAGGTTCCTCTGCCCAACGGATACCGCTTCGCGTGGGCCGGCGAGTACCAGAGCAAGCAGCGTGCCGATAAGCGGCTGGCCATCATTGTTCCGATTACGATCCTGTTGATCTTCATCATTCTCTACATGATGTTCAAGTCGTTCAAATGGGCGAGCTTGATCATGCTCAACGTGGCCATGGCGCGCGTAGGCGGATTGCTGGCGCTGTTGGTCACCCATACCAACATCAGCGTTTCGTCCAGCGTAGGCTTTCTTGCTCTGTTTGGCGTCTCCGTACAAACCGGCGTGATCATGCTGGAGTACATCAATCAGCTGCGTGTGCGCGGCCACTCTGTTGTGGATTCGGCGGTAGAAGGAGCCGTGCTCCGGCTGCGGCCAATCATGATGACCATGCTCGTCGCTACGTTGGGATTGCTGCCCGCTGCTACGTCGCACGGAATCGGCTCAGACTCGCAACGGCCCTTCGCCATTGTGGTCGTCGGCGGTCTCATCGCGGACCTGGTGATGAGCATCTTCCTGCTGCCAACTCTCTACGTCTGGTTTGCTGGTCCGAACGATGTTCTGCCCAAGCCGGAAGGCGACTTCGAGGTCTAATCGTCGAAATCGGGTCCCTCCGGATCTTAGCTAAACGAAGCGGATGTCCCGTCGCAGGAACTATGCGACGCGGCATCCGCTTCGCAGTTTAGACGTGTGCTCTTCGATGTTGCTTCTGGATCAGGCTCGATGCGGAGACGCTTGCTTGGCCGGTGGGCAGAGAGCGAGCAGGCTGATCTCTCGCTCCGGCTCGTCGCCGTCGCCCTTTCAGGAGCACAGCGAGATCTCCCCAGGTAAGAACGCACTCCTTCACGGCACGACCGCCGGATCTACGCCCCTCCCCTCGGTCACGAGAGCTTCGCGGTCTTGGGCCCGCTCGCCCTGGTTGGCTGCGCCTTCTATCCGGTCCTTGTTCCTCGGCCCGCAGCTGCGCTCCACGCCTCCTCCCCACACTCGGTCGCCCTCATGCAGTTGCGCTTCGCTCGCTGTGACCTGCTTGCGGCGGGACTTCCACCCGCAGGAGTGCGCCCATGCTGGGCGCACCCAAAAGTAGACCCAGGCCAGGGCCTGGGTCTACGGATGGAAACGCGGGGTAACTGCTTAGGCCTGAGCAACTTCCTCGGCAACGGCCTTAGCCGAGGCCACGGTGAAGTTGGGATCGCCGATCTTGAAGCGGGCGAAGCGGCGGACGCTGATGTTCTCACCGAGCTTACCCACCTTGGTGGCGATGATCTGGGCGATGGACTGGGTCTGCTCCTTGATGAAGGGCTGCTCGAGCAGGCAGAACTCCTCGTAGAACTTGCCCAGCTTGCCCTCGAGCATCTTCTCGATGATGGCGGGCGGCTTGCCGGTAGCGGCGGCCTGGGCGCGGTAGATCTCCTTCTCGCGCTCGAGATCGGCTTCGGTCACTTCCTCCTTGCCGATGTAGCGCGGATCGGTCGCCGCGACGTGCATGGCGATGTCCTTGAGCAGCTCCTGGAACTCCTCGGTGCGGGCGACGAAGTCGGACTCGCAGTTGAGTTCGAGCAGGACGCCGATCTTGCCGCCGGCATGGATGTAGGTGCCGACCGCGCCCTCGTTGGTGGAACGCGAGGCCTTCTTGGCGGCCGAGGCCATGCCGCGCTTGCGCAGCACGACGAAGGCGCCTTCCATGTCGCCCTTGGACTCCTGCAGGGCCTTGAGGCAGTCGCCCATGGGGGCTCCGGACTTGTCGCGGAGCTCTTTTACCAGCTTGGCATCAATCTTCTTCTCTTCAGACATTATGCTTCTTCCTTGCTCGGGCGCACGGCGGCGCGGCGGTTGGGTTAGTTGCGATGGGAGATGAGGCAACGTTGGGTCTGACTCGCGCGCACAGCCACAGCATACGCTCGGCGGCTTCACAGGGTGGTGAAGCCGCTCGAGCGGCTGTGCGTTTTTTTAGGCAGTGGCTTCGGCCTGGACCGAATCCGGCTCGGGCTCGGCCTCGACCGCAGCCGACGGAGCCTTGCGGATACCGCCACCGAGGACGGCTTCGAGGTCGACGACCTCCTCATCCTCGACCGAGGCTTCGGCGCTTCCAGCCGACTCCTGCACCTCGAGCACCTCGCCCGGCTCGGCATCCTCGCCGATGTATTCGGGGGCGATCTCGAGCTGCTGCACGTCGGCGGCTTCGGTGGCGAAGGCGCGCTCGGAGACCATCTGAACGCCCTCGGCGGCCGAGTCGGCGATCTTGGTGGTGAACAGGCGGATGGCGCGGAGCGCGTCATCATTGCCCGGGATCACGTAGTCGACCACGGTGGGATCGCAGTTCGTGTCGACGACGGCGACCACCGGGATGCCCAGCTTGCGGGCCTCGGCGACGGCGATGGCCTCGTTGTTCGAGTCGACGATGAAGAGCGCATCGGGCAGCCGCTTCATGTTCTTGATGCCGGCCAGGTTGGTCGACAGATGCTTGCGCTCGCGCTCGAGCTTGATGACTTCCTTCTTGGTGAGCAGCTCGTAGCGGCCGTCGGTCGACATGTCGTCGAGCTCCTGCAGGCGCTTGACCGACTTCTGCACCGTGACCCAGTTGGTCAGCAAACCACCCAGCCAGCGGCTGTTGATGTAGGGCATGCCGGCGCGGTTCGCCTCTTCAGCGATCGCGTCCTGCGCCTGGCGCTTGGTCCCGACGAAGAGGATGAGCTTGCCGGTGGCGGTGAGATCGGTGACGAACTTCGAAGCTTCCTTGAACATCTTCAAGGTCTTCTGCAGGTCGATGATGTAAATTCCGTTGCGCTCGCCGAAGATGTACTCCTTCATCTTGGGGTTCCAGCGCTTGGTCTGATGCCCGAAGTGAACGCCAGCTTCGAGCAGTTCCTTCATAGTGATATTGGCCACGGTAAGCTCCTGTTTATAGACCGGCCACGCACCCCAGGTGCGGGTGGTCTGGATTGATCCCTAGCGTTGAAGCGTCGGGAGATTTGACTCCGGGCCGCGGGGGTTAGCCCGCGGGTGATGCGAACGCAGGAGGCCCGGCGAACTCTCCGAGCCTCCTGCGAATAAGCGATGTTCCGCAAGCGAAAAGCAGCAGCAAATAAATTGCTGAAAACTTTTTCTATCGCTTGGAGAACTGGAAGCGTGCACGTGCACCCTTCTGGCCGTACTTTTTACGCTCCTTACCACGCGAATCGCGGGTAACGAGGCCCTCGGACTTGAGCGCCTTGCGGAGCTCGGGGTTGAATTCCATCAGGGCGCGGGCGATGCCCAGCTTGACCGCGTCGGCCTGACCCATGACGCCGCCACCCTTCACGGTGGTGAAGACATCGAAGGTCTCGCCGATGTCGGCGATGCCGAGCGACCGCTTGGCGGCGGCGCGCTGCTGTGCGGTGACGAAGTAAACGTCCACGTCCTTCTTGTTGACGCTGAACTTGCCGCTGCCGGGACGCAGGAAGACGCGCGCAATCGACGACTTGCGACGGCCGGTTCCGTAGTATTGGATCAGATCTGCCATGGTGCTCCTTGAACTTTGAGGCTGGGGGAGAGCCTTGGGCTGCTCCCCCGTTATGCCTGCTGTGGCAGTGGGCCAAAGCCCGCTGCTGAATCCGTAACTAGCCGACCAGTTCGAGCGGCTGCGGCTGCTGCGCATGGTGCGGATGCTGTGCGCCCTTGTACACCTTGAGCTTGGTGGCCATCTGCCGGCCCAGCTTGGACTTGGGGAGCATACCCTTGACCGCCTGCTCGACGATCGCCTCGGGGCGGCGGGCCAGGAGCTTGACGAAGCTCTCTTCACGCAGGCCGCCGGGGAAGCCAGTGTAGCGGCGATAGAGCTTCTGGTCAGCCTTCAAGCCGGTGAGCACGATCTTCTCGGCGTTGATGATGATGACGTGATCGCCCATATCGATGTAGGGGGTGTAGAGGACGTTCAGCTTGCCGGCGAGGACCGAGGCTGCTTGGGTGGCGAGGCGGCCGAGGGTCTTGCCGCTGGCATCGAGCACAAACCACTTGCGCTTGATATCTTTGCCGCTCGGGATAGTGGTGGACATCGTTGTTTTACTCCCTGATTCTGCCGTCTTCAGTGTTCGGCGTGGTGCTTGAAGAAAGTCGTGCCGGATTTTGTACTGCCTTGTATTGCGATGCGAGCAAGTCCTGCGAGCACTCACACGATTGCTTCTGACATAAGCCCGGAGAGCGCGAAGGAAACACGCGCGAGCCAAGACGTCTGAACCAGGAGAACGCTGGAGATCGGACACCCGTAACCGGGGACCGAAAATCCAGGAAGATCCTGGAACCGACTTCGAAACAAACTGCTAAACCGCACAAACGCCTATGGGGATGGGTGCTTCAGAGCGGCAAAGAAAACAGCCCTAGTGGATCCATCGAGGTACCACGGTTTGTCCCGATTCTCCTGACCTGCCTGTGTACACTGGGCCAATCCCCGCTTCGGACGATCGGACAAATGGCACAATGACGGCACAGACGTGCAGACGCGGGACTGCGCGAGTTTTAAGAATAGCCCGAGACCTTGGGACGAGTCAACGAAATTGCCCATAAAGGTCGCTACAAAACGGCTCCGATCGAGCCCCACGATCCGGTCGCCGCTGTCGAGTCGCCCTGTCGACGCTTGCGCCTGGCTGGGGCAACACCTCCTACCTGATCTCGAGCGCCGGACTCGCTTCGACCTCAGGCTCAACCGGCCCAGGCACGGCAGCGAGCCGGTGAATCGACTCCATAAGCAGCCAGGCATATCCAGAGATCAGCAACAGTTGTAACCCGAGGAAGAGCAGCGCCTGCGGATTGTGCGCCAGCAGAGCCGAACGGAATGCCGTTGAGGAGAACTGCTCGAGCCAGCTCGACCAGACGCTGTGCTCGATCACGGCCACCAGGCTAAACACCGCGAACGCTCCGACGCGCAGCCGGCTGCGCGAGCCAGCCGCCGCAAGCGCGCAGATTGGGAACAGACTCAGCATCAGGTATGGAGGCCAGGACTTCTTCGACAAGAGCAGCACCTCCAGGGTAAGCGCACTGATTCCAAACGAGATAGCACGGATGCGGGCGGGCGGCGGAGCGTTATGGGAGGCGCGGGCGACCAATGCGAAGACAGCGATCAGCACCAGGAGCACCAACAGATCGGGCAGCCGCACCGGAATGGAGACGCCAAAGATCGCCTCCATCAGATAAGGAAGATCGCCCGCCGAACGCAGATCGCCTTCGGCGCTCAAGGGTTGAAGGATGGGAGCATGCCGGAGGAGGAACCCTCCGTATACCAGCGCCACCACCCCGGCCGCCCCCGCAGCCCAACGCCAGCGACGTCGGCTGGCCAGGAAGAATGCCGGAGCATACAACAGCGGTAGAAACTTGATAGCCGCGATGGAGAGCCCAAGAGCTGCACCGGAGAGCCTGTTCCGGCCGCGCAGGATCAACAGAAGTGAGAGCGCAAGCAGCAGAGCGATCACCACGTTGTCCTGACCATCGACTGCGACAAACTGCAGGCTGATCGGGCTGGCCAGATAAAGCAGGGCGGCGATGCGTACTTCAGACTCGGACAAAAACGTCCTGCCGACCTGGAACCAGACCGGCAGAATCAGTAGCTCCGCCAGAACCGCGAACAGCATCAGCGAGAGAGGTGTGTGCCAGAGCAGCAGCAGAGCGGCGTCCAGGTAAGGATGCAATGGCGCGTAGCTGCTGAGAAAGTCCCGATACGGCAGCTGCCCCTGCAGGATGAACTGCGCTTGCTGCAAGTAGTAAGCCGGAACATCGCCACGCGGAGTCGCGCCGAACCACACGAACAGGACGAAGAAGAAGACGAGACGGCTAACCGCGAAGGCCGTTACTGTGGCGCGATCGAACCGTTCCCGCGACAGGCCGCGGAGTCTGCTGGAGGAGGTGAGCGCGACGCTCGCCACTGCTGCAATCGTCCCAAGCGCGGTGCGGGCAAGAAGAGTCTGCGATCCAGTCATGGTCTTTTCGGATTGCTACTGGCGGCGGAATCCTTTGGAAGAGCCGCGGCAAAGCTCCTGCGTATTCAGTTTTCGAAGGTTCTACTCATGATGCCACAAGCCATCCCTGCGCACTTCAACGTTCGAGTTGCGTAATGCGGAACTGCTGTCGGAGACCGGTCGCAGGAGACGCGGGATGGTCCGGCGATGTCTGGCTTGCTGCGTCCCGGGGGTGAGGCGATCGAGCCGGTACAGAATCAGCAGGTTCCGCTCGGGATCGTCCATCGTGGGAAAGGCCGCGACTCGCTGCAGGTGATAGAGAGGAGCGAGCGCCTCCATCTTGTCGTCCTCCACCTGGTTCCAGGTCACGAACCAGCCTGGCTGATAGGCGGCGATACGCTGCGGCAGCTCCATCGTGCCGAAGTCGTCGCAGATGGAAGGAAGCCCCGTCATCAGCGAGAGATCGGAACCGCTGATCGAGAGCACCAGTCGGCTGTGGGAGGGGTCGGAGTCGATGATGCGGTGCAGCTGGTCGGCGGCGCGGGTGTAGGTATACTGCGGGGTCGCGACATAGTGCAGCATCTGCCGCGCATCGGTTCCGGCGATCGCAACCAGCCCGACGCCGGCAAGCCCGATCGCGACTGCCTTGAAGCGCTGGGCACGGGGTTCCACCACAAAATCCTCGGCCAAAATCGCTACCAGCAGCGTCATCGGAACCACAATCACCAGGTAGTAACGGGGCTGGGGATTGTTGTGATAGGCCAGGAAGCTCAGATAGCCAAAGACCCAAAGCAACAGCGCGGGAACCAGCGGATCGCGAAAGAGGCGGCGAAACCCACCCAGCGCGGCCAGCGTGGCCAGCAGACCCAGCGGGTAGAGGAGCTTGCCCATCCACATACCGTCATGCAACGTCTGAAGCACCGCCGACAGCGCGTTCTCGCGGGTCATTCCGGTGTAGGCATTCGCACTGAACAGGTAGCGGTAGTCAGCTAGGAAATGGGGACGAACGACCAGACCGTAGTAGCCGCCCCAGAAAAACGCTGCCAGAAGGCCAGCGGGAACGCTCAAGCGCAGAAAGGGGCGCAGTCGATACCCAGCGGAGGCCCAGAGCATCCAGCCGATCGAGGGCAAAAGAAACGCGGCCGTCGTCTTGGTCAGAACCATCAGCGGGATCAGAACGCCCAGCGCGATCATGGGCAATGCACTCCGCAACCGCCCTCGCCCCATCCCTTGCCCCGATACCGGAGATGCGAAAGTCGCAGCCAGCAGCGCGAGCAGCGTCAGCAGCACCAGCAACGGTTCGAGGATCGCAAGCCGGGTGAACGCGTAGCAGAAGGGGTTGGCCGCGAGCAGCAGGACCGCCGACGCCGGCGCCAGCAGGTTGGGAGCAACCGGACCAAATCGTCTCCGCCGCAGCAGAAAATAGGACGCAACCAGGATCAATCCGAAGACCGTCACGGCCAAGGCACGGGCAGCGGCCAGGCTGACTCCGGTAAAGAAAAATACGGCAAACTCGACCAGCGGCCAGACCGGCAAAGCCGCGGCCGGGTTGAAGTCTCCCGGAACGTTCCAGTACCCGCGCTGCAGGTGGCGGATGGCAGCGTCGCCGTACCAGCCCTCATCCGTATACTTCGACCAGTCCATCCACGGGGAGTGGTTGGGAAAATCGGCGGAGAGATGAAGATAGTGCAGGGCAAACAACCCCGAGGCCAAAGCGAGCAGAATCGTTTCCGTGAGAACGATTGCGCGCCGGCGGTTGGGGTTGAGAATCGACATGATGAAGAGGGGGGCGCGGGGCCGACCCGGGGTCGGCCCGTTCAATGGGCCAACCCCGGGCGCAAAGCCGTTTCTAGAATGCTTCTCGAATCATAGTCGTTTCCCCCTTCTACCGATACATCGTATTGGCTTCGAAGGGGAGTAGTGCGACGGCCCCGAACAGCCTATTCGTAGGAGAGCGCGTCGATGGGATCCTTGCGCGCCGCTTTGAGCGCGGGATAGAAAGCGCCCAGAAGCGCGCCCGTGAAGGCGATCACGACCGCCTTCCACACATACGGTAGATCGATGACGAAGTCCAAGGTGGGAAAGCGGTTCTCGAGGATCGCGCTCAGCGCATAGCTGCTGACCACACCGAGCACGATCCCGGCAATCGCCAGCAGGCCGGTCTCGCGCAGCACCACGGAGACGATATAGGAGCGTGAAGCCCCCATAGACTTGAGAATGCCGATCTCGCGGGTACGCTCCATCACTGCGGTGTACATGGCCTGGAAGATGACCAGAAATCCAATGACGACCGCGATTCCGATCACCACCTCGAGACCGATATTGAAGCCCGGCAGCCGAGCCGGAGAGATGGTCGACAGATACTCCTCAGCCGTCGCAATGCTGTAGGTGTTCATCCCCGCAGTAGCCAGAATCTCCTTCCTGACCTCCTCTTGATACTTGGGCATGTCCTCCGTTCTGAGATAGAACATGGTCGCCTTGCCCTCGGTACCGGTCAGCCCTCCCATGGTATCGATAGGCACAAACTTGCGCCCCCCCTTGCCGTGCTCCACAATGCCGGAGATCCTGAAGGGACGATTGAGGATTCTGACCGTGTCGCCCACCTTCTTTCCAGCCGCGGCGTAGTCGTCAAGGATAACGTCGTCCGGGCCCTGGAAAGGGGTTCCGGAGATGAATGTGAATGGCAGCAGATCGTTAAAGGTCTTGAAATCAATGCCGTAGATGGTGTCGAGCGAGCTATTGATCTGCACATTGACCGGGGCCGCCACGGCCACATGAGGCAGCTTGGCGAGCACGGCGGCCACCTTGATCGAGGCTCCCGCAGGGCTCATGCCGATCAGATTGCTGGCGGAGTTAGGGCGCACAATCATGTCCATGCCAATCCCGTTCTGCCGGGTCTTAAAACCATTCAACTTGCCCATCAAGATGGCGGTGATCGAGAGAATCATGATGACCTCGATCGCCACCGCGAGGACGCTGATGAGAGACCGCAAGGGACGATGAACGAGATTGCCGACAACCAGTTTATTCATGTTCTATCCAGTGTATGGGAGACGACTGGATTTCGGGTTCCGCGCCACGACATCGCCGTCGCAGCAAGCCACCTGCTCAGAGAATCGGTTGAAGATCCTCGGCAGTGGAATCGCGCTTTCTGGGGCCGGTGATCAGCGTCCCCACGATGGGAAGAACATAGGTCGCCAGAACCGCCGCCAGCCAGATCGACAGCGCTCCATAGGTCATCATGTATATGGGACCTTCCAGCATCCCCTCAGGAGCACCATGGGAGGCAAGCGCGGTCATCATCAGACCCCACGGCGCTTTTCTGGTGTCGCCGCACAGCCAGTCCATTCCGAAAAATGTCATGAGCCAGATGGCTGGCGCGACCACCAACACCCCTATCCACCTGGCCTGATGGAAGGCATCCCCGGTCGGACTAAACGAGATTCCCGTGCTGTTGTCGTCATCGTCTTTTGCACTATGGGCAAATCCGATCTCGTGAGAATAGATGTTCCCGAGAGGAATCGTGGGTTTGTCCTTCCAGATAAAGTGGGGAACCACGTTCAGGAAGCTAAATAGCACCGGGTAGAGCCCATAAACATGGCCCTGCTCGGTGGTATCAATCAGAGCGTCATCCATTGAGATCATTTGAAGACGATCGAAGAGACCGTGGCTTTGGTTGTAGTAATGGATCACAAAAGAGTCTTCATTCTCGTAGGACTCACCGGTGATCGCTGTCTCCTGGGAGGCTGAGGTCACCAGGTCGATCGCGGTGGCCAGATTGTCATTCAAACTCGTCGTCAAGCGCCCTTTACCCGTTTGCACCCGAGGCACCACATAGGAGACCGTGAAGATCATCGCGATCGAGAAGACGCAGACCTGCACCAGCGAAAACCGGAAACGCAACGCCGCAGCCGCAACCAGAACGGCCATGATCGGCATAAAGAGTCCCTCTTTGGAGAACCCAAGAATGCCGTGAAGCACCAACATATAGGTAATCGCCAAGCCAACAGGAAGACTGATGAAGCGCCTGCTTCCCGATTGCCGTATGGTATTGGTGACCCCCAGAATGATTCCGAGCAGCATGAAATTGTTCAACTGACGAATCGCACTGTGAAAGCTGCCTGCGGAGCTCTCTGCCGAAGTAGGATCAAGATATCCCCATAGGTCAAGGGCGAAGCCGAGCACAATGCAACCAAGTGCAGCGTTCCCCATGTCCAGCTTGCTGCCCATCCCTTCCAGCAAGGACTTCCTGGGCGCCAATTGTCTTGCAAAGAAAGCAGAGCAACTCATCGCAAAGCTGCTCGCCACATAGGCAAGCATGGTCGTCTTCGGATTGAGGAGATTCGAGTCGCCCGGCTCTCCCAGATACGCCTTGTAGCTCAAGCCGAAAATGACCGCAACGACAGCGTAGAAGAAGACATATCCCCCCGAAGGGCGGGAAAACCCGCCCGCCAGGTTGAATGCAACGCTCGCCATGAAGATGAACCCGAAGGTACAGAGACTGAAGTAAAGCGGCGTCCCCTCGAGCAGCTGCACCACACAGAGGATCACAGCATAGGCCACGCTATACGAGAGCGGGATGCGGACTGGGAAAGGTACGCGCATGTCGATCTGCTCTTTGCAGTCCTATGCATCCATTGCTCCAGAACCAGAGCGGATAGCGGTTGGGGACCAGATTACCGACGGCTCGGACGACTTCTGAACCAGAATATTTCCTACAGAGTAACCCAGGCCGAGCGAGTTGGTGTGCGGAAGTGAAGCCAATCGTTCCTCGCAACGCTTCAAGCTGAAATGGCGCTGCTAAAGTCAGACGATCTCGCCGAACTACCGGTTTGATCGCCAAACGATGCTAAAGCTGCGCAGCGACAGGCTCCAGCTTCGACCTTTGCGATGGCACTCCGGTCAGTTCACGGCACAGCAGCGCCGCGGAGCTCGGCAGCAAAGCCATCGGATATGGCATAAAGAGACGTACTTCATCGGCCAGAGCCAGGATCATAAAGATGAAAAACTCGACGATGGAGGCCACGAGCAGAGCAGACTCCCAGGCCTCCAATGTCTTCCACCGTCGCAGCGCGAGGAACACGATCAGAAAATAGGGCGCCAGAGCAATGCATACGCAGTAGAGGGTGAAGGGAGACTTCAGATTGGTGAGCAGCTCGAAGAGGGGGTCGCTGAACCGGTTGCTCGGGTAGAGCACGTTCTTGATGTAGAACTCCACGCCGAGCACCGCAATCAAGCCGCCCCCGCCGGCTAGGCCTTGCAGGACACGACCCAGCGGCAGCGCCTTCCCTGTGGGGAGAAGAGCAAGCAGCAGAACTCCTATATTCAAGGCGAGTCCTGAGTCCGCTCGGATGGTAGCCAGATAGATCGAGACCAGCAGTAGCCCCACCGCTGCCACGGGAGCCGGGATCCGCAACCTCCCAGACAGGAACACAGCAGCCACACTGAGCGAAGCAAAGTTGGCGATGGTCTCCGGCTTGTGAAACCAGAACGTCCAGCTGAGATAGAAGAGCAGTAAGAGAAGGGCCAGAAATTGGAGGGCGCAACGATGCACATGCGAGACTTCGCCGTAGAGGCGTGTCCGCGCGACCATGAAGAACGTCGCAACTACGCCAATGACCAGAAACAGAAGATCCAGCAGTGCCAGGGTGTGCCGCATCGCCAGATGTCCGTGGGTGAGCGCGCTCAGGAAGTGAGCCACGAATAGTACTCCGACCCGGTACTGTTGCGGGGCGGTCCCGTGCCCCTGCAACAGCTTGCTCCAGCCCGTCGGATCCAGGTAGAACTCTTTGCTGTATTCCCAATAGGAGAGGAAGCTGTAGGAACTGACAATCACTACGGCGAACAGAAACACGAAACGCCGAAGAAGCCGGTCCAGATGCGTCGACACTGCGTACCCGTCCTGCAAGCAAGTCTCCATTCGTGTTTCAGACTTCTGGCAACTGCGAGCACAACCCAGTTCTACGGACCCAAGCCAATCGAGGTGAGACGCGTTCGATTCTTGGCATCTTACATTAGCATGGGCGCCTGCTTGCCCACTCCCTGGTTAACTACGAGGTCAATACCTCACTGCATGCCTGCGCGCGCTCCGGGCTCACGCCTCCATATATACTGTCGGGACAAGCGTTTACCAAGACATACACAGCGGAGAGCATGGGTCAATTCGGGAGCGAGTTGCGGCTGGAACGCGAGCGGCGAGGCATATCGCTGGAGACCATGTGCGCTTTAACCAAGCTTTCTCTCCGCCAACTGCTCGATCTCGAAGCCGAAAACTATGCCAGCCTGCCCGGAGGAGTCTTCCGCAAGGGCTTCGTCCGCAGCTATCTGGGCGCAATTGGACTCGACGAGCCGGTGTGGATCGAGCGCTTCGAAGCCAGTTATCGGGCGAGCGGATTGCCCAGCGCCGAAGAGGTCGACTGGGCCAGCTTCGCCGAAAATGTAAGAAATAGACGTACGCCCATGCGAAGCTCAAGTCCTCGGAGCAGGTGGCTGGGCGTAGTGGCCATGCTGCTGCTCCTGACCGTGCTCGGCTGGCTGCTTTGGCGGTTCGTGGTTCATCCCCGGCTGCTCAGTTCCTCCCAACAGAGCCACTCTGTGGCGGAGACGTCCTCGTCCCCGGCGGCCTCTGCGAATGCCCCCTTCGCGCCGTAAATCTCGCACGTCACCATCTCAAGCTATGCGACTGGGGCAAACGGAAGTAAAATGAGCAGATTGGATCGAATGTTTCGACCTTAGGTATTGAAGGGAGTAGTTTTGGCAAAACGTGATCGTTTTCTATTTACCAGTGAATCAGTGACCGAAGGTCATCCCGACAAGATTGCCGATCAGATCTCCGATGCGATTCTGGATGCCTGCCTGGCGCAGGACCCGTTCAGCCGCGTTGCTTGCGAGACCTTGACCTGCACTGGCTTGGTGGTCATCGCCGGCGAGATCACGACCCAGGCCTACGTGGACTTCCAGACTCTGGTGCGCGATACCGTCTCCGCCATCGGATACAACGACGCCCAGTTTGGCTTTGACTCCAACACCTGCGCCGTGATGTCAACCATCAACAAGCAGTCCGGCGACATCGCCATGGGCGTGGATACCGGCGGCGCCGGCGACCAGGGCATGATGTTCGGCTATGCCACCAACGAGACGCCCGAGCTGATGCCCACCCCCATTTCGCTGGCGCATCGCCTCGCCGAGAAGCTGAGCGAGGTTCGCAAGTCCGGTCTGATGGGTTATCTGCGCCCTGACGGCAAGAGCCAGGTGACGGTCGAGTACAACTCCGACAACAAGCCGGTGCGCGTCGACGCCGTCGTCATCTCGACCCAGCACGCCGAATCGGTGGGCAACGATCAGCTGCGCGCTGACATTCTGAAGAACGTCATTCAGGCCGTCATCCCCGCCGGGCTGCTGGATGCCGACACCAAGTATCACATCAATCCGACCGGACGCTTCGTGGTCGGTGGCCCCATGGGCGACACCGGCCTGACCGGCCGCAAGATCATCGTCGACACCTACGGCGGCATGGGCCGGCACGGCGGCGGAGCCTTCAGCGGCAAGGACGCGACCAAGGTCGACCGTTCGGCCGCCTACATGGCGCGCTACGTGGCCAAGAACATCGTCGCTGCCGGTCTCGCCGACCGCTGCGAGGTGCAGCTGGCCTACGCCATCGGCGTCGCCGAACCGGTCAGCGTGCTGGTCGAGACCTTCGGCACCGGCAAGGTCGCGGAAGACAAGCTCGAGGCCCTGGTCCGCAAGAACTTCTCGCTCACCCCCAAGGGCATCATCGAGAGCCTCGATCTGCGCCGCCCGATCTTCAAGGCAACCGCCGCCTACGGCCACTTCGGCCGCAAGGGCGCGGGCTTTACCTGGGAGAACACCGACAAGGCCGCAGCTCTGGCCGCTCAGGCTGGAGTCGAGCCGGCGCTGTCCGCAAAGTAGCCTTTCCTGCAGCAAGAAACCGGGTAGAGCCTCGGCTCTACCCTGTTTCTTGCTCGCCGGTTTCCCAAAGATCCAAGCTAAGGCGTCTCGAAAGCTTCTCCCGCTCAGCTACTTCGACGAATAGAAGGTATAGGTCGCTGTATACGGGACCCGCGCAAGATCCCTCACGTGTTCGGAGTCACAGCCTGTAGCCGGCGCGATCCCGCCCTGCGTCTCCGAGCGCCGGATGAACTCCACCGTCGACAGCACCCCGGAGCGGCTCGGGTTGACGCCCTTGAGCAGCAGCCAGGGGATCGCCCCCGGATCAGGCGACGGAGACTTCGCCACCAGTTGCCCATGGATCGAGCTGCCATCCTCGGCGTTCCAGACCGGCCCGTCGCCGTGCGTCCCTACCTCGCGATCGCCATCGAACAGCCGCGCGGCGGGCGCCACAAAGGTCCACTGGAACCGGCCAGCCGCCTCCTGACAGCCATAGATCTGAACGCCACGGCCCTGAACCGTCAGCACAGGATGCTGCGACGGCGGCGGCAGAGTCGCATCCTGCGCCTTCGCTGTCCCAGTGAACGACAAGCAAACCACGGCCACGCAAGCAGTTAAAGAGAAGTTTCGCATGCTCTCCAGTCTATCTTGCGTGAGCTCTCCCACAGCAACACACGCCATCCGCACCTCCTCCAGTTTGGCTGAACCAAACGGAGTGTGACGGCAGGACGAATGCTGGACGATACTGGAATGACCATCTTGATCAACACCACCGAGCCAACGAACACGACAACCATGACCAACCCGCCGCCTGCCCCATCCATTTTAAACCCGGCCAACAAGCCCGTCCGGAAACCGAACCAAGTCCCCAGCCTCTTCCCAGGAAAGGCCTGGCAACAGGTCCTCGAGCGCGACGCCCGGGCCGATGGTCAGTTTTTCTATGCCGTGAAGTCGACCAAGATCTACTGCAAGCCAAGCTGTCCCAGCCGTCGGCCGACCCGCAAGAACGTTACGTTCTTCCCGACAGCCGTAGCGGCGGAGGAGGCCGGCTACCGTGCCTGTCTGCGCTGCGAGCCGGACCGCGTCTCCGACAAGCCCGATCCCCAGGCAGCCGTGATCGAGGCCGTCTCCGAGTATCTGAAGGAACACGCCGACGAACGCACCAAGCTGGCCGATCTGGCCAAGGCCACCGGCGTTGGCCGCCTGACCATCCTGCGCGGATTCAAGCGGGTTCTCGGGGTCAGTCCGGGCGAGTTCGCCAAAGAGGCGCGGCTGTCAAAATTCAAAGAAAAGGTCCGCGAGCCGAAGACCCGGGTCACCGATGCCATCTACGAGGCCGGCTTCGGATCCTCGAGCCGCCTGTATGAAAACAGCGCGGTCTCGCTCGGGATGACACCGCGCGTAATGCGCGAGGGCGGTGCCGGCCTGGTCATCCGCTACTGCATCGCGGATTCGCCCCTGGGAAAGATGCTGGTGGCCACCACCGACTTCGGCATCTGTAGCATCCTCTTCGGCCGGGACGCGAAGGAGCTCGAAGCCGACCTGCGCCTGCGTTTTGCCAAGGCGCAGCTAGTCGCGGCCAAAGGAAACACCGGCTGGCTGGCGGAGGCCACCGCCTTCGTGACGAGTCAATTGACGGAACATCCGTCGGCCGCGAAGTTCCCGCTCGACGTCCGTGCCACCGCCTTCCAGCAGCGCGTCTGGAAGGCCCTGCAGGCGATTCCCCGCGGTCAGACACGCAGCTACACGGAGCTGGCGCGGGAGTTGGGAAAACCGACAGCCGCGCGGGCCGTCGCCGCTGCATGCGGCGCCAATCCCGTCGCCATTGCCGTACCCTGCCACCGCGTCGTGGGTGCCGATGGCAGCCTCACTGGCTACCGCTGGGGCATCGAGCGCAAGCGCAAGCTGCTCGCGGCGGAGCGGAGCTAGCGCCTTTCTCCCTGGACCGCCCCGGTGGGAGGCTCACTCCCGTTCCGATTGATCCTGCGCAGGTAGGCGACCAGCTGCCAGCGCTCCGCTTCGGGCATGGAGCTCCAGGAGGGCATTCCCTTCCAGGCGTTGCCGTTCCGCAGCAGCCACGCCAGCTCACCGTCGGTGGCGCGCGCCACGCGCTCGCTGACCAGAGGTGGCCGCGAGCCCTTCCCCTGGGCGTGGTCGCCATGACACCGGGCGCACTGGTTCGCATAGAGGTGCAGGCCTGCCTGAGCCGCCGCCTGCTGGTCGGGCAATGGATTTGTGCGGCAGCGCGCGGACTCCGGAACACGCCGCAGCCAGCTGCCATCGGCCGCGCCCATGAGCAGGCCCGCGGTCACGACAAGGAGCGTTCGTGCGAGCAATCGCTTCATTTCGCCCTTCCCCAGAGATCGCGAATCTGCGAAAACTCGTACGCGAGCTTCATCCGCCACAGCACCTGTGCACTGTTCGCGTTCAGGCCGAACTCCGGCCCAAGAGTCACAGTGAAACCGCTCGGGCCGCGATAGGCGACGGTCGGTCCGCTGTAGACCGATGTATTCCCGAAGCCAAATTCGTACCTTGTACCCAGCCCGCCGAAGATCTCCCCACCCACGGCAAAGTTCTGCCGGCACAGGCGGCATGCCCGAATGCTGGCCGCCGAGGCCAGCGCCCGACTGCCTCCAATCGCGTAGCCAAACTCCCAGGGCTTATTGCTCAGGCTCTTCTCCGCGATGATGTTCTCCGAAAGGTTGAACCCGTTCCGGTTGCTGGAGAGAATCAGCTTGCCCTCCAGCGCGCGTTCGACGCTCGCGCGCAGCTCAGCGTTCGAGGCCTGCTGGTCGGAGATGACGTCGTGATCCACCACCTCGAGGAAGCTCTTGTCGGCGTGGTTATGATCCTCGTACTCGACATAGAGCACGGGATTGATCCAGTGCTCCGTGCGCAGCGGCCGGAGGCGCTGTTCAATGCGAAATCCGGTAAAGACCGTGGAATCGCGCTCCGTGCTCTGCCCTTGAAGATAGAGCTCCGCCGTATACCAGGCGGTCACGCCGTACTCCAGCTCGACGGTCTGCGCGTAGAAGGCATTGGTATCCCTCGGCGCCGCGTAGAGGTTCTGGCTGGCCAGCTCGAGGTTGCCCGGCTCCTCCATGACGTGGGAGTAGGTGACGAAGTACGGCGGCTCCTGCGCCCTCGCAGCTCCACGCACCGGCACAAGGCTGAGCAGAAGGTAGAACGCGAGAAGTGGATAACTCTTCCGCCTCAGGGCCACAGGGATTCCTCCAGCAGCGCGGCATCTCCACATATAGGACTAGTGCGGCCTTGATTTGTATCAGGCCATACTCGTCGCATATCGGCAACCTCTTTATTTCGCCGGTCGGCTTGAGCCCAACCAACCGCTCCAGCCGAGATGCGAATCCAAGGGAAGACCGACAGGATGGTCCTGACTCCCACCTGCACGCCCGCCTAACGGCACAGGAGACCCAGGGTCGCGATGCTATCCTAGGATGTCGGAAATTCAACTTATACGAGGTGTTTCAGCATGGCGACAGCAACAGTGGATAAGGCGACAACCGCCGCAGCAGCGAAGGAGTACAAGGTCGCCGATATCGGACTCGCGGACTTCGGCCGCAAGGAGATCGAGATCGCCGAGCAGGAGATGCCCGGTCTGATGTCGATCCGGCGCAAGTACGCCCAGGGCAAGCCGCTCGCCGGCGTCCGCGTCACCGGATCGCTGCACATGACCATCCAGACCGCTGTGCTGATCGAGACCATGGTCGACCTCGGCGCCGATGTGCGCTGGGCCAGCTGCAACATCTTCTCCACCCAGGACCACGCCGCCGCTGCCATCGCCGCCGCTGGCGTCCCGGTCTTCGCTTGGAAGGGCGAGACCCTCGAGGAGTTCTGGTGGTGCACGAACCAGGCGCTGAGCTTCCCCGACGGCAAGGGCGGCCTGCTCGGACCGCAGCTCGTCATCGACGACGGCGGCGACGTCACCCTGCTCATCCACAAGGGCGTCGAGCTCGAAAAGGGTGACAAGTGGGTCGACTCCCCCTCCGGTTCGCAGGAAGAGGACGTCATCAAGGCTCTGCTGAAGCAGGTCCACGCCCAGTACCCGACGCGCTGGCAGGATGTCGCCAAGGAGTGGCGCGGCGTCTCGGAGGAGACCACGACCGGCGTCCATCGCCTCTACAAGATGCTCGAGAAGGGCACGCTGCTGGTTCCGGCGATCAACGTCAACGACTCGGTCACCAAGAGCAAGTTCGACAACCTCTACGGCTGCCGTGAGTCGCTGGTCGACGGCATCAAGCGCGCCACCGACGTCATGGTCGCCGGCAAGGTTGCGGTCGTCTGCGGCTATGGCGATGTGGGCAAGGGCTCGGCGGCTTCGCTGCGCGGCCTGGGCGCGCGCGTCATCGTCACCGAGATCGATCCCATCAACGCCCTGCAGGCGGCGATGGAAGGCTATGAGGTCACCACACTCGAGGACACGCTGGGCCGCGGCGACATCTACGTCACCTGCACCGGCAACCTGGACATCATCACCTTCGATCACATGAAGCACATGAAGGATCAGGCCATCGTGTGCAACATCGGGCACTTCGATAACGAGATTCAAGTGGAGTCGCTGAACACCGCCAAGGGCGTGAAGCGGACCAACATCAAGCCGCAGGTGGATATGTACACTTTCGGCGAAGGCCGCAGCATCTTCCTGCTTGCCGAAGGCCGCCTGGTAAACCTGGGCTGCGCCACCGGCCACCCCAGCTTTGTGATGAGCAACAGTTTTGCCAACCAGACTCTGGCGCAGCTCGATTTGTGGAAGAACCGCGACAAGTACAAGCCCGGCGTCTACACGCTCTCGAAGAAGCTCGACGAGGAAGTGGCGCGGCTCCACCTGGAAAAGATCGGCGTGAAGCTCACCACGCTGACGACGGCACAGGCGGAATATATTGGCGTGCCAGTGGAAGGCCCGTACAAACCGGATCACTACCGCTACTAAGGTTTTTGTAGGTTTTGTGGGGCAGACGAAAGCGCCTGCCCCACATTATTCAGCAAGCCGTTCGTGTCCGGTC
>DATMOB010000063.1:0-5250 GCA_035568455.1 Granulicella sp.
CGAAGCTCGATAAAGAACATCTCTCTTCGTTCCTCGTCCAGCTTCCCCAGTCGTGGGAGCGGGGGTCAAGGGCGCCGTACTTTGGCGTTCATCTTGACCCCGCTCCCACGACAACACCTCTCTACGCCCTTGACAAAACTACCTTAGAGATGTCAAGTCCTCATCCCACCTATCCCCCACAAAACAGGCCAAATACGCCTGGCATAAAGGGTCCCTCCAACCCGCTAGAATAGGAGATAGATTCAGGCGGGATGCGGATCTGCGTCCAAAGCAACGCCCGTAACCGGCCTGTTTCGAGGACTTTAGGTTATTTCACTAGACAAAACGGGACTCTCAACCCGAAGTCTGGACTTGGTTTGGACTTAAAGTATCTCTTTCGAAGACTTTAGGACTTTATTGGAGGGGGAGGGGGTTACACCGATGCAAGACCAGCACTTCATGCAGCGTGCGCTCGACCTCGCCCGCGCCACCATCGGCCTCGCCAGCCCCAACCCCCAGGTCGGCTGCGTTCTCGTGAACCAGGAAAAGATCCTCGGCGAAGGCGCCCACCTCTACGACGCCCGCGACCACGCTGAGATCGTCGCCCTCAAGCAGGCGGCCAAACACGGCCACAGCGCGGAGGGCGCGACCGCTTACGTCACTCTCGAGCCCTGCAGCCATCACGGCCGCACCGGCCCCTGCGCCGACGCCCTCATCCGCGCCAGGATCGCCCGCTGCGTCGTCGCCACCGTCGACCCCAACCCTCTGGTCGCCGGCCAGGGCATCGCTAGGCTGCGCGCCGCCGGCATCGACCTGACCATCGGAGTCTTGGAACAGCCCGCCCGCGACCTCAACGACGCCTTCGCCCGCTTCGTTCAGACCCGCCGGCCCCTCGTCACCCTCAAGGCGGCGCTCTCGGTCGACGGCAAGCTCGCTCCGCCCCCCGATCTCCGCCAGCCCGGCAAACCGTACTGGATCACCGGCGCCGAGGCCCGCGCCGCCGTCCAGCAGCTCCGCCACGCCGCGGACTCCATCCTCACCGGCATCGGCACCGCGCTGGCCGACGACCCCGCCCTGACCGATCGCAGCGGAATCCTCGGCCCCGGCGGCCTCACCCGCCGCCGGCCCCTGCTCCGGGTGATTCTCGACAGCCACCTGCGCCTTCCGTTGACCTCGCAGCTGGTCCGCACCGCCGCCAATGATCTGCTGGTGGTCTGCGGAGCCGACGCCCCGCCGCGCAACCTGGCCGCGCTCGCCGCCCGCGGCATTGAGGTCCTCCCTGTGGCCGCGCACGACGGCCATCTCAGTCTTCCGGCCGTGCTCAAGGCGCTCGCTCACCGCAACCTCCTCAGCGTTCTTGTCGAGGCCGGAGCGCATCTCAACGGAAGCTTCCTCGCGCAAGGGCTCGTCGACAAGGCCGTCCTCTTCTACTCCGAGACCGAGCTGGGCGACCGCGCTGTGCCCTTTGCCACCGGCATCCCCTCGCCCTTCCTCTTCGAGCAGAGCCTGCGCCGCGTCACCCGCACCAGCTTCGGCCCCCCGGAGCGTCCCGACGCCTGCGTCACCGGCTACCTCAACGATCCCTGGCCGCCGGCTTCACCCGTCGCCGCAACTTGTAACTGATTGGAGCTCCTATGTTCACCGGACTGATCGAGACCACCGGAACGCTGCTCGCCCGCACCCGCAGCGGCGGCGGAACCCGCATCACCATCGCCGCACCCACGCTCACGGCAAGACTGAACCAGGGCGACAGCATCGCCGTCAACGGCGTCTGCCTCACCGCGCTCGACATCGAGCCCAACGCCTTTCCGCCGCGCTTCTCCGCCGACCTCGCCGCTGAGACGCTCGCCCGCACCACGCTCGCGCACCTCAAGGACGGCGCCGTCGTGAACCTGGAGCTGCCCACGCCCGCCGGCTCGCCACTCGGCGGCCACATCGTCCAGGGCCACATCGACGGCACCGCCACACTGCTCTCGCTCGCACCGGTCACACCAGACGCCAGCCACACGGACTGGCGCCTGCGGCTCGAGCTCCCCGAGCCCCTGCTCCACTACGTCGTCCCCCAGGGCTCGATCACCGTCGAGGGCATCAGCCTCACCGTCGCCGCGCTGCGCGACCGCATCGTCGAGATCGCCATCATCCCACACACCTACGCGGCCACCAGCCTCCAGAACCTGCGCCCCGGCGCGCAGCTCAACATCGAGGTCGACGTTCTGGCCAAATACGCCGAGCGCCAGCCGCCGCCGCCTCCCCGACCCACCCTGACCTCCCCCCTCACCGAGCAGTACCTGATCGCCAACGGCTACTGAGTCTGGCAGCACTGCACAATCAAAAACGCAGCCCGCGAGGGCTGCGTTTTTGATTGGATTCCTACAGCAGAACTCGGCTTAGATTGAGCTCATGTTGTGCAGGAACTCCTGGTTGTTACGAGTCTTCGCCAGCTTGTCTGTCAGCAGCTCCATGGCCTCGACCGGCGACAGCGGATTCAGCACCTTGCGCAGAATCCAGGTGCGCTGCAGGTCTTCCTTCGGGATCAACAGCTCTTCCTTACGCGTTCCGGAGCGCTGGATGTCGATCGCCGGGAAGACGCGCTTGTCGACCAGCTTGCGATCGAGGATGACCTCCATGTTGCCGGTGCCCTTGAACTCCTCGAAGATGACCTCGTCCATGCGCGATCCGGTATCGACCAGAGCGGTGGCGATGATGGTCAAAGATCCGCCCTCCTCGATGTTGCGGGCCGCGCCGAAGAACCGCTTCGGCCGCTGCAGCGCGTTCGAGTCCACACCGCCTGAGAGCACCTTGCCGGACGGCGGCACGATGGTGTTGTACGCACGCGCCAGACGGGTGATGGAGTCGAGCAGGATGACCACATCCCGCTTGTGCTCGACCAGCCGCTTCGCCTTCTCGATGACCATCTCGGCGACCTGCACGTGGCGCGCCGCCGGCTCGTCGAAGGTCGAGGAGATGACCTCGCCCTTGACCGAGCGCTGCATGTCGGTGACCTCTTCCGGGCGCTCGTCGATCAGCAGAACGATCAACACTACCTCAGGATGGTTCGACGTGATGCTGTTGGCGATCGACTGCAGCAGCATGGTCTTGCCGGTACGCGGCGGGGCCACGATCAGACCGCGCTGGCCCTTACCCACCGGCGTCAGCAGATCCATCACCCGGCCGCTGATGTGCTCGCGCACCGTCTCCATCTTCACCCGCTCCTGCGCATACAGCGGCGTCAGGTTGTCGAAGAGGATCTTGTTGCGCGTCTCCTCCGGCGACTCGAAGTTGATCGCCTCGATCTTCACCAGCGCGAAGTATTTCTCCCCCTCGTGCGGCGGCCGCACGTTGCCGCTGATGGTGTCGCCGGTCTTCAGGTCGAACTTGCGAATCTGCGACGGCGAGACGTAGATGTCGTCCGGGCCGGGAAGGTAGTTGTAATCGGGCGAGCGCAGGAAACCATACCCGTCGGGCAGGATCTCGAGGACACCTTCGGCGAAGATGTGACCCTCTTTTTCGCTCTGCGCCTGCAGAATCTTGAAGATCAGGTCCTGCTTACGCAGGCCGCTGGTACCGGCGATATCAAGGCCGCGGGCGAGCTTGCTCAGCTCCGCAATGTTGTGCTCTTTTAACTCGGAAATAGTCATGTTTTACCTAGTGGAATGGAATAGCAGGAGGGAAAGGAATTGAAGTGAAGTGAGGTGGGGATCTGCTTGACTCTTCTTGAAAGAAAGGGGGGTCGTGCGGAATTCCGGGAAGCAACTACTGAAACTATAGCGCGAATATGGTGCTTATGGGTAGGGATAGAACGCCGGCAGAAGAAGAAAAAAGCCGCGCGTTAAGCCGCGCGGCGATCTTGCAAGGAGACCTTTTCAACGATCGGCTCGACGGCCTGGTCCATTGGCACCGTATCCTTGAACCGGTCGAGGACGTCGTTGGTCGTATCCTGCAGACGGGTGTTGGGCTTGTGCAGCTTGCGGGTCGCCTTCGAGGCCAGTTGACACAGTTGGTAGCGGTTCGTCACGTGCGTGAGAGCTCCAAAAATAAGATCCGAGCGCATAGTTCGTTCTCCTCAAAATGAATCTCAGTCGGAGCCTGACAGGCAAGCTCGTCCGAGTTTTTCCTAGTTCACGCCGTCTCAACCGCCCAGCGACCGTTCTACAACCGTTCTCTATAACTTAGACGTTGCTGCCAAGGTTCAAGCTTCGGAAATTCGTGAAATCATATCCTCCCTCGCAAAAAAGGAGGGATTTCCGGATGTCAGCCCGGAACTCTGTTTGCGAAGTGTCGTTTCGTAGGTTTCGATGCCGAGCGCATCTCACTGAAAAAAACCAACTTATCGAGAAATCCATCCCGACCTTCGACCGCTCCTCCAAAGCCAAGTGAGGTCTTGGAGGCAATGGTTCAACGCAGGTCATTCCCACGACCCTCATGAAAATAACGTTTCTAGCCCCTCAGGTCAATACTTTTTTTAGGAAGTTCCCAAAAGATTCTTCCAGAAACAGGATGTTCGGCGAGAAGGAGGTATGCAAAGAGGCATGCAAGAAAGAGACGCTCCCCCGAAGAGGGGAGACTAGAGTTCGGACGTCCGTCAGGAGCAATTACTCCGGTCCAGGGTCCGCTACTGAATTGCCTCCGCGAATCTGCTTCACGCCGATCTCGCCTGCTCCTTCCAGATCGGCGATCGTCCGCGCCCCCTTCAGAATCCGGTCATGCGCCCGCACGCTGAGCCCCTGCTGCTACATGGCCCGCTCCAGCAGGCGCTCGGCGTCCGAAGCTAGTTCGCAGTGTTGCCGTATCTGCTGCGTTCCCATCTGCGCGTTCGCATAGATCTGCCGCGACGCGGCCTTGGCCGTCCCGCGAGTCCGGTCACCAGCCTGCGCGAAGCGTGCATGCCGCCGCTCCCGAGCCTGCAGCACGCGCTGCCGTATCTCGGACGAGCCCTCGACCGCGCTGGCTCCGCGCAGCTCCTTATACTGCACCGCCGGCACCTCGATATGGATGTCGATGCGGTCCAGCAGCGGGCCCGAGACCTTCGACACGTAGCGCTGGATCATCGGCGGCGTGCACATGCACTCTCGCGGCTTGTCGTTGAAGTAGCCGCAGGGACAGGGGTAACTTCATTGCTGAACATCCCCTGCTTTATCCAAATTGTGCGGAAAACCCCGTCCTTCAGGGCGGGGATGTAGAGCGCGGACAGCGAAGCTGTCCTCAACTCGGTGTTTGTTGTTGCTCGATGTACTGGCGGATGATCGAGATGGGTGCGCCCCCGCAGCTTCC
>DATMOB010000064.1:0-29032 GCA_035568455.1 Granulicella sp.
CGGAAGCTGCGGGGGCGCACCCATCTCGATCATCCGCCAGTACATCGAGCAACAACAAACACCGAGTTGAGGACAGCTTCGCTGTCCGCGCTCTACATCCCCGCCCTGAAGGACGGGGTTTTCCGCACAATTTGGATAAAGAGACGAAGCCTTTCCCTCATCCCCACGACAGCCGCAGCACGCGCATCCAGTTCTCCCACGCCATCTTCCGCAGCGAAGCCTCATCGAAGCCATGCTCCCTCAGCGCCTCAATCAGCCGTGGCAGACCGCTCGTATCCCCAATGGCCGCCGGCACCGTCGTTCCATCGAAGTCCGACCCCAGCCCCACCCGCTCGAGCCCGATCCGTTCGACCAGGTACGCGAAGTGCCGCACCACCATCCCCAACGGCGTGTCCACATCCCCACCGCGGCGCCCATCCGGCCGCACATCTGGCACCGACAGATTCACCCCCACCAGCCCGTCCGAATCCCGAATCGCATCCAGCTGCCGGTCCGTCAGGTTCCGCGCCGACGGACAGATCGCATGCACGCACGCATGCGACGCCACCAGCGGCGCCGTGCTCAGCCGCGCCACATCCCAGAAGCCTCGCTCGTTCAGGTGCGCGAGATCGAGCATCACCCCCAACCGATTGCACCCCCGCACCAGCTCCGCGCCCAGCGGCGTCAACCCCGGCCCAGTGTCGGGAGAGCTCGGATAGGCAAACGGCACGCCGTAGCCGAAGATATTTGGCCGGCTCCACACCACCCCCAGGCCGCGCAGCCCGGCCGCATAAAACTCCTCCAGTTCGCGCAATTCCGGCCCGATCGCATCGCCCCCCTCCATGTGCAGCACCATGGCCAAGGCGCCGTCCCGCCGCGCCTGCTCAATCTCCTCCACACTCCTGGCGATCCGTATCTGCCCCTCCGCCCGCGCCTCGAGCGCCTGGAGCGCCACCAGCTGCCTCCGCGTCTCGCGCAGCGCATACGCCGGATCGAGTGCCTCGGCCATCGGCACCGCATAGTCCGTCGCCGTCACCGTCGCATTGCCACCGAGCCTCTGCCCCGGCGCCACCCACAGCGCAAACAGTCCGCCCGCCAAGCCACCCTCCCGCGCGCGCGGCAGATCGAGATGTCCCGTCTCCGACCGATCCAGAAAGTCGATCCCCTCAAAACAGTACTCCCGGATCTTGTGTACCGAATCGTTGTGCCCGTCGAAGATCTCGATCAAAATTCACTCTCTCCATGCATCTCGGAGTGCCAACCGCTCGCACCCTTCAGCCTATATACCAAGAAACAGAGCGAAAAATCCGAGGGGAAATTCCCACCCCGCCGTCCGTCAATCGCAGTAGAATGCTCCTTGCCATGAGCGCCCTTCTCTCCTCCGATTGGCTGGTCAAACTCATTCGCCGCCCGCAGCGCGAGAAGGCACTTCGGCAAGCCGCAACCTGGCCCTGCATTACCGCCAAGGTGCTCGGCTCGAAGGTCGTCCCCAAGGACCTGCTCGCTGAAGAAGGCACCTCCTTCCAGACCACCCAGATCGAGTCCGCCTTCTACTTCACCCTTCCCGGGAGCGGCGGAGTCGGTTCAGACGATGAGATCGGCTACTACGGCGGCCATCTCCTCAGCCTTCCCCTCTCCGACTCCGAGGCCCACCGCCTGCTCTCCCGCGTCCAGGAGGATACACCCATCCAGGTCCGCTACAACCCGCAGGACCCCAACCAGACCCACACCCTGGCCAGCGACAATCCCAACGCCCTGCCCTTCACCATCTGGTCCAGCTAACTACCCGACCAGCTCCGTCGCCAGGTTCACATATAGGTCCACCGCCTCCACCAACACCTTCTTCGCGATCCGCTCATTCGGCGTGTGCGCCACATGGATCGACCCGGGTCCCAGCAGAAACGGCTCGCCCCACGCCGTCAGCGAAGGAATATCCGTGGTGAACTTCGCCACCATGGTCGGCAGGTTGCCCACCTTGCGCATGCGCACAAAGGGCAGCTCCAGTGTGAACTTCACATCGGCCCGCCCGGCCACCGTCCGCACGATCGCCTCCTTGGTCTCCTCCGCCGGTCCCACCAGTCGGATCAGCAGGTGCGCCTCCGCCTTGTCCGCGATCACGTTCGGCGCGCGCCCACCCTCGATCAGCCCGATGTTCAGCGTCGAAGGCCCAATCTCCGGCTCGACCGGAAGCGGCATCGCGAGAATGTCGTTCAGCGCGCCCACCAGCTTGTCGATCGCCGACTCGCCCAGCTCCGGGTACGCCGAGTGCGCCATCTTCCCCTTCGCTCGAATCTCCACACGCAGCGCGCCCTTCGACGCCAGTGCCAGCCGGTTGTCGGTCGGCTCTCCGTTGATCAGGAACCGCGACCCCTTAGGGTTCTGGTTGGCCACCGCCGCGCCGGCCGAGTCCCGCTCCTCACCCACCACGAACAGCAGTCCCACCTTCACGCCCGCCTCGCGCAGCCGCTCCGCCGCAGCCGTCTGCGCCGCGATGATGCCCTTGGCATCGCAGGTCCCCCGGCCATACAGATACTCATCATCCTCATGGCAACCGAAGTAGGGCGGCACTGTATCCATGTGCGTCGATAGCACCACCTCGGGCGTCACCCCAGGCATCGCCGCATACACGTTGAAGCGCTCTCCATTGCCCGCCCCGGGCGTCGACGCCCGCTCCGGCTGCGCCACCGGCATACGCTCGACCGCCCACCGCTCGCCCTCCAGAAACTCATGCAGAAAGGCACCCGCCGAGCCCTCGTGGTAGGTGGTCGATTCAATATTCACAAGTTGCCGCGTAAGTTCGATCGGATCAATAGCCATCCGACCCAGAATACCCGACCCGCGGCCAGGACCGCCCAGCTGGATAGTCTGGCCACCCAACTTATACTAGGAACTGATGTCCGAAACCACGCTTTCCAGCTCCTTCCGCTCCCACGTCCGTTCGATCGAAGACCTCCACGGCCCCGCCGGCCGGCTCGAAGCCGTGCTCAACGCCGGCCTCGACGACGCTCCCTACGCCGCGCTCGTCTGCCATCCGCACCCGCCCAGCGGAGGCACCCTGCACAACAAGGTCGTCTACCACGCCATGAAGGCCTTCTCCGCCTTCGGTCTGCCGGTGCTGCGCTTCAACTTCCGCGGCGTCGGCCTAAGCGAAGGCGTCCACGACCACGGACACGGCGAGCAGGACGACGTTCGCGCCGCCCTCGATTGGCTGGAGCTCAACCTGCGCAAGCCCATCCTTTTCGCCGGCTTCTCCTTCGGCTCGAACGTAGGCATGCGCGCCTGCTGCGGCGATACCCGGGTCAAGGGCCTCATCGGCCTTGGCCTTCCCGTCCGCGCCGAGGGCCGTGACTACACCTACGGCTTCCTTCCGCGCTGTTTCGCGCCCAAGCTCTTCGTCTGCGGCGATCACGACCAGTTCGCCCCCCGCGACGTCATGCAGCAGGTCCTGACCACGGCGCCCGAGCCCAAAAAGATGGTCTGGATCGAGGGTGCCGACCACTTCTTCCAGGGCATCCCCACCTCACCTGGCCCCAAGCTCGACCGCATGCAGCAGGCGATGCGCGACTGGCTGGCCGCCGAGTTCACCCTCAGCCAGCCCAGTTAGCTCGAGATAACAGGAGTGTGGGCATTGGGAGCGGAACGCAGCCGATGCGAAGATCCTGTCCTGAGCCTGCCGGAAGAAAACCTGCGCTCTGCATCGCGGTCAGTGATGTTGACATAGTGATGGGGAGCGAACGAATCCCTCAAGACCGCGGATTCGTTTCTCCCGGTTCACAATCTACCGATGCTTCGACCGCAGCCGGCCGGTCAGCCACTCACCCATCGCCTCGTTGCAAGGATCCGGCAGCTCCTCGAACGGCAGATGTCCGGCGCCCGGAATTACGATAAGTCTGGACTTCGGCATCATCCGCTGCAGCAGCCGGCCCGAGGGCAACAGAACCGCGCGGTCGCGATCGCCCCAGATGAAGAGCACCGGCTTGCCCGCCAGCTTGCCCAGCGCCGAGCGCAGCACCCGCATGTCGTCGTACCAGCGCGCCACGATCTGCAGCACGTGGTCGATCGTACCCGGAATACTCAATCCGGCCGTGTAGCTCTCGAGCGATCCCGCCGCCACGCGCTTCGGATCGCCATACATCCGCGCCAGCGCCGTCGCATGCAGCAGCCGCGGCAGTGACGGCACGATGCGGGCAAACCCCGCTCCCACCCGGGTGTTGTAGAACCGGATCAGCTGCCGGCCGGCATCACAGAAGGGATTGGCCGGGGCAAATAGAATCAGCTTCTGCACCCGCTCCGGATGACGCGCCGCCAGCATCATCGCGATCGCACCCCCATGCGAGTGCGCAGCGATATCCGCCGACTTCAGCCCGAGGGAGTCCATCAGATCCACGATCCGGTCCGCGGTCGCCTCCAGCCCGGCGTCCAACCCGGGAACCCGCTCCGACTCCCCCATATTGAAGAGATCCAGCGCGTACACGCTGGCGTAACGCGACAGAAAACCGATATTACGGCGCCAGTTTCTTCCCGACCCCACCAATCCGTGCAGCAACAGCAGCGGCTTTCCGGTCCCGGAGAACTGGTAGTGCACTCTCGCCCCATCCACAGACACAAACCGGTCTTCTACGGTCACTGCGGCACCCGCATCCCACTTCGACAACGTCGTTACCTACCTTAATCTTGGAGAACTGTAGCCTGGGAGGCTGGAACAGGGTTCGGAGCATCCACTTGGCACTTGTGAACCTTCATTTCTGATGTTACAGGATCATGAATAGATGCTTCTTAAGCGCTTTGCCAAATGCGCTTGCGGGAACCCAGCCTGCCGGATCCGCGTATGTATACTTCACTCTCTATCTGTAATTATTGGAAGAGCTTATGATATTTGGTAGGCGACGTCCGTCTTGACACGCCCATATCGTAATTCCACAATGAACAACGTTTGGCATTCGATGTGCACAGCCAACCAGGGACTCCATGAAAAGCGCCTTCCAGACACGTGTTTTGGCCATTGCCCTGGCGGTCGCCACCGTGGCCGTCTGTGTCTTCGCCTGGATTAACCTCACGCACGAAAACAACTTCGACGTCCCCACCGACGGCATCGGCTGGATCGAATCCCAGGGTGGCCTGCGCGCCGCCCACGTCCCCGCCGACTCCCCCGGCGAACGCGCCGGAATCCGCAAAGACGATCTCCTCGTCGCCATCGACGAGCACCCCACCCCGCGGCTCGCGCCCTTCATGTTTGAGGTCTACCACGACGGCGTCTGGGCCCACTCCACCTACACCATCCTGCGCCCGTTGCCGCACCGGGATAGGGCCCACAGCGTTGCCAAGTTCGATGTCCAGGTGATCCTCGAACCGACCGACCGCAGCATCTACCAGGTGCAGCGCATCATCGCGCTGGTCTACCTCTCCATCGGCCTGTACGTCCTCTTCCGCCGCTGGACCGCCCCTAAGTCCCTTCATTTCTTCGTCTTCTGCCTGGTCTCGGCGGTCCTCTATTCCTTCCATTACACGGGCGAGCTCAACAGTTTCGACTGGCTGATCTATTGGGGCAATGTCATCGCCTCCGCACTCCAACCCGCGCTCATCCTCCACTTTGCCGTCGACTTCTCCGAGAGCGAGGACGCCGACCGGCCCCGCCGCTTCCGCCGCCGTCTCGGCGGCGCCATGCTCTACCTGCCCGGCGCCATCCTGCTTGGGCTCCAGTTCAGCGCGGTCGAGTTCTGGGCGGCCACTGAAAGGTTGCAGCACCGGCTCGATCAGCTGTTCTTCGGCTATCTCGGCCTCTATTACACCCTGGCGGCGATCGTCTTCCTGCTGCGCTACGTGCACGCCACCTCCCCGCTGCAGCGCCAGCAGCTGAAGTGGCTCACCCGCGGAACCCTGCTCGCCTTTGCCCCGTTCACCCTGCTCTACGTCGTTCCCTTGCTGTTTGACCTTCAGATCTCGAGCCTGCTGGCCAAGGCCAGCACCATCTGTCTGGTCGTCCTCCCGCTCACCTTCAGCTGGGCCATCGTGCGCTACCGCCTGATGGACGTCGACCTGATCTTCAAGCGCGGCGTCACCTACACCCTGGCCACCGCCTCTCTGGTCGGACTCTACTTCGGCTTCGTGGGTCTGGCCTCCGAGCTGATCCACAAGCACTTCCCCAACTACGGCTTCTACGGCCCAATCCTCGCCATCATCGCCGTTGGCCTCTGCTTCGACCCCCTCAAGCGCGGCATTCAGAGCCGGGTCGACCGCATCTTCGACCAGAAGCGCTTCGACTACCGCGAGACCCTGGTCGACTTCGGCCGCGGCCTCAACTCCCAGACCGACCTCAGCGCCCTGCTTGACTCCATCGTCGAACGCTTGCCCCAGACCCTTCTGGTCACCCGGGTCGCGGTCTTCCTCGCCGCCGAACAGGACTCACCCAGCTCCGGGCCCCACTTCGAGCTCGCCGCCTCCCATGGCCTCACCAACCTGCAGGCCGCCGAGCTCCGCGCCCTCGACGTCAGCTTCTTCGACTTTGACCGCGACGGCGCCAACAACCATCTCTTCCTCGAGAACCCCCAGCAGGTTCTCCGCCTGCCCGAGACCCAGAGCCGCAGCGCCCGCCGCCTCGATCTCAACTACTACCTGCCCTGCCGCGTGGCCAATCGTCAGGGCGCCGGCACCCGCACCGTCGCCGTCATCGGCCTCGGCCGCACCGACCACGGAGACTTCCTCTCCAGCGAGGACATGGAGGTGCTCGAGTCGCTGGCCGGTTACATCGGCATCGCCATTCAAAACGCCCAGCTCTACCGCCGCCTGGAGCAGAAGATCAGCGAGTTCGAACGGCTCAAGGAGTTCCACGAGAACATCGTCGAATCCATCAACATCGGCATCTTCGCCGTCGACCTCGAAGACCGCATCGGCAGCTGGAACACGCAGATGGAGATGCTCTACGCTAAGCCCCGGTCCGAGGCCCTGCACCAGCCGCTCTCCGCTGTCTTCCCCGCCGAGTTCGTCAGCCGCTTCGACAGCGTGCGCAGTCTCAACGAGGCCGATCAGGGCACCCACACCCTCTACAAGTTCCCCATCTCCCTGCCCAGCGGCGACACCCGCATTGCCAACATCGCCATCGCCCCGCTGGTGACGCGCAACTTCGAAACCGTCGGCCGCATCGTCCTGGTCGACGACATCACCGACCGCGTCCAGCTCGAAACCCAGCTCACCCAGGCTGAGAAGCTCTCCTCCATCGGCCTGCTCGCCGCCGGCGTCGCCCACGAGGTCAACACTCCGCTGGCGGTCATCTCCAGCTACACCCAGATGCTCTCCAAACACATGCGCGACGACGCCCGGCTCGCCCCGGTGCTCGAAAAGATTACCCAACAGACCTTCCGCGCCTCCGAGATCGTCAACGGCCTGCTCAACTTCTCCCGCACCAGCGGCGCCGAGTTCACCAGCGTCGACTGCAACCAGCTGCTGCACGACACGTTCGTGCTGCTCGAACACCAGTTCAAGACCGCTCAGATCCGCGTCGAGACCAAGCTCCACGCCGAGCTCCCCCGCATCAGTGGCAATCAGGGCAAACTCCAGCAGGTCATTCTCAATCTAATGCTCAACGCTAAGGATGCCATGCACGGACTCCCCAACTCGACGCTGCGCGTGGCTACCGAAGCGCTCGACGGGCGGGTTCTGGTCCGCATCCAGGACACCGGAGCCGGCATCGACCAGGAGCACCTGCACCGCATCTACGATCCCTTCTTCACCACCAAGACCAAACCCGAGCCCGGCCAGCACAAAGGCACTGGCCTCGGCCTCGCCGTCAGCTATGGCATCATGCAGGAGCACGGCGGTAAGATTCAGGTCGAAAGCGAGGTCGGCGTAGGCACCGTCTTCCTCCTCGACTTCCCCGTAGCCGCGACCTCCCTCGCACCGTCCGTGCCTATCCCTTCGGAAGCGCCCGAACAAAGGAAACCCATTCATGCCTGAACTGACTGACATCGCCGACCTGTCCGAAGCTCCCGAAGTCTCCGCACCGCAGGCGAAGGACACCACCCTGCTCAAGGCGCTGCGTCCGGCCCGTACCCCGGACAGCGTCCGCATCCTCATGATCGACGACGAGGCCGCCATCCGCGAGTCCATCGAGACCCTGCTCACCCTCGAGGGCTTCTCCATCTCGCTCGCCCCCGACGGACGCACCGGCCTCGACCTTGTCGCCCGCAACCAGTACGACCTGCTGCTGCTCGATCTCGCCCTTCCCGGAGAGAGCGGCATCGACCTGCTCCCCCGCATCAAGGAGCTGCAGCCCAACCTGCCGGTCATCATGATTACCGCCTACGGCACCGTGGCCAACGTGGTCGACGCCATCCGCGCCGGCGCCGAAAACTTCGTCCAGAAGCCCTGGGACAACGAGAAGCTTCTCGCCGACATCCGTACCGCCATCGCTCGCCATCGCGCCGAGGAAGAGGTCGTCCAGCTCAAACGCACCCTCAAACAGCGCTACAACTTCCAAAACATCGTCGGCAAGAGCGAGCCCATGCTGCGCCTCTTCGACACCATCGCGCAGGTCGCCCCCAGCCGCTCGACCGTTCTTATCCAAGGCGAGAGCGGCACCGGCAAGGAACTCATCGCCAAGGCCATCCACGCCAACTCCCCCCGCCGCGACAAGCCTTTCGTCCCGGTCAACACCGGCGCTGTGCCCTCCGACCTGCTCGAGTCCACCCTCTTCGGACACACCAAGGGAGCCTTCACCTCCGCCATCGCCGCCAAGAAAGGCCTCTTCGAGGTCGCCAACGGCGGAACCCTCTTCCTCGACGAGATCGGCACCATGGGCATGGACATGCAAGCCAAGATCCTGCGCGTCCTGCAAGACCGCCGCTTCATGCACGTCGGCGGAACCCACGAGTTGCAGGTCGACGTTCGCATCGTCGCCGCCACCAACGTCAACCTCCAGCAGGCCGTGCGCGACGGCCGCTTCCGCGAGGACCTCTTCTACCGTCTCAACGTCATCTGCCTCGAGCTCCCGCCACTGCGCTCCCGCCGCGAGGACGTCCCCCTGCTCGCCACCCACTTCCTCAAGTTCTACGCCGAGGAGAACGGCACCGGCGATCGCGTCCTCGCCCCTGAGGCCCTGCGCGTCCTCATGGACTACGATTGGCCCGGCAACGTCCGCGAGCTCGAAAACGCCATGGAGCGCGGCGTCGTGCTCTCCTCGGACCGCACCATCACTCCTGACCTTCTGCCCTCCCAGCTCACCGGCGGCACCTACTCTGCCAGCATCCTCGAGCACCGCCCCGACACCTCGCTCTTCGACCTCATGGAGGAGATTGAGCGCCGCATCATCGCCGACCGTCTGGAGCGCTGCCACTGGAACCAGACCGAGGCCGCCGAGTTCTTCAAGATCCCGCTCTCCACCCTCAACCAGAAGATCAAGCGCCTCAACGTCGAGATCCGCAAGCGCTCCCGCGACTAACGGGGCGTGGCGACACAACAGAATGCACCGCAGAGGCCGGGGATTTCCCGGCCTCTGCGGTTGGAGCACCTCTTCTGGTCCTAGGCCCCCTTGGCGCGGGCGACGCTGGGTTCGGCCTGGGGGAAGACCTGCACCTCCGCCTGTCTCCCAAGGAGAGGATAGGCGACACCCGCCAGTGCGGCGCCCACCAGCGGCGCGACCCAGAACAGCCACAGTTGCTGGAGCGCCAGCCCTCCGGCGAAGAGCGCCGGTCCGGTGCTGCGGGCGGGGTTGACCGAGGTGTTGGTGACGGGGATGCTGATGAGGTGAATCAGCGTGAGCCCCAGACCAATGGCGATGGGAGCGAAGCCTTTGGGCGCGCGGGCTTCGGTCGCCCCGAGGATGATCATGAGGAAGGCGAAGGTCATCACCACCTCGCAGAGCAGACAGGCGCCCAGCGAGTAGCCTCCGGGCGAGTGCAGCCCGTAGCCGTTGGAGGCGAAGCCGGCGTGCACATCGAAGCCGGGCTTGCCGGAGGCGATGCCGTACAGCACCGCCGCGCCGGCGATGGCTCCGGCAACCTGCGCGGCAACGTAGCCCGGCAGCTCCGACCAACGAAAGCGCCCGCCGACCGCGAGGCCGAGGCTGACGGCGGGGTTGAGATGACAGCCGGAGATGTGACCGATGGCGTAGGCCATGGTCAACACCGTCAGCCCGAAGGCAAGGGCGACGCCAACGAAGCCGATGCCAAGTTGGGGGAAGCCGGCGGCCAGCACGGCGCTGCCGCAGCCGCCCAGCACCAGCCAGAAGGTTCCCAGAAACTCCGCGGATATGCGTTTGATCATGCGGCATGTCCTTTCTGCTCAGCGTCGATGAGAAAGCGAAACCAGGACTTGATTTTGCCGAACGCAACCACTCTACTACAGGCGCCACCGCGGCGCACACGAATTTCGCCTCTGTCGGCGAACCGGCTCGCACCAGAAAGCGCTACACCCGCTTTCGAAACGCTATAGCCGTCCAGATAGTCATTCCGCAGCGCAGCGGAGGAATCTGCTGTTCAGGCCGGTTGCCCATGTCTCGCTTCTGAGACATGGGCAACCGCAATCCGCCCCTACCCCAGCACCACCCGCAGATCCCCGCCTGTCATCTCCCCCGGCTTCTCGAGCCCCAGCAGCGAAAGCATCGTCGGCGAGATATCCCGCAGGCTGCCGCCATCCCGCACTCCAACCTTCCTGCCCTCCTCCGTCACCAGCAGGAACGGCACCGGATTGGTGGTATGCGCCGTGTGCGGCCCACCCGTCACGGGATCGATCAGCATCTCCGCATTGCCATGGTCCGCCGTCACTAGCAGACTTCCGCCATACTGCTTGACCGCCCGGTAGATCCTGCCCAGATGGAAGTCCACAGCCTCCACTGCCTTCACCGTCGGCTCGATCTTCCCCGAGTGCCCCACCATATCCGCGTTGGCGAAGTTCACGATGATCACGTCGAACGCCGTATCGTTCACCGCCTTCACCACCGCATCTGCGACTCCGGCCGCCGACATCTCCGGCGCAAGATCATACGTCGCCACCTTCTGCGACGGCACCAGCTCCCGGTCCTCCCCGCCAAACGGCTTCTCGATCCCGCCGTTGAAGAAGTAGGTCACGTGAGCGTACTTCTCCGTCTCCGCCACGCGCAGGTTGCGCAGGTTCGCCTGCGCCATCAGGTTCGCCAACAGGTTGTCCATCGACTCCGCCGGAATCACCACCGGCAGCTTGAAGTTCTTGTCGTACTGCGTCATGCACACATAGTCGAGCGCCTCCGGCACCTGGTTGCGCGGAATCTCCGCCTCCAGCTCCGCCGCCTTGGGCAGCCCCACGCCCCCATCCGCCGTCAGCCCGGAGTTGCGCGCCAGCAACCGCGTCATCTGCCGCACCCGGTCCGCCCGGTAGTTGAACGAGATACACACATCATGGTCGCGAATCAGTCCCACCGGCTTGTTCTCACCGTCGACGCAGGTAAAGGGCGGCACAAACTCGTCCGTCACTCCGTTCGAATAGCACTCCCGCACCCGCGCCACCGCATCCTGATACACCCCACCCGCCGGCGCTCCAGTCACGATCGCATCGAAAGCCTGCCGCTCCTTCTCCCAGCGCAGATCCCGATCCATCGCGAAGTAGCGCCCGCTGACACTCGCCAGCCGCCCCACCCGGTACTCCTCGAACCGCTGCTGCAGCTCCTCCAGATACCCCACGCCACTGGTCGGCAGTGTGTCCCGACCATCCAGGAACGCATGCACGAACACCCGGGTCAGCTTATGCTGCGCCGCCATCCGCAGCAGAGCGTACAGGTGCCGCTGATGCGAGTGCACCCCGCCGTCCGACACCAGGCCCAGCAGATGCAGCGCCCGCCCCTTCTGCCCCGCCCGCTCAAACGCCCGCACCAGCGTCAGATCGGTGAAGAAGCTGCCGTCCATAATCGCCGTGTCGATGCGCGTCATATCCATGCGCACAATCCGCCCCGCGCCCAGATTCAGGTGCCCAACCTCGGAGTTCCCCATCTGCCCATCCGGCAACCCAACGAACTGTTCACTGGCCCGCAGCAGCGTGTTGGGAAACTCCGCTAACAGCCTGTCGTAGTTGGGCTTGCGCGCCAACGCAATGGCGTTGGCATGCGTCTCGGCGCGATAACCCCACCCATCCAGAATCGTCAGAACAATCGGTCTCTTCATGTAAGCTAAGGATATCAAGCCCCACCCAGCGCGCAGCATCCGCATAACCGGCACGAACCACCCTCAGCAAGCCAACCCTGTTTTCTGATCCCTGTTCCCGGGTCCCTGCCTTTCCCAAACCTGCGCGCCATTCACTCATATTTCACAACTTCGCGGTTGACATCCACCACCTCCCTCCCCTATCGTTAGCAATCGAAGGGCTAGAGTGCTAACACTCCCAGCCCGTTCTATCCTGCGATCGGACTGTCACCACCGTGCACCACGGCCAAGGACAGCCCTGCATCGTGCCTGGTAACAAGCAGCGCCGCACGAGCGGCGTCTGATGCAACTCGGATTTGCAACTCAGATCAGCAACGAGGAGACGTAACGCAATGGCAACTACATCCTTCACTCCGCTTCACGATCGCATCCTGGTACGGCGCGTTGAAGAGGGCGAGAGCATCCGCGGCGGAATCATCATCCCCGACTCCGCCAAGGAAAAGCCCCAGCAAGGCGAAGTGATCTCCGTCGGCAAGGGCAAGTCCAACGACGAAGGCAAGGTCTTCCCGCTCGACGTCAAGGCTGGCGACAACATCCTCTTCGGTAAGTACTCCGGCACCGAGATCAAGCTCGACGGCGATGAGTTCCTCATCATGCGCGAAGAAGAAGTCCTCGGAATCCTCAAGAAGTAGGCACTGCGTGCGGCAGACGCGGCTTCGCCGCCGAGCCGGAATGCACCGCAAATCACCGATTTTCGCCGGCACAGCCCGGCACATAGGAGCAGCATCATGGCAAAGCAGATCTTGCACGGAGAAGATTCACGGCAGGCTATCCTGCGCGGCGTCAATGTCTTGGCCGACGCAGTGAAGGTAACCCTCGGACCCAAGGGACGTAACGTCGTCATCGAAAAGAAGTTCGGCTCGCCCACCATCACCAAGGACGGCGTCACCGTCGCCAAGGAGATCGAGCTCTCCAACGCCCTCGAGAACATCGGCGCCCAGCTCGTCAAGGAAGTCGCCTCCAAGACCTCCGACATCGCCGGCGACGGTACCACCACCGCCACCGTGCTCGCCCAGGCCATCTTCCGCGAAGGCGTCAAGACCGTTGCCGCCGGAGCCAATCCCGCCGCCCTCAAGCGCGGCATCGACAAGGCCGTCGAGGCCATCATCGGCAAGCGCGATGAGAACGGCGTCGTCGTAGGCGGTGCCCTCGCTGCCTTCTCCAAGCCCGTCTCCGGCGACATGATCGCCCAGGTCGGAACCATCTCCGCCAACTCCGACTCGCAGATCGGCACCATCATCGCCGAAGCCATGAAGAAGGTCGGTAAGGATGGCGTCATCACCGTCGAGGAGTCCCGCACCATGGAGACCCAGCTCGACGTCGTCGAAGGCATGCAGTTCGATCGCGGTTACCTGAGCCCGTACTTCGTGACCGACGCCGAGCGCATGGAAGTTGCCCTCGAGAACCCCTACATCCTCATCTACGAGAAGAAGATCTCCTCGATGAAGGACCTTCTGCCTCTGCTCGAGCAGATCGCCCGCACCGCCAAGCCCCTCGTCATCATCGCCGAGGACGTCGACGGTGAGGCGCTCGCCACCCTGGTTGTGAACAAGCTGCGCGGCACCCTCAACGTCGCCGCCGTCAAGGCTCCTGGCTTTGGCGATCGCCGCAAGGCCATGCTGCAAGACATCGCCATCCTGACCGGCGGCAAGGCCATCACCGAAGACCTCGGCATCAAGCTCGAGGGCGTCAAGATCGAGGACCTCGGCACCGCCAAGCGCGTCACCATCGACAAGGACAACACCACCATCGTCGACGGCGGCGGTAAGGACGGAGACGTCGAGGGCCGCGTCAAGGAGATTCGCGCTCAGGTCGAGAAGACCACCTCCGACTACGACCGCGAGAAGCTCCAGGAGCGCCTCGCCAAGCTGGTCGGCGGCGTCGCCGTCATCAAGGTCGGGGCTGCAACCGAGACCGAGATGAAGGAGAAGAAGGCCCGCGTCGAAGACGCCATGCACGCCACCCGTGCAGCGGTCGAGGAAGGCATCGTCCCCGGCGGCGGCGTCGCCCTCATCCGCACCACCTCGGCGGTCGATAAGCTCATCAAGACCCTCGAAGGCGACGAGAAGATCGGCGCCAACATCATCCGTCGCGCCATCGAAGAGCCGCTCCGCACCATCGTCGCCAACTCCGGAGAAGAGGGCGCGGTCGTCATCGGCAAGATCCACGACTCCAAGGACCCCAATTACGGCTACAACGCCGCCACGGGCGTCTACGAGGACCTGGTCGTCGCCGGCGTCATCGACCCCACCAAGGTAACCCGGACCGCGCTGCAGAACGCCGCGTCGATCTCCGGCCTGCTGCTCACCACCGAGGCCATCATCGCCGAGATTCCGGAGAAGAAGGAAGCTCCGGCCGGCGGTCACAACCACGGCGGCGGCATGGACGGCATGTACTAAACTCCACGCTCCGCCCCGCGCCACAGCCCTGAACCACGGGCGCAGGTGCGGACGCTGGAACCGATTGTTCCCCGCATCAAACAAAGAGGCCCCGGATTTGTCCGGGGCCTCTTTGCGTCTCCGCCCTAAGCCCACAATCCAGTCCAAAGTGGGCCAAAACCCTCCTCGGCGGGAATAATCCTCGCGCCTGGCGCGCCATCTAAGCCTCTTGACGTCCTTGCCTCAAAGTCTCTACCGTAGCGGTGTTCTGGATTGGCCTATGCCTTCAGGCCGTCCTTGCTCAGAGCCAGCAGCAACCCCAGCTGCCGCAACCAGACGACCACCTGACCGAGATTACGCCCACGAGCTTCCCCGTGGACCGACGTTATCCGCTCGAGGCCCAACAGCACTATCTTGCCGCCCGCACCGCGGCGCTCATCCACCAGCCCGACCTATACAAACAAGAGTGCGCTTAGGCGCTGGCCATCGCCTCGCAGTTCGCCGAAGTTGCCCTCCTGCGTGCCACCCAGGAGATCTCTGCCGCCCGCTACGAGCGCGCTATCTGGAACATCGCCAAGGCGCGGCTCTGGGAGCCCGACATCGCCTTCGCCTCCACTCTGCTTGCCAGCGCGCTCAACGGCATGCATCGCTACGAAGAGGCCTTTCTGGTCCTCCGCGAGCTGCGCGGAGATGAAGCGGAGGCCTGGCAGACCATCTACGAACGGGCTCGCGCCGAGGTCGGCATGGGTAATCTGCACGGCTCCGATCTCTGGAGCCAGCGCGCGCTGGCCGCGGCTCCTCCGACCTTCACCGAGGTCCATCTCATCCGCGGACAGCCGCTGGCCGTCGCCACACGCTGGGAGGAGGCCCGCTCCGAACTGAACCTCTACCTCCAATCCACAGCCGACTCCACGGCCGACCAGGAGCGACGCCTCAATGCCCTCGCCACTCTGGATACGGTCGCAAAGCTCCCCCGGCAGTAGTCGCCCAAGGTTCCAGCCAGAGCGCCCCTACCGCTCCGGCGGCATCCCATCCACATCGACCCCAGCCCCCGGCAGAGCCTTCTTGCGCCGCTTCACTGGCGGAGCCGAGCTCGGCGGCCTCTGCTTCCCGCGACCATGCTTCTTCCCGTTCCCATTCGGCGTCTCGATCACCGCCCGCATCCAGTACTCGCCGTTCCCATCGACCTCGATCCCATGGGTCTCGCGCTCGAACCCCGGGAAGCGCTTGCCGAACTCCTCCATCGCCAGGATCAGCCGGATCACCGGGCTGTCCGGCCCGCCCAGTCGCTCTCCCGGCATACTCATCGGAATTCCCGGCGGGTACGGCACCAGCATCACCGCCGCAATCCGGCCCGCCATCTCCGAGAACTTGATCTTCTCCGTCTCGTTGCGCAGCAGCTTCTGATACGTCTGCGACGGCGTCAGCACCGGATCGAAGTCCTCATCGCACGCCGCATTCACCAGCCCCGACAGGTTGAGCTGCTGCATCACCAGGTGCATCTCGTCCGACAGCTCCTTCAGCGTCACATTCCGGTAGCGATGCGGATAGCGCAGCACCAGCTCCGGCAGCGCCTCCTCGAGCGATGCCTCCGAGTCGTACAGCCGCTTGAACTCGAACAGGTTCTCGAGCAGCGCACCCCACTTGCCCTTACTGGTTCCGACCGAAAACAGCACCAGCACGGTGTAGTCGCCGGTCCGCGCAATCTCCACCCGGCGTCCGTCGAGGAACTCCGTCAGAATCGCCGCCGGAATACCCCAGTCGCTCACCACTCCCTGCGCATTCACCCCGGGCGTCAGAATCGTCACCTTCGCCGGGTCGAGCATGCAGTAGTTGTCGGCAATATCCTCGTCCTGATACCCGTGCCAATCCTCGCCCGGCTTCAGCGTCCAGCAGCTCGAACGGTTCGTCAGCAACCCATCCGGAGCCTCCTCCAGCAGGTGCGTCTGTCCATCCAACGGGTCCAGCACATACTCAGGTTGATATAACCGGAAGAACCAGCCCTGCTCCGCCGCCCGCAGCCGGTGCGCGATCGACGACATCGCCTTGCGAAAGCTGATCGCATCCTGCAGCGTCTCGCTCATCAGCGTCGGCCCCGCCGGCTCGTCCATCATCGCCGCCGCCACGTCCAGCGAGGCGATCAGCGGATAGAACGGCGACGTCGTCCCATGCATCATGAACGACTCGTTGAACTGGTCGTAATCAAGTGGAGCCCGCGGGCTCAGCTTGATGTGCACCATCGATGCCATCGAGAACGCCGCCAGCATCTTGTGCGTCGACTGCACCGCGAAGATCGCCGGCCGGTGCGGCATCTCATCCGGCACGTCCATCGCGAACCGTCCGCGATAGATCGGATGGAACTTCGCATAGGCATACCAAGCCTCGTCGAAGTGCACCCGCGGCACCGACTTCGACAACTCCTCTACCACGCGATTCACGTCGTAGCAGAGACCATCGTAGGTCGAATTTGTAACCACCGCGTACGTGGGCTTCTTCGAAGGCGCTCCAACGCTGAACGGACTGCGGTCGATCAGCGCCTGCACGTTCTCCGGGCTGAACCGCTTGATCGGCACCAGACCGATCATGCCGTAGCCGTTGCGTGTCGGCTTGAAGTACACCGGCCGCGCGCCCGTCACCGTCAGCGAGTGGCAGATCGATTTGTGACAGTTCGCGTCCGCCAGCACAATATCGTCCTGCGCGATCACGCCATGACCCACAATCTGGTTCGAGGTCGACGATCCCCCCAGCACGTAGAACGTCCAGTCCGCACCGAAGATCCGCGCCGCGTTGCGCTCGCTCTCGCCCGGAGGCCCCAGGTGGTCCAGCCACGATCCCAGCGGCGCCGTCGAGATCCCCAGATCTGAACGCATGATGTTTTCGCCGAAAAACTTGTGGAACTCCATGCCCACGGGGTGCTTCAGATACGCCACTCCGCCCATGTGCCCCGGAGCGTCCCACGAATAAGCACCCTGATCGTTGTACTTCTTCAACTCGCGGAAGTACGGCGGCAGCAGCTGCTCGTGATACCGCTCCACCGCAAAGTCCACACGGTTGGCGATGAAGGCCGGCGTGTCTCCGAACAGGTGGATATACTCATGCACCTGCTTGACCACCTCCAGCGGCAGCTCGCTCACCAGCGTCCGATCGGCGATCAAAAAGATCGGAATCTTCTTATTCCGCCGCCGCACGGCGCGCAGAATCTTGAGCGCAGCGCGCTCGTCGAACTGATTGTCCCCTTCCAGGTCCCAATCCAGCAAAATCGCGCTGTGTGACGGGTCGGACGTAACCAGCGACAGCCCGTCCTCCGGAGTCGAGGTCCGCACGACCTCATACCCCTCCTCGCCGATCGCATCCACCAGGCGCTCCATAGCGCGGTCGGATACCGAATCGGTGCCCCCCACTTCACTCGCAATCAACAAAACCCAACGGCCTTCGCTCATTCCACCTCTCATTTCGCAATCTTCATCGTACAGCGAGAAGTTGAACGAATTGTGCACAGCTTTTCACAGGGACGGCCTCCTCGATGCGCGGGCCTCGCCAGCAACCACGTTCTGCCGTTTTGCGATCGGCATAGGGTCCTGCTCTCCCCTGCCACGCCACCCGGTATGCGGGTCCGCACCGGGCGGTTCGAGAAGTTGAGGTCAGCAGAGACGGGGTATTTTCAGCCTGTCGGCCCATTTCCGGTCGAGTATGGAGTTGAGGAGCATCCCGCTGTTGCGCCAGCAGCGCCGCGTGTTGGCCGCTATCGGTGCCGCGACGTCGATGGAAGCTCCCAAGGCCATGAGTTCCTTACGCCGCCTCCCCTTGGTCACAAGAGCTTCGCGGTCTTGGGCCCGCTCGCCCTGGTCGGCTGCGCCTTCTATCCGGCCCTTGTTCATCGGCCCGCAGCTTCCTCCCCACACCCGGTCACCCTCATGCAGTTGCGCTTCGCTTCGCTCGCTGTGACCAGCTCACAGCGGGACTTCCACCCGCAGGAGCGCGCCCATGCTGGGCGCACCCAAAGAAAACGGCCGCAGCGCGAGCTGCAGCCGTATCTCGGTTCATTCTGGTTCCGTGAAATTACTCGTTCGGACCGCTCTCCATATTCCCGACGCGCACCGCCTCCGGCGCGCGTAGTTTGACCCCGTGCAGATCGGTCGCCGCCTTGATGCGCAGCAGATTGTTCTTACCCGAGGCACTCGCCTCGAACGTCACCACGTAGGTCTCCGCAAGCGAATGCTTGAAATCATTCAGGAACGGAATCATCGAGACCGGATTGCCGAGCCCCTGAAAGTAAGCCGTCCCGCCGGTTCCCTCTGCGACCTGTGCCAGGTAGCTCTGTCCGCTGAAGCTGCCGCGGCGGCCGCGAAAGCCCGCATCGCCGAAGTAGATCGAGGACACCGACACGCCTGCGCGCTGTGCGTCCGTGGTCGCCGCCTGCACGTACGGGCTGTCCTGGTTCATGATGCTGGTGCTGCCGTTATATGGGTCCACACCGTTCGTAATCATCAGTACGAATCGCGCCGCCGGCCGATTCGACGGCCAGTGCTTCACAAAATCCGAAAGGCAGAAGTACGGGCTCGCGCTGATCCCCGGAGAACCCTCAGGCAGACGGAACTTCGCTGCCGCGGCCGCGTGGTCCGTCGTAAAGCCCGTCTCCTTGAAGACGACGCCGTTGCGCATGTATCCGATAAGCAGCTCCGTCCCTTGCGGCAGACTGTTCGCGAACGCCCGCAGATCATTGAGCTCCCGCCCCACAGACTCCCGTAGGCCGTCATCGATCAGAACCGCGACCTGCGCCCCCGTAGGCGGCACCTGTGACCATCCCGTCAGCTGCTCCTTCTTGCCGTTGACCGTCAGCATCACGTTATTGATCGTCGGCATCTGCTCCGACCTCGTATCCACAGCGACCAGCGCCTGGGTACTCACCGGGCCCTCCATCTGCGCAAATCCCGCGCCCGAGAGAACCAGAAACGCTGCAGCAGCTACAAAACACTTCTTCATCCTGGGTACCCTACCTTCCAAACTTTAGACGCCCCTTGCACAGGTAGAGACACATAATTTTCGGAAAAGTGGCGGCGCCAGCCGTCAGGCCATCAGTCTCCACCAAATCGGTACTTCAGCCCCGCTCGTATGGTAAAGGGCAGCGCCGGATAGCCGATCGGCCCAATATGCTGCTGCCCCAGCAGATTATCCATCTCGGTAAAGGTCGTGATGTGATGACTGACCACCAGCGACAGGTTGGCATCCAGCTTCGCGTATCCAAAGTCCAGATCGCGATTCGGCAGCAGCAGCGTATTCCCTCCCGTCGTATCCAGTCCACCCAGAAACGTCGAATCGTCGCTCCGGCTCGACAGCGCCCCCTTCATCCCAAACGCAAGCCTCCGGTCGACATACTCGGCCGCAAAAAATCCCGTATGCGGAGCCCGCCGAAACGGCCGCGCCCCCACCAGCGGAGATACCGCCCCAATGGCAATCCCAGGCAGATTCGGGTTCATCGTCGGCATTCCGCTATTCGCATTCACCGCATCGGTAGCGAACGACTGCACCACAACCGAATCGAGATACGTATAGCCTCCGCGCACCAGCAGATGCTTCATCGCCTGCCAGTCCGTCTCCATCTCGAACCCCTGCGCCCGGAAGGCCAGCGAGTTCAGATACGCCTCATATATCTGATTGGCCACGCTCGCAGGCAGCCCGAAGTATTGCTCGAGCCCGATGTAGTCCACTCCCTCCAACTGATGGTCGAACACATTGTGGAAGTACCCCGCCTTGAACACCAGCCGCTCGCCGCGAATATTCTGATCGACGCCCACGTCGTAGCTGCGCGAGCGCTCCGCCGTCGGCTTGGTCACGTTGTAGCTCGCAATCGCCGCCGTATCTCCCGCCTGTAACAGTTCCGAGTACAAACTCGAAAACTCCAGCGCCAGCGAAGGCTCCTGCACCCCCGTCGCCACATTCGCCCGCAGCTTGGTTCCGCGGAACCATCGATTTGTTGTAACCCGAACCGGCACATAAGCCAGCCCCAGCCGCGGCGTCCCCGCCACTCCGTAGAGATGGTTCTTCTCGATCGCCCCGCCCGCCGAATAGAAGAGCCGGTTCTTCACGTCACCCTGAAACTGCAGCGTGTACTCGAAGTTCGTCCGCTGGATCTTCTCATCCTCGCCATAGTCCGGCTCGACGAAGCTCCCACGCTCGTTCTCATACCGGAAGCCCAACAGTCCAGTTAGATGATGGGTAATTGCGTAGTCGGACTGGAAGTACAGCTCATCGCGATTGGAGTCCGAGTCGCTATTCGGCGAAAAGAACGCCGCCTGCCCCGTCGCCTCGTACCCATTCGCTCCGCGGATCGTCACCACATTGCCGAAGTACTCGGTGAACCCATTTACATTGATCGGCGTCCCCACATACGCATACTGCCGCTCCTGCTCACGCTTGCGCGTAATCCCGTAGCGAACGAGATTGTGCCAGCGATCGTCCAGCAGCCGGTCCTCGAGCGTCAGCCCGGAGTAAAGATCCTGGTCCGCCTGCTTTCCGTCGTTCGAGATCCCATAAAAATCATGCGCTCCCGGCAGCCCAGTCGACGACACCGCATTGCGCAGCGTAAACCGCGCCTGCGCGTTCCCCGAAAAGCTATACCCGATATTCGCCGCCGAAGTCGCCGAGTGGTAGCGGTCCAGCGGCAGCGCATTCGACGTATCGAACCTCCCAAACCCCGCGTAGTAGTCCACCTTCTTATGAGCTCCGCTCAGCGTCGCCTCATTCCGATACGAGTGAAAGTTCCCCGCATCCCCCGAGTAGGTAAACAGCGGATGAGACGACCCTCCCTGCGGCGTCGTAAACGACACCACCGCCGCTCCCGCATCGCTCCCATACAACACGCTGTCCGGCCCGCGGTAGGTCTCGATTGATTCCAGCCCGGTCGTCCCCACCGTACCCAGATCGAACGTCCCGCCTATGTCCTCCGCCGTAATCCCATCAATCAGCACCTTGTTCGCCGTCGAGTTCCCGCCGCGCACAAACAGCGACCCCACGCCACCCGCCTGCCCCTGCTGCACCAGCTCCAATCCCGGAGCCTGCCGCATCTCATCGATCACTCCCACCCGCGTGCTCAGATCGAACGCGCCAATCAGCGACACCGGAGCACTGGCCTGCTGGATCGGCGTCGGAATTCCCGTCGCCGTCACCGTCACCTGCTCCGTGATCGACGCAACTTCCATCACCAGGCTGCGCGCGACCACATCCACCACCCCGCCATAGAACTCGTCCCCGATGGTCGTCGCAAACGTCGGCGCCGTTGCCAGCAGGCGGAACCGTCCCGCCACCGCGCTACGCACCTCGAAGCTGCCATCGATCCCCGACCGTGCCGCCGCGATCCGCGTCGTCCCCTGCACCAGCGCCACTCGAGCGTTCACCACCGCTGCGCCCAGCGGATCGGTCACCTTGCCCCGCACCACCACCGCATGCGCGCCGGTCGCACCGAACCACAGCACCGCCAGCAGCCCGGCAACCCGCCCCGCCGCCGCCCCGAGCGTCCTTCTGGGTGATGCTTGAGAGCGCGCGGTCTCAGCCTGAACCTGTGCGCGCTGCGCTGAAAATCTAAGCGGCGTTGCCATCGAAACGACTCCTGTCGTGCGTCCATCGGACCATCCATCCGTCCTCATTCAATTCTGACGCATCAAGCCGCCTCGCACCACTCAAGCCAACGCATCGCGATGCTTCCGGAATACCCCGGGGGCCCGCACCGGTCCCAGTTGCAGAGGATCGAAGCAGTGCACCCTGTCCCGCCCCGCCGACTTGGCCGCATACAGCGCACTATCGGCGCGCACCAGCATATCCACCAGAGTCTCGTCCTCTGCCGCCATCTCGGTCACGCCAAAGCTGGCCGTCAACAAAGTCAGCCCCAGGCCATCGACTTGGACGGTCGCCAGCTCCGCTCGAATCTTGTCGACCACGAGCATCGCCTTCCCCTCCGGGGTATCCTCCAGCAACAGAACAAACTCCTCGCCACCCAACCGCCCCAGCAACTCCGCGTCCGGCGCGGCCGTCTGCAGATACGCGGAGAAGCGCTGCAACGCCAGGTCTCCGACCCCGTGCCCATACTCGTCGTTGATCTTCTTGAACAGATCCAGATCGGCGATCACTGTCGTCAACGGCTGCCCTTTGCTGCGGCAGCGCACCATCGCCTGCCTGGCAATACGCTCGATCCCGCGGCGATTCATCAGCCCGGTCAGCGTGTCAGTCTCCGCCAGCCGCTCCATCCGCGCTGCCAGATCGGACGCAATCACCAGCACTCCCACCAGCCCCGACGCGATATAGCAGAACGGCAACCCCAGCATCAACGTGTCGCTGTAGAGGTCCAGTGAAGCCGGATTCCCATACCTGCCCAGACGAAGCGCCAGACAGCCCAGCACCAGCTCGTAGAAGCCAAACAGATACAAGGTGACCCGCGCCGTCCGCTCCGCACTCGTCCCGCCCTTAGCCCCACGCACTGCCGCCCGCGCAGCCATATACAGCATCACCACGGCCGTCAGCGGCACCACCGCCAGCTGCAGGCCAACGTGCGGAGTCACGAAGTTCCCCACCACCAGCAGCAACTCCGCACCTGCCAACAACCCCAGAAAGCACCAGCGATACGACGGCAGCCCGGCGCGCTGCCGGTAGCCCAGCACTGCCAGATAACTGGTCACCAGCGGAGGCGTGCACGCGGCCACCATATACAACGGGCCGCGCAGCCACAGCATCACGCCCACCGCATTCAGCAGATATCCCACTGCGGCCACCGCAAAGGCGACCGACCATGTCAAAGCATGCCGCGCCTGGCCCAAGGTCCGCCACATGACCCGGAAGATCACACTGAACACCATGCTTATAAGGAACAGCACAACCAACAGGTACGGCGCATCCCTCATCGACACTCCGGTGCTTCGGGCATTGGGTTCGAACCCGGAAAACTTCGAACCGACCAGTTGTGGACTAATGTTGTGAACGAACGCGTTCAGAGCCGTCACGCCCCGGATCACCACTCCCCCGCGAACCAGCTCAGGGCTTCAGCAGCACCTTTCCCGTCGTCCTCCGCGACTCCAGGGCGCGCTGCGCCTCAGCTGCACTCTTCAGCGGGTAGCTGTGCTCGATGCGGAGCTTCAGACTCCCATCCGCCACCCACCCAAACACGCCGTTCGCCCGCGCCTCCAACTCCGCCCGCGTCGCGATGTAATCCCTCAGCGTCGGCCGCGTCACATACAACGACCCCATCGTTGACAGCCGGATCAGATCGAACGGCGGCACCGCCCCGCTCGCGCCCCCAAACAGCACCAGCAACCCTCGCGGCTTCAGGGATGCCAGCGACTGCTCAAACGTGGACTTGCCCACCGAGTCATACACCACCGGCAGGCCCTCCCCATTCGTAAGCCGCTTCACCTCCACGGCAAAGTCCTGCTTGGTGTAAAGAATCACCTCGTCCGCGCCCGCCGCCCGCGACAGCGCAGCCTTCTCCTCGGTCGAAACCGTCGTAATCACCCGCGCACCGCGCTTCTTCGCGATCTGCGTCAGCAGCAGCCCCGTCCCACCCGCGCCGGCATGCACTAGCACCGTCTCTCCCGCCCGTATCGGATACGCCGAGTACGCCAGGTAATGCGCCGTCATCCCCTGCAGCAGCGCAGCCGCCGCCTGCTCCGACGAAACCCCATCGGGAACCCGCACCACCTGCGCTGCCGGCGCCACCGCCAGCTGAGCATACGTCCCCCGAATACCGCACCACGCCACCCGGTCGCCCACCTTGACCGTCGTCACCTCCGGCCCCAGAGCGACCACCGTCCCGGCAGCCTCCTGCCCCGGAATAAACGGAAGCTGTGCCGGATACCGGCCCTCCCGAAAGTACACATCGATGAAGTTCACGCCCGACGCTTCAATGGCGACCAGAACCTCGCCTACGCCCGGAACCGGGTTTGGAACCTCTGTAAACTCAAGTACATCCGCGCTGCCAGTCAGCTTAATCAGTATCGCTTGCATTGCGGAATTGTAATTGCTGCCACTACATTCCGGCGCAAATCTTTGAAAACGCTGTAGTCCTGGCCCCCAGATTCACCGTCCAACTCCCAGCGTCAGCGCGCAACACCCACCCCAAAGCACGGACCACCCACACCGGCCTGCCGCCCACGCCCTGTTCCCTACTCCCCGCCTTACTGCATCATGCTTTCTTCATTCGACCGCAGCCGCAGCACTCGCTCCACCGCATACGGAGCGCGATGCGCCGCCGTATGGAAGTGACGCACCTGCAACTCCCCCAGCAGCCCGATCCCCATCATCTGGATCCCCGCCAGGATCAGCACCCCAGCAACCGCGAACAGCGGTCCATGCCCCGCCATCACATGTTGCCCGGTCATTATCTTCAGCGCCAGCATCCACCCGGCCAGCCCCGCACCCGAGAGCATTCCCAGCGCCCCGATCGTTCCGAAGAAGTGCAACGGCCGCGTCATATAGCGCAGCAGAAAACGGATCGTCAGCAGATCGAAGACCACCCGAATCGTCCGCGAAAGTCCATAGTGGCTCTTGCCGAACACCCGTTGCGGGTTCGAGATCGGAATCTCGCAGATACTCGCCCCATACCACGACGCCAGCGCCGGGATAAACCGATGCATCTCCCCGTACAGCGGGACATTCTGGATCACCTCGCGCCGATACGCCTTGAAGGTGGTCGCGAAGTCGTGGATACTCACCCCCGACAGCCGCGCCATCATCCAGTTCGCCGCCCGCGACGGAATCCTCCGCAGCAGAAAGTTATCCTCCCGCTGACTGCGCCACCCGCTCACCACGTCATAGCCCTCTTCGAGCTTGGCCAGAAAGTTCGGAATCTCCTCGGGATCGTGCTGCAGGTCGCCATCCATCGCCAGCACGAAGCTGCCCTGCGCGTGGTCGAAGCCCGCCGCCAGCGCACTGGTCTGGCCAAAGTTACGCCGCAGCTTCACCACCAGCACCCGGCTGTCGACCGCCGCAATCTCCTCCAGAAGCCGATACGTCCGGTCCCGCGAACCATCGTCGACAAACACCAGCTCGAACGAGTCGCCCACATGCTCCATGACCAGCTTCACCCGGTCATACAGCGTGGTGACGTTCTCCTCCTCGTTATGAAACGGAACGACAATGGAATACTTCGGCACCTTTTTATGATACCCGGTTCCCCGGCGCTCGCGTCTCTGCGGAAGCCGCAGGGCCACTCCGCAGCCGCTGAATTCCCCTCACAGCACCCCGGCCGGACTCACTCGCAGCGCTACCCCGGTCATGCGTGCGATGCCGCTGAACACCAGACTGATCCCGACCAGCGTCCCAATCGCCCACAACGAACTGGACGGCCAATGCGCGAAGATCAACCCCGCAAGCAGCAGCGAGACCAGACCGTGCACCAGGAACCAGACGCTCCCAGGCAACGGCCGCAGCACCGAGAAGATCACCAGCTCCAGGATCCCCTCAACACCGAGATAGAAGACCAGGACCAGGGTCAGCGCCACCATTCCCGCAACGGGGACAAGGAATAAATAAAGTGCCGCGATCAGATAGGCGATCCCAACGAGGATCTGCCAAAGCACAGCGCCGGCGCCGCGCCGCGTCCATGCATAGCCCAGATGGGCAGCACTGGAAAACAGCAGCAGCCATCCGAAGAAGATGCTTGCGGCGATCCCGCCGAAGACGGGGATGGCAATCGACGCCACGCCCGCCAGCAGGAGCAGAGCTCCCATGGCAAAGGACCACGTCGGACTACGCATGTAGGGTTGAAGTGTATGCATGGTCTGCCTCCGCGGAAGGAAGTCTTGTCTGCAATGGACGACATCGTACGGGGCGAGAACTTGCCGAACATCATAGCAATATTCCTGTCAGAAACACCTCACGCCTGCGCACATATTTTCACCCGGTCCACACCGCCGCCACTCGCGTCGGTTGGCGCAAACGGCGGCCGGCACAATCGCCGGTATTCCGGAAAGCGGAGCGACACTACTGAAGTCGATCGTCGAAGCTGTCCGTACATGCGCGAGGAGCAAACAATTTTCCTGATGAGAGGGCCAACCTTCGCCGACGCTATTTGCGCATCTCAAGTTGTTGAATTTTCTTGTCTCGTCGGCGGATATCTTCTCGGCGAGCCACAGATGTATACTCGTCGCCAACAAGCTGCGTCACCCGACGTGCTGCTGGTAGATAGATCGAATGGACTAGGTCCGATGTGTGTCTCGTCACCCGTTGACGACGTGTACGCCATCCGAAAAGGCTCTGACGTTCCGCACGATCGGCCCCCACAATACTGGTCTATCAGGTATTTACTATGTGTGGCGGTTATGCTTCCGACTGGGGGAGTCACGGTGCATCGTTGCGGCTTCGCCCAATCTGCATCCGCAGCAATCAACGGAACAATCACCGACCCGACCGCCGCTGTGATCCCCGCTGCCCGGATCGTCCTTTGTAACGTCGACACAGGTATTGAGCGCAACACAAGTTCAGGAACCGCGGGCACCTACTCCATCACAGACATGGTTCCAGGGAACTATTCCTTGCAAGTCATGAAAAATGGATTTGCGACCAGCGAGATGACCGGGATCGCCCTCGAAGTGAATCAGACAGCCACACTCGACTTTAGGCTCACCGTCGGATTGTCGCAGCAAACCGTGACAGTCAATGCGAATCTGTCCGCCGGCGTGGGGCTTCCACCGCAGCACGCGGACAAGATCCTCAATGCCTTTTTCACCACCAAGACTCAGGCACGGGCATCGGACTGCAGATCAGCCGCTCCATTGTTGAATCGAACGGCGGCCGCCTGTGGGCTACCGACAATTCTCCTCGCGGCGCAAAATTTTGTTTCACATTACCTGCCAGTGACGGGATACACGATTCAGTGGTAATGGGAGATCACGCCGCATCGCCTGACGGCCTTCACCCCGGCAACCCATCACTCGAGTCTAGAGGCGCCGGGCGGCCAGGCAGCGAGACTAAGGAATAGTCGGGCAACCAGCAGCCCTGCCCTACGCGAAGAACGATACAACTTCGAATCAACGACTTACTAGACATCCGTTTCCTCTGTCCCCGCGGCTGCCAGAGCCAACTGAAGCCATCATCTCTTACCCAACGATGGTCAATCGGGTCCCTCCGGTTGAGAAGCAGGCTGTTGCCGCTCGTGGCTTGGAGGGGAGCTACGCATGGGGTGTTCTTTGTCCAGAGGCAGAGGACGAAACCAAGCGATTGCGCCAATTTGAATCGCAATTATGGCAACCTCCATCCCCCACTCTCATCCTCTCGGTCGTAAAGATCCCACACTCCCCGCTCCCGTTTATCATCAAAGGAACTGGGAGCAGCGCATGAACCTATCCGATCTAGCCAAAATGAAGGACATGATGGGCCAGGCCCAACAGATGCAGCAGCAGATGGAGCGCAAGCTCTCCGAAACCGTCGTCGAGGCCTCCTCCGGCGGCGGCGTCGTCACCGCCCGCATGAACGGCAAAAAGGAGCTGCTCAAACTCACCATCGATCCCTCCGTCATGGGCAGCTCCTCGAGCAGCGACATCGAGCTCCTCGAGGACCTCATCACCGCCGCCGTCAACGAGTGCGGCCGCCGCGCCGACGACGTCATGAAGTCCAACGTCCAGGGCATGATGGGCAGCGTGCTCGGCTCTCTCGACCTCCCGGGCCACAGCGAGTGATGCAGAGCCGCTTCGCCGAACCCATGTCCCGCCTGATCGAGGAGCTGCGCAAGCTCCCCGGCATTGGCACCAAGAGCGCCCAGCGCCTCGCCTTCCACATCCTCCGCTCCAGCGAACAGGACGCCCGCGACCTCGCCGTCGCCATCCAGCAGCTCAAGCAGCACCTCCGCCTCTGCTCCATATGCAACAACATCACCGACGTCGACCCCTGCACCTACTGCTCCAACCCCGCTCGCGACCACCGCCTGGTCTGCGTCCTCGAGGAGCCCACCAATATCGCCACTATCGAAAAAACCCGCAGCTACAACGGGGTCTACCACATCCTCCACGGCACGCTGTCGCCGGTCAACGGCGTCGGACCGGAGCAGCTCCGCATCGCCAACCTTCTCACTCGGCTCGCGCACCAGGCCAACGGCGAGCCCTTCGACTACACTCCCGATCAGGTTCCCGACCAGGCGCTAAACACTCTCCCCTTCCAGGCCATCGAAGAGGTCATCCTCGCCACCTCGCCCACCACCGAGGGCGAAGCCACCGCCGCCTACCTCGCCCACGAGCTCCGCCGCGCCTACCCCACCCTCCGCCTCACCCGCATCGCCACCGGCGTCCCCGCCGGCTCCGACATTGAGTACGCCGACGAGGTCACCATGACCCGCGCCATGGAAGGCCGCCGCGACCTCTAGGCCATACCGACAAAGCCTTCGATAAGTACCGGTTGACATCCTCCCCTCCCTAAAGGAAGGGGATTCCTACGATGGCCGCCTAGCGGCCATTTCGGTGGGTTCTTGCTGCTGACGGCTTACCTCGCCATTCACTTCACAGGCTAACCGGGCGTGTCCCGCCCTTAGAACAT
>DATMOB010000065.1:0-91713 GCA_035568455.1 Granulicella sp.
GCCGTACTCCTCATGCTGCATCACCTTATCCGGCTGCATCCAGTGGTCGCCTTCGTCGAGCATCATTCGCGTCGGCCCGCCGCCATGATCGCCCACGCCGTAGAGGTCCAGCATCTCGTTCATGCCCGGAGAAAACCTCCGCGCAGTCGCCAGATCGTGCGACAGCCGAATCGGATTCAAGTTGTCGTTGTTGTAGTCATGCGGGAAATAGGTCAGGACCTTGCTGCCGTCCGGAGACTCCCACCAGAAGAGTTTGAGCGGCAATGGATTGGTATCGTTCCACGTCAGCTTCTGGGTCACGAAATAGTCAACACCAGAGCGCTTGTAGATCTGGGGAAGCTGCCAATTGTAACCAAATGAGTCCGGGTTCCAGCCGATCCGCGTCGTCTTCCCATAAAGCTTCTTGAAGGTGGACTGTCCGACCAGAAGTTGCCGCACCAGTGACTCGCCATCCGGCATATTCAGATCCGGCTCCAGCCACATTCCTCCCACCAGCTCCCAGCGCCCCTCTTGGATGCGCTGCTTGATCTGGTTGTTCATCTCGGGATACTTGTCCGCGATCCACTGACTATAGACCGCAGCCGACTGCGTATACGTATAGTCCGGATACTCGTTCATCAATTGAACTGCCGTGCCGAAGGTACGCTTTACCGCATCCACGGTCTCGGTCCACGGCCACAGCCACGCCGCATCGATATGCGAGTTTCCTACGAGATGGAACGTGGACTGCTGCAGCACCGGGCGCAAGACGCTGAGGGTGGTCTGAGCCTGGCGCAGCGAGGCATCGAACTTGGCCTGGTCATTCTGCTCCAAGGCATGCAGGTCCACCTCGCTCAATGCCTTGCTCAGTGCGCTGCGGCCATCATTGGAGTCCGCGGGCAGCGTGCTCTGCGCCGAAACGAACTCCGTGCGCAGGTCCTTCGGGCTAGGACGGTTGGCCGCGAAGGTAATCTTCATCTCCACATGGTCGAACGACTTCACATCCACCGTGGGCAGCAGCTTCACCGCCACAACGACCTTATCCCCCGGCTTCGCGTCGCCAAACAGCTGCACCTGCTCCAAATCATCGCCCAGGGCCACCCTTCGCCCGTTGAAGTAGAGGATCTCCGGCATCGGTCCGTTGGCATAGGCGCGGAAGCGGAAGTCGATCTGCGCTCCTGTCAGGTCGTAGCCGTGCAGCGTCTTCGGCACCTCGATCGTCTGCCGATACCACACCGCCTCCTTGCCGGCCTTCGCCTTCGGCGTTACCAGCTCCCAGTTCGAGTCGTCGAGCGTCAGCGACTCGCCATGAGCCACATCTCCGGCGTGAAATCGCCATGCTTTGCTGGGCAGCGTTTCGAGAGATGCCAGCGTGTCGAGGACCTTGCTCTCTTCCGGAGAAAAGTCAACGGCGACCTTCCGCGCGTGTTCCGATTCAAATAGCTGTGCGTGAAGTGGCAGTAGCGGAAGCGTGGCAACGAGGCAGAAAACAGCAGTGGCAAGGGAGGACGGTACGCGCAAGGTGATGCTCCTGTGGTGGGTGAAATGCATTGGCGACGAGCGACGAGACAATGCATTGAGTGGACGGATATTCAACCGCTCAACGACATGTCTAGCTGCTTGCCACACTCACTTCTGCCCGGACGCAGAGCAGCAGCGCTTTTTTTTGGGTGCACGAAACTGGAAACCTTTCCAGCGCTACAGATGATAGAAAAGTCGTGAGACTTCTGTCAAGGCAAAGTAGATCGCCAGAAGCATCTGCGATTCACCCCATTTGCCGGCGTAGAAGACGCTCAACCTTTTCTTCAGCCATGTGTGGCGGTCGCGCGCACCTTGCAGCCGCAGGAGTTCCGCAGGAACAGACGATTTGCAAGCACCAGCGGCTCATACCTAAGGTTCCTTGATCGGTTGCCTCCCGGCATGTGACCGAGTTGAGCAAAGAGAAGCTCAGCTGCGTTGCGCCCTACCTCTTCGATCGGTTGCTGAACCACACTGATCGACGGCCGCAGCGTGCCTGCCAGCGCAAAATCGTCGAAGCCGAGCAACGCCACAGTTGAGGGAATTGAAACTCCTAGCCGTTGCAGCGCCTGGAAGATTGCAATGGTTGCACTGCTCTTGAGGGTAAAGATTGCCTGAGGCGGCCTGCGACTGCCCAGGTGCGATTGAAGCAATCGCTCAACCGAACTCGCATCGTCAGTGAGCGTTGTATCTATCAGCAGAGGACCTCCTACCTCTTCCATCGCCTGGCGATACCCCCTCAGTCTCTCTTTAATCGTATACAGCTCTGCATCCCCACTGAGGCAAAGAATGCGTTTGTAACCATGCTCGAGCAGGTGAATTGTGGCATTGCGCGCGGCCACGAAATTATCAGTAAGAACACTCGCGCATTTGTCCCCCAACACTGGACGGTCAAAGGTGACGATGGGGACGGAGCGATTCTTGATAAAGCTTCTAAGCCGTACACTGGAGGGATCCGAGGGTGCAATCAGTAGTCCGTCTGGCCGATGCCGCATGAGGACATCCAGACTGCTCATCTCGGTGCCGCGCTGATTATTGCTGACCGCAACAATCAAAAGAGAGTCATGCAGCCGGGCTACCCTTCCCGCCGCCTCTGCGCAGCTTGCGAAGAAGGAATCCTCGATGCTGGGGACAAGCAGGCCAACGCTCTTGGTACGTGCTCCCTTAAGAATGCGTGCTGCTCCGTTAGGCATGTAGCCGAGTTGCCGAATTGCAGACTCAACCTTCTTCAGAGTCGCCGGGCTGACATTCGTTCCACCATTCACGGCACGAGACGCGGTCGCCAGGCCGACACCGGCCATGCGAGCCACCTCCGCAAGCGTCGAATGCCCGTCGGTCTTCCTCACGGAGGATCATGCTCCTAACGGGCCAATACCCGAGTCACCATACTGTCACAAAACCGATTCCGATCGCCACATTTGCGTCGAATATTGTGCTGCTTCAACTCCCAGATGATTGGCGGCTTGGAGGGAGTTCTCAGCCGGCGTCGCCGAGTAGCGTTGATGTTCGCCGATAAATACGTCGAGGCCCGCGCCCTCTCGCCAGTGGCGCATGTTGGATGCACCACGGCCCGCACTTCAACCTGCGCGGCGACTACCAGGCCGCAGCTCTCCTCCTCGAGAAAGAAGGTGCTCAATGATGCAGCAATCCCGTAGACCACAGTCGAGGAGCACAGCCTTCACCTCTGGAACACGCTGCATGAGTTCTTTGTCTCTTGCGACCCAGTCCACCCGCTCGATCCACCATAGCCAGGGCTATTCTCCATCCAATACAATTTGCGCAACCGAGTGCACAAGTTCCCTGGCTCGGGACCAACATCCTTGAGATACCCAGGCAATACCCCAGGAGCCCCGTGTGCCCCGTCCTCTGCCCCTCGCGTTCTTGATCGCCATGGCCGCCGCCACCCTGGCCCAAACCCGCCCCACCCCGCCCACCCGCGATCCCCACACGCCCGGCTACGTCACCGCCATCGAGCTGCCCGACGCCGCCATTCCCCCGGCCAACGCCGACGGCAACTTTATCCTCGGCCCCACCCACAACCGCGCACCCGAGACCTCCCCGCAGCCAGACGTGCCCCAGGGAACCGTCTATGAGTTCACCATGAACTCCGCCGACAGCAAGCTCTATCCCGGCATCGCCCGCGAGCCCAACACCTTCGGCACCGTCGATCCCACCGACCCCGCCAGGCTTCTGGTTCCCACCAGCCACCCCGCACCCTACACCCGCCGCGTCACCGTATACGTCCCCAAACAGTACGTCCCCGGCACCATCGCGCCCTTCCTCATCGGCGCCGACGGTCCGGACAGCGACCTCTTCCCCGTCCTCGACAACCTCATCGCCCAGCATCGCCTGCCCGTCATGATCGCCATCTCGATCGGCAATGGCGGCGGCGACGCCCAGGGCAGCGAACGCGGCCTGGAGTACGACACCATGTCCGGCCGCTACGCCGAGTTCGTCGAACACGAGGTGCTGCCGCGCGTCGAAGCCCAGTATCACCTCACACTCACCCGCGATCCCGAAGGCCGCGCGACCATGGGGGGCAGCTCTGGCGGCTCCTGCGCCCTGATCATGGCCTGGTACCACCCCAAACTCTACCACCGCGTGCTCACCTACTCCGGCACCTATATCAATCAGCAGTGGCCCTATAACCCAGCAACCCCTCACGGTGCCTGGGAGTTTCACGAGCACCTCATCCCCAACACTCCCGCCAAGCCGCTACGCCTCTGGATGGAGGTGGGCGACCGCGACCTCTTCAACCCAAACGTCCTTCGCGACCAGATGCACGACTGGGTGGTCGCCAACGAGAACATGGCCAGGGTCCTCGCCGCTAAGGGCTATCACTACCAGTTCGTCTTCGCCCGCAACGCCGGCCACGTCGATCGCGCTGTCAAACGGCAGACCCTGGCCGAGGCGCTCGAGTATATCTGGCAGGACTACCCATCTCTCTCAACCACGAAGCACTGAGGACAACACTCTGTCGCTGCTCCCCAGCACAGTAACGATGTGCGCGCAAACCGGAGAAGCAGGAAGACGTGATGATGAGACAAGCAATGACACGAAAGCTGAACCAGGTGGCGGAATCAAAAGGTAGCGGCTCTGTGTCCTACCCCGCCGCGCGGAAGTGTGGGACGCATAACCTGACGTGGCTCAGGCGGACTACCTCACCTCTACTTCCGCTGTTGATGCTTCTGCTCTGTCCCTTTAAATCCTCGGCGCAGACCGCCAATGCCGTGCCCGTACGAGAGTCAGATGCCATCTGCGGCTTGTGTCATTCCGCGATCCTGGAAAGCTATCTCAAGACACCCATGGCGAATGCCAGTGGCTTGGCCGCGGAGCGCCTTTTGCCGGGATCCTATCAGCAGCCTTCTTCCGGCGTGACCTACGGTATAACCAAAGAGGGCGGCAGTGCGCTGCTGCACTACACGATCCCCATGGCCCCGCCCATTCACGGGCAGGAGAGCCTCAAGTACTTTCTCGGCTCGGGCCATCTCGGTCTCACCTACCTCTACGAGAAGAACGGCTACTGGCTGGAGTCGCCGGTCGCCTTCTACGCGAAGCTCGATGCCTACGCCATGAAGCCTGGTCTTGAGAACTCCCCAGAGATGCCGCCGGCGCTCCCACTCGACCCAACCTGTCTTCGCTGCCATATGAGCGGCGTTCAGAAGCAGGTCGCCGGCACGGAGAACCTCTATAACCAGCTGCCCTTTAACCAGGTTGGCATCACCTGCGAAAGCTGCCATGGCGATACCCGCGACCACGTCCTCACCAAAGGCCGCGCCGCTGTCATCAATCCGGTCAAGCTCTCGCCCGATCGGCGCGACAGCACCTGCATCGTCTGCCATCTCGAAGGCGATACCCACGTCGAACGCCGCAATCCTCTGGACTTTAAACCCGGCGACGACATCCGCGACTATCTTGCCTACTTCGTTCACGCCGGCCAGAACACCACCCGCCGCGCCGTCAGCGAAATCGAGCAGTTCAATGACAGCCGCTGCAAGCGCGTCACCGGCCCAGCCATGTCCTGCATGAACTGCCATGACCCGCACCGCTCTCCCAACGCCAGCGAACGAGTCGCCTACTATCGCGCCAAATGCCTCGCCTGCCACAGCGCGCCTGCCTTCGCCAGCCAGCACTTCTCCTCCAATCCGGACTGCACCAGCTGCCACATGCCGAAGACAGGCTCGGAGAACATCGCCCACGTTGCCTGGACCGATCACCGCATCCGGCGCCCGCCCAGCGACCCCAAGGATCCCCTTCCCGACGCCCCCTCGCCGCCGCAGCAGCCCGCCGCCGCACCCTCCGACCTGACTCCCGTCCTGACCGGCGCAGTCAGCACCCGCGATCTCGGTCTCGCCTACTACGACCTTGTCTCAGCAGGCGATCGCTCCCAGCGGCCGAAGGCCCGCCAGCTTCTGACGGCCGCCCTGCAAACCAACCCATCCGACGCTCTCGTCCTGCGTTCGCTCGGCATTCTTGCACAGATGGATGGAGACGCGCCTCAGGCCAAGCAGTACTACCGCGCTGCCCTGGCCCAGGATCCTGTCAACTTCGTCTCTGGCACCAATCTCGGCACGCTGCTCGCAGCTGCCGGAGATCTGCAAGCTGCGGCGGACATCTGGACACGCGCCTTCGAGCACAATCAAGACCTGCCCGAGCTGGGACTGAACCTCGCCATTGCAAACTGCCGCCTCGGTCGAAAGGACCTCGCCCAGCAAGCGCTCGCCAGCGTGCTCACCTACAGCCCAGGCCTTCTCGATGGCCGCCACCTCCTCGCCGCGATCGACCGCGGTCAACAGCCGTGTACGGCCCATTAAGAGCAGAGCCGTCGGAGAAACCTCATGTGCGATGCGAAGGCCGAGCCATATTACACAGTGGGAAACATCCATTACGCTGTGCATCACCACACCTGACGCTGCGGATGAAGACACTTTTGAGCCAATCCGTAGGATTCAGCCAACGATTTCAGCAAAGGATGCCGGGTATTCCCCAGGTACCTGACAAAACTTCACTGCACGGTAAGGATTACGTTAGTCGATGCCTGGACGTGAGTCGTCACATCGGTTGCGGTTACCGTCACCGTGTAGCTCTGGGAAGCCTGGTTAAAGAAACCATTCCCTCCGCCGCAGCCGCTCAAACCCATCGCTGCAGCCAAGGACAGTGCGGCGGCGAGCAGCACAGCCAGCAGCCCCGGCATCTGCATCAGCCGCACACGCGCTCGTCTGATGCCAATCACCGGCAGCAGCAAGCAGCTCAGTGCGACGGCGAGGAGAGGCCGTCCGAACCGAGTCGGATCCATATGTGCCGACTGTGTCGGGCTGTTACTGCCAGTCTGGATGGTCAGCGTAATCGCTGTCGCCGGACTCCTCGCGGCAATCATCGCCGGGGAGAAGCTCGCGATCGCTCCCGGGGGCAGGCCGCTTGCGCTTAGACTCAACGCATCGGGATAGATCGTCCCAGCCGGGGCCAGCATCAGGCTGAAGGTCGCAGCTCCTCCCGGTAGCACGGTGCTACCCGAGTTCCCACCGCCGCTCGAGCCAGAGTTGGAGGTCAGAGTAAAGCTCGGCGCCAACACCGTCACGCTGGTGGTTGCGGTAGCCGCAGCGTAGTTGCCAGCGGGAGCTTGCGCCGTGCTCAGAAGCACTGTACCCACTCCCGTAAGCGTCACCAGGTTGCCCGCGATCGTCGCCGGCCCGCTGACCACCGCGTAGGTCACAGCCCCATTCGAGGCAGAGGTCGCGCTCACCGCAAATGGCGGATTCCCGAAGGTCTGCGGTGCGATGGTCGCGAAGCTGAGCGTGGGCACTACCAGCGGTGCCGAGGTCACTGTGTAGTTCGCCATAACCGTTCCCCCGGACACGTAGTCTGCCCCATTTCCCGGCGTGAAGGTTGCTGTGATGGTATAGGAGCCCACAGGCAGAATGGTTGCTCCGGCAGTCAACGTCGTCTGCGCTCCGTTCACCGTTGTGGTATAGACGAAGCTGCCTGCGACTGCGCCATTGGCAGTTGCGGTCGCATTCAGCGCGCTCGCCGTAATCGCTGTGCCGTACACCTGCGATGGGAGCAGCGGCGTATAGCTCAGCGTCGGCGTCACCTTGCTCACCGTGAGCGTCGTCTTGCCCGTACCCTGAGCGACGCTTCCGACGACGCCAGAGTAACTCACAGTGACCGTGTGCGCTCCCGGCCCGCTCGGCGTATAGGTCGTGGTCGCCATCGCGCCCGTTAGTGCCATCGATCCACCAAGAGAAGTCACATTGCCCAGGCTATCTGTATCCGTAAAGGTGACAGCACCCGTCGCTGCTGTCCCTGGGGTCGTCGTATCGGTAACCGTAGCGGTAACAGATACCGGATGCCCATATACCGGCGACGCGGTGTTGACGGTCACCGTCACTGCGCTCAGGTCGTCCGGAACACCAGTAGCACTTAGTGTCACTGTCTGCGTCGCGTAGCTTGGAGCGGGCGTGTTCAGGTTGTTATCGGTAACAAGCAACTGCCCGTTGAGTGTACCGATCGTCGCGTCGGTTGGCGTGAAGTCGATGGCAAATGTACAGGACGAGCCCTCGCCCAGCGGCTGCGCTCCCGCTCCGGTCGGGCAGTCCGCCCCGCTGCTGAATGTAAAGCCGGCCGACAGGCTCGGGCTGGACTCGAACGTGAGCCCCGCATTCCCAATGTTCGTCAGCGTCACCGTCTGCGGACTGTCCGTGCTGGTCGCCCCCACCTTCGTGCTGGCGAAACTCAGCGACGGCGGCGCGCTCACATCGATCTTCACCACCGTCTTTGACGTATTGTTTACAACGTACACATCGCCGGCGCTGCCTACCGCCAGCCCGTCGGGAGCAGCCAGTCCCGTAGACATCAGCAGCACTGGAGAGCCGAACGCCGACCCCGTCCATGGAAGTTTTGTTACGCTGCCCGCATTCCCATCGGAGTAGTAGACATCACCGCTCCCATCCACCGCGACGCTGTTCGCCGTAACGTTCGTCGCGAGCGTCGTCTGTGAGCCATTTGACGCAAGTTCTGTCAACGTATGGCTTAAGCCGGAGGCGATGTAGAGATTGCCATTCCCGTCCACCGCCACTCCGGTTGGCGAGGTCCCGCTGCTGCTCCCCAACACGATCGTCGCCGCGCCATAGCCCGACCCCGTCCAGGGAAGCTTCACCAGCTTTTGATGCGCGGTATCCGTGTAGTAGACGCTTCCGCCACCATCGATAGCCACGCCTGCTGGAAGCAGCGAACTCGGCGCCAATCCGCTGGCGATCGTTACGGGTGCATCGTAGCTCGCATTGTCGCCATCCCAGGGAATCACCGCCACGCTTCCATTGCCAGATTCGACTACATAGACATTCCCACCGCCGTCCACCGCTACGCCGGCAGGATTCTGCAGCCCGCTGCCCACCTGCGTCTCGCAACTCTGCACGGCGCAGCCCACCGGCACCTTGACGATGTAGCTTAGGCCCGCATCGGCGATGTAGAGATTGCCGGCCCCATCGCTTGCGACGCCCAGCGGGTTGCTCAAGGCGGCAACCGTCGGCGGTGGATTCACCGTCAGCGAATACGCCTGATTCGTCGTGAAGCCATTCGCATCCGTGGCCTTCACGGTAAAGTTGGAGGTCCCCGTCACGGAGGACGCTCCGGTCAACACGCCGGTTGTACTCAGGGTGATGCCCGTGGGCAGCGCACCGGAGAGAAGCGAGTAGGTGTAAGGCGCCATTCCGCCGCTCGCGGTGAATGTTGCGCTATAGCCCACGCCGATCGTAGCCGGCAGCAAGGTCGCCGCTGGCGGCGATAGCGTAATCGTCGGAGCGCCCACCACCAAGGTATAGCTCTGCGTTCCGACGAAGCTGGTGTGATCCGTAGCGCTCAGGGTAAAGCTGTAGTTGCCGGTCGTCGTTGCGGTCCCGGAGATTGTGCCTGTAGCGGCATTGATTGAAAATCCCGGCGGCAGCGCGCCGCTGATCGCGTAGGTATAAGGTGCAATGCCTCCGCCAGCCACCACTGTCTGGCTATACGCTACTCCGGCGGTTGCATTCGCCAATACCGTCGGCGTCACGCTGATCGGCCCGGTCACGTTGAGCACCTTGGGCGCGGCAGCGCTGCTCAGGGTTCCATCATTCACCACAAAACTGACGGTACGCGCGCCGGACACAGTGGCCGACGTGGAGAAGACAACGGAGCGCAGCGCAGCCTGCCATTGAGCCAGGGTCGCTATAGCTGCCGACGAACTCAACGTCAGTACTCCCGTGCTGGCGTTGTACGACCCGGTGATGTTCCCAAAGGTCGTAGCGCTGGTGTTGGTATATTGGAGAACATCTCCCGATTTGAAACCCGTGCCGATACCTACGGTGCCGCTGGCCAGAGTGGTAGTGTAGGCGCTCACGAACAGCCCTGCGTCCACCGCGACCGTGCTGCCAGAGCCAAACGCATAGGCCGTGCTCGCGTTCGAGGTCGTAACCACCGGGTTCCGGGGCGCGATGGCCACGCTGACACTTGCGGTGTTGCTATTTTGGCTCCCGTCATTCACCTGAAAGGTCACCGTGCGGGTCGCCGTGCTCACTTGGTACGCGGGATACGAGTTACTGAACGTGATCGATGCCAGCGCACTTTGCCATTGAGCTAACGCCGTGCCTCCCGCCGCAGTCAACGTCAGCACTCCCGTTCCGTTGTACGACCCGGTAATATTCCCCATCGTCGAGCCGTCATTGGTAAAATTGAGAGTATCGCCCGTTGCGAAACCCGTGCCGACACTCACGGTACTGCTGAACAGGGTCGTCGCACTCGGGTCACTGATGGAGATCATTGGGTCTAATGCGACGGGGCTCAAGACATAGGTAACTGTACCCGACGCGGTGACAACCGGTGCAGTCTGCGCCAAGAGCTTATTCGCGACTCCCAGCAACAGAGCCAGCAGCACCACTGCAAATGCTCGCCGTCCCCGCAGATCCTTGCCCTCAATCCCAAAGCACATGGTCATTGCCAATCCTTCAGTCGTTCGTTCCAGCACTGAGTGTGAACTACGCCGACACAGGCGTAGCGCGCTATTCTTGGGTTCCGCCAGCAACCGTGCTCGCCTGCCCCGGCGTCCAGGCCACCTGGGCCCCGGTACCAACGCCTTGCAGGTATGTTGTGGAGACGGCATTGTTGCCCGTTGCCACAATCTGAACCGCGCCATACCGCGCTCCCGCATACCTCGGCGAGAAGGTCACGTCGACCGAGCACGTCGTCGCAGTCGCGTAGGTCTGCGCCTTACACAGCGTCGTGCTCGTATCCCCAGCCTGCGCGACGAAGTCAAGATTCGGCGTTCCCTGGGTCAGGATGGCGAGACCGCCGATGATCGTATTGGCCGCCACCGAGAAGTACACTGTCTGGTTCGCGCTCATGCCAATTGCGGTCGCTGCAAACGGCACACTCACTGCAGCCTCGCGCACCCGGCCGTTGCTGGCGTCCGCGATATAAAGATCGCCCGCAGCGTCAATCGCCACCGCCGCCGGTTGATTCAGCTCCGCATTGGTGGCTGCAATCCCGTCGCCGTTGTAGCCGGCCGTGCTATCTCCAACCACGGTCGTAATCGTTCCCGTACCCGTAGCCGCGTTTGCTACCCTCCGGATCACGTTATTTGAGGTGTCCGCAATGTACAGATTGCCGGCGCCATCCACTCCCACCCCATGCGGCCCCGCCAGGTTGGCACTTGTCGCGGGCCCGCGATCGCCGCCGTAGCCAGCGGTCCCATTCCCAGCCAGGGTGACTGGCGTTCCGGTACCGCTGGCAGCATTGGCCAGCATCACGATCCGGTTGTTGCCAGCGTCGGCAATGTACAGATTGCCCGCGCCATCCACCGCAATCCCACGCGGCAGGCTCAATCCGCTCCCAACCACGATGCTGATCGTTGTTGTGCCTGCGGCCAGCATCAGAATCCTACCGCTCCCATTGTCCGAGATGAACAGATTCCCAGCGGCATCCACCGCCACCGCCTGGGGAGCATTTAAGGAACCCGCGGCCCCCGTTCCAACCACCGTGCTTATCGTTCCCGTACCCGCCGCGACCTCTCGAATCACATTGTTCGAAGAGTCCGCGATGTACAGATCGCCAGCGCCGTCCACCGCCACACCGGAAGGACCGTTCAACTCCGCGCGGGTCGCTGGTCCACCGTTGCCGCTATAGCCTGCCGTACCCGTCCCCGCGACGGTGCTAATAATTCCCGTGCGCGCAGCCACCTTGCGAATCACATTGTCCACTGAATCCGCGATAAAGAGATTGCCGGCGCTGTCCATGACTACTCCGGCTGGGCTTTTCAAGAGCGCGGCGGTCGCCTGCGCCCCGTCGCCGCTATAGCCCACCGAGCCGGTTCCGGCCATCGTCACGAGTGTGGGTAAGGGCGTCACCTGGGCGCCGGCCCTCGATCCTGTCCACAACAATCCCGATAGCAGTGCAACGGGAAGCCACGTCTGCAATCCAGCCAATTGCGAGCAAGTGAACAGCGAGAGGCGGCGCACAAAGGCGGAATGCAGACAAGTCAAGCGGTCGTCCGAGTGCAAGGCAGGCATCGAGTATCTCCAAGGCGATGGCTCACAGCTACGCAGAACAACCCGTGCTGTGTCGAATGCGAACGGCTTTATGTTTATTCTTTATCGTCAGTATATATGCGGCAAATCTAAGGGTCATAGCCGATTATCTAATGCCAAGAGCGATCACACCCGACGCTCAGCGGAGCATCTGTCGGAGGAGTTACAGACAAGTTGTTCTCTGGATTGAGCTGGAGAAGCGCTCTTGTGAGTGAAGGCCCTATGAATCCGCAGCACTTCCCAATGACGACTGTAATGAGCGGACACCCGCATCACACTGAGTTCGGGCGTGCATTATCGGTTTCGACACCGCTTATCTCGCCAACGCGGTACCGTGTCTCGCCGTTTACAGCGGAGCGACGGGAAACATGTGGTCAAGATCTCGCTGGCTGGTATCGATCGTGATCGTCTGGCCAATCGTTTTCGAGTTCCTTGGCTCTTCATCCAGACCTTCCGAATACAGGCGTCTCAAATCGATCCTCGCGCCGCCAAACCCGACTTCCTTACTCCTCAAAACGGGGCTTGAAAACGGGGCGTGGTTCCAAAGGTGTGCCGGAAAATTCCTCTCGACCGAGTGCTAAATCTCTAGAAGTGCTGTATCGACAGTGCTCCGCGTGCAGGGCTTCGGCGGATTCCGGTTTTCCGATGGTAGGTGCCCACTGTCGCTTTCCACAAGCCGACCGATCGGCACCGATCCAGCGCCATCGTCGTCGGTTCGAGCGGCATGCAGATACATTCTGTTGGCATCGATCTGGGCAAGACGCCCCTTCATCTCGTACGCGGTATCAATGTATAACTCATTTTTCGCAGCAACCAACGGAGGGGTCGGAAATAGGGTACTGACGGATCATTCAGTATCATTAGGAGAGTCGGTCGGAAACTTGGCCCTGAATTGAGACAACTTTGACCAGCAAGAAGGCTTCGCCCGAAGCCACCCCGGATCAAGCGCAATCACGCCGGAATCGCGGAAAGACAGTTCGTCGTAGTCTGGTAGAAGCCAGTGAGGCCCAGGACGCGGCACTCCTCGCCCGCGAACTCCGCACCTCGCAAACTCAGCAGGAACTTGCCGTGATTGTCGTGGTCGAGTTCACCGGAGAACTCCGCAAGCGCAAGCAGCTTACCGCGGCCGCTCGCCTGGCCCGCACCGCGGCCGCCGTCATGGCTGGAGAAGAAGACCTCCCGGGCCACGCTGTCTCCGCCCTCGACTTCGATGCCAGTCGTGCCGAGTTCGAGGAACTCGCCCGATCGGCCGGTGCGACCATTGCCGCTACCCTCGTCCAGCGCCGCCAGAGGCCCGATCCCTCCAGCCTCGTCGGCCAGGGCAAACTCGACGAGATTGTTGAGGTCGTGGCCTCCACCAACGCCTCGCTTGTTCTCTTCGACCACGATCTCACTCCCTCGCAGCTCCGCAACATCGAATCCCGGCTACCCTGCCACGTCATCGATCGTTCGCAGCTCATCCTCGACATCTTCGCCCGCCACGCGAAGACCAGCGAGGGCCAGCTCCAGGTGGAACTCGCACAACTCGAATATCAGCTGCCCCGCCTGGCCGGACGCGGTCGCGCCATGTCGCAGCTTGGCGGCGGCATCGGAACCCGCGGCCCGGGCGAAACCCAGCTCGAGACCGATCGCCGCAAGATCAACCTTCGCATCGACCACATTAAGACCAAGCTCGACGCTGTCCGCCGCATCCGCCATCAGCAACGGCAACGCCGCGAGGCAGTCCCGGTCCCCGTGGTCGCCCTCGTCGGCTATACCAACGCCGGCAAGAGCACCCTCTTCAATGCCCTCACCGAGGCCGGCGTTCTCGAATCGGCCCGCATGTTCGCTACGCTCGACCCCAAACTCCGGCAGCTGCAGCTTCCTTCTCGCCGCAAGATCCTGCTCTCCGATACCGTCGGCTTCATCCGCAACCTTCCCCACACACTCGTTACGAGCTTCCGCGCCACCCTCGAAGAGGTCGAGCGAGCCGAGATTCTTCTCCACGTCCAAGACGCCGCCAGCCCTATCCGCGAAGAGCAGAAAACTCAGGTTGAAAAAGTCCTAGCCGACCTTGAAGTCTCGACCAAGCCCGTCATCCAGGTCCTGAACAAGGTCGATCTCGTCCCGCCCCAGGAACTCGTGCAGCTCTCCAGCGACCGCGAAGCGATCCCCGTCTCCTCGCTTCAGCACACCGGCCTTGAACAACTCCTGATTGCCATCGATGCCGCGCTCGTGGTCGACCCGCTCGTTGAATCCAGCTTTCGGCTCCCGCAATCCGAAGGCGCCATCCTCGCCTCGCTCGAAGGCGGAGCGATCATCGACGAGAAACGCTTCGAAGGAAACCTCGTCTTTCTCCGAGCCCGCGGACCAGCATCCCTTCTTGACCGGTACCGTCGGTTCCGTGAGAATCATGATCTTTCTAACGAGCGCGTACGAGCGAAGCAGACATAGGTTTTATCACCGGCCGTAGGAGTACAAGTAAGTTCTCCCAGCCCCTGCGGCTCAAACCAATAGGGTCTCGCACCGTCCGGATCAGGATCAGTCGCTACAAGCCGACTAATGAGATGGTCCACCGCTTGAGTCACCTGCGAGTGCAGGAGGATCGTGGTGGCAGCTTCTGACAAGGAGGATCATCCGGTATGGAGATACATTCAGTTGGCATCGACCTGGGCAAGACGACGTTTCATCTCGTGGCACTCGGCGCAGCCGGCAAGGTGCTGGTTCGGAAGAAGTTCACGCAGCGGCAGCTGCTGGCCTATACCGCGAACCCGCAGACATCGCTGATCGGCTTGGAGGCCTGTTCAGGAGCTCACTTCCCGGGTCGGGCTTTGCGGAAGCAGGGCCATGATGTTCGGCTGATAGCAGCGCAGTTCGTGAAGCCGTTTGTGAAGTCCAACAAGAACGATTTGTTGATGCCGAGGCTATCGCAGTAATTATCCCAGTAGGATAACGCGGAACGAAAACTGCAACTCTGGGAAGATGTGGGCCGTAGGGTACGGACTGGAACCGAAAAGCTGCACCAACCGTTGTGCAAGTTTCGTTGAGAAGACACTTCGTAGCCGAGCAGATTGGCGGCTTCTTCTGCCTTTTTCAGAGCCTTCAGAACGAATACTTCAACGAAAACTGAATCAACCGTGGCGTTCCCACGACCGAGGTGATCGGCGCCGAACCAACGGCCGGAAATCCTGGCTCTGGCGCAGCCACCACCGCTGAGGGGGGATTGGCGAACGACGGATGATTGAATAAGTTGAAGAGGTCCGCACGGAAGCGCAGCTTCTGTTCGCCCGCGACCTTGAAGCCCTTCTCCAGGGTCAGATCTACATTCTTTTGCGGCGGTCCGATGATGCAGTTACGCGGCGTGTTCCCGTAGAGAGTGGCGTCGCTATCTCCTCCGGTGGAGAGCGGAGCAAATGGATCCGAGGTATACGCTGCCGGGTTCACCCAGTTCGCCAACCGCGCGTGAATGCCGCCCGAACTAGGCGCATTGCCGCAGCCGGACCCCGGGTTGAAGGTGGCGGTAGACGATGGACTCGCCAAGTTATACGCTGTCCCTCCTGCCGGATCAAAGACGGTGAAGGGCGCGCCCGATTGCAGCGTGATGACACCGCTCGTCTCCCAGCCACCCAGAACGCCTTTCACGAGCTGCGAACCCCAGGCTGGAGTCGGCAGCTCATAGACAGCACTGATCACCAGGCGGTGACGGCGATCGAAATCCGAAAGACCTCGTGAGGCCCGGGCGTTGAGCTGATCGTTGACGCGCGTAATGAAGGCCACCGAAGCGGTCGAGACGTCGTCGATCGATTTTGAGTAGGTGAAGGCTCCCTGGAAGTACAGCCCGCGGGCGAAGTGGTGGCCGAGGGTAGCTTGCAGCGCGTCGTAATGCGAGTCGGAGTTGGGCTGGAAGTCCTCAAAATTCGCCGAATTGATGCCCAGATACGGCACACGCGCCGGAGAGTTCTCTACGGTCGAATCCATGATCGTGCAGGAGCCCGGCCCTCCCCCACAGGCGTAGGGAATGGTCACTGGATGCTGGGTGGTGGCTAGCTGGGCCTGGTCGTCATCGATGGTCGAGCGCAGCCGCGAGCCTTTGGTCCCAACATAGGCGAGCTCCGCGAACCAGTCCCGGCCAATCTGACGCTCGATGCTGAAGTTCCACTGTTGGGTTGTGCCTACGACCCAGTGCAAGGGAACCACGAGTTCGATCAGGCTTTGAACCGTCCCAGAAAAACTGGGAGAGCATTGTTGGAGCAGGGGAAGGGAGCAGGGGGTGAAGCCTGTGAAAAACGAAGGGACTGGAACGAAGGCCTGCGAGGGGGGTGCTCCAAGCTGCGGAATGGGAAACGGGCCGTTAGCGGCAAAGAGGTTGGCCAGACTTCCTGCTCCTGGTAGAAAGCCAACCTTGAACGGAAAGGTGGGAGGAGTGATCGCGAGGTTATCGACCGCACCCAAATCTTCGCGCACGGCGTAGATGCCATAACCGCCGCGAATGGAGGTGGTGTAATGGCCTCCTACGTCGTAGGCGAAGCCGAAGCGCGGCTCCCAGACGGTTGCGTATTCGTTGTTGAGACCAGCCTGATTCAGCGTTCCGGTAACGCCACTCAGATGGAACTGGTTCGCGCATTTGGGATAGACGAACGGCTGCCCCGTGGTTGGGGCGAGCAGAGGATCGGTGTTGCCGGTGTGGCAAAGCAGGTCGTATGGAGCTCCGATGAATTCGTTGCGGAAGCCCAGGTTCAAGGTCAAGGTCTTGCTGACCCGCCAGTCGTCCTGAACGAACCAGGCGCGGCTGGGAATGCGGTAGTCGTGGTTGCCGAGACCACCCCCAGCCATGGCGAGCAGGGGTGAGCCCGAGAGAAAGCCCTGGAAATCGGTGGCTGGGGTTGCCGGAGGGGCCGGGATAAAGAAGACATAGCCATTGTCGCCGGTGGGCAAGCTCCGGCGCATAGCCACCCGGTAGATCTCGCCGCCGAGACGTAGTTGGTGCCCCCTGCGGGTCCAGCTTAGCGTGTCGATCCACGCAAAATTGTCCGAGAGGGCCGACTGCAGCTGCGTGGTGTAGGGCCCAAATTCGAAGGTGTTGAAGTGCAGACGATACATGTTTGGATCCCCAGCCTGGCCATTGACCCCGGTCGCAGTCGGCAGGTTGATGCCGACCTGCGCCCCCGTGATCGGCGCCCGGTTGTCCAGCCGATCGCTGATGATGTTGATTCCAAATCGGAATTCGTTCACAAGCGCATTGGTGAAGATGTGGGTTTCATTCATGCTGCCAAAGCGGCTATGCAAAGGAATATCCAGAGGGAAGTTCAGGTTGTTCACGCCGGGTTGCCCGCCGGTCTGGATCCCGAAGTTATCGGCCCCGAAGGGTTCGAAGGTGTCGGAATCGGACCAGAAGAAGCGCTCGAACAGATGGTCCCTGCCGTTGCGGAACCATCTGTCCCAGTTGACGGTGAATTGATCATCCGTAAATCTCCCGGGCGTAGTGATCACAAACGGAACCGCGGTGCCACAGAGGGTGGTGGGGGCCACGTTCGTGGGCAGAGGAAACAGGTATCCGCCAGCTCCCGCGCCGAACTGGTTACTTTTGACGTTCAGAATATTGAATGCCACTGGGTCGATCGCCGCGCCACCATTGCAGTCGGCCGCCATCCGGGTCGCAGATTGCCGATCCTGAACCGGAACGTAGGGGATGCTGGGCGAGTTGATGAACGTCCCTGGAGAAGCGCCGCTGCGTTGACGCGTGCCCTGGTAGTTCGCATAGAAGTAGCCCAGTCTGGCCCTGGGACCCACCGGGCCACCCAAATCGCCGCCAAAGATATTCTGTTGAATCACCACTCGCTTCAGAAAATAATCGGTAGCATCGAGCGACGTGTTCCGGAAATACTCCCAAAGATCCCCATGGAGACTCGATGTTCCGCTTTTCATGGTCGCGTTGATGTTTCCACCACCATTGCGCCCCTGCGAGGCGTCATACAAGCTCGTGCTTACCTTGAACTCCTGGATTGAGTCTGGATTCGGGAGCGGAGTGTAGGTCAACTCGCCGAACGCGTAGTCGGCCACCGAAATCCCGTCGATTAGATAATTGTTATTGTCCTCGCGCCCGCCGTTCACGTGGATGTACACCTGCCCACGGCCCAGTTCGGAAGCATTATTCAAGGACGAGGAAGCCCCCGCCGACAGTGTCAGCAACTGCTGAAAATTTCGCGTTGCCAGAGGAAGCGTCGTAATGGTTGTCGAGCCGAGGGACTGTCCGGTAGTCGCCGTTGTGGTCTCGACGTTGGCCACCCGCGCCTGCACGTCCAGCACTTCCTTGACCGGGGTCACCTTCAACACCGCAGTTAGCCGTGTCGTTTCTGTGATCCGAACCACTATGCCTGCTACCTTGCTGGTGGCAAATCCCGGAGCGTTCACCTCCAGCGAGTAATTACCGACCGGCAGCAGGGTGGCCGTAACCGTGCCCGAAGGGTCGCTGCTGACGCTGCGCACCACCTGTCCGGTTGCCTCATCGATCAAATTCACCCTCGCACCGGGAATCACAGCGCCGGACGCATCCTGGACCGTACTCGTAATTGCCCCGGTAGCATCCCCTTGTGCGAACACGAGCGCACTGAAGCACAGCACAGCCACCACCACGACCAATTTGGCACGATGTAACATAGGAGCCCTCTCACGCACGGCTCTACCCTGCTTTGAGACACACAGTACGAGATCAGGTGTACTTCTTGCTTACATCTACCCCACATCTTCACGCGCGTCCTCCTTGGTAAGCAGCGTGAAATAAAAACTTGCACCGCGCGGAGAGTTTTCAGATGCCCACAAGCGGCCGCCGTGTGACTCGATGATGGAGCGGCTGATACGAAGTCCCATACCAGTCCCATGCATCTTGGTAGTAAAGAAAGCATCGAAGATCTGTTCCGCCTGCTGGGGGGGAAGCCCGACGCCGGTATCGTGGACAGACACAAGAACCTGGTTGGTTTCGGCGGGCAGCGACTTGATCGTGAGCTCCCGCCTCCCCTCCGCGTCCTTCATCGCTTCGATGCCATTGATGATGAGGTTCATGAGTACCTGCTGCAATTGCACGCGATCGCCCATGACCTGGGGAAGATCTGTTGCCAGCTCCGTCACAACGAATACGTTGTTTTGGGTGGCCTCCCCGCGCAAAAGAACGATCATCTCTCGGATGATCTCGTTTACGTCCACAAACTCCCGTTGCGAAGGATCCTTCCTGAAGAGCTGGCGGATCCGGCTGATGATGTCCCCCGCGCGCTTTCCGTCCTTCGCAATTCTCATAGCAGCCGCACGCGCCTCTTCGAGGTTCGGAGGGTCGCGCGCGAGCCAACTCAAGCAGGCGTGAGCGTTGATGACGGTTGCGCTAATCGGTTGGCTCACTTCGTGGGCCAGAGAGGCGCTCAACTCTCCCATGGTCGTAACCCGGCTGATCCGCGCGAGGTCTGCCTGTGCCAGGCGTAGCGCCTCCCGTGCCCTTTCCGCCTGCTTGCGTTCGGTGACGTCCATCATGGTGCACACGAATTGCTCCACATCTCCCGATGCGTTTAAAACCGGATGGCCGACAGTGTGCGTATATTTGATCGTGCCGTCCGGAAGAACGATCCGGTGATCCACTTCATAATCCAACTTTTCCCGGATTGCTCGATCGGTCGTCTCTCGCCACGTGGCTTGATCATCCGGATGCATGCGCTGCAACCGCTCTTTCCAAGCAGCCAGGCCCTGTTTTGGATCAAAGCCATAGATGCGATGCCATTCCTCGGAGAGATATAAGGCATCTCTTCCTGGTACGCTCCAAGCCCCACTTCCCGTATGCGTGAGCTTCTGCGCTTCTGCAAGATAACTCTCGCTCCGTCGCAATGCTTGCTCCACCTGCTTTGGAGCCGTGACGTCCATTACCGCTCCAACAAATTCGAGGCCGTCCGTTTCATCGCTCAGCGCATGAGCCCTCACGTGCACATATTTGACGGAACCATCCGGCATCATCAAACGATATTCATGCTCAAAGTCCTTCCTGCTTTGCGCCGCGCGTTTGATTGTCTGCAGCACGCGCTGCACATCCTCTGGATGAACCCGTTGGAGAATGAGTTCTAGGGTTGGTTTCGTGGTTCGGTCGTATTGGAAGATTCGGAAGGTCTCCTCCGACCAGATGATCTCAGCAGTGAACGGCCTCCAACCAAAGCTTCCTGTATGACTCAGTCTTTGCGCCTCCGCCAGGTAAACCTCGCTTCGTTGCTCGGCGCGCGGACGTCCGGCCATCATGCTGTTTCGATACTGCAGAGCAACCGACTGCAGCAGCTTGTTTCCAACACCCCTCGCGGTCACCGGCCACCCCCAATGCCCTTCACCGCAGGCCTCGTGCCACAGCACACGATGGAACGGCTGGTGGGGGAGTCATGAAGGAAGGAAGAGAATCCGCAGTCGAGATAACGGTTGTGTGGGAAGGGGCCGCGCGTCAGCCGCGAAAGGCGGTGGGTGCAATCTTCTGAGAACCGGACTTTGAAGCGGTCGGGAGCCGGAGGGCCTGTGCTCTCAGACCACACAAGGGTAGTCCGAAGGCCATCTTCACAGCGGAAAGCGAGGTTGGGTCCCTTGCCCGTTGCGATTCTTTGGTTCAGATCGACGGCTCCGAGAATGCCGATTTGCTCGGTGCGTATCGTGATTGACGCAGGCCTGGCCATACTCGCTTTGCTCAATGTGTATAAGGGCGTCTCCGGTAGGACAAGCACTCAGCTCCCGCTTCCCTTCTAACGGCGCTTCGGGGGCAAATACTTCTTTTCCACGGAAGCCACGACAACATAATTAGGATCCACCATTTCATTGAAATGAACCTTCGCGACTTTAGACAGCAACTCGTAGGCATCCAGATCGGAAAGTCCATAATCACGATGAATCCAATGCACCAGTTCCGTAAAAGCGATTCGAGCTGCATCGTCGACGGGCCGAGAGGCGCCGACCGTCATGATTGCTTCATTATTCTCAAACTCCGGCCACTCGATCGTGCGTCCCTTAATGACGCTGAATTGAACGCGCGCCTTGAGCGGAACCTCTACGGCCGAACCGGCAACCTCGCCATCGCCCATCGCGGCATGTCCATCACCAATGTAGAAAAGTGCTCCCTTCACGCTCACCGGAAGGTATACCGTATTGCCCACGCTGGCTTCCGGGGAATCCATATTCCCGCCGAACTCCGCCGGTACGATCGAACTGCGCGCCTCGCCACTCGCGGGCGCCACCCCAATGCATCCGAAGAAGGGATGGATTGGAATCTTCACCGAAAAATCGGAATCGAGCGCCTGGTAGGTGGCCGTATTGGACGCATGGTCGATGTGATAAAACCAGACGCGCTCTTTGAGAGGCGGCTCGAGTACCGGTGAGTAATGGGAACCGCTGAGCGCGCCAAAACCAGGAGAGTACGCGCCCACCCCGGTATCGCCATCCACCTGCAGATCGAGAATCTTCACCGCCAGAGTATCGCCGGGTTCCGCTCCCTCAATGTAAAACGGTCCGGCAAGCGGATTATCGCCTTTGACCATGCTCATGGTGTCGCCGGCATGGCGCAATACATTGCCAAAGCAGTCCAGCGTGTTGGTGTCGAGAATATCTCCCGCCTTCAACCGAGCCACCGGCTCCGCCGTTGCAAACAGGTACTTCACGTCGTCGATGGTGGTGGTGTAGTGAACCACGTTCTGCGCCAGCGCCGAACAACCGAGTAGTGCCAGAGTAAGAAGACGAGGGATCACAGGCCCCCCTGATTCTGCCGAGTTCAGGGCTACGAAAGAAGCTCCTCTTCTCGCGTAGGGTTGTCAATTTTAACATGAGATGCAAATCCATTGTGCGCAGCAGTCGAGAAAACAGAATGGGGAAAGGTCCACGGCCAGTAATCCCTTCAGCTAGAACACGATCCCTGGTGCGACGCTGAAGCCCTCGATTCGCGGTCCTGCCGAAGGCAGTTTAAACTCTTTGGATCTTTCATGGCGGATCACACGGATCTCTGGTCGCGAAGCTGCAGATTCGTCAGACGCGGGACCGGCAATGGCACACGATTTCGCCCTGGTTCCCTCCCAGGTCCCGCAAATTCCTGGATCCCAGAAGGATGCATTCTCATTGATCCCGAGATGGCCTGCGCACTCAGGGACCGCCTTCGCTCGACCAGTCGGACAGTATGGAATATACCCTCCAGGCATGCAGCGGCGTGGAGGCCGCTCAGGCGTCTCGCCTAGGTGAGTAAACCGTAAACTGTGTTGCTGTCTCGTTCCATTTAGGCGGTAGACATCAGTACTCGGCAGTGGCAAGCCAGTCAGTATGCGAACGCCGTTCATGATCGGTTCGACGACGAAAGCGCTTACCAGTTCGATGATGGCATGGCCTGATCGAACAAGAAACCATGACGTGGTCGACGCCGGTAACCGAAGTTCTTCCAAAGTTCTCGCTCGCTGATCCGGAGCTAACGAAGGACTTGCAGATGCGCCACACCGTGGGTGCGAGCACCGGCATGCCCCGCCGAGACATCGACATCGTGTTTCGGTTTGCGGGAGTCACACCCGAGGAGGTTTCGCGCTAGCCTCCGCCCCCGTCCGACTATCTCCATGCCACTTTTTCGCAGCCTGCTGCATCCCGAACTAGAATGATGGAAGCGGGGTGGCCTTGCGCCGGTCCAGCATTGAAGCAGGTATAGGTTTTCAGGAGCGGCGCATCGTGATCGAGAAAGCGGCTGTACTTCGGGAGTTGTGGGAGATTGGCTTGGTTCCGGTGCTGCGTGCGGAGTCAGTTGACAAGGCACTGGCGCTGGCCGAGGCGATTGCTGCCGGCGGGGTGAAGGTGCTCGAGGTCACGATGACCGTGCCCGGAGCCATGCAGGTCATGCGCAGACTCGCCGAGTCTCGCCCCGACATTCTGGTAGGTGCCGGAACCGTGCTCGATCCGGAGACGGCACGCATGTGCATCCTCGAAGGCGCGAAGTTCGTGGTCAGCCCCGCCGTCAACGTCAAGACCATTGAGATGTGCCATCGCTACTCGATCGCTGTGCTTCCAGGGGGCCTCACGCCCACCGAGATCGTGACCGCCTGGCAGGCTGGCGCGGATGTGGTGAAGGTCTTCCCCGCGAGCGCCATGGGCGGAGCGAAGTATCTGAAGAGCCTGAAGGCTCCCCTGCCACAGATCGAACTCATTCCCACCGGCGGAGTCTCGCTCGCCACCGCGTCGGAGTTTCTCGCCAGCGGTGCGTTCGCCCTTGGCGTCGGCGCCGACCTGGTCGATCCTAAGGCCATGGCCGAGGGGCGGCCAGAGGCGATCACCGAGATGGCGCGAAAGTACCTTGCATTAGTCAAGGAGTTTCGATCGAACCGTCAAAGCGCGTCCTGACGCGCGTTGCAGACCACGAACGACGGCAACACCCGAACTGAATCGGCAAACCGATGGAATAGGGCCCTGAATGACAATCAATACTCGTATCCGCGAGGTCACCGAGCGGATCGTCCGGCGTAGTGAGATGACTCGTACCCGCTATTTGGCGGCCGTTGCAGCGGGCGTAGCAAATGGGACACGGAGAGGAAGTCTGGGCTGCGCGAACCAGGCGCATGGATTCGCGGCCTGTACCCCCGCGGATAAGTCGGTTCTGCGGCAGATCCAGAGTCCGAACCTCGGCATTGTCACCGCCTATAACGACATGCTTTCGGCGCATCAGCCGTATGAACGATTCCCGGAGCTGATTCGGACCGCCGCGCGCGCCGCAGGTGGCGTGGCCCAGGTGGCCGGCGGAGTTCCGGCGATGTGCGACGGCATCACCCAGGGCGAGGCGGGCATGGAGTTGTCCCTGTTCTCGCGCGATGTAATCGCCCTGTCGGCGGTGGTGGCGTTGTCGCACCAGACCTTCGATGGAGCGGTGTATCTAGGCATCTGCGACAAGATTGTGCCCGGCCTGGTGATGGGAGCGCTCTCCTTCGGGCATCTGCCGGCGATGTTCATTCCCAGCGGACCGATGACCTCCGGCTTTTCAAACGACGAGCGCAAGGTGCTCCGGCAGCAGTTCGCCGAGGGCAAGGTGAGCCGCGAGGAGCTGCTCGAGGCGGAGTCCAAGTCCTACCACGAGCCGGGCACGTGCACCTTCTACGGAACGGCAAACACCAACCAGATGATGATGGAGATCATGGGGCTGCATCTGCCCGGGTCCTCCTTTGTGAACGCGAACACGCCCCTGCGGGACGCGCTGACGCGAGCCGCGGCCAAGCGTGCGGTGGCCATCACAGCGCTCGGCAAGGACTATACCCCGCTCGGACGGATGCTGGACGAGCGCGTGTTTGTGAACGGTCTGGTCGGTCTGCTGGCTACCGGCGGTTCTACAAACCACACCATGCATATGGTCGCGATGGCCGCAGCCGCAGGCATTCAGTTGACCTGGGACGACTTTGCCGATCTGGCCGAGGTTGTGCCCATGCTCGTTCGCGTCTACCCGAATGGCAAGGCCGACGTGAATCACTTCCATGCAGCCGGAGGAATGGGCTTCGTCATTCGCGAGTTGTTGAGCGCTGGTCTGCTGCACGGAGATGTCAAGACAGTGTGGGGTACCGGACTCGCCGAATACACCAGGGAGCCTCTGCTGCAAGCGGACGGCGAGATTGCCTGGCGCGAGGGCGCAACCACCAGTGGAGACACCACCATTCTGCGCGGTGTCTCCGATCCGTTTGAGACCCATGGCGGATTGCGCGTGGCCGATGGAAATCTCGGCCGCGCCATCGTGAAGACCTCGGCGATCGCCGAGAAGAACTACGTCCTCGAAGCTCCGGCGAGGGTCTTTCACAGCCAGGAGGAGATGCAGGCAGCCTTCAAGCGAGGAGAGCTGCACCGCGATGTGGTCGTTGTCGTGCGCTTCCAGGGCCCGATGGCGAACGGCATGCCGGAGCTGCACAAGCTGCTGCCTCCCTTGCAGGCCGTACAGAAGCACGGACACAAGGTGGCGCTGGTAACGGATGGACGCCTTTCGGGTGCCTCCGGCGACGTCCTGTCGGCGATCCATGTGACGCCCGAGGCAGCCGCGGGCGGAGCATTGGGCAAGGTATGCGATGGGGACATGATCCGCATCGATGCCAGGACCGGCGAGCTCAACCTGCTGACCGAGACAACCGAGTGGATGGCGCGTCCGCAGGTCACGTTCGATCTGACCCACTCGCACTATGGCGTGGGCCGGGAGCTGTTCGCCAGCTTCCGCACTACGGTGAGTACGGCCGATCGAGGAGCCACAATCTTCGATCTGCTCAAAAAAGCCTAGGCGTAGTTCTCTTCAACACGTGACGACTGTCCCGGAGCTACTCATGGAGCCCTTCCCTGAGTAGCCGGAACAACGTCACGTGTTCTTTCTTGCTGCCGCGCAAGTGGGCGCGCTCCCGCAGGTACCATTGTGACAATTGTCGCTCCGCCGCAAACGAGTGCATCCTCATCCACAGCGCCCTCGTAGCCTTCTCTTGTTTCTAGACGACAAGCAGGAAGTAATTCGCCGGGGTTACATCCCCGGCGTCTCCCCTGTGCTGGCGGCGCCTATTCATCATCGGCAGTGCGCTTAGACCGCGCTCGCGGAGCAACATCCAGAGAGTGCGCGAGCAGAAAGTTGCGAAAGGCTCCGATGCTCCCCAACGGCTCCGGCCCAGCGGGATAGGCGATCGAGAACTGGCGCGACAGCTTGAGCCCACTCACCCGTACCAGCTTCAGCGTCCCCAGCGAAATCTGATTGCGGACCGCCCAGCGCGAGACAAACGTCACCCCCAGCCCGGCCTCGACCGCGCTCAGCAGGCCTTCGGTAGAGTCCAGCTCCATGCTTACCTTCAGATCCTTCGTCTTCAGACCAGCCGCCGCAAGCGCCTGCTCCACGACCCGTCGCGAACCGGAGCCGAACTCGCGCATCAACAGAGGCTGGGTCGCGAGTTCGGACACCTTCACCGTGCGATTCACCCATTCGTGACCTGCCGGTACGACCAGCACCATCTGGTCCTCCATAAACGGTTCGATATGCAAGTCCCGCCGATGTTCCGGGCCTTCGATCAGCGCGAGATGGATCTCGCGCGCCAGCAGGGCTTCGAGCATCGAGTCCGTATTGCCGCTGCGGGCGCGGATGTGTACCTTCGGGTTGGAGTGCAGGAAGCCAGCGACCAGATTCGGCAACAGGTATTGTCCGATCGTCTGCGAGGCGCCCAGAACCAGCTCCCCGGCCTGTTGCCCATAGGCTCCCGCCACCGCAGCCGCGGCATCGTCCGAGAGCGTCTTCATCTTCTCCGCAAAGGGAAGCAGTGCCTCGCCGCCGGGCGTGAGCGATATGCGACCGCCTCCACGATCAAACAGCGGCACCCCGAACTCGTCTTCCAGCGCCTTGATCTGCTGAGTGACCGCGGGCTGGGTCAGCAGCAGCTCCTCGGCCGCCCGGCTGAAGTTCAGGTGACGGGCTACCACTCGAAAGACACGAATCCGGAAGTTCTCGATCATGATCGTCGGTCCTCGAGCAGGCCTTGAGTGCTTTCGTAGCTCGCCGGCTCGAATGTCCTTTCATCCTCTTCGTGTAGTAAAGAACAAGGATCCTGCTCAGGATACAGCTACTTCCTCAATCGGCGTCGGGGTAGCGATCGCATAGAGCGACCGCGGCGAGATGGTCAGCGCCATGCGCGACGCTGCCACGTCGAGCAGCAGCAGCAGCGGCAACAAATGCCATTGTCCGGTCAGTTCGACTGCCATCAGCGCGGCCATGACCGGAGCATGCGTCACCACCGCCAGCAGTGCGCTCAACCCCACGACGGCAAGCAGCAGCGGATCCGGCAATTGCAGCAGATGGCCCAGAGCCAACCCGAGCGCAGCGCCAGCAAACAGCGTTGGCGTGAACACGCCGCCGATCGTCCCGGTTCCGACACAAAAGGCCGTCGCAAACATCCGCAACACGAGGATTACGGCGATGCTCGAAAGTGTCGCCGAGCCGCTGAGCACATGCAGCAACGCCGCATCTCCGTTGCCCCACACCTCCGTACGCAGCAGGCTCAGCGCTCCCACTACCATGCCGCCCCAGACCAGTGCCAGCGGCCAGCGGCCAGCAAAGCGAAGCCCGCGCAACGACGCCTGGTACAGCGGACCGATCACCCCCAGAGCCAGCGCCAGCGGCAATGCCCAGAGCGCCTGCCATGAGAACGAAAGCACGCCATGGACCAGGAACAGAGGACCACCACCCAGCACAATATAACTCGCAAGCCAGCCCGCGGTCGAGGCGAACAGCAATTGCGGCAGCCTGCGCCACTCCCAGCTACCGAGAACGACCTCCATCGCAAAGAACACTCCCGCCAAAGGTGCATGGTAAGCCGCGGCAACCGACGCAGCCACTCCGCACGCCACCTGCTGCGCGCGCGGAATACTCCGCACCGGCGAATGCTCTCCAATCCAGGAGCTGACTGCCGCGGCGAACTGGATCATGGATCCCTCGCGCCCGATCGCAGCTCCCGTCGCGAGCGAAAACGCGGAGGAAACCGTGCGCCAAAATGTTGAGGCGAATGGAATCCGCCCTCCCTCAAATCGAACCGCCTCCACGTACTCCTCGAAGCAGCTCGCCTTCGACCAGCGGCGTACCGCCCAAAGCACGACGGTCGCACACACCGCCCCCAGCATCGGCGTCAGCAAACGGCGAACCGGCGAGAGGGCGGCGGCGGCCTCGGGCAAAAGGCCCGTATGCCGCACAAAGATCCACTGCAGCAGCGTAAGCATAAGCCGGACGCCAACGCTGGCAAGTCCGCTGACAAAGCCAATCGCCACAGCCCACGCCAAAGCGAGCGGCTGCGCGCCAGCACCGCGCCTCGCCGCAGGCATCATCCTGCCACCATCGCGATCGGAACGCTCTCCGTCTCACCCGCCAGCAAGTCAGCCGAATCCCCCTCATACAGCACGGCGCCACTGAGGAGAGTCGCCAGATTCACCGCCTGATCGCGAATCTCGGGGATTGCGATCGATTCGAGCAGCGTTCCCAGCCGCCCCGGCCCCAGGTTGAAGAGAACCCCGCTGGGTTCGCCATTAGCTCCGATCAACGCGCCCGAGCGCGTACTTCTGAAGCCGCCTCCCATAGGCCCGGCAGACGCCAATCCCTGCGCAAACAGGCTCTCCAGCAGCGGCGAGTTCACCCGACGGTAGTTCGTGCTCGGCCCCGTGCAGTTGATCACGCGCGCCGTCTCGAAGCTCTCGATCCCCTCCGCCGTGCGGATCGTAACCCTCGCGCCGCCCTCTATCGCTTCGACGCTCTGCAGATGCCCCTCACGAGCCACCAGCGTCCCTGCCGCGAGTTCGCCTTCAATGACTGCCGCGATCGGTGGCGCCATGCGATGCCGCACGACCTCCCAACGCCGTTGCAAGTGGCGACGGAAGCGCTGTTGCTCCTTCAGCGGCAGCCCCAGCCATAGATCATTGGTCGTCGCGCGCAGGCTGTCGATCGCCGCCCTCCACGCAACCCCGTCGCGAATCACCGCACGCAGCACGCGCAGATAAGCTAGGCAGCTCGGCTCGGTGCCGAACGGAATCGCACTCTCCGACATCGGAGCGTACGCCGCATGACGGCGGGGAAAGACCCCATGCCGCGAGACCGCCGTGATGGTGCCGCGGTAACCCAGTTCGCGGAGCCGCAACAGCACGTCCACCCCCGTCAGTCCGGTTCCAATCAAGGTCACAGGCGCCTGGGAAGCAAGCCCGTCATAGGCGTCCGGAAGCCACGCATTGTGGACGTAGGCTCCACTTGCCTCCGCCCACGGACTGATCCCGGGCAGCGTCGCCGGATCGAAGTTGCCCGTAGCCAACACCACCTGATCAGCGTTTATTTCACGCCCGTCATCGAGCAGAAGAACAGCACTCTCGCCAATCGGGCGATAGTCGACGACCGCAGCTTGAACGTGTTCGACGCCGCTGCCCTTTCCATGCCCACGCGCCCTCTGCAATGCACCGTTCAGCAAGGAGCGAATGTAACGTCCGAAGATCGCGCGCGGCGCGAAGGTCATCGGCGTCGCCTCCGGATCATGATGGATCCGCAGCCAGTTCAGAAAGTGTTCGGGCTCCGCCGGCAGCGCGCTGATCTTCCCCGCAGGCACATTGAGCAGATGCCGCAGGCTTGGCGTCGAGTAAGCCAGGCCAAGACCCAGCTCCCTTCTCGGGTCGATCACGAGCACTCGCACCTCGGCGCCCTGATCGATCAGATGGTAGGCAGTGAGGGCTCCGCTTACGCCTCCACCGATAATTGCGATTGTCTTTTGCTGAGGGCTCCGTGTCGTCATACTTCGACACTAGGACCACCCCGGCGCGAAGGGAAATTGCAAATCGTTATGCCCTATAACGCGACCGCCTACCCTTCAATCCGCGTGGCGCAGCGCAACCGGGCGGGCAGCAAATCGTCGACGATTGTCTTCCCGGCCCCCAATCAAAGCATTCAGACTGCCAATCACATCGCGCAGACTCTCGGCCTGCGCGCTCAGCTCCTCCGCGGCCGTAGCTCCTTCTTCGGCATTGGCCGCCGTGGTTTGCACCAGCCGCTCGATCTGGTTGACCGCGCGGGAGATCTGTCCCAATCCCCGGTGCTGCTCGTCGCTGCCCAGGCTCACCTGCTCCACCAGCGCCTTGATCTTGCTCGAGTCCTCGGTCGTCGCCCGGATGCCCGCCGCCACCCGGTCCACCTTGACCCGCCCAGCGCTTGATTTCGCCATCGAGTCTTCAATCAGCGACGCCGTATCCTTCGCCGCCTGCGCCGAACGCTGCGCCAGCGCCCGCACCTCATCTGCGACCACTGCAAATCCCTGCCCAGCCTCCCCTGCACGGGCCGCCTCCACCGCGGCGTTCAACGCCAGCAGATTGGTCTGGAAGGCGATCTCATCAATCACCTTGATAATCCGCGAGATCTTGCCGCTCGCCTGATTGATCTCCTGCATCGAGACCAGCATCTCCTCAAGCTCGCCGTTAGTCTCAAGGAAGGTCCGCTGCGACTGCAGCACCAAAGCGGCCGCAGAGCGCGAGTTCTCCGTATTCGCCCGCGAGACCGAGTTGATCTCCTCGGTCGATGCGGAGGTCTCTTCCAGCGACGCCGCCTGTTGCGATGCTCCCTGCGCCAGCAGCTGGCTGGAGGAGGAGACCTGCTGCGCCGCACTGGCGATCTGTTCCGCCCCGGTACTCAGCTCGTCGATCGCGTCCATCATCCGCTGGTTCAACGACCGCACCATCCGCCAGGCAAGCACCACCCCCAGCAGCAGCGCAGCGAGCGACACCCAGATCGTCAGCCACCAGGACATCTCACCGGTGTGCGTGGTCGTGGCCACCGTGCTGTCCTCTGCCCTCAGATTCCAGTCCACGATGACCTGCGCCTGCGCGACCAGAGCATCCAGATGCGGCTTGACCTCGGCCACATAAAGCTCGTAGGCCTCTACATTCCTGCCCGCCCGGCTCAGCGGAAGCACCCTCTCCCAGCCCCGGTGCACGGCGTCGAGCTCCGGCTTCAACTTATTGAAGTTCTCACGATCATCCTCATGGAAGATGGTGTCCTCGTAGCTCTTCATGTCTCGGGCCAACAGAGCATCATCCGTCGCGATCAGTTGCTCGGTCTGCTGCATCCTCGCCGCATTGGAGTCCGCAATATGCTGCAGATAATCGCCGCGCAAATTGTTCGTGTCGGCCTTGATCGACTCAGAATCCAGGGCTCCGGGCATGGCGTCCGTTGCCAGCGAATGGATTCCCTGGTTTACACCGTTAAACCCTAGGATCGCGACCGAGGCCAGCAGGGCGATGAGGAAAAGCAAACATCCAGCGACGACAATGAAACGCCCGCCTACCGTGATCGCTGACTTACGCGTATTCACTTTGCAACACCCCTTGGGGAAAACTATGTTGGATAAAGGCAAGCATAATCATAGAGATAACCGCACAAGAAATGTATAAAGAATCCATAAAGGGCTCTTTATGGCCGGCATGGCACCCGCATCAGCTTCCCGCAGCCGGCGGCCAATCTAGAATTAAGGATCAAACTCGGTAACGAATTCTTCTCGAGGACGGATGAACATGGGATTGGATGAAAAAGCAGTTGAGACGCTCTCCGGCATCACCACCGCAACCCTCACCACGGTCCTGCTAAAGAAGGGACTTCGCAATGTCTGGCTGCGCGGCACCAAACCGCTGCGCCCCGGGCAGAAGCGCGTGGTCGGCCCGGCGTTCACCCTGCGCTTCGTCCCCGCGCGCGAGGATCTGGCGACCCCCGCCTCCTGGGGCTCCCCCATCTCGACCCGTGCCGCCATCGAAGCCATGCCGACCGGCTGCGTTGCCGTCGTCGACGCCATGGGCGTCACCGATGCCGGCATCTTCGGTGACATCCTCTGCGAGCGCATGCAGGTACGCGGCGTCGCCGCTCTGCTCACCGACGGCGTCGTGCGCGACCTCACCGGCATCCTCGCCACCAATCTGCCCGTATGGTGCCAGGGCGTCGCGGCTCCCCCATCGGTCGCTGGTCTTACCTTCGTCAATTGGCAGGAGCCAATCGGCTGCGGCGGCGTCGCCATATTTCCAAACGATGTCATCGTCGCCGATGAAGACGGCGCCGTTGTGATTCCGAGCGCTCTGCTCGACGAGGTGGTGGAAGAGGCAGCGCAGCAGGAGAAGCTCGAAGCCTGGATCATCGCTCAGGTGCAGGCAGGCGTCGCCCTGCCCGGCCTGTATCCACCCAACGCCGAAACCAAAGCACGCTACGAAGCCTTCTTGAACGCACAGACCACAGCCGCGAAGTAAGCCAACCATCCAGCTGGCTAGCCGCTCCTCCGTGCTAGCCAGGAGGAGCGGCCGTCGAGGGCGGCGTAGGCTTGCCGTCGATCGTGTTCGGCTCCATCAACTCCGTCCGGGTTCCATCCGGATCGAACAGATTCGCCTGACGCTTGCGATTGACGCCGACCCGCGTGGCCAGCGGACGATCGTACTGCTTGCCATAGGGGCTCGCCTTCAAGCGCTCCACACTGGCAGCAACATCCGGAACCACAAGACAAAGATGATGCGCGCCGCCGCGACGCGTGGCATCCGGCTGCTCCTTGGAGAGCATGAATTCAACGTAGTCGTCTCCGTCCGGAACCTTGAGATTCACCCACGAAAGTACCGTGCCCGAGGAACTTCCCCGCCACGTCTCCTTGAACCCAAGTATCTCCGTATAAAACCTGTACTCAGGATCCAGCTTCGTGACGATCAGACCAACATGGGTCATATGCTGCGAGATGCGCGCATCGCTCATGGACTCGCCATACACGGCCACCGTCTTGCCACCGCTCATATACTGCACCATCTCCACTCGGTGGCCGGCGGGATCGATAACATCAAAGCTAAGATTTCCAATTCTCGTCGGACTGGCCTGCTCCGGTACGGAAACGCCCTTCGACTTGAGATACACACGCAGCGCCCCAATGTCGTCGGTCTCGAGAGAGATATGACTCAACCGGTCGGAGTTCGCTTCCTGCTCGGGATACAGTTCGATGAACTGATGATCGTTTACTTTGAAGAAGCTCATAATCGACGATCCATCCGGATTCTTCAGCGAATACGGTTCCTCAAAGCCCAGAAATTCCCCGTAGAATGCCCGCGACCTCTCATAGTCATGTGCGAAGAGCGCAATGTGCGATATGCCAACGATGCGCGGTCGCCGCGGCGTCGTCTGTGCGTTAAGAAGCCCCGCCGCAACCAGCAGAACTCCGACCCACTTACTCGCATTGCGTAGAGGCAGACTCAGGAGCAGATGGGGAATCCGGTCTCGAAGTATCTTCAATGTCGTCGTCTCCGTTCTGCAGCTCTTGAATATCAACCACCTTGCATGGCCATTCCCCGCACTTACACCAGCCAGAGAAAGCCACTCCTCGATGACATTTCACGCGGAAGCTGGCAGGCTCCTGAACAGCGCCCCAGTATAACCCGGCTAAGTGCACCTTAGATTCCCCACAACCTAGCGTACCGGCAGTTGTACACTGGGCATCGCTCACTCTCCCGGCCTCCTATCGACCGCGAATCGACCGGCCGGAATGCTCTATCGCCGACTTCCCCTTGAAGGTGCACCAGGAGAGACCATGAAGCGCCCTACCCTCGCCGTTTGGACAATTTTTGCGACTAGCCTGTTTTGCGCCGCCATCGCACACGCAGCGACCCCTCGCATACACGTTCTGCTGCTCGATGGCGAGAGTGCGGGCCCTTATCACAACTGGCAACTCACCACTCTCATCCTGAAGAGGGAGCTTGAGGAGGCAGGTCGCTTCGACGTAGCCATTGCCACCGCACCTCACTCTGATGGCGACTTCAGCGACTTCAAACCCCAGTTCAGTCAGTACCAAGTGGTCGTCTCCAATCTTGACTCTGTGGAATGGCCGTCTGAGTTACGCTCCGAGTTTGAACACTACATCCGCAACGGCGGCGGCTTGGTCGTCGTCCACGCCGCCGACAACGCCTTCCCCAATTGGCCGGCCTACAACCAGATGACTGGTATCGGTGGGTGGCGAGGCCGCACCGAAAAGGCAGGCCCTCGCTGGTACATGAAAGACGGCAAGCTGGTCTCCGATACCGCGCCCGGGCCCGCCGGAGCCCATGGTGCTCGTCTTCCCTTCCAGATCGTCGTACGCGATCCCGGCCATCCCATCATGAAAGGTCTGCCGCGTGCCTGGATGCATGCCCCCGATGAACTCTACGGCACTCTGCGTGGCCCCGGGCAGAACATGACTATATTGGCCACCGCGCGCTCTGACCCTAAGAACAACGGCACCGGCTATGACGAACCCATGCTCATGACCCTGCGATACGGCAAGGGACGCATCTTTCATACCACCTTGGGACACGATGCGACCGCATTGAGCGGCGTTGGCTTTATCACCACCTTGCAGCGTGGAACGGAGTGGGCGGCCACCGGCAAGGTGACGCAGAAGCTACCCATCAACTTCCCAACCGCGAACACAGTCAGCTACCGCGTCGATATTGCGGCGATGACAACAGACCTCCAAAAGGGGCAACCCCTCGGCGGGTCGCGGCCCGCTGCTGCGGTTACCGCACAACCGTCTCCGAAATGAAATGTGTTGAACCTGCTCGAACCCGCAAACGCATCGAAAAACGCCGCTGCCAACGCGCTCTTCCTTGCCATCGAGTAACCCGATCCACTCCCGTCTCCTCGAACGTGAGCCCTTTAACCGCCTTCTCTCCACTAGCGCGTTGCGCAATATTATTCGCAAGTAACACGCGCAAACAGCATTACGAGTCATACCTGAGTTATCCTCGAAGGCGGAGGATATATGAATACCATTGCTATCGTTCAGGAAATTGACGACGAGATCTCACGACTGCGGCAAGTAAGAGAGTTGTTGTCCGCCGTCAACGCCGCGGAGAAGCGCAAGCCCGGCCGTCCGGCCGCTGCCGCCCTGCCCAAGAACAACAAAGCGGTGCGCGCACTGAGCACCGCAGCACGTGAGAACATCGCAGCCGCGCAAAAGAAGCGTTGGGCGAAGGTCCGCAGAGCGAAGAAGGCTGCACTGAAGACCGCCGCCGCCCCAGCCGCAAAGGCAACCAACTCAAACAACGTTGCTCCGAAGTCCGCTCCGGTGAAAAAGTCCGTCTCCGCGAAGAAGTCGAGCCAAGCCAAGCCGAAGCCCCCCGTAGCTCCCACCGCTGCCTAGCTGCCGCCAACATACGGGATCTCCAACTCAACGCAACAGCGCTCTCCTGAGAGCGGACAACCACAAGACATCTCCTCACCCGGCCACTACGAGTAACTTCGGCGACTAAGTGAACCCTGCATGCGCGAATGGCTCTAGCTGCTCTAGCTAGGACACACTCAGACGCCTGGAGCGTAGACCGCGCAAAAAAGAAAGAGGCCCCGTCGATTAGACTGGGGCCCCTTCTTGCCTCCGCTGCAAGAAAACTAAAATTACCCGCTCCAAGCATCGTGAATCTGTCGTGGTGAATCCCCAAGGGCCGACGGCCCGCGTTATCTTCTGAGTAAAATCGAATCGCACCTAGACCTAGACCGGTTTTCTCAGCTGACAGACAGAATCGTCCGCTCGCAGTGCGATAATTCCGCATGGATTCCAGCTCCCTCTCGTCTTCGTCGCGCCGGCGTTTCCTCGCCGTCTGCTCCGCCGCCGGTCTCGGCCAGACCCTCCTGCCCGGCGCGCTCTTCACCCTTTCCGCCCAAGCGCAGAGCACGCCCGCCGCATCCGGCCCTAATTCCGTCGCCGCCCCGGGCGCCACAGCCCCCTTAGGCCTCCCCAGCATCACCCCCGAGATGATCGACGCCGCTGCCGCCATCGCCGGCATCACCCTGTCCGACGATCAGAAGAAGATGATGCTCGAGGGCCTTACAGGCCAGCGCGACTCGCTTACCGCCATCCGCGATCTGCACCTTCCCAACAGCGTCGCTCCCGCCTTCGTCTTCGATCCCGTCCCCGGCGGCACTGTTCTCGACACCACCCGCGCCCCGCTCACGATCAGCTCCGCGCCCAATGTCCGCGCGCTCACGGGCCAGGTCTCCGCCGGCCTCGCCGGTGACTCCGCCACCCTGGCCTTCGCCACCGTCCGCGAGCTCGCCGAGCTGGTGAAAACCCGCAAGGTCAGCTCGCTCGATCTGACCAAGATGTACCTCGCTCGGCTCAAGCGCTTCGACCCCCGCCTGCACTTCGTCATCACCCTCACCGAAGAACGCGCCCTCAAGCAAGCCGCTCAGGCCGACCGCGAGATCGCCGCCGGCAACTACCGCGGACCGCTCCACGGCATCCCCTGGGGCGGCAAGGATCTGCTCGCCGTCAAGGGGTATCCCACTACCTGGGGCGCCGGCGGCTTCGAAAGCCAGCACTTCGACACCGACGCCACCGTCGTCCAGCGCCTCGATGCCGCTGGCGCCATCCTCATCGCCAAGACCACGCTCGGCGCCCTCGCCCAGGGAGACCTCTGGGGCAGCAAGGAGCACGGCGCCCGCACCCGCAACCCCTGGAACCCCCGCCAGGGCTCAAGCGGCTCCTCCGCCGGCTCCGCCTCCGCTACCGCCGCCGGCTGCGTCGGCTTCGCCATCGGCACCGAGACCCTCGGCTCCATCTCCAGCCCGTCGACACGCTGCGGCGTCACCGGCCTGAGGCCCAGCTTCGGCCTCGTCCCCCGCACCGGCGCCATGGCTCTCAGCTGGACCATGGATAAGATCGGCCCCATCTGCCGCTCGGTCGAGGACTGCGCCCTCGTCCTCTCCGCCATCTACGGCCCCGACGACCACGACCTCTCCGTTCACAACGCCGCCTTCAACTGGGACGCCGCCTTCGACTGGAAGCAGCTCCGCGTCGGCTACCTCAAGTCCGCCTTCGAGCTGCAACCCTTCGCCGTCGACCCAGCCAACACCAAGATCTCGCTCGACGAGCAGAAGCAGGCCTACGCCCGCCGCGCCTACGACCTGAAGTACGCCACCGCCGCCCTCGAGGTCCTGCGCAGCCGGATGAGCGTTCCCCTCAAAGCCGTCGAGATGCCCAAGTTTCCCTTCGGCCAGATCGTCCCCGTCCTCGAGGCCGAGGGTGCCGCCGCCTTCGACGAGCTCACTCGCAGCGGCCGCGACCAGCTCCTCAGCGGCCAGAAGCCCTTCGACTGGCCCAACAACTTCCGCGTCGCCCGCTTCTACTCCGCCGTCGACTACATCCAGGCCATGCGTGCCCGCACCCTCGCCATCGCCGCCATGACCGAGCTCTTCAGCGACCTCGACGTCATCGTCACCCCCTCCCAGGGAGCCCAGCTCTCCGCCACCAACCTCACCGGCCACCCCGCCGTCATCGTCCCCAACGGCGTCCGCGGCGACGACGCCCCCCACCCCGCCAGCGAGGAGGACGGAGCCCTAGAAAACGCCGGCGGCCCCGGCACTCCCGTCTCCCTCACCTTCCTCGGCAGCCTCTACTCCGACGCCCGCCTCGCCGCCTTCGCCCGCGCCTACCAGGACGCCACCGACTTCCACAAACTCCACCCCAAACTCACCTAGCCTCACAGGAATTCCAATTCACCCAGCCGCAAAGGAAAAATGGCATGAAAGCTCTCGCTCTTGCAGCAGCACTGCTCCTCTCCATCGCGCCGGCGGTCATGGCCCAACAGGAACTCTCCTCCGTACCCGGACAGGGCCGCTCCATGGTGGTCACCAAGTTCGGCGTCGTCGCCGCGCCCCAGTTCCTCGCCTCCCAGGCCGGCGCGCACATCCTCGAGCAGGGCGGCAACGCCATCGACGCCGCCATCGCAGCCAACGCCGTCATGGGCGTCGTCCAGCCCTACGTCAACGGCATGGGTGGCGACCTCTTCATGCTCTATTACGAGGCCAAGACCGGTAAGGTCTACGGCCTCAACGCCAGCGGCTGGGCTCCCAAGGGCCTGTCCATCGAGTACCTCAAGGCTCACGGCACAACCGAGATGAACCCCATCGGCGTCGAGACCATCGACATCCCCGGCGCCGTCGCCGGCTGGGACGCCATGCGCAGCCGCTTCGGCACCCTTCCCTTCAGCCAGCTGCTCGCCCCCGCCATCTACTACGCCGACAACGGCTTCCCCCTGGCCGAGCGCAACGCCCGCTACTGGGTCGCCAAGCGCCTGTTCAACCAGCCCGGCTATAAGGAGACCTACGTCCCCACCGGCGTCGCTCCCAGGGTCGGCGACCTCTTCAAGAACCCCGCCCTCGCCAACTCCCTGCGTCAGATCGCCGCCCACGGCCGCGACGGCTTCTACAACGGCCCCATGACCGAGACCATGGTGAAGTTTCTCCGCGCCCAAGGCGGAACCCACACCCTCGAAGACTTCCAGCAGTTCCAGCCCGAGTGGGTCGAGCCCGTCTCCACCACCTACCGCGGCTGGACCGTCTACGAGCTGCCCCCCAACGGCCAGGGCATCGCCGCCCTCTCCATGCTCAACATCATGGAGCAGTTCCCCATGGCCAAGTACGGCCACAACTCCGCCGACGCCCTGCACGTCATGATCGAAGCCAAGAAGCTCGCCTACGCCGACATGTACCACTACGTCGGCGATCCCCACTTCACCCCCATCCCGGTCAAGCAGCTGATCTCCAAGGATCTCGCCACCCAGCGCGCCAAGCTCATCCAGATGAATAAGGCCGCCTGCCAGGTCGTCCCCTCCGACATCGAGAAGATGCTCGACGCCCACGGCAACAGCACCATCTACCTCTCCACCATCGACAAGGACGGCAACATCGTCTCCCTCATCCAAAGCAACTTCTCCGGCTACGGCACCGGAATGGTCGCCCCCGGACTCGGCTTCTCCTTCCAGAACCGAGGCGCCGGATTCGTCCTCACCCCGGGCCTGCCCAACTCGCTCGCCGGACGCAAGCGCCCGCTCCACACCATCATCCCCGCCTTCATGGAGAAGGGGAACGTCCACATCGGCTTCGGCATCATGGGCGGCTGGAACCAGGCCCAGGCACACGCCCAGTTCGTCGCCAACGTCGTCGACTACGGCATGAACGTGCAGGCCGCCCTCGAACAGCCCCGCTTCACCAAGGAGACCTTCGACGGCTGCGACGTGCATATGGAGGAAACCGTGCCCGAGACCGTCCGCACCGAGCTCGCCCAGCGCGGCCACAAGATCGAGCTCCTCGAGCCCTACTCCTTCAGCGTCGGCCAGGGCGAGGCCGTCGTGCGCGACACCACCCGCAACGTCAACTTCGCCGGAGCCGACCCCCGCTCCGACGGCGAAGCCATCCCCCAGGAACCCAACACCACGCCCCAAACGCCAGCAAGCACCAAGTAATCACAAGAACCGCGGTGCCTCACAAAAACCGAGTGCCCCATCCTTCGCAGCCCCACCGCGAAGGGTGGGAGGGATAACCGGGTGGGAGAATAATCGGGTGCCCCATCCTCGCTACCGACAGCCTTCAAACGGGTCCGCAACACGAGTCCAGACCAAGTCCAGAAGGTCCATACCTAAGGGAGACTTTGTTTGGACTTAGGTTCTCTGTTATCTAGACTTTAGGACTTCAGTCAGGGGGAGGGGGTGGGCACCTCGAACCCGGCGGAGACGGCCCGCAGGCACCCTGCAGGAGAAGCAAGTTCGAGCCCCCAGCAGGCTCCGCATCTCCCGCCCTTGAAAATTTAAGCGACCCAGCAAGGCACGAGATCCCGCCCAAAACAAAAAGCGGCGGCCCAACCTCAGGGCGGCCGCCGCTTTTGTTCCAGCGTGAAAAAAGCCTTACTTCGGCTGCGCCACGATCCGCAGGTACGGCTTCAGCGTCTTCCAGCCCTCAGGAAACTTCTCCTTCGCCGCCTCATCCGACACCGCCGGAACGATGATCACGTCCTCGCCGTTCTTCCAGTTCACCGGGGTCGCCACCTGGTGCTTGGCCGTCAGTTGCAGCGAGTCGATCACCCGGATGACCTCGTCGAAGTTCCGCCCGGTCGACGCCGGATAGTTCAACGTCAGCTTCACCTTCTTGTCCGGCCCGATCACAAACACCGACCGCACCGTGAACGTGTCCGACGCGTTCGGGTGAATCATCCCGTAGAGCGTCGAGACGTTCCGGTCCGTATCCGCGATCAGAGGAAAGTTCAAGGTCGCCCCCTGCGTCTCCTCGATGTCCTTGGCCCAGGGCTCATGCGACTCGATCTGGTCCACGCTCAACCCCAGCACCTTCACGTCGCGCTTCTCGAACTCTGGCTTCAACTTCGCCGTGTACCCCAGTTCGGTCGTGCACACCGGAGTAAAGTTCTTCGGGTGCGAGAACAGCACCGCCCAGTGCCCGTCGATGTAGTCGTAGAAATGGATCTTGCCTTCAGTCGTTTCCGCCGTGAAATCAGGCGCCATATCGCCAATCTGCAGAGACATATCTTTACCCTCTTTTTTGGAATTCCTGTGCCGATGCGTAAAAGTGCCAAGCCGCCGAAGCACCTGCGAGACCTTCAGGATGTGGATCGGAGATTTCGGGGCGTACGGAGCCTATCGCGAGGGATTCGCGAGCGTACAACATCGGGAGTGAGTAATCGTCGCCAACATCAAAATCGTCATTCGTTACGTCCTCTATCCCTACAACGATAAGATGCAACAAGAATGCCCATTGAAGCAAATCTCGCCCGCCTGCACGAGCAGATCGCCCACGCCTGCCGCCGCGCCAACCGCCCCGAATCCGACGTCGCCCTGATGGCCGTCAGCAAGCTCCACCCCGCCGAGGCCCTGCTCGAAGCCTACGCCGCCGGTCAGCGCCTCTTCGGCGAAAACCGCGTCCAGGAGTTCCAGCAGAAGTCCGCTTCCCTCACTCATCTCACCGACGCCGAGGTCCATCTCATCGGCCCCCTCCAAAGCAACAAGACCAACCGCGCCGCCGAGCTCTTCCACTCGATCGACACCGTCGACTCCCTCAAGCTCGCCACCCGCCTCAACTCCGCCGCCGCTTCCCTCAACAAGCAGCTGCCCATCTACATCGAGGTCAAGCTCTCGCCCGAGGAGTCCAAGCACGGCCTCGCCCCCGAAGACCTTCCCACCCTGCTCAACGACATCGCCCCTCTCACCAACCTGCGCCCCATCGGCCTCATGACCGTCCCGCCCTGGACCGGCCCCGAGGACCCCGAGCCCGCCCGCCCCTACTTCCGCCGCCTGCGCGAGCTCCGGGACGCCCAGCAGCGCCTCCACCCCACCCTCACCCAACTCTCCATCGGCATGTCCAACGACTTCGCCGTCGCCATCGAAGAGGGCAGCACCTGCATCCGCATCGGCACCGCAATCTTCGGCAAGCGCGAGCCCCAGCCGCAGCCATGAAGTCCACCCCGCCACCAACCGCCCCCCTCCCCGCCTGCCTTCACCTCACCGCGGACGGCTGCACCCTCGCCGTCCGCGTCCATCCCGGAGCCCGCCGCAACGCCATCACCGGCACCCATGCCGACGCCCTCAAGATCGCTCTCACCACCCCGCCCGTCGACGGCCGCGCCAACCAGGCCCTCATCGCCTTCCTCGCCGACCTCCTCCATCTGCCCAAGGCGAGCATCGCCGTCCTCACCGGCGCCACCTCCCGCAGCAAGCTCCTCCGCATCACCGGCAGGACCGCCCCCGAGGTCCAGGCGGCCCTGCAATTGGAGGACTAACGACCTCTAGCCACGCGCCCGCCGCAGGTAGGCCTTCGCCGAGTCCGCCAGCGTCACCACCGCCGCACCCAGCATGATCGAGTCCTTGATGATCAGCCTTCCCCCGCCCGCAAGGTAAGGAAACCCATGCGGCCCATCCCCCAGCGCCGGCACCCATACCTCCGGCGTCGTAACCAGAAACGACAGCGTCGTGCACGCCATCAGGATCAGCAAAGAGCTCCCCAGCGCCCCCGCCTGCGGCAGAATGGGGTTCAGCGCGATCAGGATCCCGATCCCAACGATCACAATCCCCAGCCCATACGAGACCGGATACGTCCCATTCGTCTCGTTCCACTCCCGATGCGCCACATTCAGCTCGCCCTCTTTGTTCATGTGGGTGCGATACTCAGGCGCCGGGTGATGGTAGAGAAAGCTCATCATCGGGCTATTCGCCACCAGCGGAACAATGCCGTCCGCCTCGTACTTGGCAAACTTCAGCCCGCCAATCCAGACCAGAACCACCACCAGCCCAAACCGCAGCAGTCCCATCGCAAAGCGATCGAGCGACGCCGCCCGGACTATCAGCCGCCCGAGCAAACCAGCCTCCACACTCGTTCCCAGAACTCCCGCCGTTCCAAACTCCGTCTTCGCCATACCGACTCCTCTTCGTCCAGCAAATTGCAATACCCAGCAAGATCAAGCATGCCGAAGATCCCGATACGGAAGATTCCCCAAAGTCGCAGTATGCTAGCTGTCAGTATCGAAATGGACAGCCTCTCCCCCTTCTTCGAGCACTTCACCCTCTCCGCCCGCGTCTTCTACTCCGGCCGCCTCTGCGGCGTCTCCGGCGACCACGCCACCGAGACCGCCGGCCACCTGCACCTGCTGCGCCGCGGCACCCTCCACGTCGAGCGCCCCCAGCTCCCGCCCATCACCATCGCCGAGCCCAGCGTTCTCTTCTATCCCCGCCCCTGCCGCCACCGCTTCCGCGCCGATCCCGCCGCCGGCGCCGAGCTCGTCTGCGCCCGCATCGAGTTCGGCGCCGGCATGCAGAACCCCCTCGTCCAGACCCTGCCCGAGCTCCTCATCGTCCCCCTCGCCTCCGTCCACGAGCTCGCCCCCACCGCCAATCTGCTCTTCACCGAGGCCTTCGCCGAGCACCCCGGCCGCCAGGCCGCCATCGACCACCTCACCGAGTACGCCCTGGTCCTGCTCCTACGTGCCGCCATGAACCGGCGCCTCATCGCCGGCGGCGTCCTCCTCGGTCTCGCCGACCCGCGCCTCGCCCTGGCCATCGCCGCCATGCACCAGCAGCCCGCCCACCCCTGGTCGCTCGAGACACTCGCCCAAACCGCAGGCATGTCCCGCGCCCGCTTCGCCGTGCACTTCCGCCAGATCGTCGGCGTCACCCCCTTCGACTACCTCGCCGACTGGCGCATCGGCATAGCCCAAACCCTGCTGCGCAAGGGAATGCCCCTCAAGATCGTCGCTCCCGCGGTCGGCTACGCCAGCTCCACCGCCCTCACCCGCGTCTTCTCCCAACGCCTCGGCCTCTCACCCACCGTCTGGATTGCCCACGACCGCCGCACCCAGCAAATCCAGCCCCCATCCCCAGCAAAATAGTGATGGTGATCGTCCATTCGATCGTCAGATTCCAGCTCTGGGTCAATCTTTTCGCGATGTCTTCGAATCTGGCCGCGTAGACCGGCCAAAACATACTATCGGTTCCCAACACCGGATTCGACAACTGATCCGACTGCTTGTGCGCTGAAAGTCTGAACAGCGGTTTGAACTTGGCTTCGAGACAAGAGCGCTGATTCAGTTCCGAGGGATGTGGTTCATCTCTTACCGGAGCTGCCCGCCGCATCGCCTAGCAATTTCATGTGCGGACTTAGGGTGCGTGAAGGCTTTTAGGTTAATCTTGCATGGCACAAAGTCAAAACTCTCATTACCATTTCCTCAACAATCCAATTTCATTGCACGTTCAGGCTAACCATCCGACTGCAATCTCTACCCGCAGCTTTTTGGATACCCGAGCGCAGTTTGGATTACCGGGCCTCTGGTGTTCACCTTGCACTTCATAGTCTTTTCTGGAGAAATCAGCATGATTGCCATCGCCAATAGGAGCCGGCGCGTCTCGCTTCGACACCTCTGTTTCACGTCCCTTGCTCTTGGAATGCTCTTTGTCCCTGCCCTCGCTCTCGCGCAGCCAAACAAGGCTATCGCTGAAGAGATCGAATGGACATGGGAGGTACGTCCGCAACACGTAGATACTCAGCTTCCCAACGTTCTCTTGCTCGGCGATTCCATTACCCGCAATTATTTTCCCCAGGTGACACAAGATCTCGCCGGCATTGCGAACGTCTATCTCATTGCATCATCCACTTCCGTAGGAGATCCGCGGCTTCCACAACAGATTGCCGAGTTCGCTGCGTTACAACGGGTCTCCTTCGCCGTCGTGCATTTCAACAACGGCATGCACGGCTGGGGTTATACGGAATCTCAATTTGAAGCTGGGTTCCCATCCTTCCTGGCTGCCGTTTCTGCGCTTCCCGGTCGAAAAACACTTATTTGGGCAACCATTACACCCGTCAAGCCGGAGGCGACTACAGGCGCTAGCAATCCACGTATTGAGGCAAGAAACGCAATAGCAAAGGTCTTCGCAGAACGAGAGAAGATCTTGCTTGATGACCAGCACCGTCTGATGACGAACCATTTAGATCTCTATGAGGACGCAATTCACTTCAACAAAGCGGGGGCTAATATTATGGGCGATCAAGCTGCCGCCACGATCAAACAGGCCCTGCAATCACAGTCGCATTGAATGGCCCATGCGCGAACCAATCGAACGAACAAACGTTCTGTGACCCCATACAATAGCGGGCAATCAATGCTCCCTTCGGAGAATAGAAATGATCACTGAGGAAAGTAATGCCTCGCTACTTGCCGCAATCAGTCAAACAGGATCTCCTCGCCCAATTAATGTCAAGCCCATCATCGTCATTGGGGCGGGTGGCATCGTCCGCGCAGCCCATCTACCCGCTTACAAGAAGGCCGAATTCCCCGTTATCGGCTTATTGGACGCATCACTGGAGAAGGCAGAGCAACTTGCATCCGAGCACGGCATCGAGCGCACCTTCAGTTCTATCACCGAGGCAGTTCGGTACGCTCCCGCAGATGTAGTCTTTGATGTCGCCGTTCCTGCATCGCAACTGGTTTCAATACTGCCGCAACTTCCCGACGGCGCTATCGTGCTTATGCAGAAGCCAATGGGAGAGACAATAGAAGAGGCACGCATTATCCGAGATCTTTGCCGTGGCAAACATTTGACCGCTGCCGTCAACTTCTCACTGCGCTACTCTCCAAACAATCTCGCTGCGGCGGCGCTTACCCGCAATGGATTTCTTGGCGATATTCATGACATGGAGATACAGACTTGCACCTACACACCCTGGCATCTTTGGACCTTCCTCGCCACTGCTCCTCGCCTGGAGATCCTATATCACAGCATCCATTATTTCGATCTGATCCGCTCCTGGCTCGGCAATCCGCACAGTGTCTATGCAAGCACTACGAAGCATCCTCTGAATCCTGATCTCGCAGCCACTCGGACCACCGCCATCCTCGATTACGGCGCTTCCAAGCGTGTCTTAGTCACTACGAATCATGGCCACAACTTCGGCCCTGCCCATCAACACAGCTTTGTTAAGTGGGAAGGAATTAGAGGGGCCGCGCGCATCACAATGGGAGTCAACCTCGATTACCCCAACTCGAAACCCGACACCCTGGAATACGCGGAACGCGGCAATACGTCATCTACATGGAAGTCGCTTCCCGTCAGTGGCAATAACTTTCCCGATGCCTTCATGGGAACGATGGGTGCGTTGCAGGCCTTTGCAGAAGGCTCAACATCTACGCTTCCGTCTCACTTTGAGGACGCCTTCCAAACTATGTCACTTGTGGAGGCGCTCTATCGGTCCAACGAACAACGCAGTGATCCTATCTCGTACACCGAGTAACGTGCAGAGCAAAGACTCAGGGCCGTTCGAAAGAGATTGCAACTTGTTTCTGAAGCAGTGCGCGCCCACCGCATACTACGGAAGGCGCGCACCTCGCACATCTCGCTAGGATCAGAAGGTAAACTTTGTTCCCATCTGGAGTTGGCGCGCAACACTGGCTGTGCCGGTTACCCTTCCGAAGTTTGAATCGCCAAATCGGCCATTGGGAATGTCGAGCGTGGGATGGTTGAAGACATTGAACGCTTCTGCACGAAGCTCAACCTGGTACCGTTCGCCCATGGGAAACTTGCGGAGAAGCGACGTATCCAGATTCCAGAACCCCGCTGACCGCAAAGAGTTTCGCCCCGCCGTACCAAAGGTATAGATTGGCGGAGCAGCATAGGCAGCAATATTGAAGAACTGGTCAGCTGTCCGTTTGCTGATGTTGTTTGGATCTCCAACCAGATTCGCGGTCATATATCCGCTATTGCCGATACCGGTGTTCGCGCTATCGCCACCAATGCTCGGCGTAAATGGCATACCGGACCTTGCAAGAAAGATATTGTTTACCTGCCAATTTCCGAGAACGTAATCAAGAGCCGCATTGCCAGTACTATGACTCTTCCCTTTTCCCAGTGGCACTGAATAGAGTGTGCTCACCGAAAGCACATTCCTTAGATCCGTACCCGCGACAGACCTGCTGCCAAACGCACCTGGATGATAGGGATCTTGAGGAACACCGCCCTCTACCCCCAAAAAACCGTCACCGCCCGTATCGATTGATTTCGACCATGTGTACGCAACCGAAAAAGAGAAGTTGTTTGTGTAGCGTTTTTCAACTGAGAGTTGCAGCGCGTTGTAGTTGCTCGTACCGGAACTACGGCCCAGTATGTCGGTGCAATATACGGGTACGGTGAACGCAGGCGGGGATTACCTGGACCCGGTGTCGGTGCGGTGTTGTAGAATCCCCCCACATCGCTTTCCACGCAGAAAATGGCCGCCCTGGCTCCCAACGAGGAGCCAGGGCGGCCGGGCAGCGTTGCTAGTTCGTCGTGAGGACCAATACGGTCGCGACGGGATCGAGCGGCGCGGAAGGAAGCGCCACGTCGACGCCAGAGGCCGACGCCGTCACCTTGAGAGGCTTGCGCGCCTTGTCGGCGAGAAGGTAGGCCCCGGTGATGGCTCGTGGGGACTTATCCAGGTGAAAACTTCCGGACGGCCAGGTAAAGAGCGAGATGTAGATCTTGTCCTTACCCGTGGTTGAGCGCCAGTTCCAGCTGGGTATGAACTTGGGCTTGCCGGCCTTGTCCTTCTCGGTCTGGCTGAAGGAGCCTGCCTCGGGTCCGAAGAGGGTCGCATTGGTCCCGTAGATCGCTTCTCCGTTGACGGAGAGCCAACTGCCCACCTGCTTGAGGCGTTCGATCTCGGGCGCAGGCACGTTGCCCTTGGAATCAGGACCGATGTTGAGCAGGTAGTTGCCGCCCTTGCTGGTGATATCGATGAGGTTGCGCAGCAGGGTCTGGGTCGACTTGAAGTTCATGTCGTTCGCCTTGAAACCCCACGTGTCGTTCATGGTCATGCAGGCTTCCCAGTTTCGGCCGGGGTAGCCCTGGGCGGGGATGAACTGCTCGGGTGTCTCGGTATCTCCCTTGTAGCCGCCGCCAAGGCGGTTGTTCCAGATGAGGTTAGGATGCTGGTTCAGCAGGGCCACAACTTCTCCGGCGAGGGCGGGGGTCATGTCCACGGTCGGCGTGTCGAACCAGATGACGACCGGGAAATCACCATAGTTTGTGAGAAGCTCCTTCAACTGCGGGATGGCCTTGTTGTGAAGATAGCTCGCGTAGTCGCCATCCTGGGCCTTTGGATCCCAATGGAAGGTTGGCGGCTTGTGCCCCCCGGTCTTGTAGGCGGCTCCGCCGGGTGCTGACCAATCCTGGTCCTGAGAGTAGTAGAAGCCAAGTTTCACGCCCTGCTTCTTGCACTCGGAGGCGAGTTCACGGATGGGGTCGCGATGAAAGGGGGTGGCCTGCACGATGTTGAAGGAGTCCGCCTTGGAATCGAACATGGCGAAGCCGTCGTGGTGCTTGGCGGTGATGACGATGTACTTCATACCCGCAGCCTTGGCGAGGGCGACGATGTCATGGGCGTTGAAGGCGGCGGGATTGAACTGGCTGGCGAGGGCATCGTAATCGGCGACAGGGATGGAGCCGCGGTTCATGATCCACTCGCCGATCCCATCGATCGGCTTGCCGTCCCAGGATCCAGCAGGAATGGAGTAAAGACCCCAATGGATGAACATGCCGAAGCGGGCGTCGCGCCACCAGGCCATTCGGGCATCGCGCTGGGCAGCTGTCTCGGTGTCCTGGATGGCGGGCACGGGATGTGCTGAGCTTGTGGCGATCTTTTCGCCTTCAACCTGAGCATGCAGAGGGAGTACAAAGGGAGCGAGCGAAAGGGCGGCGGCGGCGAATCCAAGGGCGGTGAATTTCACGGGATCTCCTTACATAAATGCAGAAGCCCGTGAATTATATGTACAAACTATCATTTGCGGGCAAAAAAACGCGATGCCATTGCATGACCTTGGTTTTCTTGACAGTGATCTTCCAGATTGCAGATCTTTCTCCCCACATGGGCCAGCCAGAGCGCACAGGACGGATACGGAAAACGTCAACGCGCGAGAGTTTAGATTCCACAATCAGCGTCTGTGGCAAATCGGATCGAAGCAGCACCAGCATGCAGCGCTACGCATCCCTTATCCAGCTATAGCCCGAAGCAGAAGAGGCCTATATAAGCGTTGCCACCGCGCGGTCTGGCCCGAAGTGCTCAACAGGATCGCGCGTGCCATATCTCGAACTATTCGATCTTCCTGAGAGATGGGTTGCTTTTCAGTTATTTCGAATACACCGGAACAGATCTCGCGGCCGACATGAAGAAGATGGCTGCGGATCATAAGACGCAGGAGTGGTGGGCCATCACCAACCCGATGCAGACGCCGCTCGAGAACCGGCGGAGGGAGAGTGTATGGAGGAGGTCTTCCATCACGAGTGAAGGGTGTGGGCGAACAATAGTTTGACGTACATTTATCGCCACCAATATCATTCGTCGGATCATCGTCCGTCGCATCATGAACGCTCCTATTTTGAACCGGCGCAGTCTCCTCGCATCTGGTCTCGCAGCTGCTTCTCTCGCCTTCGCGCCCGGCCTTCTGTTCGGACAAGACGTGGAGGATGAACGTACGGCGTGGTACCGCATGGTATCGGCAGCAGAGTGCTACTTCCCCATTGACTCCAATATCTGGAGCGCTTGTGTAACATCCAGGTCGGTTGGCGAAAGCTTTTGTGCGACAAGCAACTCGGCGCGTCCATTCTTCAATTCACCGGAGCGGCAGTAGATGAGCCCAAGATCCTTGTGAAGCAGCGGCAGAGCACTGCAGTCTTTGCAGAGCTCAATGCCCTCCTTCAGTTGGGCGATCGCTTGCGGCCAATCGTGAGCCTCCGCCGAGGCCAAGGCAAAGTTACCCAGCGTCTGGGCGCGATCCATGACGTGCTTCTGTGTCTGCAGATTCTCGAACCGGGTCTGTAGGTGCTTCGCATCCTCGGGGTCGGATTTGGCGAGCAGACGGGCGAGGTTATAGAGGGCCTCGCCATAGTCGGGCTGAATCTCAACGGCCTTGCGCCATTGCTCAATCGCGCCGGCACTATCCCCCTTGTGTAGAAGTTCGCGGCCGAGCATGTACCGCGCGTCGGCGTAAGTGGGCTTCAAGGCGACGGCCTGTGAAAACTGCCGGATCGCCACGTCGGAATCTCCGGATTGACGGGCAATCAGACCTAGTAGATACCAGGCTTCTGTCGAGCCAGAGTCAAGATTTGTTGTCGCCTCCAGCTCCAGCTTGGCTTCCTGATTGCGTTGGAGGTCCAGCAGGACTCTCCCGCGGTTGTAGTGGGTGACCGCACTCTTTGGAGCAAGGCGCACCGCCTCCGAGAACTCGGCCAAAGCGTCGTTCAGATTGAACTGATCTGCCATGGCAATTCCGAGATTCAGATGAGCTTCCGCAGCCTGGGGATTGAGTTCGATCACCTTGCGAAACGAGGCGATGGCCTCGGTGGGGCGGTTCAGGCGGGTCAATACCATCGCATCGGCGGTGAGAGCGGAGGTGTTGTTGGACTCGAGTTGCACCGCGTGGCGCAGCACTTCTTCCGCTTCTGTAAAGCGCGCCTGACTTGCCAGGACAAGTCCGAGATTCACAAAGGCCCGGGTATATTTGGGATTGTTCTCCGTCGCTTGCCGGAAAAGCCGTTCTGCTTCCGCATCGTTTCCCTGCTGACCATACAGGACGCCCAGATTGCCCTGTGCCTCGGAGTATTGCGGGTCGAGCGAGCTGGCGAGTTTGAGCTGCTGCTCGGCATCCGCCATCTGCCCGGCCTGTAGGTTGAGCAGCCCAAGCTGATTGTGCGCGGGAGCGAATGCAGCGTCTAAAGCGATCGACTTGACCAGGGCGTCACGCTCGGCAGCAAGGTCTCCTGCTCGATCGAGAGCCAGCGCGTAATCGTAGTAGGTGCGTGCATTCTTCGGATCTTCGACGAGAGCTTCACGGTAGAGATCAAGGGCCTTCTCCACCTCGCCTGTGACCAGATACTGATTGGCCTGGTTGCTCTTGACGCCTGCTACGTCCTGCTTTACGGTCTCTGCTGTCTTCTGCTGGAAGACTTTCAACTCTTCGTTGGCCTGATCTTTCTGGCCGAGGGAGCGCAGGACAGAGGCGAGCTGAAAGCGGGCTTCGCTGGAACTGGGATTGAGTTGCAGCGCCTCTTCAAGCTGCACTCGCGCCTCCGCGCGCTTACCGAGCTTGGCCAGAACAAAGCCTAAATCATAACGGGAGTCATAGTGATCCGACTTAATCTCTACCGCCTTGGATAGCGCCTTTTCCGCCTCGGTATATCTTCCGAGTTCGCGGTCTACAGCTCCCATCAGATAGAGAGCCTCGAAGTCGTTGGGCTTGCGGCGAAGGTAGTCTTCAGCCAGCGGCAATGCGGTATCGAGGTGCGCCAGAATGATCAATGCTTTGATGTAAGAGACTCGAGCAACATCATCTGTCGGATCAATCCGCAATGCCTGCTGAAACTCGTCGGCCGCATCGCGATAGCGGCTCTGCTGGGTATAGAGGATGGCGAGGTTTACGTGCGCCTGGGCGTAGTCCGGGTGATCTTTCGCGATTGCAGACAGGGTTTGCAGCGCTTCCTCGGTATTTCCGTTTTTTGAGTACGCGATGGCGAGATTCAATGCCAACACTTCGTCAGCCGGCGCATCCTTCAGATAGGCAATGGCCGCCGAATATCTCTTCTCCGCAATCAGCGCCTTGGTCAGACCGTCCAGGGCGGGTATGGATTTTGGATCGATCTTCAGAACGGCTTTGAAGACATCGATGGCTGCATCGGGCTGGTTCGACTGGTTGAGTGCGACGCCAAGCGCGAGCTGTATCCGTGGGGTTCCCGGTTTCAGACCGGACGCGGTCCGAAGCTCCCGCACCGCTTGTTCCGCACCACCGTGTTGCAGGAGGGCAATGGCTAGATCGTAGTGGGCCTCCCACGATCCCGGGGCAAGATGAACCGCCGAGTGGAAGGCGGAGAGGGCGCAGGAGAGCTGGTTCTGCTGTCCGAAGTAAGCGCCAAGCGCATCGTAGGCGGCCGCTGAAGGATGCGCGGCGATGGCGCGCTCCAACTCGGTCGGCCCCTTGCAATGCGAGGTCTGCGGTTGAGCGATGGCGCAGCCGCAGATACACACGACAGCTACAGGGAAACGAAGTATGCGGGCGGTTGATCGAGCAATCCTTGCTGCAGGCATTGGTGCTCCACGTCCGTGATACCCGCATCCGTGAGTTCGCCGCGACTGGCTGCGGCTATCCCGCAGCCAGTGGTTCATCTCGCGAGAAAAATCTCCGTCTGACGGGGAGCCATAACGCCTGCCTTGCGGTCGTTTGCAGATGCGGGGCGTCGCAGCTCGATCAGAAGTCTAGCATAATAAAAGTGCCTCTGTAGCTGCCGTTTCACTGGTGGGGCGTCGCCGTTGCGACTCCCAGTAGGAGCGGAGATGCAGCCTGGAGCGTATATTTCCAAGTGCTATAATCCGCGGGGTGATCAGGACTTGCTCTTTTACTCGCTCCGCCAAGTTCTCTCTTGTTATCTTGTGCGCCGGCCTGCTGCTGGGTTGCTGCGCGAGTAGCACCGCTTATGCGCAAGGGATGGGCGTAGCGACGGGTAATGGAAGATCTACTCCCGCCAAACCGTTGCCTCCGGGAATGAAGGCGCCGGTTGTGCGGTACCAGGACATGGCGGCCCCCGCTGGATTGAAGGGCGTCAACATCTCCGGTGCGGAGAAGGGCAAACAGTACATCATTGAGACCACTGGCACCGGTGTCGCGATCATCGACTATGACAACGATGGTCTCCCGGACATCTTTGTGGTGAACGGCGGGCAACTGGACCGTGGTCCTGCTGCGACGCACTATCTCTACCACAACCTCGGCGGTCTGAAATTCGAAGATGTTACGGCGAAGGCTGGGCTGGCACACACGGGTTGGGGGCAGGGGGTGTGCGCGGGCGATGTCGATAACTCCGGAAACGTCGACCTATTTGTCACGCAATGGGGGCAGAACGCTCTCTACCATAACCTCGGCAATGGAACGTTTCGTGACGAGGCGAAGGAGAGAGGACTGGTAACCGGGCAGCGGCGATGGAGCACGGGTTGTGCCTTCCTTGACTTCAATCGGGATGGCTTTCTTGATCTGGTCGTGGCGCACTATATCGAATTCGATCCGGCCAAGACGCCGCGTCCTGGAGATAAGTCGCAGTGCCGGTGGAAGGGCCTGCCGGTTTTGTGTGGTCCTCGGGGACTGCCGGCAGAGACGGTCTCGCTCTACGAGAACGATGGGCACGGCCACTTCCAGGACGTCTCCGATTCACTCCATGTGACGACGCCGAAGAACTACTATGGCTTCACCGCGCTGACTGGGGACTTCGACAACGACGGCTGGCCGGATATCTATGTGGCTTGCGACTCGACCGCCAGCCTCTACTACCACAATTTGGCGGGAAAAGGCTTTGAGGAGATCGCTGCGGAGGCCGGTGTAGCGTACAACGAAGATGGCCGCGAACAGGCTGGCATGGGAGTGAGTGCTGGAGACTTCAATCATGACGGTCTGCTGGACATCTTCAAGACCAACTTCGCAGACGACACACATACGCTCTATCGCAATGAGGGCAACAACAACTTCGAGGATGCGACGATCGATAGCGGTCTCGCGGTGAACACGCGTTATCTGGGATGGGGAACCGCGTTTCTCGACATCGACAACGATGGGTGGCCTGACCTGATCGTCGCCAATGGGCACGTCTATCCCGAGGTGGAAGACGGACACACGGGCGAGCGTTTCAAGCAGCAGCGGCTGCTCTACTGGAACCGGAGAGACGGCCAGTTCTTCGACCTCTCCGGGGCGGGCGGACCGGGGATATCCGACGAGCACTCGTCGCGAGGTCTCGCGGTGGGCGACCTGGACAACGACGGCGAGCAGGAGATCGTTATCGTGAACATGGGAGAGGCGCCCACGCTGCTCAAGAACGTTGCCCCAGTGAGTGGGAGTTCTCTGACGATACGGGCGCTGACTGCTACCGGCCGGGATGCGATCGGCGCACGGGTTACGTTGAGCGCCGGGGGGCATAAACAAATCGACGAGGTGCGCAGTGGTGGCTCTTTTCTGTCGCAGAGTGACCTGCGCCTGCACTTCGGTCTAGGCACGTCCTCAGTCGCGGAGCTCTCTGTCCGCTGGCCCAGCGGCAAGACCGAGAGCGTTCCGAAGGTCGATGCCGGGCAAATCGTTACGGTTCAAGAGGGCAAGGGCATCGTCCGCACGCAGCCCTACACGCCTTCCAAAAAGTAGCGAGCCGTCGATTCATTGCCGATTTATTGTGGTGGGGACTGTTCGTATCCCTTGCGCACAGGCGGAGGGGTCTCCCGCGTCAGAACAGCATACCTCTCCGCCAGCTCCGTTTCACCCAGCCGCCGGTAGATCTGTTCGAGCAGCGCATCGATCTGGAGATCGATGATGCCGCCAATCTGGCCGGTAATGCTGGCAGCCTTCTCGGCATCCGTTCGCGCCTCCGGATAGTTGCCCAGCCGCAGGTTAAGCTTCGCGCGGTCGTACCAGGTGGCGCGGAAATCAGGCACAAGATCCACTGCGCGGTCGAGATGCCGCTTGCTCTCGAGGAGTTGGTTACGCTTGGCCAGAAAGCGACCGTAGTTGTAATCGAGAAATGCGTCGAAGTGTGGCCCATCCTGGTTAACCGTAAGACCATTTCTATAGGCGGCGTCGGCGCGATCCAGCTCGCCGAGCGGCTCCAGGTTCAGAGCGAGGTAATCCCATGCAGGAGCGTACCCGGGATCAAGATCCACTACCTTCTGAAAATGCTTTACGGCATCGGCGGGCCGCTTGCCTCGATCGTACAGAGCTCCGAGTTGAAACTGTGCGTCGGCATTGTCGGGATCAAGCTCGCACGACCTTTTGAGCAGTTCCAGGCCGAGCTGGGACTGCCGCTTCATATCTAGGATCTGACCACGCACGGCCAGCGCGGCAGGATCGCTGGGACTACGATCGAGCGCGCCGGCCGAGAGGTCATCGGCCCGCTGGTACTCGGCCTGGTCGATGAGGAAACGGGCGAAGTACGCCATGCCGGTGGAATCGTCCGGCGCTTGTTCCAGGTAGCGTAGGAACAGATCGTGCGCCTCTGCGGCGGATCCTTGCGCCGCCTCGATCCGTGCACGTGCAAGCAGAATTTGAGCGCAATCAGGATAAGCTACCTCAAGCGGAGCCAGCAGGATCTTCGCGGCAGTGGCCGCATTGCGTGCGAGGTCCTTGGAGATGGTCGTGATCTGAGTCTCCGCCCCGCTGCAGGTATCGGCCAAGGCACCAGGCACGGCCACTGTCATCCACAGAAGATAGAGCCAGAGTGCTTTCATGACGCGCCCTCGGTGACCTTTAGAATCTGATCCGCCTTCACGTTGTGCAGAACCTGGATCGTCCCGCTCGGCCAGCGGAGTTCGATCTCCTTCACCAGCTTGTCACGACCGAGGCCGAAGTGGACCCGCTTGTCCGAGGAACTCGCATAGCTTCCGGCGGTCGTCACCTGGTTATACTGCACGGCGCCGGACATCGAGATGAGCTTGATCTGCGTGCCGATGCCATCGCGGTTACTTTTGACTCCGATGGTCTGAATCAGCAGCCAGTGGTTGCCGCTTACGGATGTGTTGTAGAGGAGCTCGGCCGGACCTCCGATCGCGGAGACGACGACATCGATCTTGCCATCGTTATTCAAATCGCCGAAGGCACAACCGCGATGGGCTCCGAGTAGGGATAGAGCAGCGCCTGCCTGTGCGCTTATGTCCTGAAAGATGCCGTTCTGCAGGTTCTGGAAGACTGCGTTGGCCTGCCGGTAGTGCTGCTGCGGGTCGAGGTCGGCGTTCTCACTGACATGCGAGTTGGCGCTGAACAGATCCTTGAAACCATCGTTATTGAAGTCATAGATTCCAGCTCCCCAGCCGCTCATCTTGAACGTGGGGAAGCCGATCCCGGCGGGATAGGTGTCCATCCTGAAGAAACCATTCCCTTCGTTCCGATACAGGGGGAAGGTCTCGCCACCGAGAGCGGTGATGAAGAGGCTGGGTCTGCCGTCGTTGCGATAGTCACGAAAATCGACGCCCATGCTCGAGACCGGAAGGCCATCGTCGGTGTAAGCCACGCCGGCCTCAACGCCGATTTCGTCGAAGCCCTTGCCCTTGCGGTTCCTGAACAGGAAGTTTCTCTCGTTATCATTCGCGACGAAGATATCCATCCATCCATCTGCATCGTAATCCGCGATGGCTACGCCCATGCCCTTGCCTATGTGACTGGCAATGTCGGTCGCGGTTGAGACATCGGTGAATGTGCCATCGCCGTTGTTGTGATAAAGGATGTTTGGCTGGCCGGAGTAGAGCGATGGCGGGCATGACAGACGCTTGCCGGGTTCGCCACAGATTCTGGAAGTCTCAGGCGACCAGTCCAGATAGTTCGTTACAAAGAGATCGAGGCGGCCATCGTTGTCGTAATCAATCCACGCGGAGGAGACCGCCAACAATTTCTTGCCTTCGGGTGTAACTCCGGAGACGCCGGCGCGATGGGTTACATCGGTAAATGTCCCGTCGTGATTGTTGCGGTACAGAATATTCCGATTGATCCCAGTGACATAGAGATCGGTCCATCCATCGTTGTCAAAGTCTGCTGCCGCCGCACCCATGCTGTAGCCTGCGCCGCGCAAGCCGGCGCGGTCGGTTACATCGGTAAATGTCCCGTCGTGATTGTTGTGATAGAGCCGGTTGTAGAAGCTAGGCTCCTCTTTGGAGAGAGTGGGGATCTGCGCGCCATTGGTGAAAAAGATGTCGAGGTAGCCGTCGTTGTCATAATCGAGTAGAGCGACCCCGCCCGGAATGCTGTCGATGATCGGCTTGTCGCTGGTGGTTCCGTTGTTCAGGACGAAATCGACGCCTGACTGCGGCTGGCGATTTTCAAAGCGAATCTCGGCCGTGTTCTGGGCGAACAGGCCTTGAGTACACAAGGCCAGCAACATCCCAGTTGTAACGGCGCAGGCGGATGGTGTCTGGAAACGGACTCGCTGCAGACTGGGGTTGATCATTTCTGTAAAGGTTCTCCTTGAGCGAGACTCAGCATCTTCCGCATATAGGAATCCTGTGGGAATATCTCCAGGTAGTGCTCCATTGCTGCGACCGCGTTCGAGTATTGCTTCATATTGATGAGGCGCACAACCAGCGCCCTCTGCAGCACCGGATTGAAGGGATCGAGCGCCGTTGCCTTCTGCAGCAGGGCGAGCCCCTCCTCGGGGCGGCCCATTTTTGTCGTGGCCTCGGCAAGATCACCATAGACCGTGGCCTGTGGCGGTCCAAGCTGCAACGCGCGATACAGATGGTCGGCCGCTTCCTGCAGCTTGCCACTCTTGAGTTCTCTGCGACCCAGAGCAGCCTGCACTATGGCCTTGTCGGGATCGGTCTGCTCCAGTTGTGCGAGGACCTTGAGATAAGGAGAAACATACTCCGGTTTACTCGCGGCAAGCTCGCCATAGGCCTGCAAGAGGGTGAGCGGTGGGACCACATCATCTTTCCTGCCGGGTACTGGGTTGAGATGAATCAGATCCTGTAAAGCCGGGGTGGTCTGATGAAAGGCGGTATCCGGAAAGCCTTCGTCGGGCCGGGCGAGAATCCGATGGCTAGTGACGCTGGAGTGCGAAATCACCTGCACATCCCGCTTCGGCATGTGGCACCCGATGCAGTTATCTGCGAGCATGCTGCTCTCACGCGCGGCATGGGACCGTTTGCAGCTCTGTTGGGTATGGCAAGTCAGGCATCGCGCGTTGAAGTACGCTGGCGCCTCTTCCTTCGAGGGCTCCACATGCGGATTGTGGCAGGTGATGCATCCCATGCGGCCTGCGCTGGCCCGATAACACTTGCTCAAGGTCATCGAGTAGAAGTGCTCAAGATGATCGGCCTGCGGGGGGGACTCCCGGGTTGGAGGAACCATCAGGATCGAGAGGACGTCGTCCAGGGGCGTTCCCGGCCTGAAGTCCTGATACGTCTTGCCCTCCTTGAATACGCGCACATTGCCCGTCTGATGGCACGACATGCAGATGTTGTTCGCCAGATCCATGCTCAGGCCGGCCGGATTTACGATGAGATCGTCCTTCTTCGGCGAGTCTCGCGAATCCATCGCGCGTACGTGCGCCGCTCCTGGCCCGTGACAGTTTTCACAGCCGATGGCCATCTCAGTAAACGAAGGGGTTTCAAAGCGTCCATTGGTTGCAGCGACCGGCCGCGGGCGGCCGCTGTGGCAGGAGATGCAACCGGCCAGGATAGGGCGGTTGAAGCCGTAGTCTCCGAACTCGTAGCCCGGAGACGGCCCCCAGGTGCCTGGTTTGGAATAGAAGGACAGGGGTGCCTGAAAGAGATAGTTGTCACGCTGCAGAAGCGCTCCGAAGCCGTTGGCTCCTGTACCTATGATCCAATCGAGCTCGTGCGTGTCCCGAAATATCTCCTTCCCACCCGCATCCGTCTGGTACTCGCTCTGGTACAGCTTTCCATCCCTGGCATGCACTGCAAAGTGCCGGTCCAACCTGTCATCGTAGAGGTCGGCCGAGGCGGGCAGAGTCTGCAAGAGCTCTGCGGTGATCGGAGACATGGACCGGCCCATGCTGGTCCGTGAAAACTGCTGGTAAATTCCGAGATGACACCGGGAACAGCTTGCAGACCCCACGTAGCCATCGCGGTCCGGGGCAGCCGGGAGCTGGATGGCTGCCCCTTGGCGTTGCTTTGCGGCGGGAACCGCTTTCCGGGTTTGGCCGAGGCCTTCCAGCAGCAGCAGGGTTGAGAGCACGCTGCATACCATCCATCCTGCGTACTCTTGCAAGCGTCGCTGTCGAGTCTTCATATACCTGCCGTGCGTTCGCTTCAGCCAGAGTCAGATGCGAACACGAAACATTCTGCCACACCGTTTCACCACAGTGCACCGGGCGATTCGCTCGGAGGACATGGAGATGCGCTAACTGGCAGCCAGGAACAGAAGGTTACAGCACTCCACCTTTTCGGGCAACGCATTACACCTATTGTCCGTACAAGGGCGATTGCACGTATTACAGCATTCCCATCGGCGGAACGAAATCGGAATATGCCGTTTGGACATACGCTCAGCGAGCGGAGCACCTGGTCCGTCAGCAGGCGCTCCGCTCGCAACGGGTGATCGTGAGGCACACGTTCATCCTGTGACACATAGCTGACGCGTGCCTTACTGAAGCCGCTCAGCTCCACGCATCAAGTTCCTAGAAGATGAACTTCCCGCCTAGTTGTAGCTGTCTTTCTGTACTGGAGGTACCGGTGATCAGGCCGAACTGGGAGCCGTTGTTGATGTCGTTGTGGGGACTGCCCATAACGGGATGGTTGAACAGGTTGAAGGCCTCTGCGCGGAACTCAAACCGCCGCTCGCCCCAGACGGGGAATTGACGGAAGATCGATGCATCCATATTGATATAGCGCTGCGAACGTAAGGAGTTTCGACCGGCTGTGCCGTAGGTGTATTGGGCCGGCGTAGTGAATGCCGTTGGATTGAAGTTGAAGCCGGCGGGAACATTCTTGTGTGGATCGCCGACGAGGTTGGCGTGTTCGTATCCTGCCCAGCCTACGTTCCCAGTGTTGGCGATGTCGCTGCTGATGATGGGAGTGAAGGGAAGACCGGAGCGAAGGGTGAGGAAGTTGTTGAGCTGCCAGTTGCCCAGGAGGTAGTCGGCCACGGCGTTGCCCGTAGACCAACGCTGGCCCTTGCCGATGGGAACCTGGTAGATCGTGTTTTCGGTGAGGACGTGTGTGAGGTCCGTACCGGCGACAGAGCGGCTTCCGAATGCGTTGGGATGGTAGGGATCGACGGGAACGCCACCCTCCGCACCGAACCAGCCATCGCCGCCGGCGTTGATCGACTTGGAGTAGGTGTAGCCGACGGAGTAGGAGAGTCCGCGCGTGTAGCGTTTATCCAACTGGAGCTGGCCGGCGTTGTAGGAAGAGGTGCCGTTGCTGCGGTCGTAGAAGGTGGGCGCGATGTACGGATAGAGCGAGCGCGCCTGGGGATCGCCCGGTCCGGGTGTCAAGGCGGTGTTGTAGTAGCCGCCAGTAACCACACGGTGAGAGCCGGAGCCGACGTAGTTGACGGTGAGGGCGGTGGAGGGAGTGAGTTGAGTCTGGACCCCGACGTTCCACTGTTCCGAGTAGGCGTTCTTGATCTTGGGATCGTAGAACCACTGCACCTGGGTGAAGGGGGTCGCGGGTGGGAAGAGTCCGCTGCCATTGCTGCCGAAGGGATCCTGCGCCGTTACGGTGGGGGTAATGGACGTCGCTCCGGCACTGGTTGGCTGGTTCTTGCCGTTGAATTGCTGCTGTCCGATATCAGGCCAGGCGCCCTCAATGTTCTGCGCCATCTGGGAGACTGCGGCCCAGTTGTCATAGACGATGCCGAAACCGGCATGAACCACCGTCTTGTCTCCCAGGCGATATGAAAGACCGAGGCGCGGCCCCCAGTTGCCCGTGAAGTTGTGAGAGATCTTGCCGCGTGGATCGACGATCACGTTCGCCGGGAGCTGACCGTTGGGGCCGGGGATGCAGGGAGCGAAGCCTCTGGATGCGCAGCTTGGTGGTAGCTTCTGCAGGATGTAGTTTCCGGTGTTGAAGTCCATGTCGCCGGTCTCGATGCCGCCCTCCTGTCCGATGGTGGCGTCCGTGCCGTAGGCAGGGAGGAAGGAGTAGTCGTAGCGGAGACCGCCGTTGACGGTGAGTCTGGAGGTCGCCTTCCAGGTGTCCTGCAGGAAGAAGTCCATGACTCCGCCGGGACGGGTGACTTCGTTTACATTGCGGCGGTTGGCGCCATCGGGCACCCCGAGCAGGAACGAGGAGAGCGGATCGCCGGTTGAGATCGGGTTACCGTTTGAATCGAGGACCGGGCTGGGGTTCGCCGTCTGCTGTGCCGCGAAGGTGAGCCCGGCGTAGGAGATGGGGCTGGCGAAGGTGTTGCTGATAAAGCCGCCGCCAGCGCGGAGCTCATGATTGCCAAGGATTTCGGTGACGACACCGCTGATCTGATGGCTGTCGGTTGCCTTGGGGGTGTTTTCAATGCTCTCGCCGCCACTGGCATAGTTGTTGATTCCAGGGCTGGGCAGCAGCTTGCCGCCATTGTTCGCGGCGAAGCCGCCAGCAAATCCATCGGAGAAGCCGGCTGCGGCGTAGACGCTGGCGATCGATTTCGTCCAAAGGGTCGTGGCGTTGTCCTGGACGGTAGTACGTGCGTACTGGACTTGAAACATGAGGCTGGGGCTGAAGACATGGTTGTAGCTGCCGCCCCAGTTGCGTGCCGGAATGGCATCCGTCTTGACCAGTCCAGGGAGTCCACCCGAGGAGTTTTCGCTGCTGTTGATCATGCTGTAGCGGAACCAGACAGAGTCATTTTTGAACAGATGCTGGTCGATGCGAGCGGTGAACTCGTTCTGGGTCTGGACCAGCGGCTGACTGTCGACGGCGTTGTTGCCTTGCACCAATGGTCCGGCAGCGGGAAAGACAAATTTGGCAAAGGCGACCATGCGCGGGTCGATCCGATTTGCCGGTATCTGGTTTCCTGGGAAGGGGGTACGAAGGTACTGGCCGGGATGTACAGGGTCGGGTACGGTGGAGAACGGATCGTAGATCTGGGGAGCTCCACTCTCATCACCGGCAAGCTGCGCTGCCGTCGGAACCAGGATGTTGTTGGTGGCCACAGCGCTGTATCGCAGGCCCTGATAGGCAACGAAGAACCAGGTCCTGTCTCTGCCGTTGTAGAGTTTGGGAATCCATACCGGGCCGCCGAGAGCTCCGCCAAACTGGTTCTCGTGGAAGGTTGGCTTGCTGCTGCTGGTTGGCAGGAAGTACGGACGGGCATCGAGGGACTCGTTGCGGAAGTACTCCCATGCGGAGCCGTGGAAGCTGTTGGTGCCGGATTTGCTGACGACGTTGACCACGCCACCGAGAACTGAGCCGTACTCGGCGCTGTCGGTGTGGGAGACGACCTTGATCTCCTGAATGGCGTCGATGATGGGAGGAGCCGCGTAGGTGCTGAGGATGCTGCCGTAGTTGTTGAGGCCGTCTGTCAAGAAGAAGTTGCTGCGGTTCGTCTGCCCGTTAATCGCGGGAAAGGTGAACGACGAGCCCTGGGCGACAGGTGCGGAAAATCCGCCGTTGCGCCCACCCATGCTGTTTTGCCCTGTGCTCACCGGCACAACTCCCGGCGTCAGCGAAAGCAACGCGGTGAAGTTGCGGCCATTCGTCGGAAGATCGTTTACCTGCTTGGTGGCGAGCACCGTACCCAGGTTTGAACTGGTTACATCCAGCTGTTGCGCCTCCGCTTGAACGGTAACAACGCTGGTCTCAGAGCCGACGGGGAGCGCGAAGTCGATCGTCCCCGTCTGCCCTACGGCAAGCACGAACTCAGAGACCTTCTTCGATCCGAATCCCGGCGCGGATGCCTGGATGGTGTACCTGCCAGGCGTGAGGCTGGTGAAGACATACTCGCCGGCGTTGTTGGACAGGGTGGTGTGAACCACGGCGGTGTCCGCCGCGGTCAGCGAAACGCTTGCCTTGGGCACCACCGCTCCAGACGGGTCGCGAACCACTCCGTTGAGGGCCGCGGTGGAGAGTTGGGCAATCATCTGCACTGAGAACAGCAGAACAACGCAGCTCAGCAGACCCGCGTATCGAAACACTTTTTTCGCTATTCTCATGCGTTCCTGGCTTCTTAATAGCTTCACGTCAAACCTCCTTAAACTCTTTCCTATGCGCATTTTTCGTGCCAAACACCGCAGAACAGTATTCCCCGTCAAGCTGTTGGCCCCTTTAACTTCCCCCCACACTGGATTCGGGGACCCTGGCCGCCTTTGTTTCGACCAAAGCGTCCACGTTTCGAAGCGTTATCGACGTATTGACAACAATCGCCCCGGTTCCGTCGTGTACGGAACCATTGATCGATGCGGAAGAGAGTTGTGCGTAACTCCCCCCGGGCCAGATCACGATCCCACCGAGTAGCAGTAGCGCAGCGAGTAAGCGCTTACATGTTGTTTTTCGTATCTGCAGATTGTTCCGCCATACGTCCTCCGATGACCTTCCGGCGTTTACATTTAAGCGCTCAGCTGAGCGCAGCAAAATATACAGATGAAAATGAAAGTTGTCACTAAATGTTTTATAAAAAGTTTTCTATAGGCGGACGAAGGTGCCCGATTTCCAAAGGAGCTAGGACCACATATTGATGTGTGACAGAGATATTCAGAGATATATGGGTTTAATCGGAATGAAAACGCCTAGGTCCCCAACACATCTACCGATTGCCGCCGGCAACGGAAGGCGATGCCGGGAAAGCTTGTAGACGGCGCATTTTCAATGCGTTGCACGAAATATGAGTGCTTAACAAGGCGCAGTGGCGATCTATATTGAAAGAGTCTCGTGCCGATCACTCCGCGTAGAGTCACCGCCAACAGTCGCTCCAGAAGGTATCTGGATAAAGCGTTTCACCTTGACCGGATGATCCACAGGGCTTGAGCGATATCGGCATCCCGCGCCCCATGCATCGCCGCACGAAACTCCTCGACCGCCTCAGCCTTCCTATTGAGCCGCAGCAGAACCATTGCGTATTCTGTCAGCGTATCCACATTCTTGGGATCGACCTCTATCGCCCTCCGAAGCAGTTCAGCCGTGCGTCCACCGCCAGCAACGAACCAAGATTCCTCAGCGCCTGCGCGTACCCCGCATTCTCTGCGAGAGCTTCACGAAACAGCGCCTCTGCCTTGCGGTTCTCGCCGAGCGTACGCAGCAGCACACCCAGATTGTTCTTGGCCTCGGCGTATTGTGGGTCCAGGGCGATCGCACGCTTGAATTCGGCCTACTGCCAGTGCCTGCTTCGCCTCCTTCCTATTCAGCAGTCCCAGCTGGTTATGCACCGGCGCATAGGATCCATCCAACCGCAGCGCATGTTCGAGCGTCACTCGCTCGTCGCGCAATGCACCCGCCCGATCCAGTGCTACGGCAAGGCCGTAGTAGTTTCTGCCATTGCGCGGTGCTGTCGCGATCGCGCGCCGATACTCCGCAATCGCGGCGTCCCCCTGCCCCTGCTGCAATAACGTCATTGCGTCTTGTGGTAACGGTGCCGATTTCTTTGCGGTCTGCGAATCGGTCGACGGTACATACGCGATCGAGAAAGCACTTGGCATCAGCAGGGCGGAGATAACGAACAAGCGCAAACCTGCAGTACGCCCCTTACGCTCTTTACCTCCTGCAGATTCAAGCCAGCGGCTATACATTCCGAGCTCTCTTTCAATGGCTCCCCATGGACAACAGCACAGTCGCGCCGATCAGTCCTGCCATGCCCATACTCATCAACATCATCGCCCTGCGCGAAGCGTTCTTCCACTCCGCCGTCAGCAGGCCTGACATCGTCGCCGCCATGATCATAAAGATCTGAAGGAGCCCCCATCCAATCGACGTTCCCAGCGGCCCCAGGTAGACCGCAGCCACACCATACAGCGAAATTGCCCCCACCCACAGGACGCCCATCAACGCCGCCCACATACCATCAGCACCGCTCTCGACAAAGGTTGCCCAGCTCCTGTTCTTATGCAGCAGATAGACGCTATACGCAAAATTCGGGAGGAAGCCGCCCAGCAGCGCCACTGGCCATACCGCATATGCTGCCGCTGCCGGAGAGTTCCCCAGGCGCACGGCGGCCAAGGCCAGTCCTTGTCCGAATGCAAAGGCATAGTTCAGCATGGGCGCCAGCACGCCGCACAGCACCGCGAGCAGTACCGCCGCCAGATAGCCTTGCTCCTGCGAGTGCGCTGCGATCGTTTCGCTACCGGCATGCTCGCGGACCTGACCACCCCATGCCGTCAGCACAATTCCCGAGACCATCACCATCACGCCGGCCAGTATCTCTGCCAGCGAGACGCCAGACACAAACCTCCTCTGACCTACGAACAGCGGCACCAGTGTGCCGAACACCGCACCCAGCCCCACAATGATGGCGTAACCCACACCCATCCCAAGGCGTCGCACGGAGATGCCAAATAGAATCTGCGCCACGCCCCAGCCCGCACCAAACAGCAGTGGAGCGTACATCACGGCGACTGGAACCACGCGGTAAACCTCCAGGAACCGGTTCACCTCCGCAAACGCCAGCGCCCAAGGCAAAATCAGCAGCGACACAATAACAAAAACCAGCCAGATGTTCTCCCACCGCCAGCGCCTCGCAAACTTCATGGGAAGCATGCAATTGCCGGACATCACACCGGCTGTCATCGTCAGGCCTATGCCTTGCAGCACCATGCCGCTCATACGCAACTCCGTTCTGCCAACTCCTTCAAATCGGTTGAGGCGCCTGCATCTTGCGGGGTGCGATAAAAGCCGCCATCCACCTCCGCCGGATGAACGAAGTGCTTCCGCAGGTGTGGAATGTACTCCAGAAACTGCGTCTCATGCCCCATCGCGACATGGTTGAACAACACCAGGTGTTGATGTACCTGTCCCATGTCGCCCACGTGCGGCACTACCGGGAGATTGAACTTTTTCGCGAGCAAACTCACCGTCAGGAACTCGCTTACACCAGCTAACCGCGTGCAATCTGCCTGGACATAGTGCACCGCGCCCGACTGAATAAAGTTCTTGAAGACAACTCGATTGGGAATGTGCTCACCGGTCGCAATCTTCACCGGAGCGATCTCGTGCGCCAGCGCCACATGTGCCATCACATCATCCGGATGAGTTGGCTCTTCGATCCACAAGGGCCGGAGCTTCGCCAGTTCCGCACACATGGTGCGCGCCACCGGCAGCGTCCACTGCTGGTTCGCGTCATACATCACGGTTCCCGCGTCGCCGGCGCATTCGCGTAGCATCGTTGCGCGCCGAAGGTCGCGCTGTTGGTTCCGCGACCCTACCTTTAGCTTGAATGCGTTGAATCCCTTACTGATCGCCAACTCGGTAAGCTCGCGTACCTTGGCATCGTCGTACGCCATCCATCCGACAGAGGTGTCATACCCGGGATATCCAGCGCGCAGTACACCTTCGCGTTGGCCACGCGTGCTCTTCTGTTCCCGCAGAATCGCAACCGCTTCTTTCGCGTCCAGCACTTCATCCAGGTAGCTCAGGTCCAGCAGGCGTACTATCGCCTCTGGCTCCAGATCCAAGAGCAGCTTCCACAGCGGTACGCCCCGGCTCTTCGCCCACAGATCGAAACACGCATTTGTAACCGACGCCAGCGCCAGATGCACAACGCCTTTATGCGGACCCAGCCATCGCAACATCGGATCTTCGGCCATCCTCTGGGCTACGCTCCCAAACTCTGCCATGAGATCTTCGATCGGCTGGCCCCGCAACGGCCGCGAGAGCATCTCAATCGCCTCGCATACCAAACGGTTGCCCTCCCCGAGGGTAAGTGCAAATCCCGTCCCGCACAGCCCACGCTCCGTTGACCCCAGTTGCGTCACCGCCAGACAATACTCTGGATCCGTATGAACCGCATCGCTCCCCGCCCCAGGCGGCAATGGATACCTCGCATCGAACGTTGCAATGCGATCGATCGAACACACCGCCATGATCTTTCCCCCTGCACGACCATTTACCGCTGCATTTGCGTTTCTGTGTCAGACTTCAACCGTCACAGGCGATTGGGTGGTCAACTCTTCCCTTTGCCTTTGCCGCTCTTGCCCGGTGCTATTTTTTTCTCCCATGCGCCATAGGCCGTCGCCGCGAACCGCGACATGACCTGTTGGATATATTGTTCCGCCACGCGCCCTTCGCCTTCGTGTACGAGGTCGTGGATGCGTTGGTGCACGTCAAGTTCTCGACCCCATGGGGAGGTGCCCTGCCCGCTCGCAACCACCCGAATGCGTACGAAGGCGAAGAATGGCAGTAAGATTCTTCGTGCATGCTCCAGCAGATATTCGTTGCCCGAAAGTCGGCAAAGCTCCAGGTGAAACGACAGATCGGCATCCAGCAACTCCGTTGCTTGATGCGCCTTTGCCGAACGTCGCATCGTATTCACCGCCTCCTGCAGAGCCGTCGTGTCCGCGCTGCGTTCAGCCGCCAGTCTCCCCGCCAGGCCTTCGAGCGCTCCTCGCAACTCATAGAGCCGAAGTACATCATCTTCACTCAGGCTCACCACACGTGCGCTTCTCCCAGAGGCCTTGGCGACAAGCCCCTCCTGTGCAAGGATGTTGATGGCTTCTCGAATCGAGCCCTGGGCAACGCCGAACTTTCTCCCCCAGGTACCCTCAACAATCCGAGCACCCGGCTCCAGCGCACCGCTGACGATCTCCGCACGCAGTTGCTCCGCGAGCGCATGTTTAACCAGCGGCTCACCATGAGCAGCCATCGTTTTCACCACACGTTTTGTTCGGGCCGTTTGCTTCATAAGTGCTTATAGTAACCCGCTAGAGGCAAATTTGGCGTAATATTACCACCGATACGAACTTATAAGCGCTTGAACCTCAAACCTCGCAAGGGAAAATACCATGCAACGTCATGCCTCCACACTCCGCCTCAAGCCTGAAGCCGAGGCTGAATACAGGAGGTACCACCGGTCTGTCTGGCCGGAGGTGCTTCACACCATCACAGAATGCAACATCCGCAACTACTCCATCTTCCTTCGAGACGGCATCCTCTTCAGCTACTTTGAATATGTCGGCGAGAACTTTACTGCGGATATGGCCAAGATGGCGGCCGATGCGAAGACGCAAGAGTGGTGGGCCATTACAAATCCGATGCAAGCGCCTTTGGAGAATCGGGCGGATGGTGAGTGGTGGGCTGCCATGCAGGAAGTCTTTCATACGGATTGAGACGCGGAATCGCCCCTAGGCTCAGAGTCCACATTAAGTGCTTAGAGTAAGCCCCAATCTCACAAACTCAAACAAGAATCGGGCAAATACACAACAATATTCTTGACAGAACCATCTCGGCCTCCATATCGTCTCGTGAAATGAGCGCTTATATTTGGGATCGTCGCCGGTTTCTGAGCACAAGCCTTGCTGCCGCCTCAGTATCGTTTTTGCCTCGTCTTGGGCTCGGCGAAAGCCTTGAAGACGAACGCACAGCGTGGTTTCGCGCAGCCAAATTCGGAATGTTCATCCATTGGGGGCCGTATTCTCTCGCCAGTGTCGAAGCCTCCTGGCCCATTATGAGACCTGGCCATTGGGGTATATCGGAGGCGGATTATCGTGCTCTGCCAAAGCGCTTCAATCCCAGCAAATGGGATCCTGACCACTTCATCGATCTCGCACGCACCGCCGGCCAGCAGTACATGGTGTTCACAACCAAACACCACGATGGCTTCTGCATGTTCAATTCTGCCTATACGGACTACAAGATAACCAACACACCTTACGGCAAAGATATCGTCAAGCAACTCTCAGATGCCTGTGCTCGCCGTGCCATGCCGCTTGGTTTTTACTACTCTCCTCCGGACCTCAATCATCAGGGATTTCGGGACACCTCCAAGCTTTCACGTGATACCTGGAATGGCCAGCCTGACCGGCCCGAGTGGTCGTCGTACCTGGACTACATGCGTCTTCAACTCACAGAACTGCTCACCCGATACGGAGACGTAAAAGTGATCTGGTTCGACGGCCTTGATCACCAGGAAAAATACGATGGGCAACGGTTTCTCGATCTTATTTACAAGCTGCAACGAGCAACCCTGGTGAATGACCGGATCGGTCTCACAGCGGATTTCGTCACTCCCGAACAGTTCATTCCGAAATCGATTCCAACCAAAGATGTACCAATGCGCGGTTCAGACGCCAGCATCCAGAAGGACTTCCGACAAGGAATTCCCTCCCCTTCTGACTTCCAGCTCTGGGAGACCTGCATGACCATCAATGAAACATGGGCCTACAACGCGCATGACCACAACTACAAGTCCTCACAGGATCTGATACGTGGTCTTGTCGAGGTCGCTAGTCGTGGCGGCAATTTTCTTCTTAATGTTGGGCCGCAGCCAGATGGAATGATTCAACCGGAGTTTCAGGAGCGTCTTGGGGATATCGGCAAATGGATCACAATCAATGGCGAATCCATCTACGGAACCACCTTTGGCCCCATTCAGGGGGAGCAGAGTTACCGCACGACGGCAAGAGGTAGCGATCTCTTCCTCCACATCTTCGATTGGCCCTCGACTCCACTGCAGATCACTGGCATCAAACCGAAGGTTCTCTCAGCACGTCTGCTCGCCAATAATCAGTCGTTAACCTTCAGACAGACGGAGAGGGATCTACAGATCACAGTACCGCAGGATGCCCCTGAGAGGACTGTCAGTGTGATCGCATTAAGGACTCTCTAAATTGCTGCTTTGATTTGTGAGAAGTCACACTGCGATCCTAGTTTTTGGCAGACTCATGGCAGCTATCTAGGGTGTATCGCCATAGGCTTCAGGTTATCGGCCAGTCACTGATAGACCACCGCGATCGCTGCGCCTCACTGTCCATCCTCACGATCTGCGCCCGCAGTGTGTCTGCTCCGGGCGATTATACGAAGCTGTCCGGGGACCGCGCTGCGGATCCGGGGACGAGCGACCGTGTTGTGCCCATTTCCCCTGTCACATGGTGGATAGCGAGCAGTAATTCAAAGACGTCCTGCCCTTTATTGAAAGAGGTGTAAGGTCCAGGGAGATTCGCTGGTTTGATGGCTGAAGCGCCGCTGGCTTAGGATGATCTGCAGCATAAAACCGAACCAAGACGAACCTACGAATCCCGTAGAGAAGAGGCAAAGCATGCTGGATGGGAACAGGCTTTTCCCGGCGGAGGGGGCATCGGCCCGGGCGATTGCAGTCAGGCTGTATGAGTCGGTGAAGGAGCTGCCGATCCTCAGTCCGCACGGGCATACGGATCCGCGCTGGTTTGCCGAGAACAGGCCGTTTCCCAATCCGACGGCGCTGTTTCTGCAGCCGGACCATTACATCTTCCGCATGCTGTACTCGCAGGGGATAGAGCTGGAGTCGCTGGGAATTCCGGATCTGGGCGCGAAGGCGGACGGGGCCGGCCGGCGCAAGCAGACCGATCCCAGGGCGGCGTGGCGGTTGTTTGCGAAGAACTACTTTCTGTTTCGCGGGACACCGACGCGGCTGTGGCTGGACCATGCGTTTTCGACGCTCTTCGGTTTGGAGGAGCGGCTGACGGAGGGGAATGCGGACGCGTATTACGACACCATCGCGAGAAAACTGAACGAGCCGGAGTTCTTGCCGCGGGCGCTGTTCGAGCGCTTCAAGATCGAGGTGCTGGCGACGACGGATGGGGCGGTGGATGCGCTGGAACACCATCGGTCCATTCGCGACTCGGGATGGGCGGGGCGGGTGCTGCCGACCTTCCGGCCGGATGCGGTGATCGACCCGGAGTTCGCGGGCTTTGCGGAGAATCTGCGCAGGCTGGGTGAACTGACCGGCGAGGATGTCGCGAGCTATAAGGGCTATCTGAACGCGCTGCGGGCGCGGCGGGCGTTCTTCATCGCCAACGGGGCGACGGCGACCGATCACGGACATGCCACGGCGCGAACGGCCGACCTGCCGGCGGAGGAGGCGAGCCGGCTGTATGCGCGAGTCTCGACCGGGAAACTGGAGGCGGGCGACGCCGAGCTGTTCCGGGCGCAGATGCTGACCGAGATGGCGGGGATGAGCGTGGAGGATGGGCTGGTGATGCAGCTGCATCCGGGCTCGGTACGCAATCACAACCGGGCGCTCTATGAACGCTTTGGCCGGGATATGGGCGCGGACATTCCGGCGCCGACCGAGTATGTGCAGAGCCTGCGGCCGCTGCTGTCCAAGTACGGCAATGAGCGGGGATTTACGTTGATCGTGTTTACGCTGGACGAGACGACCTATGCGCGGGAGCTGGCGCCGCTGGCGGGGCATTATCCGGCGCTGAAGCTGGGGCCGCCGTGGTGGTTTCACGACTCGCCCGAGGGGATGATGCGTTTCCGCGAGCAGGCGACGGAGACGGCGGGGTTCTACAACACGGTGGGTTTCAACGACGATACGCGGGCGTTTCTGTCGATCCCGGCGCGGCATGATGTGGCACGACGGGTGGACTGCGCGTTTCTGGCACGGCTGGTGGCGGAGGGAAGGCTCGATGAGGACGAGGCGTTCGAGCTGGCAAGGGAGCTGACGGTCGGGCTGGTGAAGAGGGCGTACAAGCTCTAACTTTGTGCTGCGAGAGCAGGCCCAGCAGGGTCGGAGTCTGGCTGCTCGAACAGACTGGCGATCTAGGTGATTCGGAGATCCTGGACGTCGGATGTCTCTTCGGCCACTTTGCAGGTGACCGCTTTGAGCTGCACAGACGCCACCGATAAGGCCACTAGGAGACCAAAGGCCAAACCGAGGAAGACGTCGTGGAGTGGGTTCTTGGAGACGAGCATGGCAAGCCCGACGCACAGCGCGGCCAAGGCAGGAAAGATACGGAAGGCCCAGACCGGCTTGAGGATGTGGTCGTCTGAGAGATCGGACCGGAAGTTCGGCATGGCGCAAGGCTCCTTTGCGGGCGGATATTTGTGCGGCATATCCTGCTAGCAGGCGCGGCGGCTGCGCATGAGATGAGTAATCGCCCCGATCAGCATGGCAATCGAGAGGCCCATGCACAGGCCAGTCGCCAGATAGAAGGGTTTGTCGCTGACATGGTGGGTCTCGCGCATGGGATTGAGCAAGAGGGTTGGCAGGCAGGCCGCAATACTTGCCAGGGCGGCCAGCACGACGGCGCGGCGACGGGTCGGTGTAGGCGGCTTTCGCATGGAAGCAATGTAGCACCGGATAGGATGGAGGGCCTATGAGTTTATTGTTTGCGGCGGGCTCGGCGACGGCTGAGATGTCTCGCGATGAGATCAAGGCGGGGATGTTCGAGGCGCTGGCGAAGCTGGGCGAGCGCCGGCGAGTGCTGGCGGTGCCGCCGGACTTCACACGGCTGCACTCGCAGGCAGGGCTGCTGACCGAGTACGCCTGGGAGTACTACGGTGGGGCGCTGACCGATGTGCTGCCGGCGCTGGGAACGCACAAGGCGATGACCGATCGAGAGATTGCCGCTATGTTTGGGGCGACTCCGCGCGAGCTGTTTCGGGTGCATGACTGGCGCAACGATGTGGTCACGCTGGGTGAGGTTCCGGGCGAGTTTATGCGCGAGGTGAGCGAGGGCAAACTCGACTACAGCTGGCCGGCGCAGGTGAACAAGCTGCTGCTCGGAGGCCGAGAGACGGGCGGTGGGCACGATCTGATTCTGTCCATCGGGCAGGTGGTGCCGCACGAGGTGGTGGGCATGGCCAACGGAAACAAGAACATCTTCATCGGCACGGGTGGAGCTGTTGGGATCCATCGCAGCCACTTCCTGGGCGCGGTGTACGGGATGGAGCGGATGATGGGCCGGGCGGAGACGCCGGTGCGCCGGGTGCTGAACTATGCGAGCGAGCACTTCGCCAAGGAGCTGCCCATCGTCTATGTGCTCACGGTGGTGGGAAAGAATCCTGCGGGGGAGCTGGTGGTGCGGGGGCTGTTTGTCGGCGATGATTCGGAGTGCTTCGACCGCGCGGCGCAGCTGAGTCTCGAGGTCAACTTTTTGATGTTGGATCGGGAGATCAAGAAGGCGGTGGTGTTTCTCGATCCGCACGAGTTCAAGAGCACCTGGCTGGGGAACAAGAGCGTCTACCGGACGCGTATGGCGCTGGCGGATGGAGCGGAGTTGGTTGTGCTGGCTCCGGGGGTGAAGGAGTTCGGCGAGGATAAGGCGATCGACGGGCTGATTCGCAGATATGGATACTGCGGGACGCCGGCGACGCTCGAGGCGGTCGAGAACGACGCGGAGCTGGCGGCGAACCTGAGCGCGGCGGCGCACCTGATCCACGGATCGAGCGAGGGGCGGTTCACGATTCGCTACTGCCCTGGGCACCTGACGCGGGAGGAGATCGAGAGCGTGCACTTCGAGTACGGCGACCTGGCGGAGATGACGGCGCGGTACAACCCGGCGGTGCTGCAGGACGGGTACAACACGGTCGATGGCGAGGAGATCTTCTACATCTCGAACCCGGGGCTGGGGCTGTGGGCGTACCGGGAGCGCTTCGATGGGTGAGAGCGGAAGACCGATGATCGTGGTGTTGATGGGGGTGAGCGGGGCGGGCAAGACCACCATCGGGACGCTGCTGGCCGAGCGCGCGGGGGCGGTCTTCGTGGATGCGGACGACTATCATCCTGCGGCCAACAAGCAGAAGATGGCGGCGGGCACTCCGTTGACTGACGCCGACCGGCAGCCGTGGCTGGAGACGCTGAATGGCGTGCTGCGGGGATGGTTTGCGAAGGGGCAGAGCGGGGTGCTGGCCTGCTCGGCGCTGAAGCAGAGGTATCGCGAGACGCTGGCGGCGGGCATGCCCGTGGGAGCCGTGAGCTTCTGCCTGCTGGAGGCCCCGCGGGCGCTGCTCGAGCAGAGGTTGGAGCAGCGGCAGCATGAGTTCATGACGGCGAAGCTGCTGGATAGCCAGCTGGCCACGCTGGAGTCGCCGCAGGATGCGTTGGTGGTGGAGAACGATCGCGCTCGGGAGGCGGTGGTGAGTGAGATACTGAAGCGAATCGCAACCAAAGCAGGGAGTTAGGGAGAGCGTCTCGATGGGACTTTCGTTGTTCGATCTGCGTGGCAAGTCGGCGGTGGTGGTAGGGGGAACGTCGGGGATCGGCCTGGCGATGGCGGTGGGGCTGGCCGAGGCGGGGGCGGATGTGGCGGCGAGCTCGCGGCGTCAGGAGCAGGTGGACGAGGCGGCGAAGGCGATCGAGGCCAAGGGGGTGCGGGCGCTGCGGCTGACGTCGGATGTGGGCGATCGCGCGAGCCTTGAGGCGCTGCTCGAGGGAGCGGTGGCGGCGTTCGGCAAGGTGGATATTCTGATCAACTGCGCGGGCAAGATCAAGCGGGCGCCAACGGTCGATTTCCCTGAAGATCTGTGGGACGACATCATGGATACGAATGTGACCGGGACGCTGCGCGCCTGTCAGATCTTCGGCAGACATATGCTGGAGCGCGGGTCGGGGCGGATCATCAATATTGCGTCGCTGAATACGTTTGTCAGCCTGAAGGAGGTGACGGCGTATGCGGCCAGCAAGGCGGCGGTGGGGGCGTTGACCAAGTCGCTGGCGGTGGAGTGGAGCGCGCAGGGCGTCAACGTGAATGCGATTGCGCCGGGGGTCTTTCGCACGGCGCTGAACGCGGAGCTGCTGGACAAGAGCGAGCGCGGAAGGGAGCTGCGCATGCGAACGCCAATGGGGCGCTTCGGCAGGACCGAGGAGCTGGTGGGCGCGGCGATCTTTTTGGCGAGCGAGGCGGCGGCGTTCGTGACCGGGGAGATTCTGGTGGTGGATGGCGGGTTTCTGGCCAGCGGGGTGAATCAGTGAGGCAGGGAGTAGGGAACAGGGAGTAGAAGAGGAAATAAGACGCAGGCGTACCGGCGGTGGTGGCTGCCGGTACACACGCGTTGTCGGGGAGAGAGACTAGGCGGCGGCTTGGAGGTTGACGCGCTTCGAGATGTTGGTGAGCAGCTCGTCGGCCTTGATCTCTTCATTCTCGATGGATCGGATGGCGGTGGCGTCCTGGTTGAGGCCGAGGATCTCGGCCCAGCGGCGGAGTGTGCCGTAGACGGCGATCTCGTGGTGCTCGACCTGCTGGCCGCAGCCGATCAGGGCGATGTTGCGGATCGAGGGGTCGGTGACGTCCTTGATGGTATCGGAGGCGGCGGTGGTGAGACCGTTGATCACCTTGCAGGTCTCGGTGGAGGCTTCGCCGGTGTTGTTGCGCAGCAGCTGCTCGATCCTTTGGACGTGGCCGCGGGTCTGTTCGAGGTGGTCGCGGAAGGCGGTGGTGAGATCGGGATCCGAAGAGGCCGAGATCAGGTCGGGAAGCGCCTTTGTGATCTTCTGCTCCATGTCGAGCGCTTTCTCGAGGTTGGTGATGTAGAGGCTGCGGAGGTCTTCGACGTTTGCTGAGAACAGTTTCATGTGCGGGGTCCCTTCGAGACTGGGTTAAGCGAACTCCTGAGAACTCCTCAAGAAAAAGGAGCGAACTGAGGAGGTGTGGCTGGAAGTGGGGAAGACGGACGTGCGAGCGTGCTGGGCGCTCTCCCAGGGCTGCTGCTGTTGGGGTTGGATGCTGCCGAGGGGCAGGGGTTATCTGTACGGAAGGGGGTTCTGGCTGGCGTCGGCGATGGCTGAGGAGCGGGAGCGCGATTGGGGCCCAGCCGCGGCGCGCGAGGGACGTAATAAGTCGAGGAGGTGGGGCTAGCGGGCGTTGGGATGGGGCTTGAGGCGGACGGGGGGCTTGGGCCTCTTGCGCAGAACCGCCAGGTTGGGTGGGATGACAACGAGCAGCAGGAGCACGATGCCGGTGATCTCCGGGATGTAGAGCTGTCCGATGCTGTAGAGGTACCAGGCGCCAACGATGGCGACGAGGATGGAGAAGCCGATGGCAAAGCGTGCAAGCGGTTTAGCCCAGGGTCTGTCGTCGAAAGGAAGCATATAGTTCCTTCTCTGGAGGACGGTCTCGTTCTCGGTCGACGGCGCAGTCGGCCTTGAACTCCTCACGACGGCACGGTAGGACCATGGAGCGATGCTTGTCAAGACACGCAAGCATATAGCTCCATATTTAATCAAGATGGATCGAAACTATTTTCCTTTTGGGACGGCTAGGCGATGCTCCGCCTAGCCGAGCCACTTAGGGTTGGCGGCGGTGCCGTCGTAGTGTGGCGTGGTCTTGAAGAGCTCGAAGTTGCCGGTAAGAGCGGCCTCGCGGGTGCGGCCGAGCAGGGCGGCGATCTGGGTCTCGGAGAGCGGTTTGAAGGTGCGGGCGGCGTGCAGCGCCTGCTCGAGGATGGCGTCGGAGTCGATGCCGGTGATGACGACCGAGACCGGCTGGGTGAGGCCGTAGTGCAGCGCCTCAATGGGTTCGACGGTCTTGCTGCGGAGGATGTACGGGTCGCCGAAGGTCTTCATGGCGAGCACGCCGATGCCTTGCTTCTGCGCGACCGGTAGGACCTGCTTCTCGAAAGAGCGGAAGTGGGCGTCCATCACATTGATGGGCATCTGCACGGTGTCGAAGTGGAAGTCGTGCTTCTCGGCGGTCTCGAGCATGCGCAGGTGGACGATGGGGTCCTTGTGGCCGGTGAAGCCGATGTAGCGGATCTTGCCGGCCTGGCGAGCGGCGAGGGCGGCCTCGAGGGCGCCGCCGGGGGCGAAGATACGGTCGGGATCTTCGAGGCGGATAATCTCGTGGAACTGGACGAGGTCGATGGTGTCGGTGCGCAGGCGACCGAAGGACTGCTCGAGCTGGCGGTCGAACTCCTGCTTGGTGCGGCCGTCCATCTTCGTCATCAGGAAGACCTTGTCGCGGTAACCATCGCGCAGGGCCTGGCCCATGCGGATCTCACTGGTGCCGTCGTTGTAGTCCCAGCAGTTGTCCATGAAGGTGATGCCGTGGTCGATGGCCTTGCGGATGAGGGCGATGCTCTGGTCGGCGGGCAGGTCGGCCTTGCCAAGATGGTAGCCGCCCAGGCCGATGGCGGAGACGGTCTCGCCGGTGGTGCCGAGCTGGCGGTAGACCATGTCGGGCGACTGCGGGCGGGTGGGCTTCGATGGAGTGGCCTGGGCAGAGGCGGCGCTGGTGGCGGCGGCGAGGGTGGCGGCGGTGGCGGTCTTGAGGAATTCTCTGCGTTCCATCGGGATCTCCTGTTGTGGCAGTAGCTTGCATTAGATGCAGCGAGCGGGGAGCTTGTTTCGGGCCGCAGCGTATCGGGCGGCAGCCGGTCAGCGCTTAACAATAACGGTCAGCAACGGTCAGCAACGGTCAGCGCGGTTCGGGATGCGAGGCGCGGGCAATGAGCGTGGCGGTGTAGGCGGCGCCAAAGCCGTTGTCGATGTTGACCACGGTGACGTTGGGCGAGCAGGAGTTGAGCATGCCGAGCAGGGCGGCGGCTCCCGCGAAGCTGGCGCCGTAGCCGACCGAGGTGGGCACGGCGATGACCGGGACGCTGACCAGGCCGCCGACCACCGAGGGCAAGGCGCCCTCCATGCCGGCACAGACGATGACGGCGTCGGCCTGGGCGAGCTGGTCGCGGACGCTGAGCAGGCGATGCAGGCCGGCAACGCCGACGTCGTAGAGCCGGTGGACGCGGCAGCCGAAGAGTCCTGCGGTGACGGCGGCCTCCTCGGCGACGGGGAGGTCGCTGGTGCCGGCGCAGAGGACGGCGATGCAGGGCTCCGGGGGAACGGGCTCGGGTATCGCGGGCTCCGGGCGCAGGGTGAGAGTGCTGGCGACCTCGCAGTAGAGGGCGGCGGGGACCAGCTGCTGGACGGCGGCGGCCGTCTCGGGGGTGACGCGGGTGGCGAGTACGGCGGAGCCGGAGGCGGCCATGCGGCTGAAGATCTCGGCGGTCTGCTGCGGGGTCTTGCCGGCGGCGTAGATGACCTCAGGCAGACCGGTGCGCAGGGCGCGGTGGTGGTCGATGCGGGCGTGGCCGATGTCTTCGAAGCCGGTCTCGGCGAAGGGCAGCGCGCGGACCTGCTCGGAGGCGGCCTCGGGGGTGACGACGCCGCGCTGGACCTGGGCGAGGAGTTCGAGGAGAGAGGACTTATCCATGGGAGTGCTCGGTCGAGTGCTTGGGAGCCGGATCGGCCTGACTGGCGCAGAGGTCGACCCGATGTTGGGTTGGGCCCGCGGCAATGTGGGGATGGCTGCTGCTGTTGGGGCTGTTGATCTGGTCTCTGTTAACCCAGGCGGCGATCGCAGCCTGCTGGACCTGTTTGACCGGGACGCCGTGCTGGACGGCGGCGGCGCGGCAGTCCTCGAACTCGGGGTTGGCGTTGAGGATCTCGGGGAGGCCCGTTGCGTTGGCGCGGGTGCCGAGCTTGATGCGAATCTCGCCGTAGGGGGTCTGGACGGCGGCGTGGGCGCGGTCCAGGCAGAGGCGGCGATCCTGGCGGATGCGGAGACCGAGGGTGCTCGTCTCGCGCAAGAGCAGTTGCTCGAGCGCGGGGCTGTCGGCGGGGTTGCAGAGCACGGTGAGCAGGGTGCCGGGACGGCCCTTCTTCATGATGACGGGGGTGAGCATGACGTCGAGCGCGCCTCGCTCGAGCGCGGTCTCGGTGACGTAGGCGAGCACCTGCGGGGAGAGGTCGTCGAGCGCGGTCTCGAGTACGGTGACGGTCTGGGAGTCGTCGTGGTGCGGGTGCCGGGCGGAGTTGGAGTGCTGGCTTTCTCGCTCCCACCCTTCGCGGTGAGGCTGCGAAGGATGAGGCACCCCGGTAGTCTCGGCTGTGTCTCCAACAGACAGGCGGAGGACGTTGGGGAAGTCTTTGGGGTTGCGAGTGCCGGCGCCGTAGCCAATCTTGTGCACGCGCATGGCGGGTTGAACGCCGAAGCTGAGACCCTTCTCTTCGATCAGAGCGCGCAGCAGCGCGGCGCCGGTGGGCGTGACCAGCTCCATCTGGATGGAGGCCGAGTAGGTGGGTATGTCGCGGAGCAGGTCGGCGGTGGCGGGCGCAGGGACGGGGAAGCGGCCGTGGGCGCAGTCGACCATGCCGCCGCCGACGTTGACCGGGGTGCAGACCCAGCGGTCGGCGGCCAGGGCGTGAATGCCGGCTGCGGCGGCGACGATGTCGATGATGGCGTCGACGGCGCCGACCTCGTGGAAGTGAATCCGGTCGACGGGGACGTTGTGGATCTTGGCCTCGGAGGCGCCGAGCAGCTCGAAGGCGCGGATGGCGGTGTGTTTGACCGGCGCAGCCAGAGTGGAGTCCTGGATCAGTTTGCGGATGACGGTGAGCGAGCGGCCGTGGACGTGATCGTGGGTGTGCGTATGAGTGTGGGAGTGCTCGTGGGTGTGGGGATGGACGTGATCGTGCGTGTGGGGGTGCTTGTGATCGTGGCTGTGGGAATGATCGTGCGTGTGACTGTGATCGTGGCTGTGCGTGTGTTCGTGCGGCTCGTGGGTGTGAGTGTGGCTGGTCTTGTGCGCCGGAGCTGCGGCATGCGTGTGGCTATGTTCGTGGGTATGCGAATGCTCATGGCTGTGCGAATGTTCATGCTCGTGGGTGTGTGAGTGGTCGTGAGCATGCGCGTGGCTGTGCGCCGCTTCAGCGAGCTTGCCCGCCTCGAGGACGTGGACCTTGGTGCTGGAGATGCCGCTGCGGTCGACGGTTTCGAGCTTGAGAGTGGCGCCCAGGTTCATGACGGCGGCGGCGTTGTGAAGGACGCCCTCATCGACGCCGGCGTCGATGAGGGCGGCCAGAAACATGTCTCCGCTGATGCCGGCGAAGCAGTCGAGATAGGCAATGCGCATGGGGATAGTTCTCTCGTTCTCTTGCTGACCCGGTGGTTCAAGCCCAGGTCTCAGTGCGAAACCTGGGGCACCCGACCGGATCTTGGTGGTGGTTCTTGCTTCCTTTGACGTCTTCCGTGTTGTCCGGGAATCAGGTTACACCCGGAGTAGCGGGTTTGATCTCGGTGAGGGGCAGGATGTCGTTCATCGATCCCGAACGGTAGCCCTGGGTATCGAGGGTGACGTAGAGGAAGCCGAGCGGCTTCAACGCCGCGGTAATGCGGTCGAGGGTGTCGAGCGAGAGCGCGCTGGGCAGCTCGTCGCGGGCGATCTCGATGCGGGCGAGGTCGCCGTGGTGGCGAACGCGCAGCTGACGGAAGCCGAGGGCGCGCAGCGCCTCCTCGGCCAGCTCGACCTGGGAGAGATTTTCGCGGGTGACGGGCCGGCCGTACTCGACGCGGCTGGCCAGGCAGGCGCTGGCGGGCTTATCCCAGATGCGCAGGTTCTGGGCGCGGGCGAGTGTGCGAATCTCGGGCTTGCCGAGACCGGCGGTGACCAGCGGGGCCACGGCTTTGTGCAGGGCGGCGGCCTTCTGGCCGGGCCGGAACTCGCCGCGGTCGTCCAGGTTCATGCCGTAGGCGAGGTGGTCGAAGCCGAGGCGGTCGCGCGCCTGCTCCATCTGGGTGAAGAGCTCGTCCTTGCAGTGGAAGCAGCGCTGGCTGTCGTTGCGCTGGTAGTCCGGGTTGTCGAGCTCGGCGGTGGCGAGGATCTGGGTGGGGATGCCGTGCTCGGCGGTGAAGGCAAGGGCGGCGGCCAGCTCGGTGCGAGGCAGCGAAGCGGAGTCGGCGATGATCGCCAGCATGCGGTCGCCGAGCGCCTGGTGGGCCGCATAGGCGAGGAAGGCGGAGTCGGTGCCGCCGGAGTAGGCGACCAGGACGCTGCCGAGGTCTTCAAGCGTCTTATGGAGCAGCGCGGATTTTTGTAGCAGCGCGGATTTTGCGGTCAGATCCATCCCCACGATTGTAGGTTAGATGCGCCACGGTGAGGATCGATGTAACGATCGATCTTTGGCGTTTGTGAGCTTTGGTGTTCGGCGGGCCAGACGGTTGCGGTCTCGCCCGCCGAACGACCCGATCCCGTCTAGCCGACGAGGTCGCGCAGATTTCTGACGATGCTGTGCAGCGAATCGGCCTGCGCCTGCATCTCTTCGCCGGTGGCGGCACCCTCTTCGGCGCTGGCGGCGGCGCTCTGGGTGACCTTCTCGATGGTGTTCATCTGGCTGGAGATCAGCTGAATTCCCTTGGACTGCTCGGCGCTGCCGGACTTGACCTCTTCGACCAGCCCCTTCACCTGCGCGGAGCTGGCGGTGATGGCGCGGATGGAGTTGGCGACCAGCTCCAGCTTGGCGCGACCCTCGTGGGACTTGGCCACGGACTCGTCGATCAGCACGGTGGTGTCCTTGGCGGCCACGGCGGAACGCTGCGCGAGATTGCGCACCTCCTCGGCGACCACGGCGAAGCCCATACCCGCCTCTCCGGCGCGGGCGGCCTCGACCGCAGCATTGAGCGCGAGGATGTTGGTCTGGAAGGCGATCTCGTCGATGATCTTAATGATCTTGCTGACCTTGGTGCTGGCTTCGTTCATGGCGTGCATGGAGTGCTGCATCTGCTCGAGCGAGCGATTGGCATCACCGACCAGCGTGGTGGTGTCCTGCATAAGGCCGGAGGCCTTGATGGCGTTGTCGGCGTTGCGCCGGGTCATGGCGCTGATCTGCTCGCTGGCGGCGGTGGTTTCGCCGATGGACGTGGCCTGCTGGGAGGTGCCGGCGGCCAGGCTCTGACTGGATCCGGAGATCTGCCGCGCGCCGGCGGCCAGCTGGCTTGCGCCTTCATCCAGCTGCTCCACGGTGTCGCGCAGGCTGCGGGTGATCTGGCCGACTTGGAAGTAGACGACCGCGCCCAGTGCAACCGAGATGAGGATGGCCAGGATGGTGAGCCAGAGAGAACGGCTCATGGAGGCGGCGGCGTCGGCTTCGGCAGCCGCGAGCGAGCGCTGCTGCTCGGCGACGATGCTCTTCGCCGCGGCATGCATGTCGGCGGAGATCACCTTGTTCTGGTTGCGCAGACCGTAGGCCTTTTCGATCTCGCCGGCGGCGCAGAGGGTAACGAGCTCCTGGAAGCGCGGGGCCCAGGACGTGCGATTTTCCTGAATGCTGCTCAGCGCGGTTCGTTCGGCGGCGGTGCTGGACAGCGGCTCCAGGGCGGCGACCAGATCGTCGATCTGTTTGCCGGAGCCCTGGTAAAGCTGGATGTACTGGGGCGCGGAGCCTGCGTCTTTGGCCTCATACGCGAGCATCAGGCCACGCTGTGCGCCCTGCATCTCAGTGGTGGCCAGCTCTATGCTGTTGGCGATCTCCAGCTTCTTATTGAAGGTGTGCAGCACCAGGTCCAACTGCTGACTGCTCTGCCGCGCCTGCTGAACGTAGAGGCCGAGCAGAGAGAGAATCAGGACAAACGTTACCGAAAACACAGTGAGCAAACGTCTTCCAACGGTCCAATTCTGCATGAGTCTCCTGATAGGTCTCTTTTGGGGTATTTGTCCCCGTATATTTCAGCCCTGGCTTGAGTACGAAGGTTACCATTCTACTGTTACTTCTGTCCATACAAAGTTTCCGCATATCGCATAGGTTGACGTGACAGTTAACGTTCGTCTTGCCGCAGGGCTCACCCCTCGATGAGGGCATGCCACACATCGGCCTCAACCGGGACGCCCAAACGCAGATTCTCCTCGCGCAGATGGAGGGTCTGTTCGCCCGGGTAGCGGACGGGGCGTTTGGGATCGATGGGCGTGGCCGCGTGAAGGCTTGCGAGGATGCCGTCGATGAGGCGGTCCTGGGCGTCCGGCTGGGCGGGGTCGGCGAGTAGAGAGGGGTCGAGGGCAAGGAAGAACTGGGAGATCGCAGCCTCGCGCAGGTAATCCTGCGGCAGCTGATGGGTGGCGAGGCCGCCCGCGAGCGTGGCGGCGAATAGATCCAGCATCAGCGACAGACCGGAGCCCTTCCAGAAACCGACGGGCAGGGCGCGCTGCGAGGTCTCGATGGCGGCGGCGTCGGTGGTGAGCTTGCCGTTGGAGTCGAAGCCCCCGGCTACGGGCAAGGGCTCGCCGCGTTTGGCGTAGGCGGCGAGCGTGCCGTAGGAGAACTGGGACATGGCCATGTCGAGCACGACCGGGCCTGCACTGCGAGGTGCGGCGAAGATCAGCGGATTGTTGCCCAGCGCGGGCGAACTCGCTCCCCAGGGCGGGAGATTGGCCATGGTGTTGGTCCAGCAGATGGCGAAGACGCCGGCCTCGGCGGCCAGCCAGCCGTAGGTTCCACCGCGCATCCAGTGGTTGGTGTTATTGAGGGCGACGGCCCCGAGGCCGTTCTGCTTGGCCAGGGCGATGGCGCGCAGCATGGCGGCGTAGGCGTTCAGGTTGCCCGGGCCGCCGTGGCCGTTCCAGCGTTCCAGCACGGCGGTGCCGGCGATGCGTTCGGGCTCGGCGTTCACGTCGATCTCGCCGTTGGCGATCATCTGAACGAAGCGCGGGAAGCGGTTGAGGCCGTGGGTGTAGACGCCGTCGCGGGTGGTCTCGGCAAAGAGCCGGGCGCAGAGGGCGGCGCGCTCGCCGGCGAGGCCGAGGCGCAGCATGGCACGGTGGAGGGCGGATTCGAGATCGCCGTAGGGGACGCGCAGCATGGGGATAGTGTATGTCGGCGGCACCCCGCTGCGATGCCGGGGCGACTGCTACCTCCCCCATCTATGCTGCCGGTCCGCGTCTATGCTGTATTCCACCGCGGGTTGCTGCGGCTTCAATGCAGCAGCGCGGGAAGCGGCGGCAGTTTGGCCGAGGAGCCGAGCAGGAAGATGAAGCCAATGACCAGGGAGTAGATCGCGGTGAGCGAGGTAACAATGCTCTGGACGCGCGGCCGGTTGCGGCTGCCGGCGAAGATGCCGGAGGCGGAGGCGGTCATCAAAGTGTTCATGACCAGCAGGCCGGCGATGAAACAGAGCAGACCGAAGAAGCCGCGGCTGGTGCCGCCGAGGTTGGCTGCGAGCAGGAAGAGCAGCAGCTGGCTGGGGGTCTCGGCGCCCAGACCGTGGATGATGCCAATGGTGAAGACGGAGGACTGGTCGTACTTGAAGTGGAAGGGATCGGGACGCGGGGCATTGGGATTGCCTAGTTTTCTCAGTCGCCAGCCGGCGTAGCGCGCGCCGGAGATCAGCAGCGCTATGCGGCTGCGCGGAGCGATGGCGTGGCTGTGATCGGGATGCTGTTTGCGGCGCAGAAAGGTGACGAAGACGTAGATCGCCAGTGCGATCAGAGTCGCACCCACCAACCGCTCCCCGACCGCGTCCATGCCGGCGGGCAGCGCCAGATGCAGGAAGATCACGGCGGAGCCGAGCAGGGCCACGGTCAAGGCGTGGCCGAGAGCGTAGAGCAGGCCGAGGCGCATGCCTTCGCGCCATCCCCGCTGCACGCTGGTGATGTCGGAGATGGCGGCGAGGTGATCGTAGTCGAAGCCATGGCGCAGGCCCAGCAGGGCGCAGGACAGAAGAGCGAGCTGAAGTTGCGTAGTCATGCTGCCTTTTAGAGTACAGGGAGCAGAAACAGGGATTCAGGGACCAGGGATCAGGAATCAGCCCCGGAGGAGGGCGTGGATGAAGCGGCTGGACTCAGCCGGAGTGCTCGGCTGCCTCGGCGTGCGCTTTGATTTCGATGGAGAGCTGATAGGCCTTGGCTGAGTATTCGTGGGCCTGCCGGCTGAGTTCGTGGGCGCTGAGGTGGTCGCCCTTTTCGTGCGCGGCGGCGGCGGCTTCGTGGGCGTGGGCGGCGAGGTTGTGTAACTCGGCGACGCGGCTGTGCGGGCTTGGCGGCATAGTGCCTCCCTTGCTGACCTTGGATGCGTGGCGAGGGCTGTATGCTTAGGCCGGATACCCGGGGTGCTTGCGTCGGATCGAGCCCGCGATGATCTTACTCCCTACCCCGTAGCCGGGCGGCGAATGCGGTTGAGGGGGCGGGGGTGGGGTCAAGGTGCGGCGACGAACTTTGGCCGCGTGACCCAGAGCAGCGGCTGGCGAATGGGCAGGGAGCGCAGGATCTCACCGGGAGCGTCGGCGGGGGTGGGCGTGAGCGCGCGCCAGAGGTCGGTGTACTCCGCGTGAGCGAAGGCGCGGCCGGCGAGCAGCAGGGCGGGCCGCCGGCCGGGCAGGTCGGTGAAGTAGGAGGTGTCGGCGGGATACGGCCACGCCGTGCGATGGGCGATGTAGGGGAAGTGGTAGGCGCTGGCGGCACGCATGCCGGGACCATCCTGCAGCTCGTACTCCCAGGCGCTCTCGAATCGGGTGGAGAGCAGGTCGCAGACGGCGCTGAGCATGTCCAGGTTGAAGAGCGAGTTGCGATAGGGTGCGGGAGTGGAGACCTCGTGGGGGAAGTTGCCGCTGGCGTGGATCTGAGCGCGCAGCGTGACGCTGTGGAACCGGTGGCGCAGCAGGTTAAGTGTGGCGTCGTCGGAGGTGAGGCCGACGGCGTTCAGCCGGGCGTAGGCGGCGCACTGCAGCAGCCAAGAGCTGCCGTGGTGGTCCTTCTGGTCGCGCGCCAGGCCGCCCAGCTGGGAGTCGGTGAGCCACTGCAGGTAGGCGGCGAACCAGGCGTGGATGGCGGCGAGCTCGGTGGCGTTGAGAGTGTTGGAGGTGGCGAGGAAAGGGATCGCCTGGGCGACCTCGGCGAACGGGACGGTCTCGAGGATGCCCTGGAAGCGGCCTTCTATGCGTCCGGGGGCCATGTTCGGGATGCGCTGGCCATACAGCAGATTGGGAGTCATGCGAGTGGCCGGGGTAATGAACCAGGCGCGAAGGTGCTCGGCGGCCTTTTGGCTGTAGTGCGGGTCACTGCTCAGGACGAAGGCGGCGGTCAGGGTGGCGACCTGGGTGGAGAAGGTATAGACGGCGTCGCGATGGGTGGTGCAGGCGGCCGCCTTGCGCACTCTGGTGGAAAACTCCTTCCAGGGGGCGGCGGGCGAGGCGGGGTCGGGAAAGTAGTCCTCGGGCTCGGAGTAAAAGTCGTTCAGGGTGCCGGGGCTGCGCGGGCAGGGGAAGGCGGTCAGCGGCGCCGGCGGCAGGGTGAGCATGGGTTCAGCGTCTGCGAGGATGCGGTCGTGGTCGATGGCGGCGACGTCGGGGTGGGTGGGTGAGAGTTGTGGATTTGCACTGCTGCTCTGGCCCGGAGCCTGGGCCCGCAACCACGCGGGAGCGTGCAGCAGGGCGGCGGCTGTCGTGGCGCAAAAGGCTCGCCGGGATGGAAGGAGCGGCCGGGTCATGATCGGAGAGTCGCTGTACTTGTCTGCGCGAAGCATCTGCGCGGAAGCCTACCACGAACCCTGCCTGGACCGGGCTGCCGGTCGGGGTCAGGTCCGGCGATGGTCCGAGTTGCTGTTTAATTCCGCCGCGCAGAGGCCAGTCGATGTTCGATCCCGGGGAGACAGCGTGGGGGCTGTTTGCCGGCGCTGAAGGATGCAAATCCTGTATCGATCTGCGGCTCTGGGATGATGGGGAGTGGGAGCGGCGAATTATGGACTCTGTCGCGGGCGGGCTTCGGTCCGGAGAAGACTCAGTCAATCAATTCTGGTCCGCGCCGCAACTTCGAACTTGGGTCGAAGGGTGTAACTTATCGACTAATAGCGAACTAGGAACCAGTAAGAGCGGACCTTTCCGCGAGACAAGACGAGCCGGACCGATCTGCGCGATACCTAGCTCTAATCCCGCTTTAGAAGCGCAGGCCAGAGATCGAGTGGGCTTCGTGACTATCCTGAGCTCTTAAGAGCGCTTTATGCCGGGCAAAACGCCGCTTTGTGCGGAGTCGCTGCAGCATCAAGACCTGCGCCAGGGCATAGAGGATCAGTAACCCGACTGCGACCAGACTAGCGTTGAGAAGGAATATCCTTGCTGCTTCCATAGGTTCACTCCTACGTCAATTCACAATTGCACTCCAGGTAGCTATGCAGCGAGCCAAACAATACGGTGCGGATTCTACTAACTGGCCATGTTATCGACGGAGTTATATAAAAATTTAAGTTAACTTTCATGGATCCCAGGGTTTGTCCTGTTTCGAGAACGAATTTCGGCGATAACCGGCCCTCGGGTTGCCAAGGTTGCTGCCGGGGATGGCTACGGATGTAGCGGTTCTCCAAACTATGCGGGAGGGGGCAAGACACATGGGTCTTGTGGGAAGGAACGGAAAGAATTGACCTCGGAGTTCGCCTGGGGAGCTGCCGCGGGCTGCCGAACTGTCGATGGGAGAACCGGTGCTCACACGCCCGAGCGAGCGCCTGTGCGAGCCGGTCTCCCGGCGACCGGCCCACACAGGCGCGGACGAGCTGAGTTCTCAGCGGACCTGCAGAGCGGTTCAGCTGTGGCTGGAGTATCCCATGCCGGCCAGAACGCCGCGCATGTAGGCAAAGCTGCTGCGGACGCCGGGCATCGGATCGTCGGCATGCACCTCGTACTCGAGATCGACAAAGCCGCTATATTGGGTCGCGATCAGGGCCTCGAAGATCTGCCGCACCGGCATAATACCGTCTCCGACCGCGACCTGACTCTCCTTGGAGGTGAAGTCGGTGAGGTCCTTCATGTGCACGTTGAACAGCCGCGGGCCTACGGCGTGAATCGCCTGAACCACATCCGTGCCCGCCCGAACGGTATGGCCGACATCGATGCAGCAGCCGATGCGCGGGTCCAGCGTGCCGACCGCCTTCAATACGTCGAGCGGCGAATGCCATAGCTTGTCTTCGGGGCCGTGGTTATGGATGGCGATGCGGATGTCGTACTCGCGCACGAACCGCTCGAGGCGCGGCAGCGTCTCGGGCGTGGGATCTCCGGCGACGATCACCCCGATGCCGGCGCGCTTGCAGTACTCGAACTTGCTGCGGATATCCGCGTCCTCATCGCTGCGGAAGTAGATCGCTCCGGCGGCGTGGAGCTGGATTCCCGCGGCGGCGTAGTCCGCGGGCGCCATGGCCTCCTCCGCCGGATCCATAGGCAGGTGATCCTTAACGTCCTTGGCGTTCAGCGCGGAGAGGTTGAGCTGCTTCATGGAGGCGATCATCTGGGCACGGCTGAAGTTGCGGAAGCTGTAACTGGCCAGGCCCAGGCGGATCGGTGACGGCTGAGTGCTCGCTCGGGATAGCTCCGCACTCAGCGGGAGAGTGCTCGCAGTGGCACAAGCCGCTGCGGCAACCGCGCCGGAGCGAAGGAAGTTACGACGAGAGAGGTGATTTTCCATAGATGGCAGAGGCCTCGCGTGTCCTTGATCGGTCGATTACGGCGCTGAAGTTCCCGTAGCTGGATCTTCCCAACTCGAGTGACCGGTGCGGCGTTTGGCCATCTATAGCTTCGGCGCCCAGCCCGGCTCGTACTCGCGGCCCCATCCCTTCATCGCTTCGGTATCACCCTGGATCTTGCCGTCGCTCGGGTCGAGATGTAGCTCCCGCTTGACCTCCCAGGCGATGTTCGAGAGCTGCAGCATGGTGACGGCGACGTTGCCGACCTCGATCGGAGCGTTCAGCTTCTCCCCCTTGCGCACGCCGGCGATGAAGTTGGCGAAGTGCGCGTCGGTCATGTTGTCGGCGCCGACCAGGTCTGCCGAGGAGGTGGCCTTGCCCACCTTGACCTCACTGGTCATCTTGCCCTTGAGGTCGTAGATCTCGTAGCCGTCGCGATCCACCAGTACCGTACCCTGGGTGCCCTCGATGGTCGCACCGCGGTCGCGATTGTAGAACTTCATGCCCTGGCAGCTTTTGCCCTCCCACGAGATCATCTTGTCGGGATACTCGAAGCTGGTCACCAGCGTGTCGTAGAACTGCCAGTCGTCCTTGAACTGGTAGCGGCCGCCCGAGGCCGTGACCCGCTCGGGGTAGTCGACGCCGAGCGCCCAGCGGCAGACATCGACCTCGTGGGTGCCGTTGTTGAGCGACTCCCCGGTGCCGTAGATGCGGAACCAGTGCCAGTTGTACGGCTGAATGTTATCCGTATAGGACCGGCGCGGCACGGGGCCCTGCCATAGATCCCAATTGAGCTGCGGCGGCACCGGCGCCGGCTTGCCGAAGCCGATCGACTTGCGCACATTGCTGTACCAGGCCTTGGCATAGTAGGGCCGGCCGATCGTGCCGTTGCGAATCTTGTCGATCACCTCGATGGTATGCGCCGAGGAACGCTGCTGCGTTCCCATCTGAACGAGCTTGCCGTACTTGCGCTGCGCCTCAACCAGCAGCGCCCCTTCGGCGGGATTATGGCTGCACGGCTTCTCGACGTAGACGTGCTTGCCGGCCTGCAGCCCCAGGATGGCCATCGGCGTATGCCAGTGATCGGGAGTGGCGATGGTGATGGCATCAATCTCCTTCAGCGACAGAACCTTGCGGAAGTCGGTGTCCATCGCGGGAGCGTAGCCCAGCTGCTGCTGCGTGTTGGCAGCGAACTTCTTCAAAGTGTTGCTGTCCACATCGCACACATGCGCGATGCGGGCGGTCGCCTGGTTCGCCTTCAGCGCCGAGAGGTGGGCGTAGGCGCGGCTATTCAGGCCGATCACAGCAAAGTTCAAGCGATCGTTGGAGCCGAGGATCTGGCCATAGCTCTTGGCGGTCGAACCCACGGCGAGTCCCGCCGCGCCTACCGCCAGTGCATCAAGAAATTCCCGTCGAGTTACCATCTCTCTCTCCTTTTCAGACAGCCGACGCAGTCCACACAGCGACAAGACAATCGGGCGCTCATCCACCCGCTCATGAGACGAGCGGCCGGGCGAGCGTCCTCGTAACTAACAGTCGATTCCAGCCTTTGCCAATGCCTTCTTCAATCCATCCATGCTGATGCGGGTCGAGGCCTCGGGCGTGCCGGCACCGCGCCAGTGGGTCTCGAGACTCAGACCGTAGTGGAAGCCGTCGTATCGCAGCGCCTGCAGCTGGCCAGGCCAGTCGACCACTCCCTCGCCCACGGGAGCCCACTCGTACTTGCCATCCGGTTTGTAGACGACGTTCTTCGCGTGGCAGTGGCCGATGCGGGCTTTGGGCAGGAGGCCGTATCCGTCGGGGAAGGGCTTGCTCTTGAGCGCTGCGGCGTTGCCGGGATCCCAGTTCAGCATGAAGTTCCGGTTGGGAATCGCCTGCAGCACCGCGGCCGCCTCTTCGCCCGTGGCCGTGTTGCAGGACATCTCGTTCTCGAGCAGCAGGATCACCTTGTCCTGGGCGCAGCGTTCGGCCGCGCGTTGCAACCGGGCGTTGATCGCCGCGCGGTAGGGCTTGGGATCGTCCAGACGCCAGTAGTCGAAGCAGCGGATGCGGTCGGTGTTGAAGGCCTTGGCCAGCGCGAGACAGCGCTCCAGCAGCTTGTCCTGCGCGCTCGCGTCGAAGTCGGCGTGGAACTGGTCGCGCCGGTCGCTCTGCGGCGAGCGCGGAGCCCCCGGCCAGTCCGCCTTGAACAACGGGCTGGCGAGGTCGGTCACACGCAGCTTGTATTGAGCGAGGATCTTGCGGGCGTCCTCCACCTGGGCCGGGCTGAGTTCGGTCACGTTCTTGTTCCACATGGAGCGCAGTTCGATCCAGTGCAGACCGAAGTCGACAGCCACGATCTCGCAGGCTCGCTCGAAGTCCTGGGTGATCTCGTCGTTGATCACGGCCAAACGGAACGTACAGTTGGCCTCTGGGGTTTGTGCCGCTCCCGCTCTCCTCACCAAGGGAGGTAGTAACGCCCCCAACCCGGCGAGTCCTAGTCCAGCCAGCACCTCACGTCGCGTATGCCCCATGCAGCCCTTGCCCTCCCGGTCCCGAAGTTACTTGTAAGGCGCGGATCGTCGCTGGTCTGCGCATTCGGGCCACGAGGATGCTTTCACAACCAACCAAGCTTTCGCAACCAACCGTCCTTTCGCAACCAACCGTCCTTTCGCAACCAACAAAGGATCAATCCGTTTTACGACCTAACACCATAGCACGGTCGCTCTCCAACGGGATAGAGTGCCCAGGCAACGCAGGGTGCGTTGCCCAGGCACAGCGGGCCACGCTTAACCAGCACAACCAGGAGGCGAGTTAGAACACGTAGTTGACGCCGCCATCCGGGAACCGCGGCATCTGGTTCTGCTGTTGCTGCCCCTGGTAGCCCTTGGGCTCATTGGGTTGCCACAGCAGGGCGTAGAAGTTCTTCTGGTTAAGTGCATTCAGCAGTCCTAGATGCCACGTCAGCATGCCGCCGCGCAACGGGTGCGTCTGCTCGAAGCGGAAGTCCAGCCGCCCGTACGGCGCCGAGCGGTCGCGATTGATCATGGTCAGGTCGTACACATCCCGGTTCTGCGCCATGCTCTGAGACATGTCATCCGGTGTGTACACCCTTCCTGAGGTCCCTTCGTAGCGCATCGACAACATCAGTCCGCGATGCATGGTCCACATCGCCGCAACGTTGGCGGCCAGCGGAATGTCGAAGTTCCCCCGGCGCATCACTCCATCCAGTCCGCTATACCAGGCGCGCGAATAGGTCACGCTGCCCTGCATGCGGAAGCGATCGCTTGGCTGCCACTCCAGGCTCGACTCTATCCCTGCCGTCCGGCCACGTCCTTGGCTGACCATGGGAAACATCAGGAACGATTCGCCGAAGGTGTCCGCGATATTGGCCATCGAGAGCTGCGGATAGTTGGCCGCCACGGGATAGTTCATGTAGCGTTTCTCATACGCGCCCAATCCCAGGCTAAAGCGCCGCGTCTTGACCACGTCCTTCACGTCGACGGTAAGATGCTGCGCCCGGATCGGCACCATGGCATGATTCTCTGGAAACGCGAGCAGGTAGAGGAACGAGGACAACTGGCTGTACTCGGCGTAGCCCAGTGCCACTGCCCGCGTCCCGCCCAGCGGCACTGCGAGCAGCGCCCGCGGAGTCCATTGGGTCGCTCCGTCAAACCCCCAGTGCGTCAGCCGCGTCCCCAGCGTAACCCTCACGCCTCCGGGCATGAGCACCGTTCCCTGCACAAAGCCGCCCAGCAGCGGCGAGCTGAAGTTCGCCTGCACTGCAGTAGCGTTCGCCGAGACCGGGCTCACGCTATAGGGAGACGGCAGCGGCACCGGCTGTGTGATGCCGTAGTTCACCCGCTGCTGCGTCCCTGTCGCTCCGCCGCTCGCGAGCAACCAGGGCCGCATCTGGCTGGTCGCCTCGTACTTCACCGTGGTGCTGCCATCGAGCGTATTCTCCGTGTAGGTTGGAGCGTCGCTCAGTTGCTGGTCATACTCCACGATCGCCTGCGACTGCTCGGAGTTCTGCGCCGTCAGAATTCCGAATGTCTTTGACGAGAAGCCATGCTGCCAATTGACGCCGGTCGTATTCCTCCAGCCGTCATAGTCCACATTGAACGGATTGGTCTCCTGGCCATCATTGGCGCTGGGACGAATGGCAATCGAATCCACTCCGGTGAGCGACATGCCCCACACCCGGTCCCGATCCCCCAGCGTCTGATCTCCCCGGAGCAGGCTATTGGTATAGACGGGAACACCGTTCATCCCGATGTCGTTGGTCATCAGGTTGAGAACGCTGCGTCGCGCCGAGAGCAGCAGTGAGCCCTGGTCCGGCGTCTGCCAGGAGATCATCCCGCCCACACCCTCGAACCCCGCCTCTGCGATGCGCCGCGTGCCTCGCCTTGCCAGCCCCGCGCCCAGCGCGGAGTTCGGCTCGCCCACCGTTGAGATCTCCACTACCGCGGAGAGGCGGTCGTCGAAGAGCGCATCGTGCACACCGGAGTGCATCGTCATGCTCTCGATCGCCTCGGAGTCGATCATCGACAGCAGCCCGCCCGTCGTATCCGACAGCGCCAGCTGGTTCACCGATGGTACCTCGATGCCGTCTACGACAAACAGCGTCTCGGACGGGTTCCCACCACGCACCAGAAAGTCGTTCCTCTGATCGCTATCGGAAAGCACCCCGGGCAGCACCTGGAAGTAGCGCATGGGATCGCCCAGCGTCCCAGCCATATTCATCATCTGTTCCGGCGACACCCGCGCCTGCGCATCGCCCATCGCTCCGGTCGACCGGGGTCCGGCCAGCACCATCACGCGTTGGTTCACCTTGAACCCGGAGGGGAGCGAACGCGAGATCTGCTCGGGCTCTGGCGATAGCAGCGGTTCGGCATCGTCGCGCCTGGCCTTGTCGGAGTCCTTCTCCTCGCTGGCCACCTTCGCAGGCTCCGGCGATGGCGCAAACCGCGGCGACAGCGACCGCGCATCCGTAATCTCCGCAAAACAGCGAAGTTCGCGAATGGTTGCTACGGGGCGCGCATCGGCATCCCTCCCGCACACTCGAGGAGCCGCGTGCATGCTCGCCGACAGGACCAGTCCGAGGCTGGCAATTCCAAAGTACTGCAATCGTACAAAGCGCCGCATAGCATCCTCCCTGCCGCCTATCAGCGACAGTTGATGTATCGGAGCAAAAATGAAGAATTCAACGTTGTGATCGACCTATTTTATCCAAATTGTGCGGAAAACCCCGTCCTTCAGGGCGGGGATGTAGAGCGCGGACAGCGAAGCTGTCCTCAACTCGGTGTTTGTTGTTGCTCGATGTACTGGCGGATGATCGAGATGGGTGCGCCCCCGCAGCTTCC
>DATMOB010000066.1:0-39163 GCA_035568455.1 Granulicella sp.
TAATGCGGAGGGTACCGGGATCCTTCGCTGCGCTCAGAATGACGGCAAGAACAAACAACGGCAAGGGCAGAATGACAACCAAAGGTGCTACGGGTGCTGTAGGCGGTCGGGGAGCAGGGTTTGGTTGAGGTTGCGGGCGGCCTCGGCGGATAGGGCGATGTGGGCGGCGGGGCGCAGGCCGGGGGCGGCGTTCGGGACGATGTTGGGCGGCCAGAGGGGGTCGGCGGCGACGACGGGGCCGAGAGCGATGTCGGGGATGGTGGTCTTGAAGCTGGCGTTCATGGTGTCGATGAAGGTGTTGGCGACGACAGCGTAACCGGTGTTGGTGGGGTGGATGCCGTCGAGCGAGAAGAAGCCGCCGAGGAAGGCGTTGGTGCCGGTGTATCCGTTGATGGTGAGGCCGGTGGTCGCGACCTGGGTAAAGAGGGCGTTGATGTCGACCAGTGTTCCGTTGGCGGCGGTGGTCTGGGCGGCGATGACCTGGTTGTAGGCGGTGACCTGGGCGCGGACGGCAACGGCCTCGGCCGCGGTGAGGACGCCGGCGTCGGAGAGCGGGGTCTTCTGGGTGCCGGCGAGGATGGCGTTGATCTCGATGAGGCCCTCGGGGGTGACGAGGTCGCCGGGGACGATGCCGAAGAGGGCGCTGAGGGTGGCGGTGGGGAGATGGGTGGCAGCGGAGTACTCGGCCAGGACCAGGGCGGCGGGGGTGAGGTAGGGAACCAGGGTCACGTCGGGAATGTTGGCGATGACCAGGTGGGCGTTGGTGCGGGTGGTGAGGAGCTGGATGAGGGCGGTGTACTGGGTGGTGAAGTCGGCGGTGCTGGTCATGCTGGCGGGGGAGCCGGTGAGGTCGGCGACCAGGGCGTCGTTGTTGCCGGCCCAGAGGAAGATGGTGGTGGGGTTGGCGTGGACGGCGAAGGTGGCCTGGGACCAGTCCTGACCGTAGCCGAGGCCGGGGAAGCCGAGCACGAGCTGGGTGATGATCTGCTCCGGAGTGGTGGGGACGACGGCGGGGACGGTGTTGGCGATGTCGTTGAGCATGGCCCCGGGGACGGCGAGGTCGGTGACCTGGGTGGCGAAGTTGTCGCGGCCGGTGGTGATGCCGGGGGCGGTGACGATGACGGGCGGCGGGCCGGGGGACTTGAGCAGAAGGGTGCCGGGGGCTCCGGGGTAGGCGACGAGCGCCTGGACGATGGGGAACTTGGCCTGGGAGGCGAGGACCGGGGCCCAGCCGTGGATCTCGGCGATATCGAGCAGGGAGCCGCTCTGATAGCCGGCGGTGAGGGAGTCGCCGAGGAAGACGGTGGTGCTGAAGTTGCCGGCGTTGGCGATCTCGGCGGCGGGGTTCTGGATGGGGGTAGAGGAGGAGTTGCCACCGGCGCAGCTGGTGAGGGCGAGCAGAAGGAGGAGCGGGAGCGCGCGAATGAGTGAAGGCTCATTCATGGGAGCAGCCGGGGAGTGTGCGGGGGGCGTCTTCATGGCTCGACCCTTCCTTGCAGGTTGGAGATTTGAGCGGGGCCTGGATGGAGCTTTGCCGGGACGCAGCTTTGTACCACAGGCAGGGTGCGATGGGGAATGAAATATGGCTCGGAGTGGCGGGTAGGGTGGGGCTGCGGCTTGGGGTGGCGGAATGGGTCCTGGCGTTGGAGTGGGCGATGCCGCGGTGGTTTGGCCGATTAGGATAGGGGCTGGAGTTTCGGCGTTTGGGATCCGGTTCGGGGGAACGTGTTCGTGAAGATTTGGGTGGAGATCGATGAGGAGCGGCTGGCGGGGAACTTCGCCGCGCTGCAGCGGGTGGTGGCGGGTGGGTCGGGCGAGACGGCTTCTGAGACGGCGCTGCTGGCGGTGGTGAAGGCGAATGCGTACGGGCATGGGATTGGCGCGTGCGCTCCGGTGCTGGCGCGGGCGGGGGCGGAGTGGCTGGGGGTGACGGACGCCGAGGAGGGTGCGGCAGTGCGGGCGGCGCTGGCGGCGGCGGGGATCGCGCGGGCACGGCAGCCGCGGATTCTGGTGATGAGCGGGATGATGGGACTCGCGAGTGAGGCGGAGCTGGTGGTCGCTGAGGGGTTGACGGCGGTGGTGTGGGATGAGGGGCATCTGCAGTTGCTGGCCGCGGCGGCGCGGCGAGTGGGCGCGGCGGAGCGGGTTCCGGTGCATCTGGAGATCGATACCGGGATGGCGCGGCAGGGGGTGGCATGCGGCGCAGGCTTGGAGCGGGTACTGGCGGGGTTTGCGGCGCGGCCGGAGTTGCGGCTGGATGGGGTGTTCACGCACTTTGCCTCGACCGAGGTGGCGCATGCGGCGCAGACGCACGAGCAGCAGCGGCGGTTTGAGGGGGCGATGGCGCAGGTTCGGGCTGCTCGGGCTGGGACTCCGGAGTGGGTGCATGTGGGGAACTCTTCCTACATCGACAACGGGGCGGAACCGGGAGCGGTGGCGTGGGTGCGCGGACTGGCGGCGGAGATGAGGGCGCGGTCGATGGTGCGGGCGGGGCTGGGGCTGTATGGGTATCTGCTGCCGATCGAAGGTGCATCTGGCGATGACGCGCTCGTTCGACTGCAGGTACGGCCGGTGATGGCTTGGAAGACGCGGGTGATCGGGCTGCGCGAGGTCGAGGCCGGAGCGACGGTGGGGTACAACGGAACGTTTGTGGCGGAGCGCGGGATGCGGCTGGCGCTGCTGCCGGTGGGCTACGCGGACGGGATGCGGCGGGAGCTCTCGGGATCGAATGCGCGGGCTGGCGGATGGGTGATGGTAAGAGGGCAGAGGGCGGTGATCGTGGGGCGGGTCTCGATGAACCTTACGGTGGTGGATGTGAGCGCGATCGGCGGGGTTGCGGTGGGGGATGAGGTGGTGCTGCTGGGGGATGGGGTCACGGCGGAGGAGCATGCGCTGCTGGCGGGGACGATCGCGTATGAGATTGTGTGTGGGGTGCGGGTGGGGTGAGCGGGGTAGGCTTCGCTCCCGGGGCTTCGCGGAGTGTGGGTTGCGTGTATGCTTCCAGTGACTCGGACACCCAGTGAAGCAGTGGAGGTACGCTGCCCGCGCAGACCGCGCAGTTCGTTACCGTGGAGAAGGATGTCAGGCTGCAGGTGCTCGATTGGGGCGGGACTGGACGGCCGCTGGTCTTTCTGACGGGCATGGGAAACGATGCTCATATCTACGACCGGTTTGCTCCGCAGTTCACGGCGAAGTATCACGTGTACGGCATCACCCGGCGGGGCTTCGGCGCCTCGAGCAAGCCTGCTGCAATCACGGCGAACTATACAGCCGACCGTCTGGGTGAGGATGTACTGGCCGTGATTGACGCGCTCAAGCTCCATCGTCCTGTACTGGTTGGCCACTCCATTGCGGGAGAGGAGCTGAGTTCGGTCGGCAGCCGCCACCCGGAGGAAGTCGCGGGGTTGATCTATCTCGACGCTGGCGATGGCTATGGCTACTATGACCGGGTTCACGGCGACTGGATACTCGACATGCTTGATCTCAAGCGGCGGATCGATGCATTGCAGGCAGGCGCAGTGTTCGATTCGAAGTTTGGGCAGGAGATGCTGACGAGTGTGTCGCAGTTTGAAAGCGATCTGCGGGAGGTGAACAAGCAGGTCGCGTTGATGCCGTCTCCGCCCCCGCCGCCCCCGCCCATCGCTCTGGCGATCCAATCCGGCGAGTAGAGGTACACGGAGATTCACGCTCCCACGCTCGCCATCTTGGCGTGCCCGCATAACTTCGATCGTGCCTTCAGGAGCGATCCCAAGGCCAAAGCGGCGATGGCAGCGGCCGATCTCAAGCGCTGCTCGTCGAAGGCGAGTGCTTTTGCGACCGGTGTTCCTTCGGCCCACGTGGTGCGGCTACGCAATGCCGATCACGACGTCTTCAACTCAAATGAGGCAGAGGTGGTGCGGGAGATGAATGCATTTCTCTCGAAGCTGCCCTGAGGGTTGGAAAGCGGGCGGGTGGGGCACTCGAGTTGGGGGGAGGAAGGTGGTCTCGCTCGCGCTCGATGCCCACCTTAGGCGCGGTAAAACTGCGCCGAAGATGGGGCACCCGGGGCCATGCAGGCCGGCGGTTTATGGGCGGTGCGAGGGTTTGAGCGCTTCGGGGAGCGAGGTGATCTTCAGCTCGCTGACGGTGAGGCGCTCGATGTGAAGGTCCTTGAGGCGGCCGTCTGCCAGGCGCAGCCGCTTGATCGCGAGCGCGCCGATGGCGAGGGCGCCGATGGCGGCGCTGCCAATGGCCAGGGTGCCGAGGGCGGCGGCGCCGACGGCGAGTGCTCCGGCGGCGAGCGCTCCGATGCGGAGTCGATGCATCAGCTGGCTCCTGGTGTTTGGGATTGAAGATTTGAATAGCTGCATGCGGATTCCCCCTTCTTGCCCCCGGTGCAGAGTGTGCCCTCGATCCAATCTTCTGCAGCGGGTTTCGATGTATAGATTGGGATGCGGGAAGGGGAGGTAATGAGAGTCATAGAAGATTGTTTGCGGGATGGCAACGGACTTGTAAGGATGGCTACTTGAATCGGTCCGTCTGGAGTCCCCGGAGCCCGAAATCCAACGTGCAGTCATTGCAAATGAGGTACTTCATGCGCGCTCTCGGTATCTTGACCGTTCTCTGTGCCAGTCTTATGACGGGGAGTGAGCTTGCGGTCTCAGTCTTCGTCAATCCTGCGATATGGAAGCTCGACGATCGGGCGCAGGCGGGCGAACTGGCGCGATCGATGGGGAAGGTGATGCCATTCTGGTACGGCGCAGCGCTGCTGCTGCTGGGGACGGAGGCGTATCAGGGTCGGGGGGACGCGGGCGGTAGGCTGCTGCTTGCTGCCACCTTGATCTGGTTGGTGACGATTCCTTTAGCGTGTTTGTGCTGGTGCCGATCAATAACCGGATCGCGGCGAGTATGACGGATACTTCGGATTGGCGGACGCAGCATAAACGTTGGGACAGGTTTCACCGCTGGCGGATTGTGTTGCTGCTGGGAGCAGTGATCTGCCTGCTGCTCGGGCTAGGGGCATGAGTTATTTGCGTCGAGGGTGCGGGGTGGTTAAGATCGAGGGTGTTGAGAAGTGAGGAGATACGGATGGAATTGAATAATATGGCGCGGCGCACGGAAGATATCGCGCTCGATCTGCTGAAGTTTGTGGCGACGACGGCCAATGTCGGGAGCAAGGGCGCGGGCGCGACCGGATTCGGTCTGCCGACGTCGGCGAAGTCCGAGGACCAGGTGGCACAACTGCTGGAGCTGTACGCACGCTGCCGCGAGGCGGTAGAAGCTCCCTCGGACAAGTAGTAAGGAGTGGCTGGGGGTGAGGTAGTTTCAGGCCGGACAGGTACGGCGGGCGCGCTGCGAGTTGCGGTGGTGGGCGCGGGCGCGTTCGGGCGCAATCACGTGCGGGTGTATAGCGAGCTGCAGCGGTCGGGCGCGGAGGTGGAGTTGTGCGCGGTGGTGGACCGCGATCCCGCGGTGCTGGCGGCGGCGCGAGCACAGTATGGGGTGGCCGGGTATGCGACGGTCGCGGAGCTGCTGGCGGCGGGGCTGAGGCTCGATGCGGCTTCGGTGTGCGTGCCTACGGTCCATCATGCGGAGGCTGCGGCGGCGCTGCTGCCGGAGGGGATCGATCTGCTGATCGAGAAGCCGCTGGCGGCGACGCTTGAGCAGGCAGATCGGATCGTGGTGCTGGCGGCCAGGCATGGGCGCGTTGTGCAGGCCGGGCATCTGGAGCGGTTCAATCCGGCGGTGACGGCGGCACGGCGCTATCTGAGCCGGCCGATGTTCTTCGAGGCTCACCGGCTGAGCGTGTTTACGCCGCGCTCGCTGGACGTGGATGTGGTCCTGGACCTGATGATCCACGATCTGGATATTGTGCTGAGCCTGGTGGGTGCGGGCGCCGGCAATGCGGTGCGCGAGGTGCGGGCGGTGGGGCTGCCGGTGCTGTCGGGCAAGGTGGATATTGCCAATGTACGGGTGGAGTTTGAGGACGGCTGCGTCGCGAACTTTACCGCCAGCCGGGTGAGCACGGAGCGGGTGCGGAAGCTGCGCTTCTTTCAGCCGCGGCAGTATCTGTCGTTGGACTTTGCGCGGCAGGACCTGCTGGTGATCGACGCTCCGGATGCGAGCGCGCTGGCGGGGATGGACGCGGCAAGGCTGGCGGAGTTGGCGGCACAGGTGCAGCAGGGGCAGGAGCATCCTTCGGCCGGGCTGTCGCTGCGCAAGGCGGAGGTGGAGCCGGGCGAGCCGCTGCGGCTGGAGATTGCGTCGTTTCTCGATGCGGTCCGGCGCCGGGCGACGCCGGTGGTCTCGGCGGCGGATGGAAGGGCGGCGCTGGCGCTGGCGCTCGAGATCAATGAGGCGATCGCGGTGCATGCGCGGCGGGCGGGGCTGACGATCTCGAGGTAGAGGAGAGCCCATGGTCTCAAGGACGAGACATGGGGCACCCACTTTTTAGGGTAGCGGTGGAGTCTGCTAGACTCGCCGTCAACATGAGAAAATTGATCGCTCTTCTCCCCCTGACCCTGGTCGTGGCCTTGAGTGCTGCGACCTCTGTTATTTCAGAAGGCCAGCAGCAGCTGGCGGCGCGTCACGATCACACCGGCCATCCAAGAGACACGGAGATTCATGACGCCGATACGCGGGCCTGGTGGCACACGACCGAGGCGTTGTCGGGCGACGACATGGAGGGCCGCGATACCGGGTCGGCGGCGTATCAGCGGGCGGCGGAGTATGTGGCGGGGCGGTTCCAGAGGGCGGGACTTGCGCCTGCGGGGGAGGACCACAGCTACTTCCAGCCGGTGCGGGTGCATGAGGTCGCGGTGGGTGCGGCAGGAACGAGCTTTACCCTGCTTCGGGAGAAGGGCGGCTCGCTACCGATTGCATTTCTCGAGCAAATTACGGTGAATCCGGCGGCCAATCTCCCGGTGGAGACGGAGGCGGGGCTGACCTTCCGCGGCTACTGCGGCAAGGAGGCGATGCAGGAGATCGCGGGCAAGATCGTGGTGTGCTTTGGGACGCAGCGGCAGGGGCTGCCGACGGGCGCGGAGCGGGTGGCCAATGCGCGCGCCGGGGGAGCAAAGGGGCTGATCAACGTTGACGATCCGTACTTCACGATCGAACCGCCGCGGTGGCCGGCGGCGTATGCGCGCAGCGTTGTGCTGGACTCGGGTGCGGCTCCGGCTGCAGGTGCTCCTCTGCTGGTGATGCGGGTGAGTGTGGAGGTGTTTACGCGGATGCTCGAGGGTACGGGCAAGGATGCGGCGGCGGTGCTGGCAGCGGGCGGGCACAAGCAGGCGCTGGAGTCGTTCGATATTCCGGCGCGGCTGGCGGTAAAGCTGCACTTGACCGAGCGGCGGTACGCTTCGCCGAATGTGCTCGGGGTGTTGCCGGGAAGCGATCCCAAGTTGAAGGACGAGTATGTGGTGGTTGCGGCGCATCTCGATGGATATGGGTACGGGACGCCGGTGGCGGGCGATCGGCTGTACAACGGGGCGCTCGATGACGCGGCCTACGTGGCGCTGTTGATCCAGTTCGCGGAGGACCTGAGGCGGGAGCATCGCACGCTGAAGCGGTCGGTGCTGTTCTGCGCCTTTACGGGCGAGGAGAAGGGGCTGTTGGGGGCGAACTACTTTGTGGAGCATCCGACGGTGCCGAAGGCACAGCTGGCGGCGGACATCAATCTGGATCAGCTGCGCCCGCTGTTTCCGCTGCACATCCTGACGGCGCTGGCGCTCGATGAGACGACGCTGGGGGCGACGGCAAGGCAGGTCGCGGGTCCGATGGGGATCGAGCTCAGGGCGGATCGCGAGCCGGAGCGGGGGCTGGTGCGACGGGCGGATCATGCGCCGTTTTTGCGGATTGGGGTGCCGGCGATCGGATTCATCTTCGGCTACGACCCGGGCACGGAGGCGGAGCGGCGCTATCGCGAGTGGTACCAGGTGCGGTATCACCGGCCGCAGGATGACCTGACCCAGCCGATGGACTTCGATGCGGCGACGAAGTTCAACCAGTTCTTCTACCGGCTCGCGGAGGCGGTGGCGGAGGCTCCGGTGCGGCCTGCGTTTGTTTCTCGCTAACGCTAAAAGGCCCACCCCTCCCCTGCAGGGAAGGGTGGGGCCGTTGGTGGAGCTTCCTGGGGAGGGAAGTGGTTAACAGGCGGGGCGGTCTTCGCAGCGGACGCAGGCCTGGCAGAAGGTGTGGTTGCGGCGGTGGGCAGCGATCATGCAGAAGCTGCCGGCCAGGGTGATGGAGACCTCATACCAGTGGTTGGGGAGAAGGTCTCCGAAGTAGGCGGCGGTGAAGATGAGCGAAAGGCCGACGGCCATGAGGAGGAGGACGGAGGGCTTCTTGTGCCGCTTGTAGCCGAGGCCGAGGGCGAAGGTACCGAGCAGGGTGACGACGACGGCCAGGGTGCGGTGGGTGTGCTCCTCGGAGGGCAGGAAGTGAGCGGAGACCGCGGAGAGCGAGAGGATGACGGGGGTCACCAGGCAGTGGATGAAGCAGAGCGCGGAGGCGTAGACGCCGGCGCGGTCAACCTTTGCCAGTAAGGGGGCGGATAAAGAGGACATATGGGGATCGCTCCGGCCTGCGCGGGGCAGGTTGGGATTTGGATGGGGGCCGGCTGGGGTAGGGAAAGGGCGGTCTCGCTGCCGAGATGTCCCACCCTTTCCGGTGACGCGAGAAAAGGGATGGGGCACCCCGGGACGTTGGCTTGGGGAGGGCGGTCTCGCTGCGCTCGATGCCCACCCTAGCGACGATGAGGCCGTCGCGAGGATGGGGCACCCGGCTTTCCTGGGTCCCACCCTCTCCGATGAGGCTGGAGAGGGTGGAGCCCCGGTGGGTTGTGGTTAGAAGTGGAAGCCGATCTCCGCGGTCAGGGCACGTGGGGTGACGTAGTGGGTGCCGCTGAAGGTGGAGAGGAAGTTGTAAAGGGCGTACTTGTTGGTGAGGTTGACGCCGGTGAGGCGCAGGCTCCAGCGGTAGCGATCTCCGTTGAAGAGGTTGTCCTCACCGAGGGAGGCGTCGAAGAGGCTGCGCTGGGCGATGCGAGGCGGGTTGTGGTCGTCGTTCTCGGTGCCGGGCGCCGGGATCTTGACGAGATTGGAGGTGAGCTGGGAGGCGAGGCAGACGTTATTGGTGGCCGCCGCCGCGCCCATGGTCGGGGTCGCCGCGACGCCGTTGCAGACCAGGCCGGCCTGGAACTGCTGGTCGGGGGTCAGGCCGGAGAGGTTGATGGCGGGTTGCCCGTTGAGGGTGGTGGAGTAGACCGCACCGCAGCGGCTGTTGGGATCGGTGACGTTGTAGCAGGGCACCGAGGCAGCGGTGAGGCCGCTGTCATAGCGCCAGTTGAAGCCGAACCAGGGACCGGTGTGGAGCCAGGGCAGGAAGTGGGCCGAGGTGGGGATCTGGTACTGGATGTGAGTGGTGGCGTTGAGGGCCTCGTCGTGGTCGATGCGGAAGGGATAGCCGCTTTGGCCGACGGTGGCTCCGGCTCCGGCGACCTGGCCGGGGAAGAAGCGGGCGCGGACCGAGCCGAGGACGACGAAGGCATTGATGTTGTGGAAGTTGGGAACCTCGGCGCGCAGGGCGAAGCCGGGGATCTTGGAGCTGCGCCAGTCGATGGGGAAGGTGATGGGGGTGTTGCCGAGGACGGAGAAGTCGAAGGCGTTGTGGGTGTACTTCCAGACGTAGTCGCCGCTGAAGACGAAGTTCTTGCCAACGGTCTGCTCGAGGCCGGCGTGGAACTCGTTGCGGAAGCCGGGCTGCAGGTTTCCGGAGACTCCGGGGGTGCAGTTGAGCAGCGGGGTCAGAACGGTGTTGGAGCAACCCTGGCTGGAGAGGACGAGATTCTCGTTGAAGGGCGACTCGAGGGTGCGGGCGTAGGAGGCGCGCAGGACGGTGTTGGTCTGCTTGACGGTGTAGGAGAGGCCGACACGGGGCTCAGCCTGGCGGGCGACGGTGAGGCCGTTGTAGAGGTCGCCGCGCATGCCGAGGTTGAAGAGCCACTGCTTGACCTTGATCTGGTCCTCGACGTAGAGGGCGATCTCCTTGACGTCGGTGTGGCCGACGTAACGGTACAGGCTGCCACCGCGGGTGAGGTCGTAGGGCGCGAGGACGGGGTTGAAGTACGGTGACGCCGGATTCCCGGTGGCCGGGCTCACAGGGATGTTGGGGTTGGAGGCCAGGTTCGGCTGGTTCGCACCGCACAGGGTGGGGTCGGTGTAGCCGGGCAGTGCATTGCCGGTGGGATCGACGCAGGGGGCGTTGTAGGTGGCGTTGACGATGCCGAGCTGATCGTTCTCGCGCAGGAAGGTCTGTGAGTAGTTGCCGCCGATCTTGATGTTGTTGATGCCCTTCACGTAGGAGAGGTCGGTGTGGATACCGGCGTTGGTGAGGGTGCGCTGCTGCGCGATCGAGGAGGTCTGGATGGGACCGGAATCGGCGAGCGGGTTGTTGCTGGGGTAGTAGTTGTAGAGGTCCTTACGCACGTAGGCGCCGAAGTTGAAGACGGCATTGGCGTTGAGGACGCGGGTGTAGGTGGGGGAGATGTCGAAGGTCTCGATCTTGGAGCGCTGATCGGTGTTGCCGATGTTGCCGAAGACCGGGTTGGGGCTGGCGCCGCCGGAGATCACGTTCTGGACGTTGAGGTTGTCGTAGGCGTTGGGGGTCTGGAACCAGGAGCGGCTGTAGTTCAGGTTGAGGTGAACGGAGTCGCGCTGGGTGATCTGGCGGTCGATACGGTCGAAGACGTTCTGCTCGTTGCCCTTGGCGTGCATGACGACGAACTCAGGGGGATCGAGGAAGCGGCTGGTGTTGAGGCCGTCGACCTCGAGGAAGTTGCCGAAGTTCTTGCCGCCGTAGCTGATGTCGAAGGATCCGGTGGCGGTGCCGAAGGTTCCGTAGGAGGTGGTGATGCTGCCGGTGGGCTTGGTGACGCCGAGGCCGGAGCGGGTGGTGACCTCAATGACGAGGGAGGTCTTGCCGCCGAACTCGGCCGGCGGGGCTCCGGAGATGACCTGCATGGATTCGACGGCGCGGGAGGGGAGCTGGTTGGAGAAGACCTTGCTCTGCTGATCGGTGATCGGCTGGCCGTCGATGGAGAAGGAGTTGGAGGCGTGGTCGCCCATGCCGTGGAAGAGGCCGTTGGAGTCGGAGGTGACGCCGGGCGAGGCCAGGGTGACGAGCGAGCTGAGCGCGGAGGACTGGCTCTCGAGCGGAAGCTTGTCGAAGGCGCCGCGATCGATCGAGGTCTGGAGGTTGGTGTCGTTGCGCATCAGGTCGCTGGCTTCGACGCTGATCTCGGCGGAGTTGCCGCCCACGGTCAGGGTGTTGGTGGTCTTGGCCGGGACGCTGGAGCGAATGTCCAGGTCGGTCGCATAGGCATTGAAGCCGGGGACGCTGACGGTGAGATGGTAGGGGTCGAAGGGGACGTTGTCGAACTCGTAGTGGCCGGCTTCGTCGGTCAGCGCGGTGCGGGTGAATCCGCTGACGGGATTGATGATGGAGACCTTGGCGCGAGCCACGACGGCGCCACTTGGATCGGTCACGGTGCCGAGGACGGTGCCGTGGTTACTGCCGGACTGGGCGCGCAAGGCGGCGCTACCCAAGGCAAGGAATATGGCGAATACTGCAAATGCGATACGGACGCGCTTTAATGGCGTGTGCATACACTGCTCCCTTAATGGTCGAACTATTTACCTGTTTTTTTTTGGACTTGCTAGGCGAGGGTCAAGCTGGGAGGCGGGGGCCGGGTAAACAGGGCGAAGGTCGAGATCGCGTGCGCGCTAGGTAAGGGGAGGAGGCACGGGACGATTCCGACCAGCATGACCGCCGCGGGGGCGGCCGGAGTGGCGATGACGTGAGCGACGACATGCGCGGTGGCGCAGAGTGCGCAGTCGGCGTGGGAGAGATTATCCGAGTGGCTGTGGGCCACCTGGAGTGTGGTGCCAAGAAGCACCAGCAGCATGCACAAGATCGCGAGCAGCCATCGACCGGAGGTAATCCGGGGGCTGCGCAGCCGCGATTTTGAGCTTTCTCTTCCCATTCGGGCCTTCTGTTGTCAAGGTATCGTTAAATATACCGCAACACTGAGTGGATGTTGGAGCGGCAGGACACGTTGCTCGTAGCTTCCCGACCTGCCCTATTGAGTGACTTCCCGATGCATTCCCACCGACGGCCTCGATGCGTCCCCGGGCAGTAATAGTAATGTATTCGCATTATTGAAAAAAGGCAATCCGGTACTCCTGAAAAGACGTGGGGAGCTTCCGCGGTCCTTGGAATCGATCGGGGATTCTGGACGCCAGCGGACCCGGCGCGGCCGTTCGGTGGTCGCGCCGGGATTGACTGGGCGGACGGGTCAGGCTATGGTTGTCGAATCTGGTGTTCGGGAAGGCGGTGCAAATCCGCCACTACCCCGTAACTGTAAACGCCGAGAGCAGGAGCAATGTTGGAGCCACTGGGACGTGTGTCCTGGGAAGGCTGTTCCAGCTCGCTGAGGCGTAAGTCAGGAGACCGGCCAGATGCCAGGCTGAAGTCACTCGGCTGTTCCAGGCTGAGGAGATTTCGGCACTTGTGGGCTTGATTCAGCTTCGATGGGAGAGCTGGAGAGCATTCTCGCAGACGCGACGGCAGTTTTCACGGCCGGCTCGAGTCCGTTTGAGCGCTGCCTTTTTGAATATCCCGCTTTGCGTGCGATCCGCCTTCCGGGGGAGGAGCTGTTGCTCCGCCGGGGAGGGTACGGTTGCTCGCCAGGTGAACTGGATGCAGGAGAATCGCCGGAGAACGGTGACCCTGGTGCTGGGTGGCGTGCGGAGCGGCAAAAGCCGTTATGCCCAGCAGCTGGGGGAGCGTGTCGAGCGGGTGCTGTTTGTGGCTACAGCCGCGGCCCCAGGTGCCGATGATTTCGATGACGAGATGCGAGAAAAGATCGAACGCCACCGGGCGACGCGGCCCGGGGAGTGGCAGACGGTGGAGGAGCCGTTGGAGCTGGCGCGCGTGCTCGGGGAGCAGGGGCGGGAGTGCGATCTGGCGATCGTCGATTGCTTGACGCTGTTTATTGCCCATCTGCTGCATACAGCGGGCGAGGATCACGAGGCCATCGAGCGGAGGATGGCTGAACTCTGCGACGTTCTGTTGGCGGCGCCGTGCGACGTGGTTCTGGTGTCGAACGAGGTGGGCAGCGGTGTGGTGCCGGCGTATGCGTCGGGGCGGCGGTTCCGCGATGCTCTGGGCGAGCTGAATCAGCGGGTAGCTGCAGTGGCGGATGACGTACTGCTGCTGGTGGCGGGACTGCCACTGGCGCTGAAGGGCGCGGTGGCTTCGGCGAGTTCGACGGGGGTGCGGGCGTGATCGGGATGCTGGTGGGCGGCACTGCGAGCGGGGTGGGCAAGACTACGGTGACGCTGGCGCTGATTGCGTGTCTGCGGCGGCGGGGCCTGACGGTACAGGCGTTCAAGGGCGGGCCGGACTTTCTGGATACGACCCATCACACGCGCATCTCGGGACGACCGGCGCGGAATCTGGATACCTGGATGCTGGGGGCGGAGGCCAATCGCGATGTGCTGCGGCGGTCTGCGCGCGGGGCGGACGCGGTGATCGCGGAGGGCATGATGGGCCTCTTCGACGGCAAGAGCGGGAGCACGGAGACGGGCAGCAGCGCGGAGGTCGCCAAGCTGCTGCGGCTGCCGGTGGTGCTGGTGCTCGATTGCGGGAGCAGCGCGCGCAGCGTGGCCGCGGTGGTGCTGGGATTTGAGCGCTTCGATCCTGAACTGCCGCTAGCGGGGGTGATCTTGAACCGGGTGGCGGGTGAGCGGCACTACGCGATGCTGCGCGAGGCGATCGAAGGAGCCTGCCGGACGCCGGTGCTGGGCTGGTTGCCGCGGGAGCCGTCGATCGCAATACCGGAGCGGCACTTGGGGCTGTATGCGGCCGATGGGATGGGTGCGGACGGCACTCTGGAGGGAGCGCGGGATGAGGCCGCGGCGCTCGAGGCGCAGATAGACACGCTGGCGCGGATGGCCGAGGCGCATCTGGACGTGGACCGGATTCTGGAGCTTACTTGCGGCTTGAATGTGGATGAGGGTGCGAGTGCGGCTTTGGCGGTGACGCCTTCTCCGGAGGTTTCTTCGAAGCTGCGCCTCGGCGTGGCGCGGGATCGGGCGTTCTCGTTCTACTACGAGGACAATCTGGACCTGCTGCGGGAGCAGGGCGTGGAGGTGGTGGCGTTCAGTCCGACGTACGATCGCGAGCTGCCGGCGGGTCTTGACGGTCTGTATCTCGGCGGCGGCTATCCGGAGCTGGAGGCGGAGCGGCTGGCCGGGAATGTGACGATGCTGGAGCAGGTACGGGAGCTCGCAGCGCGGAATGGTGTGATCTACGCGGAGTGCGGAGGGATGATCTACCTGGCGCGGACACTGAGGACTCTCGATGGCCGTATTCACGGGATGGCCGGAGTGCTGCCGCTGGCAATGGAGATGACCCCGCGGCTGGTGGACTTCGGCTATGTGGACGTGGAGTTTACTCGCGACTGCCTGCTCGGACCGCAGGGGACGACGATCCGAGGGCATAGCTTTCATACGTCGCGGATCAGCTCGGGGCTCGAGGGGGAGAATGGCGAGCAGAGGGAGATGCGGACGAGCTATCGGGTGCGGTTTTCGCTCTCGGGCAAGGAGCAGAGCGAGGGCTTTGCGCGCGGCAAGGTGCTGGCCAGCTATGCTCATCTACACTTCGGGGCAAACCCGGCGGTGGTGCCGCACTTGATCGAGGAGATGTGGAGGGCTAGGGAAGCTCGGCGAGTGGAGGTGGTGCGCGCATGAAGAGGACGGCTGTATTTCACCGCTGTATCGGCGGTCTTATACCTGGGTTGCTGTTAGCGGTGGTGGTATCTCAAACTCTGCCGGCGCAGGCGAGCCGCATCTTGACCGACGAGACCGGACGCAGGGTGTTGGTCCCGGACCATCCTCAGCGGGTGATCTGCCTCAGCCCGAGCGTAACCGACACGGTGTACGCAATCGGAGCGGGGGAGGATGTGGTCGCGATCAGCGACTACACCAAGTACCCGCAGGCGGCGCTGGTGAAGCCGAGTGTCGGCGACCTGATTCATCCCTCGCTCGAGAAGATTCTTGCGCTGCATCCCGACCTGGTGCTGGGAAGCGTGCCGATGGGTTCCACCGAGACCACCAAACAGCTGGAGCGGCTGGGGGTGGCGGTGTACCTGGTCAATCCGCAGGGGCTGGCAGGGGTTATGCGTGCGGTGCAGCGTGTGGGCGAGGCTTTGAACCGGGCACCAGCGGCGACGGCGCTGGTGGCCAGACTGCAAGGGCGCGTGGCCGCGGTGCGGGAGCGCACCCAGCATCTGGGACGGCCCTCGGTGCTGATGCCGGTGTGGTACGACCCGATCGTGACGATCGGGAGGCATGCCTTCATTACCGAGATTATCGAAGCGGCGGGCGCAAGATCGGTGACCGGGGATATCGAGGCCGACTGGCCGCACGTGAGTATGGAGGCTGTGATTGCGCGTGCGCCCGAGGCGCTGCTGTTGGTCCGCGGAGGCAAGACGACGCTGGAGGTGCTCGAGGATCGACCGGGCTGGGCAGCGCTGCCGGCGGTGCGAATGCGCCGGGTGTACTACGTCGACGACCGGATCGATCTTCCGAGTCCGGTGGCGATCGATGCGCTGGAGGAGCTGGCGCGGGAGTTTCATCCGTAGCGTTCGCCCTTTGGCCAAAGTTTTCGTTGGAGCCGCGCAGGAGTGGCTCTGTAACCCATAACCAGCAGCACAACCATGCAAGGTGTTGGGAAGGCGGTGCGAATCCGCCACTACCCCGTAACTGTAAGCGCAGAGAGTCCGGCGCGGACGCGCAAAGCCACTGGAACGAAGGTTCTGGGAAGGCAGCCGGGCTCGAAGAAGCGCAAGTCAGGAGACCGGCCTTGCTGCATCATCCCGAGGGGGAAGACTTGTCATTTATTTACTCTGCTTGGTTGGTAGCTTCGTCGAAACGGACGACGCTTCGATTTGCTCATACAGTGTTGCTTGTTCTGTTGCTTCTGCCGGTGGTGGGATTTGCCGCGGAGCCGGCGGTGCTGCGTGGGGTGGTGAGCGATCCTTTGGGCGCGGTGGTGGCCGGCGCCAAGGTTGAGCTGGTGGAGGGCGCTGCGAAGAGCAGCGGCCTGAACGCCGTACAGACGACCACTGCCGACGCGTTGGGGCACTATAGCTTTTCCATTGCGGCTGCGGGACGGTATGCGGTGCGCGCGGTGGCGCCGACCTTCCAGGAGACGACCAGCTCCGCGATTTTCCTGAGCGGGGCGGAGCGTGCGGTGCTGAATGTGACGCTGGCGACCGCGACCCAGACCGATGAGGTGACGGTGACGGCTACGGGCACGCCGACGCCGGTCGCGCAGCTGGGCGCATCGGTGACCGTGCTGACGGCGGACGAGTATCGCAACGCCGTCCAGGTACAGGATCCGCTGCGCGAGGTGGCGGGCGTCGAGATGACCCAGTCGGGCCAGATGGGCGGCCTGACCGGCATGTCGATCCGCGGCGGCAATACGAATGCCAACAAGGTGCTGATCGACGGTGTGCCTGCGGACGATATTGGGGGCGCGGTGGACTTTGCCAACCTGGCGACGGTCGGGGTCGAACAGGTCGAGGTGCTGCGGGAGCCAAACAGCGCGATGTATGGATCGGACGCGCTGGCCGGGGTGGTGAGTCTGACGACGGCGCGAGGAACGACTCCGCTGCCGCAGCTGACCTACCAGGGCGAGGCGGGGAACTTTGGCAGCTATCGCAACCAGGTGACGGGCGGCGGTGTGTACAAGGGGTTCGACTACTACTCGGCGTTTGGCCGCATGGATACGCGCAACAATCTGCCTAATGATGCGTTCCACAACGGCACCTATGTGGGGAACTTTGGCCTGGCGTTGAATCCGGCGAACGAGCTGCGCTTCGTGGTGCGGCACATGACGGTGTCGGGCGGGCAGCCGAACGCGATTCTGCTGTACGGGATTGCGGACGACGCGGTCGCGAAGGCGCAGAACACGTATCTGAGCGCGAGCTGGAACAACCAGGCTACGGCGAAGTGGCACAACGAGGTTCGCTATGGCGGGCTGCGGCTGCGCTCGCAGAACGACACCTTCGGGTATACGGGCAATGCCGATCCGGCCGGTTCGGGAAACTATCTGGGCGACGTGGTGACGATCAGCGGAGCCAATGGCTATAGCGTGACCGGGCAGGCGCTCTTTCAATACGGGGGGGAACGCCCCAGCCAATATGTAACTGCTACAGATCGCGACTTCGTCTATGCGCAGTCGGATTACCGGGTGAATACGCACCTGGTGGCGCTGGGAGCGTTCAAGTATGAAGCCGAGCGGGGAACGACGGTCTATACCACCCCTTTCGGCCCGTCGAGCAGCTCGGTCTCGCACGGAAACTACAGCTACACGATGCAGCTGGCGGGCGATCTGGGGAACCGCTTGTACTACACGCTGGGCAGCGGTCTCGAGGAGAATGGGCTGTTCGGATTCGCGGCGACGCCACGGGCTTCGCTGGCGTACTACGTGGCGCGGCCGTCGGCGGCGCGCTGGCTGAGCGGAACCAAGCTGCATGGCAGCTTCGGCAAGGGCATCAAGGAGCCCAGCATCTCCTACCAGACGGGCTCGCTGTATGCGGATCTGATGCAGCAGACGAATGGCCGCCAGTTGATTGCGCAGGAGGGCATCAGCCCAATTGGGCCGGAGGAGTCGCGGACGTTCGATGGCGGCGTGGAGCAGGAGATTGGCGGAGGGCGCGCACGGCTGGGACTGACCTACTTCCATAACCAGTTCACCAATGGGGTGGAGTACGTTCCCCAGGGAGCGCTGCTGGCGCTGGGGGTGACGGTCGCGAATCAGCCCGCGCTGCAGTATGGCGCAGCCGTGAACTCCGAGGCGTTTCGCAGCCAGGGGCTGGAGTTCGAGGTGGAGTACAAGGTCAGCCAGCATCTGTTTGCGCGCGGCGGATACACCTACACCGATGCGGTGGTGCAGCGGTCGTTCGCCACCTACGGCGAGCCGCCGGTGTACAACACGGCATCGAACTTCAGCACGGTGCAGATTGGCCAGTATTCACCGCTGGTGGGAGCGCGGCCCTTCCGGGTGGCGCCGCACACGGGCTACTTCGGGTTGAACTATACGCGGTCGAAGTTCTACGGTTCGCTGTCGGGAACGATGGTGGGACGGCGTGACGACAGCGACTTCCTGTCTGACACGAACTATGGACCGTCGCTGCTGCTGCCCAATCGCAATCTGGATGGAGCGTATCAGCGGCTGGACCTGAGCGGCGGCTACCAGGTGACACCGATGCTGGCGACGTACATCGCGGCGCAGAACGTGTTGAGCGAACACTACTCGGAGGCGTTCGGGTATCCGGCGCTGCCGCTGACGTTTCGCGCGGGCGTGAAGATCACGTTTGGGGGCGAGTCCTGGCGCCACCGGTCGTGAAGGCCCGCATGTCGCACAGGTTGTCTGCTGCTGGTCCGGATGAGAGTCCGGATCAGCAGCAGAGGCGCGGCTTGGCGGAGAACGTGACCCGATGGCTTGCGCTGATGCTGCTGCTGGCGATCGTGCTGGCGGCGGTCACAGTGTTCTCGATGGGCATGGGAGCGGTGCATATCGCGCCGGCTGCGATTCTGCGGGCTCTCTTTCATCATGACGCGTTGAGCACGACGGATCGGGTGATTCTGCTGGAGGTGCGGCTGCCGCGGGTGCTTGCGTCGGGGCTGGTGGGAGCTGCGCTGGCGGTGGCGGGGCTGATGTTCCAGGGGCTGTTCCGGAATCCGATGGCGGATCCTTATGTGATTGGATCGTCGGGCGGGGCGATCTTTGGTGCGGCGGTGGGGATCTTCTTCTTCTCGCAGGTTTCGCTGCTGGGGTTCAGCGCGACGGCGATGCTGGCGTTCGCGGGATCGGTCGTGGCGATGGCGCTGGTGTATTGGCTGGCGCAGTCGGGCGAGCAGACCAGCGTGGTGACCCTATTGCTGGCCGGCTTTGCCGTGAGCGCCATGCTGACCAACTCGACCTATTTTTTTGAACTGCTCGACAGCAGCGGCGGAACGAGCAGCCGCATTCTGATCTCGTGGCTGTATGGGTCGGTGGGAACTCCGCCGTGGACACAGCTTGCGATCAGCGCTGCGGTAATCAGCGTGGCGATGATTGCTTCGTTTCCGTTGATGCGTCGGCTGAATACGCTGGCGCTGGGCGATGAGTATGCGCTGCAGCTTGGCCTGCGCGTGGAGTACACACGCGTCGGCATCATTCTGTTCGGGTCCTTGCTGACGGCGGTGGCGGTGGCGCTGGGCGGGCTGATCAGCTTTGCAGGACTGGTGGTGCCGCATGTGGCGCGGCTGCTGCTCGGGCCTGATCATGTGCGGCTGCTGCCGGTGACTGCGCTCGGCGGAGCGATCTTCCTGATGCTTGCGGACACGCTGGCGCGCAGCGTGATTGCGCCGTCGGAGATTCCGGTGGGCATTCTGATGGCATTTCTTGGCGGGCCGTTCTTTCTCTACCTTCTGCGCAAGACGAAACGGGGCTATGCGGTATGACCACGCTGCTGCAGTTTGACGCTGTGAACTTTGAGTATGGACGACGCAGGCTGCTGCAGGACGCGAGCTTCGAGCTGCAAGCGGGTGGCTGCACGGCGCTGATCGGGCCGAATGGCGCGGGCAAAACGACGCTGCTGAAGATCGCGGGCGGGGTGCTTCGCTATGGCAGCGGGAACGTGGTGCTCCAGGGTGAGCCGATGCGGCAGCTGGCGCGGCGGCAGATTGCACGCACGATTGCTCTGGTGCCGCAACATCTCGAACTGCCGTTTTCGTTCACGGTGGAGCAGGTGGTGGAGCAGGGGCGAACGCCGTACCTGGGGCTGCTGCGCGGAGCCTCGCGGGAGGATCGCGCTGCGATCGATCGGGCGATGGATCTGGCGGATGTGAGCGGACTTCGGCATCGCGTCTTCAATGAACTGAGCGGAGGCGAACGGCAGCGGGTGAAGATTGCGCTGGGGCTGGCGCAGGAGCCGAAGCTGCTGTTGCTGGATGAGCCGACGCAGAATCTGGACATCGGCCGGCAGGTGGAATTGATCGATCTGCTGCACTTTTTACGCGGCGAGGGAATTACGATCCTCGCCGCGATCCATGATCTGCATCTGGTCGAGGGGAACTTCGACAGGGTGCTGCTGCTGAGTCCGGGCGAGACGCTGTGCAGTGGAACGCCGGCGGAGATGCTGCGACCGGCGCTGCTGGAGCGGGCCTTCAACTGCCCGCCGGACCGGCATCCGGTGCTGGTGGAGCGCACACAGATGCAATCGGGGAGGACGGCATGAACGAGGCGATGGAGAGTTTGCCGAGAGTGCTGGCGGCGCGGGTCGCGGCAATTCCGGCGATCGATGAAGAGAGAGTGGCGGAGGCGCGCCGGCATCTCGATGACCTGACCAAGCCGCTGGGCAGCCTGGGGAGGCTGGAGAAGATTGCGGCGCAGATGTTCGCGCTGCGTGATGGCGGGCCGCGGGCTGCGATGAAGAAGGCGGTGTATGTCTTCGCGGCGGATCACGGCATCACGGCGGAGCGAGTGAGCGCGTACCCCACGGAGGTAACGCGGCAGATGGTGGAGAACTTTCTCGCGGGCGGGGCGGCGATCAACGTGCTGGCGCGGCAGCATGGAGCGGCCGTGCATGTGGTGGATGTGGGCGTCGACGGCGATCTGAGCCATCATGCGGCACTTCTGCACCACAAGGTGCGGCGCGGCAGCCGCAATATGCTGCGCGAGGCTGCGATGAGTGAGGCGGAGTTGGCGATGGCTTTGGCGGCGGGAATGGCACTGGGGGATGCCGCGGCAGCCGAGGGCGTAGGCTTGCTGGCGATCGGGGAGATGGGCATCGGCAACACGACCGCGGCGAGCGCAATCACGGCCGCTTTGACGGGCACGGCGGCGGCAGAGGTCACGGGGCGAGGCACCGGGCTGAGCGATGAGGCGTACCGGCGCAAGCAGGCTGTGATCGCGGCGGTACTCGAGCGACATTTTGCTGCCGGATCCGCGGCGGCGCGGCCGCTGGAGGTGCTGCGCTGTGTGGGCGGGCTGGAGATCGCGGCGATGGCAGGCATGATGCTGGCGGCGGGGGGGCACCGCATTGCGCTGGTGATCGATGGGTTTATCTCGACCGCCGCGGCGGCGGTTGCGTACGCCGTGGCTCCGCGGGTGCGGGACTATATGTTCGCGGGGCATCGGTCGCAGGAGCCGGGCCACCGGATTCTGCTGGAGCGGCTGGGGCTGTGGCCGATCCTCGATCTCGAGATGCGGCTGGGCGAGGGGACGGGTGCGGTGCTGGCGATGCCGGTGATTGAGGCGGCGGTGCGGCTGTACGACGAGATGGCGACGTTCTCTTCCGCGGGCGTAAGCGGGGCGAGCCGATGAGTGCCGCAGCTTGGTTGCGCGGGACATCACGCGACATGGTCGCGGCGTTTCAGTTCCTGACAAGACTGCCAATGCCCCGGATTGCGTTTGACGCGGGATCGCTCGCGCGCTCGGTGAAGTTCTTTCCATTGGTCGGGCTTGGCGTTGGGACGGGTGCGGCCTTGCTGCACTGGGCGCTGGCGCCGCACATGACGCCGGTTGTGGTGGCGTGGGTGATGCTTACGTATCTCGTACTGATCACCGGATGCTTTCATGAGGATGCCTTGGCCGACGTGGCCGACAGCCTGGGCGCCTGGACGCGGGAGCGGCGGCTGGAGATCATGCGCGACAGCCGCATCGGCAGCTACGGGGCGGCGGCGCTGGTGCTTTCGATTGCGGGCCGACTGCTGCTGCTGCGCTCGCTTCCAGCAGGACGGTTAGCGGCTTACGTGATCGTGGCGCAGGTGTTGTGCCGCTGGTCGACGCTGCCGTTGAGCTACTTTCTGCCGGCGGTGCAGGGTACTGGGCAGGGGGCGCGGATCGCGCGGCTGAGTTCGCGGTCTTCCCTGCTTCTCGGGTCGACCTTCAGCGTTGCCGTGGCGGTGGTGGCGCTGCATCGGGCGGCAGTGGCGCCGCTGGTGGTTGTAGCTGTGCTGACGGCGGCCGGCGGGTGGTTCTTTATGCGAAGGCTCGGTGGGATTACGGGCGATTGCTTCGGCGCGGTCAATCAGATGACGGAGATTGCGGTTTACGTGTGCGGGGTGTGGACGGCGTGAGTGATGCGCTTTTTATCCGACACGGCGCAACCGACTTGGCGGGGAGCTTCTGCGGCCACTCCGATCCTGGGCTGAACGAGCGCGGCAGGCAGCAAGTCGCGATGCTGCTCGAGCAGATTGCAGACGAAGAGATTGAGGTCGTCTATTCAAGCGATCTGCGGCGGGCGCGCGAGACGGCTGCTGCCCTCGCCACAGCCAAGGGAATCGCGACACACAGCCTGCCGGAGCTGCGCGAGATTGGCTTTGGGGAGTGGGAGGGGCTGAGCTGGGCCGCTGTCGAAGAGCGCCATGCGGAAGACGCCCGGCGTTGGCTGGCTGCTTATCCGGCGATGCCGGCGCCCGGCGGCGAGGCGGTGGCGGAGTTCGAGGCGCGAGTGCTGGCGGCAACTGAGACGCTGCTGCAGACGGAGGCGCGGAGGTTCGCAGTCGTGAGCCATGCGGGGGTGATGCGGGTCGTACTGCGCCGGCTCTACGGGCTTGCAGAGGATGAGTGCTTTGCGCGGACACAAAATTACTGCAGCGTGGTTCGGGTTCCACTTGCGGCCGGTGTGGTTCATCAAGGGGTACAGGCATGACGACGCAGGTGAACATACGCGAGCTGGGTGGGTGGGATCTCGATGCGTATGCGTGGAGGGACCGCGCGATCAGCCGGGAGAGTCTAGAGGAGCAGGTGGCCTGCTCCAAGCAGCTGGTGCGGTGCCGCGCGCCGTTCGGTGCTGGCGACGCGGCTCTCCTGTCGGCAGGGGCGCTGCAGTATGAGGAGTGGCTGAGACCGCAGCGGATGCGTGCGGAGCTTCAGGAAGAGATGAAGGGGCTGGATTGGTCGCTGGGCGTTGTCGATCTGCGCCGGCTGATCGCCTTCCAGCGCAGGCTGGTGCTTGATCCGGAGCTGCCTCCACCCCCGGTGCCGCAGCAGGACGACTGGCAGGCGCTTTGCGAGCTGGCCTTCGAAGGTCGGCGAAGCCTGGCGCATCGGGTGTGGTCCTCGAAGATGCACGGCGATGGATTGGAGCTGCGGCTGGAGTCGCCAAATCCGGACCTGCGGATCACAGTCTCCGGGCAGTTCACCGGCGACGCTTTGCCGTTGCGGTTGACGGGAGGGAGCCCGTTCTTCGAGGTGGCCGAGTATCGCGGAAGATGGTTGCTGCGCGATGGATACCATCGCGCGTTTCAGATGCTGCGGGCAGGGGTGTATATGGCCTTTGCCGTGATCGTACGGGCGCGCACAATGGAGGAGGTGGGCGCGGTCGATCCGTGGTTCTTCCGTGAGGCCACGCTGTTTTCGTCACGGCCGCCGATGGTGACCGATTTTCTTAACGATGATTTGGTTTTGACGTATACGCGGCCGCGCTTGCGGAAGATGATCTCCGTACGAATCGAGGAGTCGCTCGAAGCGTTGGAAGAGAGTTCGGCAGAGACGTTGCTGCAACAACAAGGAGGAAGAGAATGAGCATTGCAACAAAGCATGGAGATCGCGGACAGACAGGACTTGCGGGCGGCATACGGATATCGAAGGCCGACCTTCGCGTCGAGGCCTATGGGACGGTCGATGAGTTGAACACGGTGCTGGGCTTTGCGCGCAGCATCTGCAAGGACGAGCAGATCGCGCAGTGGACGCTGGAGATTCAGAAGACGCTGTTCCGCGTGGGATCGGCGCTGGCAACGCCGCTTGAGAGCAAGAAGACGGCGCCGGTGATCTCCGCCGAGGACGTCGAGGGGTTGACGCAGCTGGTCTATCAGATTGAGGCGATGGAGGGCATACTGGGGGATTGGTCGATACCCGGCGCGCATCCGGAGTCGGCGGCGTACGAGATGGGAAGGACGGTATGCCGGCGCGCCGAGCGCTGCGCAGTGCGGCTGCAGGAGAGCGGCGTGGAGGTGCAGGCCGAGGCACTGGCGTATCTGAACCGGCTGTCGGATCTGGTGTGGCTGTTCGGGCGGCTGATCGAACACAAGGCGGGCGTGGACGCGCGGCTGCGCGACGAGACCAAGGCGGGGCCGAAGTGGTCAAGGGCCTGGTAGTGCCGGCGGAGGGCTTCTCAGCTGCAGAGCGCGAGGCGGTCTATCGGGCCATCAGTGAACGCAGGGACGTGCGCCGCGGCTATCTGCCGGATCCGCTGCCGGAGGAGACGCTGCGACGGATTCTCGGCGCGGCGCACCGCGCTCCCTCGGTGGGGCTGATGCAGCCGTGGCGCTTCATCGTGATTCGCGATCGCGCGGTGCGGGCGGCGGTGCATGCGAACTTTCTGCGCGCCAATGAGGCGGCCCAAGCCTCCTATGAGGGCGAACGAAAAGATCAGTACAGTCAGTTGAAGCTCGAAGGCATTTTGGAAGCGCCGCAGAATGTCTGCGTGGTCTGCGACCCGGAGAGCGTGCAGGGGCATCGTCTGGGGCGGCACACGATGCGGGAGACGGCGATCTACTCGGCGGTATGCGCGGTCGAGAACCTGTGGCTGGCGGCACGCGCCGAGGGTGTGGGTGTGGGCTGGGTGAGCATCCTCGATCCGGATGTGCTGCAACAAACGTTACATATCCCGGACGGCGTGGTTCCGGTGGCGTACCTGTGTATCGGCTATGTGGACGAGTTTGCGTCGGAGCCGGAGCTCGAGCGTTCGGGGTGGGAGCGGCGTGCTCCGCTTGAGAGCGTGCTGAGCTTTGAGCGGTATGACGATCGCTGGAAGGCAGGCGAGCGGCCTTGATGGATGAGGTTGGGAACTCCGGAGGAGAAGGTGGGGAGAGCTCGCGGCGTGCGCGGGCGCTGATGGTGCTCGGCACCAGCTCGCATGTCGGCAAGTCGCTGGTGACCGCTGCGCTCTGCCGCATCTTCGCGCAGCAGGGCTGCAGGGTAGCGCCGTTCAAGTCGCAGAACATGTCCTTGAACTCGGCGGCGACGGTCGAGGGCCTGGAGATCGGCCGCGCGCAGGCGCTGCAGGCCGAGGCCGCGGGGGTCGCGGCTTCTGTGCACATGAATCCGATCCTGATCAAGCCCTCGGGCGAGGCCTCGGCACAGATCGTGGCGCACGGCAGGATATGGGGACAAGTGTCGGCGAGCGAATATCACCTGCGCCGGGTCGAGGAGCTGCTGCCGATGGTGCGGGCAAGCTATGACGTGCTCGCAGAGGCGCATGAGGTGATCGTGCTGGAGGGCGCGGGATCGCCGGCGGAGATCAACCTGAAGCAGCATGACATCGTGAATATGCGCATGGCGGAGATGGCGGATGCGCGCTGCGTTCTGGTGGCGGATATCGATCGCGGGGGCGTGTTTGCGTCGCTGCTGGGGACCATCGAGTTGCTGGAGCCGGAGGAGCGCGAGCGCATCGGCGGCTTCATCATCAACAAGTTTCGCGGAGACCTGAGCCTGCTGGAGCCGGGCGTGCGCATGATCGAGCAGCGGCTGAACAAGCCGTGTCTCGGCATTGTGCCATATCTGCACGGGCTGGCTCTCGAGGAGGAGGACAGCGTCGGCTTGCCCATGATGACGGAGAGGGGATGGGCGAGTGCGGCGGACGCTTCGGCGGCACGCAGGCTGCGGATCGCGGTGGTCGCGCTGCCCTCCTTCTCGAACTTCACGGACTTTGATTCGCTGCGCGAGGAGGAGTCGGTCGAGCTGCTCTTCTGCCGCTCGGCGGAGCTGATGGAGCTTGCCGATGTGGTGGTGCTGCCGGGTTCAAAGCAGACGGTGGACGATCTGGACTGGATGCGGCGGAGCGGGCTGGACAGGGCGGTAACGAAGCATGCGGAGAGCGGCCTGGTCGTGGGGATCTGCGGCGGCATGCAGATGCTGGGCGAGGCGATCGCCGATCCCGAGGGGATTGAGCGCGAGGGCGATGTGCGCGGGCTGGGGCTGCTGCCGATCCGGACGATCATGCGGGCGGAGAAGGTGACGCGGAGTGTATCGGGCATGCTGTGCGGAGAGGTACTGTTTGGGCAGAGGATCGCGACGCGGAGCGTGGTGGGATATGAGATTCACGTTGGCGAGACGATCTATGGGACTGCGGCACGGCCGTTTGCGACGCTGGCGGCGGGGGCTGAGATGAAGGCGCAGTGGGATGGCTGCCTGAGCGAGGACATGCGGGTGATGGGCAGCTATCTGCACGGGGTGTTTGATGACGACGCGTTCCGGCATGCGTTTCTGTTGGCGGCGAGAGCCTTCCGGCAGCTGAGCGCCGAGGTGCCGCTGACGGGATGGAAGGCAAAGCGGGAGGAGTCGTTGAACCGGCTGGCGGCGGAGGTCAGCAAGGCCGTCGATCTGCGGACGCTGTTTGGGTGGGTGGGCCAGGTGTACGCGCCCCTTGCCCTGGACCTGAAGGAGGCCCAATGACGCGACGAAAGATGATCGTGGCGGCGTACCTGCTCGATTGCATGCTGGGCGATCCTGAGTGGTTCCCGCATCCGGTGCGGCTGATGGGCCGGTGCTGCACTTCGGGCGAGGCGATGTTGCGCAGGCTGGGCAACGATGTGACAGATGGCGGGAGCGAGCGGGCTGCTTATGAGCTCGTCGCTGGCGGCGCTCTAACTGTGGCGATTGTCGCGGGTTCGTACTCTGCCACAGACGGTGCGATCCGCTGGGCGAGGGCGATCGACAAACGCGCGGGTGTGGCGATAGAGCTGCTGCTGGCATGGACGTGTCTGGCGGGGAGGAGCCTCGATCAGGAGGGGTCCGCAGTGGTGCGGGAGCTGGAGGCGGCGGTCGGGCACGGCGGGTTGGAGCCGGCGCGGGCGCGGCTGGCGCGCGTCGTGGGGCGCGACACCGGGCATCTCGATGAGGGGGAGATCTGCCGCGCGGTGATCGAAACAGTGGCGGAGAGCGCGAGCGATGGCGTCGTCGCACCGCTGTTCTACATGGCACTGGGCGGGGTTCCGCTGGCCATGGCGTACAAGGCGGTGAACACGCTGGACTCGATGATCGGGCACGCCGACGAGCGCTACCTCTACTTTGGCAAGGCAGCGGCGCGACTGGACGACGCGGCCAACTTTGTTCCGGCGCGCCTGACCGCGGGGGCGATTGCGGCGGTGGCAGCAGTGAGCGATCCGGCGGCGGGAGAGCGGGCGCTTGCCATCTGGCGGCGCGACGGCGACAAGCACAAGAGCCCGAATGCAGGGCAACCGGAGAGCGCGATGGCGGGCGCGTTGGAGGTGCGGCTGGGCGGGGAGAATCGCTACGGCGGAGAGGCGATCGACGCGCCGCTGATGGGAGCAGAGTTTCCGGCGCCCTGTGTTCCGCAGGCGAAGCAGGCGCTGCGCATCGTTGCGGCAGTTGCTGCGATGGGTGTGTTCGCGGCGCTGTTGCTTACTTCGCGGAGGAAGCGGTGAGTCGTCTGCCGGCGCATGGTGGACAGTTGCTGGCGGTGGCCACGCGGTTCGGCGTCGCAGCGGCGGAGCTGACGGACTTCAGCGCCAACATCAATCCGGATGGGCCGCCGGCGGCTTTGCTTGCCGGGCTGCGCGAGGCAGTCGAGGAGCTTTCGCTGCTGACCAGCTATCCCGATCTCGAGGAGCTCGGGCTGCGCGAGGCGGTGGCTGGCGTTGTATCGCTGCCGATGGAGTGCTGTGTCGTCGCGAATGGATTTGTTCCTCTGTTGGCGGCTGCCGTGCAGGCGTTGGGGGTGCGGCGTTGCCTGCTGACGGTGCCGGCGTTCAGCGAATACCGGAGAGCGCTCGAACAGGCGGGAGCCGAGGTCGTGGTGCTGCGACTGAGTGGTGACGACCTCTTCCGGTACAACAGCGATGCCATCGTGAGAGCGGCGGAGGAGGCCGGGTGCGACACGGTGTTGCTGGCAAACCCGCAGAATCCGTCCGGGGTGCTGGCAGCGGCAGGATTGATGCGGTCGCTGGTAGAGCAAGCGGAGCAGATCGGGCTGCGCGTGCTGGTCGATGAGGCATTCATCGACTACGCTCCGGAGGAGTCAATTGCGAGTGCGGTGCAGGTGGCGAGGAATCTCGTAGTCTTCCGTTCGGTGACGAAGTTCTTTGCGGTTCCGGGGCTGCGGGTGGCCTTTGCCGTGAGCCATGCGGCTTGGGCCGAGGAGATTCGGCAAAGGCTGGCACCATGGGCGATTACGACACTGGCGGCACGGGCGCTGATGGCGGGACTGGCGAACGAGGAGTTTGCGAGCGCGTCGCGGAAACGGAATCAGAGACGCCGCGCGGAGTTGGAGGCTGCGCTCCGTGGGCTGGGTTTCTGGGTCTGTTCGGGGGCGGCGAATTTTCTACTCTTTAGGGTGCCCAATGGGGAATCGCTGTGGGAGCGGATGATCACGCAGCATCGCATCGTGCTGCGGTCCTGCGCCAACTACGAGGGGCTCGACGCGACCTACTACCGGGCGGCGGTGCGCAGCGAGGCGGAGAATCGGCAGCTGATCGAAGCGCTGGCGTGCGAGTGTCCGGGCGCTGCGCTCAGGCTTGCTGCAGCGCGAGTGTGTCGGTAGCGGCGAACTCGGTTACGACGGCTGCGATCTGATCGATGCCCCAGTCGAGATCTGCGCGATCGATCATCAGCGGAGGAGCGAGCCGGATGACGGTCTCATGAGTCTCCTTGCAGAGGACGCCACGATCCTTCAACGCCTCGCAGAAGGGGCGCGCGGGAACGTTGAGGTCGAGGGCGATCCATAGTCCCTTGCCCCGGACGGATGCGATGTGGGGGCTGCGAAGTGCCTTGAGCCGATCGAGCGCGTAGGCGCCGAGCTCGGCGGACCGGGCTGAAAGATCTTCGTCGACGATGACGCGAAGCGCGGCGCGGGCGACGGCACAGGCCAGGGGATTGCCGCCGAAGGTGCTGCCATGGTCGCCGGGCTCGAAGACTCCCAGGACCTCGGAGGAGGAGAGCACGGCGGAGACGGGATAGAAGCCGCCGGAGAGCGCCTTGCCGACGATGACGACGTCGGGCACGATCTCGTCGTGCATGTAGGCGAAGAGCTTGCCGGTGCGGCCCAGACCGGATTGGATCTCGTCGAGGATGAGCAGGACGTTGTGCTCGCGGCAGATCGCGGCGACCTGGCGGAGGTAGCCGGCGGGGGGAACGATGATGCCAGCTTCGCCCTGGATGGGTTCGACCAGGAAGGCGCAGGTGTTGGGGGTGATGGCAGCGCGAAGGGCCTCGGCATCCCCGAACGGGAGCTGCTTGAAACCGCTCGGGAATGGTCCGAAGCCGTTGCGATACTGCTGTTCCGAAGAGAACCCAACAATGGAGATGGTACGGCCGTGGAAGTTGTTTTGGGCGACCAGGATCTCGGCCTGGTCGGTGGGAATGCCTTTGTGCAGAGAGCCCCATTTGCGGGCGGCCTTGAGTGCGGTCTCGACCGCCTCGGCGCCGGAGTTCATGGGGAGCGCCATCTCGAAGCCGGCGAGTTCGTGCAGCTCCTTCAAGAGCAGCGGCAGCTGGTCGTTGCGGAAGGCGCGCGAGGTGATGGTGACCTTCTGCGCCTGCTCGCACATGGCCTGGTAGATGGCGGGATGGCAGTGGCCTTGGTTGACCGCGGAGTAGGCGGCGAGCAGATCGAGGTACCGGCGTCCTGCCACGTCGTAGACCCAGGCCCCGGAGGCGCGCTCGACCACCACATCCAAGGGATGGTAGTTGTGGGCTCCGTAACGGTCTTCGAGGGCGACAAGTTCCGAGGCAAGCACGATCGAACCTTCCTAATATGTAACGTTGCGCGGCGCGAGCGCGCTGAAGAAATTACAGTCTGTATCCAGAAGATAGGCGCTTCTTGAGCTGGCAGGAGCGTCGAACGCAGACGAGGTGCGGGTCAAACCTAGTTACGGCTTCGTTATGGAAACGCTATGCTTCCTTTATGCTACCGCGCTTCCGGGACGATTGCTCACATATCCCGGAGGATGGATCAATATGCAGCGCCGAAGGGGTTTATGCGAATTCATGCAGAATTTCTTGAATAAATTTTCAGACCGCACTCGCTGCGGTGCCAGCGAGCGCGGCCAAGGTCTCTGAGCCGCACGATCGGTGGCCTTACTCCGACGTAAAGGTAGACGCTGGAAGATCGGCGGAGTTGTAGAGATTTGCGGTGGTCGCTCCCGGCCAGGCGTAGCGAACGTATACGGGATCGGAGACGCGCTCGCTGGTCACAACGACGGAGCCGTTGCCGGAAGAGATGCCAGACGCTGCTCCAATGACGGCCTTCGCGGGGTAGAACTTTCGGTCCGGGCCCGCCAGCTCAAAGCCGATCAGGGAGTCGCCATGGGCCCGCAAGCCGGCAGCGTGATCGAAGTAGACGCGCATCCCGCCGTTCTCCCTGACAGCCTGACGGAAGAGCGGTCCTGAGAACTCGAGCTGCTTGCCATAGACGGTGGCCAGCGCGGCGAGTGCCAGGCGCGCGCCCACCGTCTGCTTGTCCGAGGGATGCACGTTGCCCGGATCGCCGACGTCCAGGGTAACGGCCATAGCCGTGCCGGCAACGCTGAGGGTGCGACGCTGCTGGTCGCGGAGCAGACCCCAGCTCTCTCCCGGCGAGTTGAAGCTGGAGATCTGGGCGAACAGGAAGGGGAATTGTCCCTGCTGCCAGGAGCTGCGCCAGCCGGCGATCATCGCCGCGAAGAGCTTCTCGTAAAGCGGCGCACGCTCGGGAGCGCTGTTGGTCTCGCCCTGGTACCAGATCACTCCCTTGATGGAGTACGGCGTAAGCGGCGCGATCATGCCGTTGAACAGGGCGGCGGGCTGCCAGGACTCCGGCGCCGGGCGCCAGGGGTGAGCGGGCTTCGGCTGCTGCGCCTGTGCGGCGGCGGCGTCCTCGCGCTTCTCCTCGGCGATGACCAGCGGGAGCCGAGCCTGCTGGTCGGCGAAGTGCGCCCAGGAGGCGAACACGGGCATGAGGGAGCTGTCGGCCGACAGGGCGTCCAGGCTGGTCCAGGCCTCGATCGGCGTTCCGCCCCAGGTGGAGTCGATCAGCCCGATCGGAACGTGCTCCTTCTGCTGGATCTCGCGACCAAAGAAGTAGGCGACGGCGGAGAACTCGGCGGCGGTCTGCGGCGTGCAGGTGGTCCAGGCGCCGCCGACATCATCGAGCGGGGAGTTCGAGGCCTTGTGATCGATCCGCAGCAGACGCACCTGGGGCAGAGTGGCGTTGGCGGTCTCCTTGTCGCCGTCCTTAAGAACGGCGTTGCCGGGAAAGCCGCGCAGGGGAAACTCCATATTGGATTGGCCGGAGGCAAACCAGACATCGCCCACCAGAAGATCGCTGAAGCTGACCGGCGCGCCGCTGGCTTCCCCGCTGCCTTCCCCTTTGACTGACATCGTGTAGGGGCCGCCAGCCGATTCGGGCGCGAGCCACAGGCTCCACTCGCCGTACTCGTTGGCCGCGGTCTGGCGGGTCTGCGCGTGAAACTGCACGGTGATGTGCTCCCGCGGATCGGACCATCCCCAGATATGGATGGGAGCGTCGCGTTGCAGCACGGCGTGGTCGCCGAAGCCGTGCGGCAGGCGCACCTCGGCCGCGAGCGGCGCGGCAATGGCGAGCGCCACAGCGGCAGATGCAGCGAGAAATGATCCCTTGCCATACCTCAGGTCATGCAGTAAACCCATCAGCGTCGTCTCCTTGCAGTGCCAGACTTTGTTTCTGCTTCGGTTTGGGAAATCTGGGCAATAGGGTGCCTTCAGGCGTTCGCGACCTCAACGCTCAGGGCCGGGGCGAAGGCTGGGAGCATTGCGGCTCCCAGCAGCCCAGCGCCCGGGCCGATCTGGGCTGGGCAGACGAAGGTGCGATGGACCTCTCGCTTGAGCCGCTGACTGGGCTCTCCCAGCCGGTACACGTAGCTGTAGTCGTGCAGCGTCTTGAACATCTCGTCGCTGAAGAGGTCCCAGGCGCTGGCCACGCCGCCACCGATGACGTAGAGTGGCAGGTCGAGGGTGCTGACCAGGCCGGCGAGGCCCAGGCCGAGGTGAAATCCCAGCCGGTTGAAGAGGTGGATCGCCGAGGCGCTGCCGGAGCGGGCAAGCAGCGCGAGGTCGCGGGCGGTGACGCCTCCCGCCTCCTTCTTCTCTTCGATCAGCCGGGCGACGTCCTCTGCCTGGCCGCTGGCGGCGAGCTCGGTTGCGGTGCGGACGAGGCCGGTCGCCGAGGCGTACATCTCCAGGCAGCCGCGGCTGCCGCAGCCGCAGAGAGGGCCGTCGGGAAGAATGGGCACATGGCCGGCCTCACCGCCCATGCCGACCATGCCGTGCCATATCTTTCCGTCCAGGATGATGCCGCTGCCAACGCCGGTGCCGAGCGTTATCATGCACATCGATTCGACTTGAACCGTGCTTCCGGCGCCGGCCTTCCACTCGGCGAGTGCGGCGGCGTTGGCGTCGCATTCAAGCGTAACCGGCAGGCCGAGCGCCTGCTCGAGCGCACCCCGCAACGGGAAGCCATCCCAGCCGGGGAAGTTGGGCAACCGGCCCAGGGTTCCTTCGATGAGATTGATCGGGCCGGGGCTGCCGATGCCGACGCCGGCTAGCTTCGACGAGCCCAGGTTCGTCTTCAGGAGGCGCTTGATGGCCTCCGCGATGTCCGTGACTACAGCCTCCGGACCGGCCTCGACGCGGGTGACCATGGAGAGGCTCTCCACCGGTTCCAAGCCTCCGGTATAGGCCCCGACGCGAAGGCTGGTGCCACCTAAATCCACTCCAATTGCCAGGTCACTCATGCGTTCTCTCTCACTACTCTGTCTGACGCTGTCGTCAAGCGGTCTGTTCCTGCACGGGTAAGGTTGGTTGCCGGGCGACGATGCGGTTCCATCCCCTCTGTCGTGGCGATCGACCGGTCCATTCAGTGCGGACAAACCGCCCATGAACCAAACGCGAAACAAAAAAGCTTCGCCAGGACGAATGCCTCCGGTTGCGATTCTGAATGGACAGATGTGTATCTGTAACGATGGTATCGCAATCAATCTTTTGCGGTTTGGACAACAGGCGGGAGGAGCGGCCTTGATTCCTGCCCTACATCTCCTTTCTATCCTTATCTTTCCTCGATTCCCGACTCGTCCATCGCATCCCCATTCCCATTTCGAGATAGGAGCGGTGCGGGACGCTGCAGTCCAGCGGCGGTCGCTTGACAGGATGGGAACGGGCGCTTACAAACGTGTGATCTTCGTACAGAGAGACGCGGAGGCGCCTCCGTTCTTCGTTCTTCCCTTTCCCTTCTTCGTCCTTGATCGACTGCCACAAAAAAAATCGGCGCGGCCAAAGACATTTTGAGCTTTGCCGGGTTGACAGAGATGACCTGCTCGACAGCTTCAGGAAGACCTCGATCTTCACCGTGCTTTCCACCTCTACGATAGGACGGTTTATGCAGCTCACGAAGCTTCCTTTCCTCCGCACCCTCGCCTCCACCGCACTTGCCTTTACGCTCGCCGCGCCGGCGGCGGTCTTCGCACAGACCTCCGCGGCGGTGGGGCCGACGACGGTTGCGAGCCGTCTAACCCGGCCGATCGACGAGAGCAGCCGGGTCACGCTTTCGGGCACCGTGCATCCGCTGGCACAGGCGGCGAACGATCGCGGCGTCGCTGCGGACGGCATGCAGCTGGACCGCCTCCAGATCGTGCTCAAACGGAGCGACGCGCAGGAGTCGGCGCTGAAGCAGCTGCTCTCCGACCTGCACACGCCCGGCTCCGCGAGCTATCACAAGTGGCTTACGCCGGATCAGTTTGGCCAACAGTTTGGACCGTCCGACGCCGACGTCGCGACCCTGGAGACCTGGCTCGGGAGCCACGGATTCGGCTCTATGAAGCTGAGTCCGGGCCGCCAGACGCTGGAGTTCAGCGGCTCCGTCGCCCAGCTCCGCGACACCTTCCACACCCAGGTGCATAAGTACCAGGTGAACGGGGAGACCCACTACGCGAACTCCACCGATCCGCAGATTCCGGCGGCCGTCGCTCCGGTCGTCGGCGGGTTCGCATCGCTAAACAACTTTCGCCTGAGGAGTTACAGCAAGACACTGGGCAAGGCTACCTATAATCCCCGGTCGCACGAGACGAAGCCGCAGTGGACGGTAGGGAATAGCCAGGGGGTCAGTTTTATTCTGGCCCCTGGCGACTTCGCCGTGCAGTACGATCTGAATCCGCTCTACAAGGCAGGCACAACGGGCAGTGGCCAGAGCATTGCCATCATCGACGAATCGAACATCAATGTGGCGCTGGTGAACAACTTCCGCACGCTGTTCGGTCTGAGTGCGAATCCGCCGAACGTGATTATCGACGGCAACGACCCGGGCATCGACGGCATCAACAATCCCGGTGGCCCCAACGGCGCGTCGGGGGAGGCGTACCTGGATGTGGAGTGGGCGGGCGCCGTGGCGCCTGCGGCAACCATCGATCTGGTCATCGCCGCGGATACGGCGCTCGAAACGGGCCTGTTTCTGGCTGCCCAGCATGCCGTGTATGCCAATATCGCCCCCATCATCAGCCTGAGCTTCGGCGGTTGTGAGGCCGCGCAGGGCAGCTTCAATCAGATCATCAGCGCGCTGTGGGAGCAGGCGGCGGCGCAGGGCATCACCGTGCTGGTCTCGAGCGGGGATAGCGGATCGGCAGGCTGCGACAACGACCAAACCCAGAATTATGCGTTCCAGGGGCAGGCGGTCAATGGGTTGGCGTCGACGCCCTACAACGTGGCGGTGGGTGGAACCGACTTTTTTTACAGCGCCTATAACCAGGGCAGTACCGCCATCACGACGCAGCTTGGGACCTATTGGGCGAACGCCAACGGGCAACTCACCACCAGCAACAGCACCCCGGCTGTCTCTCTGTTGACTCGCATCCCCGAGCAGCCCTGGAACGACAGCCAGTACGGCTTGAACATCTTTCCGTACACCAGTGGCGCGACGACTATCAGCGCCGGAGGTGGCGGAGCCAGCACCGTCGGCTTCCCAACGACAACCACCACGTTCGGTCCTTATCCCAAGCCGGCATGGCAGACTGGCGCGGGAGTTCCCACCGATGGGGCTCGGGACCTTCCCGACGTTTCGCTGTTCGCCTCCGACAATGGGAACGGCAGTTTTTACCCGATCTGCGCCGCCGATGGCGACTGCCAGCCGGTTGCCAGCGGAAGCACAGTCCAGATCACGGGTGTCGGCGGAACGTCGGTCTCGGCGCCGGCGTTTGCCGGCATGATCGCGCTGGTCGACCAGATCAATGGCCCGCAGGGACAGGCGGACTTCGTGCTGTACCCGCTCGCAACCCAATACCCCAGCGCCTTTCATGATGTGGTGAGCGGCACCAACTCGGTTCCATGCAATATCACGCCGATTGCGATCACAGGCGTTGCGTCCCCAAACTGCATTGCCGTTGCGAACCCGATTACGGGCGCAGATCCGAACCTCGGGACGGCGACCGAGGGTCAGATCGGCAACACTACCACCAACGTTGCGGAGTACAACGCGGGAGTGGGCTACGACCTGGCCACCGGGCTGGGCACGATCGACGCCAACGTCATGGTTACGAACTGGAACAAGGTCAAGTTCACCACTTCGACAACCACGCTGACGGCGTCCCCAACCACCTTCACCCACGGAACGGCGGTCACCATCTCAGGAGCGGTGACAGGGGCGGGGACGCCAACGGGGTCGGTCGCGTTAATGACGGACAGCCCCCTGCCATTGCAGGTGGGGCAGGCAGCGCCCATCTTCCAGACCGGCCAGACGTCGGTGTTCGCGCTCAAGAACGGAAGCTACCAGGGCAACGTGAACTACCTGCCGGGTGGAACCTATAACATCTGGGGGCAGTACAGCGGGGACGGCACCAATGCCGCCAGCACCTCCAATAAGGTTTCGATCACGGTCAGCCCGGAGAACAGCAGCCTCTACTTCAACCTGCTCAACTCAGCTGCCACCGCCACGCAAACCGCCGCCATCGCTGCGGGAGGCACAGTGCCCTATGGCACCCAGCTTCTGCTCGCGGGGCAGGCGGTGCCTACGACGTACTACACCACCTGCCTTACCGTGACGACACCGCCGGCCACTTGCAACACCACCACCTTCAGCTATCCGACCGGGACAGTGACGTTTACCGACAGTGGGAGCGCGATCAACACGGCCACGGTCAATAGCGAGGGCGACGCGGAGTTCAACGCGCCGTTCACGGTGGGGACGCATTCAGTGGCGGCGAGCTACTCGGGCGACAAGAGCTATAACCCCTCCACCGCCGCGGCCTTCGGCTTTACGGTAGCAAAGGATACTCCTCAGATCCTGTTCTCGAGTACCGCCGCCACCTCGGCCGCGAACACCTATCAAGGCGGCCAGCCGATCACCTTCACCATCGGGGTGGAGAACTACACGAACGCCGCCAACACAATACGCTACCAGGTGGGCTTCTATTCGCCAGTAGCGCCCCCGACCGGGACGGTGACCCTCTCGGGCTTGCCCGCCGGCGTGCCTACGAGCGCTACGCTGCAGGGCACGCTCAATACCAACAGCTTCGCGGAAGGGGTAGCGACGATCACTGCGCCCTCCACGCTGGCGGCCGGAACCTATAACGTCACAATCAGTTACCCCGGCGACGCCAACTACAATGCGACGACGGCCACCGGAACGGTGATCATCGCCGCCGCCAACAATGCGCTGTCTCCCTCCACGACCACGGTGACTTCGTCGGCGACCACGACCTCAGTGAGCGCGGCCGTCAACGTCACCGCGACCGTAACCGGCGCCACGGGGAAGGCGGCTCCAACCGGTACCGTGCTGTTTTCCAGCTCGGGAGTCTCGCTGGGTTCCGTCCAGCTGTCGGCGGGCTCTGGCGATGTCTCCTCAGTAACGATTCAATTGAACAGCGCGCTGCTGCTTCCGGGAGCCAACCTGATCACTGCACAGTACAGCGGAGACACGGTCTATCAGCCGTCCTCGGCGACGTTCACGATCACCAACGGCCCGAGCTTCGCGCTGAGCGGCGCCGCCGTGAGCGCCACTCGGGGAACGGCCGCTACTTCGACCATCACCGTCACGCCGACGGGAGGATTCACCGGGAGTGTGGCTCTGTCGTGTGCGGTAACTGCAAGCCCGGCCGGCGCGACCAACCCGCCCACCTGCTCCGTCTCGACTCCTGCGGCAATCACGGGCACTACGGCGGTCACGGCGACACTCACCGTCAACACCACTGCGCCGACCACGGCGAAGCTCGAGAACCCATTGAACCGGATCTTTACGCTGGGCGGTGGTGTGGCGCTGGCGGCGCTGCTCTTCTTCGGTCTGCCGGTTCAACGGCGAGGCTTGAAGGCGCTGCTGAGCCTGCTGGTCTTCGCGATCCTTGCGGGCGCAGCCGCCGGTTGCGGCGGCGGAACCACGACTCCAGTCACGACGCCCCCTGTGGGGGGCACTACGACTGGCAGCTATACCGTCAGCGTTACCGGCATAGGAACCAACAGCAGCAGCAGCGGCTCCGTCAGCCTCGGTCCCGTTACCCAGACCGCCGCTGTGGCCCTGACGGTGAACTAAGCGCGGGACCGCAAGCGCAGAAGAGAGCTGGTGACGGCCGGAATCTCCGGCTGTCACCAGTTCTTTGCGCCCGCAGCACGCAGACAGCACGCACAGAGGGGTGCTCACTCGCGGACTTCCCAGGCGAGGGATCTCTCAGTATGGTTATCCTGCATACAAAAAGCCAAAACGGGACCCTTATGATGACGAGCTGCAAGTCCTTCTTCTTTTTTCTGCTTTCCATGGTCCTGCTGGGCGGGATCGCTTCGACGGCGCGGCGCGGAGTGGCGCAGGCCCCGGCCCTGGCCGCGATGTCCGCTGCGCCGGCTGCATCTCCGGCTCCCACTGCGGCAACCGCAAAGGAGGAGCCCGAGACGCTCGCGCAGCAATGGGTTAAGGCCAGCTCCAAGTACGACGGCAGGCGTACACAGATCCTCGACGATGTGGAGCGCGGGGCGCACCAGGGCAGGTTCCGTCCCGACTGGAACACGCTCTCGCAGTTCGAGGTTCCGGAGTGGTTTAAGGATGCGAAGTTCGGCATCTTCATCCACTGGGGGGTGTACTCGGTGCCCGCCTACGGCAATGAGTGGTATCCGCGGGAGATGTACCTCGACGGCTCGGACATCAACAAGCACCAGGTGGCGACCTATGGCCCGCTCACCGAGTTTGGCTACAAGGACTTCATTCCGAAGTTCAAGGCGGAGCACTACGACCCCCAGGCCTGGGCGCGGCTGTTCAAGGATGCGGGAGCGCGCTACGTAGTTCCGGTGTTCGAACACCACGATGGCTTCGCGATGTACGACAGCGGGCTTTCGGACTGGACCGCGGCCAAGATGGGCCCGAAGCGCGACGTGGTGGGCGACCTGGTGAAGGCGGTCCGCGCCGAAGGGCTGCACCTCGGCGCCTCCTCCCACCGCATCGAGCATGACTGGTTTCTCGATGGCGGCCGGCAGACCCCGTCCGACGTCAACGACCCGAAGTACGCCGCCTTCTATGGACCGGCGCAGATCGACCTGAAGGACACGACCGATGGCAACGATCTGCAGCGGGACTGGACCTACGTAAGCCCCGCCTACGCGCAGGACTGGCTGGCCCGCTCCGCCGAGATCGTGGAGAAGTACCATCCGGAGATGCTGTACTTCGACTGGTGGATCGGTCAGCCTGCGGTGCGGCCGTACCTGGCTAAGTTCGCGGCGTTCTATTACAACGAGAGCTCGGCGGGCGGGCCCGTGGGCATCATCAGCTACAAGAATCTGTCCATGGAGAAGCACGCCGGGCTGCTCGATATCGAGCGCGGGCAGATGGCTGATATCTACCCCACCTACTGGCAGACGGACACCTCAGTGAGCAACAAGTCCTGGGGCTACATCGAGCACGATACCTTCAAGACGCCGGGCTTCATCGTGCACCAGCTGGCCGATGTGGTCAGCAAAAACGGCAATCTGCTGCTGAACATTGGCCCGCGCGCGGATGGGACGATTCCGAACGAGGTGCAACAGGTGCTGCTCGCGGTGGGCGCCTGGCTGAAGATCAACGGCGACGCCATCTACCGGACTCGCCCCTGGACGATCTATGGCGAGGGGCCGACCAAGGTAAAGC
>DATMOB010000067.1:0-24729 GCA_035568455.1 Granulicella sp.
GGAAGCTGCGGGGGCGCACCCATCTCGATCATCCGCCAGTACATCGAGCAACAACAAACACCGAGTTGAGGACAGCTTCGCTGTCCGCGCTCTACATCCCCGCCCTGAAGGACGGGGTTTTCCGCACAATTTGGATAAAAACCTCCCGCCGGGCGTCTAAGCCCGGGCGTGCTCCACGATTCCTTTACAGATGCCTCGATCGATGATCGTGGCGTTGCGGCGATCGACGAAGGCCTCAGCGTAACCCTTGAGCAGCCCCTCATCTGCTCGAACGAAAGCCTGCCCCTAAATAAGCCAAGGCGTTATAGAAGGACCTGCGGTTTGCTGGCGGCTCTGATAGACTCGCCCGGGAAGAGAGCGGGCTTCCAGCCAAACGACGGTACGGGCGAGTGAGTATGCACCTAAGGCTGATCCTTCAAGTACTAGCTCTGTTGGTGCTGGCCAATGCTACGCCCGTGCTCGTAAATGACGTTCTCGGCAGGCGCTGGTCGTGGCCGATCGACGGCGGCGTCAGGTTGGTGGATGGTCAGCCCCTGCTCGGCTCCTCGAAGACCATCCGGGGAGTCCTGTTCTCGCTGCTGCTTACAGCGGTGGGCGCACCGCTGGTCGGACTGGGGTGGAAGGTCGGATTGCTCACGGGAGCGTTCGCCATGGTGGGCGATCTCTTCTCCAGCTTCTTGAAGCGTCGCACGCGTTTGCCCGCAGGGGGCAGGGCGAGCGGCCTCGATCAGATGCCGGAGTCCTTGTTCCCGCTGCTGGCCTGCCGGCACGCGCTGGGGTTGAGCGGCAGGGATATTGCGGTGGCGGTTATGGCCTTCTTCCTGGGGGAGGTGGTCTTATCGCTGCTGTTCTACAAACTGCGGCTTCGGGATCGTCCCTACTAGTCTAGACTTTAGGACTTGAACTAGGGGGGAGGGGGGAAGACACTCCCGACACGCTCCGCACCACCCGATCGCCCCCAAAACCAGCTAGAATCAGGTAAGTGTCAACGTCTCTAACTATCGGTGTCCTCGCCCTTCAGGGCGCCTACGAAGTCCACGCCAAGACCCTCACCGCGCTCGGCGCCACGCCAAAGCTGGTCCGGCTGCCCAGCGAGCTCAAAGGCCACGAGGGCAAGCACCTGGATGGCCTCATCATCCCCGGCGGCGAGTCCACCACCATGCTCAAGTTCCTCGAGCGCAATGACTTCCTCGCCACCCTGCGGAGCTTCGTCCACACCACCCCGAGCTTCGGAACCTGCGCCGGTGCCATCCTTCTGGCCAAGGACGTGACTCACCCCGCGCAGCCATCCCTCGCCGCCCTCGACATTACCATCGAGCGCAACGCCTACGGCCGCCAGAACGACTCCGTCATCCTCACCGCGCCCACCCGCCTCCCGGGCGGCCCGCTCGAGATGGTCTTCATCCGCGCCCCCCGCATCACCCGTACCGGCCCCGCCGTCGAAACCCTGGCCACCCGTGACGGCTCCCCCGTCCTGGTCCGCGAAGGCCACCTCCTGGCCGCCACCTTCCACCCCGAGCTCTCGTCCGACCCACGCGTCCACCAGCTCTTCCTTGATCTCGCCCGCAGCCACCACAAATAATTCCGCCCGGCAGTCCCCGAACCACCCATTACCTTCGTACTCGCCCACCCTGATCCTCCCTTTCGCTCTCGCTCTGGCCGCAGTACACTCCGGCCAGCCCCGCGAAGGTGGAAGGCGCGGTCAAGCCACAAACTGAGGTGGACAGTGGACGAAGTGCGTATCGTGCCGTGGAACCCCACAAACGACCCCACGCCCCAGCCACCGCCGCAGTTCCCGCGGCGATACATCTATCGCGTCCCCACCCGTAACAAGACCTCCGCCACCAGCGCCCCTCCGACGCCCCACCGCCGGGAGGCCGACGAGCACTCCGACCCGCCCGCCGGCCCCACCGTCCGATAGCCCCGGAATCAACCCAGATCGGTCCAGATCAAATCAGATCGATCCAAGGGGCGGTTCGAACTGGATTGGCTGAGAATCCGCCAGATCCAGCCCACAATTCCGGCCGGCCGTTCGGCCACCCGATTGCCAACACAGTATTCTCTAGTTGTGGCTCTCTCACCGATAGCGCTGGAACTCGGCTCGTCGCCCTGGAGTCCATCGTCGACTCTATCCACGATTCTGTCTCAAACTCTATCCCGGATCCTGCTCTGGGATCTGCCGAAGGACGCCGCCGCTCACGGCTCCGCGCTCGATCGCCATCTCCTGCTCAACCTCTGGATCGCGCTCGGCCTGCTTGTCATCGCCCATCTCGTCCTGTTCGCCGGGCTGCTGCTCCGCCGCCGGGCGTCAGCTCCCGGGCCACGCCGCGCCTGGCTGCTCGAATACCTCCCGCTCACCCTGCTCGCCCTGCTCTTCGCCGCCCTCACCGTCCGCGCCGAGCGCCTCTGGGCCGTCGCCCGCTACACCGGCGCCGACCCCGCCGCGCTGCAGGTCGAGGTCACCGGCGTACAGTTCGCCTGGTACTTCCGCTATCCCGGCCAGGACGCCGCCTTCGGCCGCACCGATCCCCGCCACGTCGCCCCCGGGGAGGGCAATCCCCTCGGCATCGACCCCTCCGACCCGCGCGGCAAGGACGACCTCCTCTCCTCACAACTCGTCCTGCCCGCCAACCGCGAGGTCGACCTCCGTCTCAACGCCCAGGACGTCATACACGGCTTCTTCGTCCCCGAGCTCCGCCTCAAGCAGAACGCAGTCCCCGGCCAGACCATCCACGTCCACTTCACCCCCACCACCCCGGGCACCTACGCCATCCTCTGCAGCCAGCTCTGCGGCATGGGCCACTACCGCATGCAGGCCAATCTCCGCGTCCTTCCCCCAACCGAGTTCGCCAGCTGGCTCGCCGCCAAAGAGAAAGCAGCTGCCCAATGACCCCGGAGCTGAATCCAGAGCCCTCACGGGCGACAGCCAGCGACTCGGTCCTGCGCCAACCTGCCTCCTGGCACCGCCGCTATCTCTTCTCGACCGACCACCACGTCATCGGAATCCAGTACCTTCTGCTGGCCCTCGTCGCTGTGGCGATCGGCACCACGCTCTCGCTGCTCATGCGCCTGCACTTGGTCTGGCCCGACGCCGTCCTTCCGCTGCACGGCCCCATCCTACCCGAGGACTACCTCTCCCTGGTCACCTTCCACGGCACCCTGATGGTCTTCTTCGTGCTCACCACCGCGCCCCAGAGCGGCTTTGGCAACCTCATCCTGCCCCGCCAGATCGGCGCCCGCCACATGGCCTTCCCCCGGCTCAACGCCGCCTCCTTCTGGATCAGCGCGGTCGCCCTGGCCACGCTGCTCGCTGCCACCTTCGCCCCTAGCGGAGGCTCCATCTCCGGCTGGACCGCCTACCCTCCGCTCAGCGCCATCGCCAGCTCCGGCCCCGGCCAGGCGCTCGGGATGGATCTCTGGCTCGCCAGTATCGCGCTGTTCTCGGTCGCCTCCACCCTCTCCGCCATCAACACCATCGTCACCGTCCTCGACTGCCGCTGCAAGGGCATGAGCTGGGAGCGGTTGCCGCTCACCGTCTGGGGCTGGTTCACCGCCGCCCTGCTCTCCCTGATCGCCTTCTCCGTCCTGTTGGCCGCGCTTCTGCTCCTCTTCTGCGACCGCCACGCCGGCACCAGTTTCTTCGTGCCCGCCGGCGACCTCACCAACGGGGTCCTTCACCCCGCCGGCAACGGCTCCCCGCTGCTCTGGCTGCATCTCTTCTGGTTCTTTGGCCACCCCGAGGTCTACATCGCCATCCTCCCCGGCATGGGCCTCACCTCCATGCTCCTGGCGAACTTCAGCCGACGACGCGTCTACGGCTATCGCGTCATGATCCTCACCACCCTGCTGATCGGATTCCTCGGCATCCTGGTCTGGGGACACCACATGTTCGTCGCGGGCCTCAACCCCTTCGCCAGCACCGCCTTCTCCATCTCCACCATGGCGATCGCCCTGCCCTCCACCGCCAAGGTGCTCAACTGGCTCGCGCTCGTCTGGCGCAGCCGCCCCTCCTACAAAACTCCGCTGCTCTTCACCCTCGGCTTCGTCTCCCTGTTCCTGACCGGAGGCCTCACCGGCCCCATTCTCGCCCAGCCGATTCTCGACCAGTACCTGCACAACACCTTCTTCGTTATCGCCCACTTCCACCTCATCATGGCCATGGCCGGGGTCTTCGGCCTCTTCGCCGCCACCTACTACTGGTTCCCCATCCTCTCGGGCACCCGCATCCGGCCGGGCCGCCTGCTCTCCGAGCCGCTCGGTCGCCTGCATTTCTGGGGAACCCTCATCGGCGCCTACGCCACCTTTCTTCCCATGCACCTGACCGGCCTCGCCGGCGAGCCCCGCCACTACGCCCAACTCACCGCCATCCCCGGGCAGGCCGGCCACCTGCTCGCCCAGACCCTGCCGCTGCAGCGCCACATCACCTACGCTGCGGTCTTCCTCGCCCTAGCACAGCTTCCCTTCTTCCTCAACCTGCTCCGCAGCCTTCGCCATGGCGCCATCGCCCCGCCCAACCCCTGGGACGCAACCACCTTGGAGTGGCACCCAGCCCTGCAACGGGAGCCTTCCGCGCAGGCATCCCCGTCAGAGGAAACCATCGTCGTATATCGCGCTCCCTGCGCATATGATTCTGCGCCTGATCAAGCCCGCTTTCTTCCACAATGGGTGTCCGGCACAAAAGCGGAGTAAGCTGTCTTCAGCGCAGGCCTAGTCTTGGGCTCTAGGCTCGAATTGCAGGTTTTGGCAGTAGGCTCTGGAGGCGCAACATGCCGGCAACCATCCACCCCATCGATAGCGAGCGACGCGCCCGACACGTCGACGACCTCGATCACGGCGATCACGGCAACGGCCGCCGTCCGCCCACCGACAAACGCACCGGTGGAGGTGGAGATAACGACAACTGGAGCGACCGCCCCCGCGGCGCGCGCGGCCCAGGGGAGAAGCTCAAGCGCTATCGCCTGGGCGTCTTCTTCGCCCTGGCCGGCGACCTGATGTTCTTCGTTGCCATCGTCAGTGCCTTCTTCGTCTCCCAGGCCAGCGGCCGCTTCGATGCCTACAACAACTTCGTCAACCAGTGGCTCCCCACCACCATTCCGCCCGTCCTCTGGCTCAACACCGCCCTTCTTATCCTCAGCTCCGTCACCGCCGAGATCGCCCGCCGCAAGATGTTCCACACCTTCGACGCCATGGAGGAGTGGTTCGGCCTGGGACGGCCCACTTCGCGCCGCGCCATGCCCTGGCTCGCCGCCACCGTAGCCCTCGGCGTCGCCTTCCTCGCCGGACAATGGCTGGCCTGGTACCAGCTCTCTCTGCAACACGTCTTCTTCCGCTCCAACCCGAGCAGCCACTTCTTCTTCCTGATCACAGGGGTCCACGGCGTCCACCTTATCCTCGGCGTCGCCGCCCTGATCACTGCCCTCGCCGGCCTGCACTACGCCAAACAGGTCGAAGACCGCCAGATCCTGGTCGACTGCTCGGTCTGGTACTGGCACTCCATGGGCCTGTTCTGGATCTTCCTCTTCCTCCTGCTCGCCTTCTTCCAATAGCATCCAATTGCGAGACCGCATGCATCACCGATCCAGAACGATCCTTTCCCCTCCGCGCCTCCTGCTCCTGACCGCGCTTGCGGCGGTCTTCCTCGCGCTCTCTGCCCCTGCACACGCGCAAGGCTGCACTCAATGCCGGGACAACACCGCCGCCACTCCACCCGGCACCCAGGCCGCCTACCGCCACGCCATCGTCCTGCTGGCCGCAACCGCCTGCGGCATCTTTGCCGGATCGGTCCTCCTGCTAAAACGCCTGCGTTAGAGCTTGTTTCAGCGGAGGTCACTCTGGCAAATAAAGCAAAGAAATTCAAAGTAGAGCACGTCATCTCGACCGGAGCGACAACCGGTCGTATCGTCTGTCACGCAGGGGAGAGACCCCTGTATTTGTCCTTGCCTTTCGCACGCAGCCGCAGAACTCCGCACCCCCCTCCTCTCACCGGTACAACAAGTACTCCTCCCGCCGCCGCGAAAACTCCGCCAGTCCCGCACCCCACCCCACCCCAATCTCCTTCGGATCCTTCCCCGCCGCCAGCGTCTCCATCGTTGCCTGATTCACAATCAAAGCCGCCGTCTTCTCCATCTTGAACTCCGCCGGATACAGCCGATGCAGCGCCGCAATCAGCTCCACTCCCAACTCCGGCGCATCGAGCGCCCCGCGGTCGGTCAGCGTAATCGCCACGCCTTCGATCTCCGTCCCGTGGAAGGGGTACTTGTTCCCATCCTCCTCCACGCGAAACCGCGTCGCCTCGAATCGCACCCCCGCGATCCCCCGCGCATTCAGGTACGTCGCCAGCGCCTGCCCATGGATGTACGCCGCTCCAAGGTGCTCGAACGGCGTCGCCGTCCCCCGCCCCACCGACACATTGGCCGCATCGAGCATTCCCAGCCCCGGATACAGCGTCGCCTCCGCCATTGACCGCAGGTTCGGGCTCGGGTTCACCCAGCGCAGCCCGGTCTCATCGAAGTACTCCCCTCGCCGCCAGCCTTGCATCGCCACCACCGTCAACCGAGCCCCCAACCGGCCCTCGCCGTTTTCGAACCGCGCCACCTCGCCCAGCGTCATCCCATGCCGCACCGGCAGCGGCCGGTAGTCGATGTACGACTCCGACCCCGCGTCCGATACCGGCCCCTGCACCGCCAAGCCCCCAATCGGATCCGGCCGATCAAATACCACGACCTCAGTTCCAACCTTGGCCGCGGCCTCCAGGAAGTACCCCACCACCGTCTCATAGGTGTAGAACCGAACCCCGGCATCCTGCAGGTCGATCACCACAGCATCGAGCTTCTTCAGGTCCTCCAGCTTCGGCCTCCGGTCGGCGTCCTTCGCGCCATACAGACTAATCACCGGCAGCCCCGTGGCCGCGTCGACCGAGTTCTTCACGTCGAACGAGTCCTTCGCCCCGGCAATCCCATGCTCCGGAGAGAACAGCGTCGTCAGCTCGATCCCGCCCCCCGCTCCGCGCAGCACATCGATCGTCCTCCGCCCCGCCGCATCCAGTCCCGTCTGGTTCGTCAGCAGCCCCACCCGCAGCCGCCCGCCACGCCCCGCAGCCAGCGCCTTCAACTCTGCGAACCCATCCGCCTCCAACACATCGATTCCGGTCAGAACCCTGCCATCCCGCATCGTCCCACCTTGGTTGTCATCCCGCAGCGAAGCGGAGGGATCTGCTTTTTCTCCTCCACGAGCGACCTGCACCTTTGGATACACCCCCAGGCTCCGCGCAGCCGCCGTAGCCACCTCGCCCCGCAGCCCCGAGATCGCCGCCCGCCCACGCGGATGCACCGCATTCGACAGCAGCATCACATACGTATCGGACCCCGGATCCATCCACAGACTCGTCCCTGTAAACCCGGTGTGCCCGAAGCTCCCAATCGGAAACACCGCGCCCCGCGGCCGCGAGAACGCCGAGTTGATGTCCCACCCAAACCCGCGCGCAGCTACCCCCTTGGTCACCTGCCCGTCTTGGGTGAAGATCGTCGCCCCGCCCACCGCCGTCTTCGGCTGCTCCGGCATCGTCATCAGCAAAAGGCTCTTCTCCGAGAGCGGAAACCGGCTCGGCCGCCCCGCCAACCGGTCCAGCAGCCCCTGCGCAAACAGCGATGTATCCGCCGCCGTCGAGAACACCCCCGCCTGCCCGGCAACGCCGCCCATCCGCCGCGTCGTCGGATCATGCACCACTCCGCGCAGCATCCTGCCGAAGTCCGGATTCTCCGCCGCGCTCAACTGCTCGTCATACTCGGTCGGCGCAATCTCCGGAATCAGCCGCGCCGGAGGCAGATAGGTCGTATGCACCATCCCCAGCGGCTTGAAGATATGCCGCTGCGCATAGTCCTGCAGCCTCTCGCCCGAGACCTTCTCCACCAGCGCCTGCAGCGTGATGTAGTTGATATCCGAGTACTCGAACTTTGTTCCCGGCGCGCTCTCGAGCGTCGCCTCCATCGCCCGCCGAATCCCCTCCGCCTTATCCGCCTTCCTCAGCCCCCATGCATCCTTCAGATCCACATCGGGCGCCAGCCCCGAGTAGTGCGTCAGCAGCTCCCGCACCGTCACCGCGCCCTTGCCGTTGGCCGCAAAAGCCGGCAGATAGCTCGCCACCGGAGCGTCTACATTCACCTTGCCCGCATCCACTAGCTGCATCACCGCCGTAGCGGTCACCAGACACTTCGAAAGCGAGGCCATATCGAAGATCGTCTCCTTCGTCATCGGCTCGACCGCCGGCTCGACTGCCCGGCTCCCATAGGCCTGCTCGAACACCACCCTGCCGCCATGCCCGACCACCACCACCGCACCCGGCAGCTTGTTCGCCTCAATCGCCGCCTCCACCACCGCGCTCACCGGCGAAAAGTCGTAATTCGCGCCGCCAGAGCCCTGGGTGCCCGATTCCAAAGCTCTGCCTTGGAGACGTGGGTTCTCCGCAACTGCACTTGCCGCAACGAGCCCCAACACCAACACCATGGCCACCACCACCGGAACCCGCTTCCTACGAAACAAAAGACTCGCAACCGCCCCCACGGCAAACGTCACCGCCGCTCCGATCAACACATACCAGGTAAAGGCCACCTTCGGCACCGTGATCCCACCGAGCACCATCGCCTTCGGCTGCAGCCACAGCGCCAGATTTAACGCGAACCCCACTACCATTCCCACAATCGCTCCCCATTGATTCGCAAACTTCGTCAGCGTTCCCAGCAGAAACACGCCCAGCAGCGCCCCATACGCCACCGCCGCGATCGACAGCCCCACCTCGACCACATGCCCGTGCCCGCCCGCGTGTACGCTGTACACCGCGATCGCAAACAGCACCAGCGCCCACATCACCGTCGACGCGCGCGACACCAGCATCCGCTCCCGATCCTCTGCCCCCGGCCGCCACCTCATATAAAAATCCACCACCGTGGTCGACGACAGCGAGTTCAGCGCCGCGCTCAGATTCGACATCGCCGCTGCCAGGATCGCCGCCACCAGCAACCCCGCAATCCCCCGCGGCATCTCCCGCACAATAAACGTCGGGAAGATTCTGTCCGCTGATGCAAACTGCGCCGGATGCATGCCGTAGAACACGAACAGCCCCGCGCCAATCAGCAGAAACAGCGTGAACTGCACAAAGATCACCACGCCCGATCCCAGCAGCGCCATCCGCGACTCCCGCAGGTTCCTCGCCGCCAGCATCCGCTGCACCATCAACTGATCCGTCCCATGCGACGCCATGGTCAAAAACGTCCCGCCCACCACCCCCGCCCAGAACGTATACGCCTGCGTCAGGTTCAGCGCGAAGTGGAACAGATGGAACCGCCCCGCCGCTCCCGCCACGCGGTGGATCTCCGCCCATCCCCCCGGAACATGCGCGCTTAAGGTGAAGATCGCCACCACCGTGCCGCCGACATACAGCGCCATCTGCACCACATCCGTCCAGATCACCGCCGCCATGCCGCCCTCGAAGGTATACGCCAGCGTCAGCAGCGTGATAATCGCGATCGACAGCACATCCTGCGTGCCGATTGCGATCCCCACCACGATCGACACCGCGAACACGCGCACCCCCTCCGCCGCCGCCCGTGTCAGCAGAAACAGCAGCGCCGTCACCTTATGCAGCGCCGGCCCAAATCGCGAATCGATCAACTGGTACGCCGTCATCAACTCGCCCTGAAAGTACTTCGGCAGGAAGAGCAGCGCCACCACCACCCGTCCCAGCATGTACCCCATCACCACCTGCAGGAACCCGAAGTCCCCGGCAAAAGCCACCCCCGGAATCGAGATGATGGTCAGCGTACTTGTCTCCGCCGACACGATCGACAGCCCGATCGCCCACCACGGAATCGTCCTCCCGGCCAGGAAGTACTGCCGCAGCGACCGATCTTTTCCTTCGCCTCCCGCCCCCTTCCCCCGAAAGCGCAGCCCGAACAGCGTAATCCCCACCAGGTACGCCGCCACCACCACCAAATCCACCGACGACAGACGAGTCACCCCGGCAGGAGCCAATCCCAATCCCAACGCCAACCCGTCCGCCACAGCCGCCACACTCGTCAATCCCGTTCCCCCTTACCTCTCCCCAGCCAACCCGCCACTGCGTTTGTGACTGTCATGATAACGGGCAGAGCGCCGCGGCAGAACACGCGGAGCGCAATCTCCGTTGCAGAATACGACTTCTATGCAAGAATGGCTGCTCCAATGCAACCCGCGGCGAGGTACGGTTCGTGAACTGCCCAAAGTGCAAGGTCTCATCCATGCGCCGCTCGCACCGCCGCTGGTACGAACGCCTCCTCAGCTTCTTCCAGCTGCGCCCCTATCGCTGCAAGCACTGCGATCACCGCTGCCTCCGCTACTCCGTCGAGCACCGCTAAACGTGGTACAGCGTCCTTGATTCCCCGGCGCCCATCCTCCCTCTTTGCGATAATTTCCTGGCAGAACCACTTCGATTCGCCTGCTCTACAAACCCCGGATTGCCTGGAGGCTGTCATGCCCTCACGAACAACGTTCCTGAACAGACTCATTGGCCTGTACTGCATCCTGGTCGTAGCCGCCATGCTGCTTCACCGCCAATCCACGCTGTCAGCCGTGACCGCAATTCTTCACGATCCGTCGATGACGTTCCTCACCGGTGTGATTGCGTCAGTCGCCGGACTGGCGATGGTTCTTCTGCACAATGTCTGGTCCGGAGGAGCGCGCACCGTGCTGGTCACGCTCGTCGGTTGGATCCTGCTCGGCAAGGGACTGCTCCTCTTGCTTCTACCGCCCGAGGCCGAAGCAGCCTTCTTCCTGAACACGCTCCGCTACCAACAACTTTTCTACCTGTATATGACCATTTGCCTCGCGCTGGGTGCCTTTCTGGCATACGGCGGATTCTCATCGAAGCGTCCAGCTTGATCGCTCCCGTCCTCCGATGCAAAAAGCGGCAGACCATCCCCGTGTCTTGACGCCGCCGGCCTACCCATTTAGCCTTAAACGCATGAGTCTTTTCCGGACCAAGCGCGCCTGTCTCAGCTGTTGTTGCCAGCCCGCGCGCTGTCCGCTTTGCACCGCTCAATAACAGCGACTGAACCCAACCCAGTCCGAGCACCCGCAAAGTCACAGCCCGCCCACTCAAACCGTGGGCCTTTTTATTGCCCCAAACACTCAGCGACACACCGTAAAGGATCCTCTCCACCATGTCTGAGACGACCGCCACACCCATTCCGGCCCCGCAAGCAGCCCCCGCCAAAGAGACCAAGGCCCAGCGCTCCGAACGCCTCAAGCTCGCCAAGAACCCCTGGGAGGCCTGGGACGAGGTCCGCCAGTTCGCCCTCCAGGGCCGCGACACCGTCGCCCCCGAGTGGGCCGGCGTCTACTTCAAGTGGTGGGGCATCTACACCCAGGGCGACGGCCTCGGCGTTACCGGCGGAGCCAACGGCGAGGGCAAAGCCACCGAGTTCTTCATGATGCGCATCGGCCTGCCCAACGGCCTGCTCACCAGCGCGCAGCTCCGCGTCATCGCCGACATCACCAAGAAGCACGCCCGCAACCTGGCCGACATCACCACCCGCCAGAACATCCAGCTGCACTGGCTGACCATCAGCGCTCTGGTCGAGATCACCGACGCCCTCACCGCCGTCGGCCTCAGCCCCAAGGGCGCCTGCGGCGACGTCGTCCGCAACGTCACCGGCTGCCCGCTCGCCGGCCTGCACCAACACGAGCTGCTCGATGCCAGCCCCCTGGCCGTCCAGGTCGCGCGCCACCTTACCGCCAACCCCGAGTTCTACAACCTCCCGCGCAAGTTCAAGATCTCCGTCACTGGTTGCCCCGAGTGGTGCTCCTACCCGGAGATCAACGACGTCGCCCTCACCGGCGTCAAGCGCGTAGTGGATGGACAGGAGCAGGTCGGCTACACCCTCCGCGTCGGCGGCGGCCTCTCCACCGAGCCGCACCTCGCCGTCCGCATCCCCGCCTTCATCCAGCAGTCCGAGGCCCTCGCCGTCGTCGAGGCCGTCGTCCGCATCTTCCGCGAACAGACCGAGCTCCGCGAAAACCGCACCCGCGCCCGCATCAAGTACCTCTTCATGCGCCACGGCTGGACCGCCGAGTCGATGCTCGAGGCCATCGAGGCCAAGCTCGGCTACAAGCTCGCCCCCGCACCCGACACCCCCGAGCTCATCGCCGACGACATCTACCGCGACCACATCGGCATCACCCCGCAGCGCCAGCCCGGCCTCAGCGCCGTTGGCGCCAGCGTTCTGCGCGGCCGCCTGTCGGGAGATCAGCTCTCCGCGTTAGCGGAGTTATCAGACAAGTTCGGCAACGGCCAGCTCCGCTGCACCATCATGCAGAACATCCTCATCCCCAACGTCCCCAACGCGCAGACCTCCGCCCTTGTGGTCGCCCTCAACACCCTCGGCCTGCAGGTCGACGTCTCCGCCTTCTGGCGCGGCGCCATCGCCTGCACCGGCACCGAGTTCTGCAAGCTCGCCATCGCCGAGACCAAAGGCTTCGCCAAGTGGCTGGTCACCGAGATGGAGGACCGCCTCCCCGGCTTCGACCAGCAGATCAAGCTCCACGTCACCGGCTGCACCAACTCCTGCGGCCAGCACTGGATCGCCGACATCGGCCTCGAAGGCAAGAAGATCAAGCAGGACGGCCAGCAGGTCGACGCCTTCTACTTCTGCGTCGGCGGAGCCGTCGGCAAGTACGCCCGCACCGCCCGCCCGCTCGGCTACCGCGCCGCCGCCACCGACGTCCCCGACGCCCTCACCCGCCTGCTGCGCGGCTACCTCGCCTCCCGCACCGAAGGCGAAGACCTCCGCGCCTACTTCGCCCGCACCGACGACGAAACTCTCCGCGCCCAGCTCAACGGCTCCTACGTTGACCCAGTCGAACGCGACGCCCCACCCGTAGGCGCAGGCCACCACGCCCCCAGCGAGTAAGCGCGTAGTACCGCGGCGAGGGCAGTTGGCCAACTGCCCTCGCCGTTGTTTGTTTTTGCTGTCATCCTGAGCGCAGCGCCCAACACGGCTGGCAGATGCTGCATCCCCACCAAGCGATCACAGCCCCAGCTCGCTCAACCCGGGATGATCCGCCGGCCTCGGCCCCTTCCGATCCCAATCAAATTTCCGCTCCCCTTTATGGATCGGCAGGTCGTTGATCGACGCATAGCGCAGCCGCATCAGCCCCCGCTCATCGAACTCCCAGTTCTCGTTCCCATACGCGCGAAACCAGTTCGCCGAGTCGTCGTGGAACTCATACGCAAACCGCACCGCGATCCGGTTCTCGTTGAACGACCACAGCTCCTTGATCAGCCGATACTCCTGCTCCCGTGCCCACTTGCGCTTGAGAAACGCGACGATCTCCGCCCGCCCCCGCACAAACTCCGCGCGGTTCCGCCAAACGCTGTCCTCGGTATACGCCAGCGACACCCGCTCCGGATCGCAGCTGTTCCAGGCGTCCTCCGCAGCACGCACCTTCTGCACCGCGCTCTCCCGCGTAAACGGCGGGAGCGGAGGACGCACCCCGGCCGCAACCGACTCACCAGACACACCCGATACACCCGATACACTCGACATACTCGTCCCTCCTGACCGACTTCACCCCAACGATACTCCCCCAAAAGCCAAGTGCCCCATTCATAGACCCCATGTTTGAGGCGATGAATGGGGCGTTCAGCAAGCTGAGTGTTCCCTACTCCCGGACTCCGCCGATCGCCGGATCCGTCATGCTCTCCTTCCCGGTCTCCACGTGTCCGGCTAGATGTCGCTGAAAGGCGGTATCCTTGCTGCTCTCGACCATCAGGTCATACCATCCGTAGGTCTTCGCCAGTGGGAGGTACATCGTCCACACCTTGCCCGGATGCACGCTCTCCTCGACCCTCTTCTTCGAGTAGCCATCGAGGATGCTCACCGGGCAGACCTCCGCGCCCTTGTTGTTAATCTTCAGCGTGACGCCATTACCCTCCACGTCACAGCTCACATCGGTCTCGAGATCAGCCTTCCCGGCCAAGCTCCCCCGGAACCCACGGAAGAAGCCGTTCGCCCCATGCACCGACAGGTCATACGCCCCCGCAACCACCAAGCTGTCCGCAACCTCCGCCTCAGAGCCGACGGTATACGTCCAAGGCCCAGCACCGCCTCCCACAGCTCTTATCTGAAAGACCGCCGCCACCGTCCCTCTGTTGATGAACTTCAGCCCAATCGCGCCCCTTGCCGCGTCCACCTCGCCCGTGACCTGCAGCTCATACGGGAGCGCCCGTGCCGGCCGTACGCCCTTCTCCTGCACCGGCAACGCCTGCACCTCCGGCGGAACCGGCACATAGTCCGGATGCCGCTTGTTATCCGGAGGAAGATACGCCACCGTACTTGGCAGCAACACCGCGGCGTCGTTCGGCGTCGCGAAGTTGAACGCCGAGGTCAGATCGCCTGCCACCGCCCGCCGCCACGGCGTAATCTGCGTCTCCTCAAGACCGCTCTTCTGCGCCCCAAAGCGCCGTTCGATCAGCCGAATGATCGACGTGTGATCGAATACCTGCGAGTTGACGTACCCGCCCTTGCTCCACGGCGAGATCACCAGCATCGGCACCCGAACCCCCATCCCGTACGGCCCGCTCGGATGCGATCCCGCCCCGGGATAGATCTCATGCGCCGTATCCACCGTCGACACCCCATGCTCCCGCGACAGCGGCACCGTCGGCGGAGGCACATGATCGAAGAAGCCGTCGTTCTCGTCGTACGTCACCAGGAACACCGTCTTGCTCCACACCTCGGGGTTCGCCGTCAGCGCATCCAGAATCTGCGACACATACCACGCCCCGTAGTTCGCAGGCCAGTTCGGGTGCTCCGTGTACGCCTCTGGAGCCACCACCCAGCTCACCTGCGGCAGCTTGTTCGTCCGCACATCCTGCTTGAACTGGTCGAACAGCCCGCCTGACTTCGCCACTTCGGTCCCCGTCTTCGCTCCCTCGTACAGCGGACTTCCCGGCTGCGCCTCGCGATACTGCTTGAAATACAGCAGCGAATTATCCCCATAGTTCCCGATATAAGCGTCCTTGGTATCCCCATACGCTCCCGCCGCGTCCACCCCATGGCCGATATCCTGGTAGATCTTCCAGGAAACCCCCGCCTCCTGCAGCCGCTCCGGATACGTCTGCCAGCTATACCCCGCCTCCTCGTTGCCCACCACCGGACCGCCACCCTGCCCATCGTTGCCCACCCAGCCCGTCCACATGTAGTACCGGTTCGGATCGGTCGGTCCCAGCAGCGAGCAGTGATACGCATCGCACACCGTGAACGCATCCGCCAGCGCATAGTGATACGGAATATCGCTCCGCACCAGGTGCGCCATCGTGGTCGTGCCCTTGTTCGGCACCCACTGGTCGTATTTGCCCTCGTTCCACGCGTGCTGCGTTGTCGTCCAGTCGTGTGGCAGGTCCTGCAGGAACGTCAGCCCCAGATTCGGCGCCGCCGGGTGAAACGGCAGCAGATACGAGTCTCCATGCGGCTGATGAAACACCGACTGACCGGTCTTCAACGTCACCGCCCGTGGATCCCCGAACCCGCGCACCCCACGCAGCGTGCCGAAGTAGTGGTCGAACGAGCGGTTCTCCTGCATCATCACCACAATGTGCTCAACGTCCTCCAGCGTCCCCGTGCGCACGTTCGCCGGAATCGCCAGCGCGCGGCCGATGCTTGCCGGGAAGGCGCCAGCCAGCGCTCCCGTGGTGAGAAGTTGCAGAAAAGACCGACGATCCAAGGACATAAGCGGAGAAACCTCACAGAACCAGAAAATTCACCTACCTTTGCAGCTTACCGTGCCACCCACCCCCGCCTGAAACCAGCCGCCGCCTCACCCCTGTTCCTATTCCCTGCCTTTCCGGCGCTATGATGGAAACAGGACAAGAAAATGGACCTCTTCCCGATCTTCCTCAAACTCACCGGGCGCCGCTGCCTCGTCATCGGAGCCGGCAACCTGGCCGAATCGAAGATCGAATCCCTCCGCAACGCCCACGCCCACGTCACCGTCATCGCCCCCCAGGCCCGCGCGCGCATCCTCGACCTCGCCGCCGCCGGCGAGATCGACTACCTCCAGCGCCCCTACGCCCCCGGCGACGTCGCCCATTCCGATTCCGACTCCGAAGCCCACTACTTCCTCGTCGTCACCGCCACCAACGACGGCGCCGTCAACCGCGCCGTCTACCACGAGGCCGTCGCCGCCAACATCCTCTGCAACGCCGTCGACGATCCACCCTTCTGCGACTTCTACTTCCCCTCCGTCGTCCGCCGCGGCGACCTGCAGATCGCCATCTCCACCGCAGGCGCCAGCCCCGCCCTGGCACAAAGACTGCGCAAGGAGATCAACGCCCAGCTCCCGCTTGACACCGGCGACTGGCTCACCGACCTCGGCAACCTGCGCCGCGAGGTCACCCAGATGGAGCCGCTCAACGAGGAGCGCAAACGGCTCCTCCACCAACTCGCCCAACGCGAGGTCTGCGGCTTTGACCAGTGCCCCTCCCGCGTCCTCGCCCGCGAACACGCCCGCACCAACCCCTTGCCCCCCGGGCCGGAGATCAAATCCAAGTCTTGAATACCGAAGCTCAGCCCGGAACCGTCTATCTCGTTGGAGCAGGACCCGGCGACCCCGGCCTGCTCACCCTGCGCGCCCTCAAGCTCCTCCAGACCGCCGACGTCATCCTCCCCGACGACCTCGTTCCTGACGCCATCCTCGATCTCGCCAGCCCCTCCGCCCTCATCATCCCCGTGGGTAAGCGCTGCGGCCAGCCCCGTATCACCCAGGCCGGCATCCACGCCCTCATGCTCGAGCACGCCCTGCCCCGCAACGGAGAGCCCGGCGCCTCCGTCCTCCGTCTCAAGTCCGGCGACCCCCTCGTCTTCGGCCGCGCCGCCGAGGAGATCGCCGCCCTGCGCGAGGCCGGCATCCCCTTCCAGATCGTTCCCGGCATCACCGCCGCCTTCGCCGTCGCCGCTGAACTCCAGACCCCGCTCACCGACCGCAGCGCCGCCTCCAAGCTCATCCTCGCCACCGCCCACCACGCCGCCGGTAAGGTTGCCCTCGACTGGTCCGAAGCCCAGCCCGCCGACCACACCGCCGACGCCACGCTGGTCCTCTACATGCCCGGCCGCGACTTCAGCACCCTCGCCGCCAACCTGCTCCGCTCCGGCATCCCGCCCACCACCCCCTGCGCCGCCGTCTCCAAGGCCACCACCCCCGACCAGCACGTCTCCCGCACCACACTCGAGCAGCTCGGCCACCTCGATGCCGCCACGATCGGCCCCGCCCCGGTCCTTCTCCTGATCGGCCACGCCATCCAAATTCCCGAAATCAGCGCGTCGGCCGCCCTCCAGGATTCCACGCCGGTCTGAAGTCGCTCCCTGCCAGCCACCGGATCGGCTCCACCAGCGACTGAATCGCCACCGTCATGAATTCCAGGTTCAGGTGCGCCAGATCATCGTTCACCTGGTGGTACGTCGGCACCGTTCCCCACCCCGCCGCCGTATGCGCTACCACTCCATCAAGCGCCAGCTGGTAGTTGTCCGAGCGCTCAAAGAAGTGCTGCTCCGGATAAGGATCCGGCCCCAGCCTGGCTCCATGCTCCCGCAGCACCGGCCCCAGGTTCGACCGCTCCCATCCCGTCAACAGCAGCGTGCCCTTCGGCATCTTCGGGTCCTGCGCGCCAATCATCTCAAACTCCAGATTGGTCACAATCTGACTGAGCGGAATCGGCGAATGCCTTCCGAAAAACTCCGACCCCAGTCCACCCACCTCCTCACTGCCATAGCAGACAAACAAAATACTCCGCCGCAACCGCGGCCCCGCCGCCATCGCGTGCGCCAGCTCCAGCACCGCCGTCGTGCCCGCCGCATCGTCGTTCGCTCCGTTATAGATCGCGTCCCCGTTCACCGGAACGCTGGCCACACCCAGATGATCCAGATGCGCCGTCAACAGAATCGTCCCGCTCGCCGGGTCCGTTCCCGCCAGATACCCGATCGCGTTGAAGGTCCGCCGCTGCGCCGCCGGCAGCGCATGCACTGTCAACGTAACCGCGGCTCCCACCGGCACCGCAGCCATCCACGCAAATGCCTCCTTGCTCAACGCCGCGACCGTAGCTGGCGCCGCCCGCGTCTCTACCGGCTCATCGCGCAGCCGCACCCCCACCCGCGTCTTGGGATTCTTCGCCACATACACGCGCTCTGCCTCATCCTCCTCAAACAGCACCAGAGCCGCACCCGACCTGCGTAACCCATTCGCCAGCGTCAGCGCATTCGTCCCCACCGGCACCTGCATCAGCAGCACCACCGAGCCCTTGGGCACCGCCGCCGACCGCGCCACCACCGCCGACAGCCGCAACAGTGGGCCGCTGACCCCAGACCCCGACGCGCTCAGCAGCCGCAGCTCCGATCCCTCCTCGAGCGTCACCCCGTTCGCCGCCAGCGTCGCCCGCCCATCCAGCTCCGGCGCAATCACCTCCGCGCTTTGGATCATCCCCGTCATCGCTGGCGCGGGCTTCAATCCAAAAGCGACAAACTCCGAAGCCACATACTCCGCCGCGATCTCCTCATCCCGCGTCGCGCTCCCTCTGCCCGCCAGCGCATCGCTCGCCAGAAAATCCTCATGCGCCTGCACCCACTCCGGTCGCACCACCCAGCCCTGCTGCGCCAGCCCCAAAGCAGCCGTCCCCAACGTCAGCAGCACCGTCAATCCGGCGGCAAGCCCGCAGCGAACCAGCAAATCCGCCCTGTCCCCATTCCCGAACCGTCTCCTCATAGCCCCCAAGTTTATCCATCCAGAGCCGCTTAAGACTACACGAACAGCAAAAAATCGGTGGTCTCATTCCCGATCGAGGAGTTCCCAGCTCCCCACTGCAGCCAATCTCCGGTATCCTCGTCTATATAAACAAAGGTCATACAGTAGGGGCCTCATCAAACCTCGCGCAGCGAGCACCCAGGTAAACTCAAACAAGTGACACTTTTCTTCCGCCGCCCTCTGCTTCCGCTCGCTGTCGTGGCGGCCTCGCTCCTCTGCATACCTCCTAGCCTGTGGTCGCAGGCCGTTCATTCGGCCCCCTCTACCCTGCCCGACGCCCCCACGCCGCATACCGAAAAGAACTCTCAGACCGACCAGACCGATCAGGCCATGCTGGACGACGACGACATCTTCAGTTCCTCCAGCCAGCAATCACCCCAGCCGACCCCTGCCTACGTACCCCAACAGCCCCAGCTCCCCCCCCCGGTGCCGGCCACCTCAGAGGAAGAGCTGCAGCGCGAGCTCCACCAGCGCCTGGGCGGAGTCGTACCCAACTTCAACGCCGTGATCGACGGCAGCAATCTTCCCCTGACTCCCGGGCAGAAGATTCGCGCTGCCTTCCGCAGCGCCATAGATCCCTACCAGTTCGGCCTCGCCGCCTTCACCTCCGCCGTCGGCCAGGCGGAGAACTCCCACTCCTCCTACGCCCCCATCCCCGGCACCCAGCCCCTCCAGTATATGGAGCAGGGCTATGAGCAGGGCTGGAGTGGCTACGGCAAGCGCTTCGGCGCCAACTTCACCGACCAGTTCGACGGCACCATCCTCGGCAACGGTGTCTTCCCCATCCTGCTCCATCAGGACGCCCGCTACTACCGTATGGGGAACGGATCCTTCAAAAAGCGCTTCCTCTACTCCATCGGCACCACCATCTATTGCAAGGGCGACAACGGCAAGTGGCAGCCGAACGTCTCCAATCTGCTCGGCAACCTCGCCTCGGGCGGTATCTCCAACCTCTACTACCCCGCCGCCGACCGCGGCTTCGATCTCACCATGGAGCAAGGCTTCCTGGTCACGGCAGAGGGAGCCTTCGGCGCCCTGATGATCGAATTCTGGCCCGACATCTCCAACCACTTCCGCCACAAACTCAAGCCCCTGAGCACCACCTCCCTCGACAACCCCCAGCCCTAGCCAGCGGCCGCGAGTCAACTTGAACCGCCGCTGCTGTTCCTTGCAGTTGTTTGTCATCTGAGAGACGCGGCAAACCGGAAGGGCACGGCTTTCAAGCCGTGCCCTTCCGGTATTTGTCGAAGGCCTCTATGTCGATGCGGACCTCCGAATGCAGCGGAGTTATTGCTGGAGGATGACGGGGTCGCCGGGGCGAAGGCCTGCGAGGATCTCGGTCTTGGTTCCGTTCGAGATGCCGACCTTGACGGTGACCTTGTGCCGTCCCGTCTTCTGGTGGGGATCGGGAACTTCGACGCTGGCGGCGCGGTCCTTGTCGTAGACGACCGCCTGTTCGGGGACGGTGAGGACGCTCTTGTGCTCCTCGAGCAGGATCTCGGCGTTGGCGGTCATGTTGGCCTTGAGCTCTCCGCCGGGATTGTCGATGGAGACGCGCACCTCGAAGGTGGTGACGTTATCTTTTTCGACGCCGAGCGGGGCGATGCGGGTGACCTTTCCGAGGAAGGTCTTGTCCTTGAAGGATTCGACCTTGATGCGGGCGGGCTGGCCGAGATAGACCTGGCCGATTCCGCTCTCGTCGACCTTGCCCTGCACGTAGACCTGATGGGTGTCGCCGATGGTCATGACCAGGGTGGCGGTGGAGCCGAGCACGAGGATGGAGCTGACGGCGTCGCCGATCTCGACGTCGCGGGAGAGGATGACGCCGTCCATAGGCGAGACGATGGTGGTGTAGCTGAGCTGATCCTCAAGCTGTTTAAGGCTGGCCTGGGCCTGGGCGACCTGGGCCTCGGCCTGGTGGAGCTTGGAGGTATCGACGGCGATCTGGGAGGTGGCCTTGTCGCGCACGTTGGCGGCGGCGAGGTACTTCTGCTGGGCGTCGTCGAGAGCCTGCTGGGAGACGACGCCGTCCTTGGACATCTCGAGTGCGCGGGCGTAGGTGTGCTGGTACATGGGCAGGTCGGGCGCCTCGGCGTTGACCTTGTCGTACTCGATGGCGGCGGCGGCGGCGCGGGCGTTGGATTCGGAGGCGGCGAGCTGCGCCTTCTGGGCGGCGACCTGGTCGAGGATCTCCTGCTGATCGAGCTGGGCCAGAACCTGACCCTTCTGCACGTGGGCGTTGATGTCGGTGTCGAGTCGGGTGACGATGCCGCTGGCCTTCGACTTGACCTCCACCTTGGTGATGGGTTCGACCTTGCCGGTGGCGACTACGGAGCGTGCGATGTCCCCGGTTTCGGCCTTCGCCAGCTGGGAGGGCTCGAGGGTGGCACTTTTGCCGCGGGCAGCGAGGGTGATGCCGAGAACAACGAGGGCCACGAAGGTGCCGAGGCCGCTCCACAGCCACAGATTTCTCCGCTTACGATTTGCCACGGGTTCATCCTCCAAAACGTTGTTGAGTTACCGGCCTGGAAAGCGTGTCTGGTAGACGTTACGCAACGTGGGGAGTAACAGTTCCGTTAAAACAAAGAGCTTGAGAGATGGATCGCGGAATACTTTTGACGGGCTGATCTGTAGAGGAGCGAAGGTGAGGATTCCATTTTGGGCTTCCTTTTGCGGCGTGCGCAGAATCCATCCCCCACCGTGGTCTTCGGGAGGCCTGATTCACGTTACTCTTTTCGGGGACGCGGTTTTGAGATGGGATGAGAGGGTCGACCCCCGATCACAGTTGACGCTAAGCTGGGCTGTGATCGACGCACTCAAAGGTGCCAATCATCAGAGGATGAGGAGGTCGACCCATGAAGAAGCATAACAATTCTGCAAAAAAGAGTGGATGGACACCAGTGAATCTTCTGGAGGCGCTGGAGGCGAAGGCGCGGTCCAACTAGTGCTCTCTGCCTTTGAATGAGTGGCTTGTCGGAGGGGATGAAGAAGGGGATAAAAATGGTGGACGCGGTAGGGATCGAACCTACGACCAGTCGATTAAGAGTCGAATGCTCTACCAACTGAGCTACGCGTCCACTGTGGTGGAAACCCTCATTGGGTGAGGGACGTTGAAGCTGAAAGCCTCATTGTTTGCAGGTCTTTCGCTCGACCCGACTAAGTAAGAATAGCACAGATTGCGGAGGGATTTACATCCCTCCGCAATGCAATTTAACCGATGAATTCCACATCCACCTTGTGCGGGATGATGCCGCGGTCGTGGCCCATCTCGAGCAGCTTGCGGATCGCGAGTTTTCCATCTTCACCGTAGTCGAGGGTGCGCTCATTGACGTACATACCGACGAAGCGGTTGGCCAGTGTGCTGTCAAGATCGCGGGCGAACTGCATGGCGTATTCGAGTGCAGCGTCGCGGTTATCGAGGGCGTGCTGGATGCTGTCGCGCAGTGCAGTGGTGGTGGTGAGCATGGCCTCCTTGCCGAGGGAACGGCGGATGGCATTGCCCCCGAGGGGGAGCGGAAGGCTGGTCTGCTCCTGCCACCACTGTCCGAGGTCGAGGATCTTGATGAGACCTTCGGTGGCGTAGGTCAGCTGTCCTTCGTGAATGATGAGACCGGCGTCAGCCTCTCCGGCGAGGACGGCGGAGATGATCTTGTCGAAGGGAAGGGTGACGGTCTCGATCTCCGGGGCAAACAGGCGGAGGGCCAGGTAGGCGGTGGTGAGGATTCCCGGGATGGCGATGCGGGTCTTCTTGATCTCGTCGAGCGAGAGCTTGCGGTTGGCGACGATCATGGGACCGTAGCCCTCTCCGACGCTGCCACCGCAGGACATCAGGGCGTAGTTCTCCTGCATGTAGGGGTAGGCGTGAAAGGAGACCGCGGTGACATCGTAGAAGGCCTTGTCGATGGCGAGATGATTGAGGGTCTCGATGTCCTGCAGGGTGTGGGTGAACTTGAAGCCTGGGACGCGCACCTTGTTGGTCGCCAGTCCGTAGAACATGAAGGCGTCATCGGAGTCGGGGCTGTGCGCAATGCTGATTTCGCGGAGCGTGTTGCTGGGAGCAGTCATGCAATTAGTCCTTTGATTCTTGATTCTTGTTAGGGGAAGCCATTCTTGTATGCAGGAAGAATGGCGTCGATCACGAGCGGTGACCGACGCATAGGTTAAGGACGGGCCGAAGACGAGTTAGCTGCGCAGCCAGCGGCGGGTGGAGCTAAAGATGCCTGCAGCGGCGCTGATCTTTGCCATCTCACCGAAGACGAAGGGCTCCACGGCGAGATGCCAGGTGGCGGGAGCGCTGAGATGGAGCAGATGACCGAGCCAGGTTGCGCCGGAGATCAAGATGAAGGCCGTCGCTGCGATACCTGTGGCGAGCGCAGCGGAGAAGCGAGTCAGGTTGCGGCCTGCGAACCGGCCGGTCATTCCAGCCGCCGCGGCGGCAAGAGGATAGGAGAGAAGGTAGCCGGCGCTGGGGCCGAGCAGCTGCGCGATGCCGCCAGGACCCTGCGGAGTGAAGACCGGCAGACCGGCGGCGCCTTCAGCCAGATACAGCACCAGGGCCGAGAAGCCGACGACGGGTCCGAGCATCATGCCGACCAGAAGGACGGCGAAGTTGCCAAGGGTGAGGGGCACCGGAGTGAAGGGCAGGGGAAGCGAGATGTGGGCGCACAGGGCGACCAGCGCGGAGGCGGAGACGGCCAGGACGATCTTGCCGGGGACGGTCTTCGAGAAGCCGTTGACGGCTTGTCCCAGAGACGTGCTGGCTGGGGAAACAGGAAGTGTTGCGTGCATCGAGAAGACCCTTTCGTAGGTGCTTACGCGCGGTTGAGCGAGCTACCTCTGGCGGTCGTGGCCGAGCGCAGAGGCTGAGTGGATGGATCGGTACGTTCACCCAGATTCCTATTGTAGAGTGCCCAGTCGGCGGAGCGGCCGAGAGCGGGCCGAACCGGTTGCGGTGCCTTGCGCCGATTCACGAGTACGGCTTGCGCAAGGCGCTTGCGGCCTTCGTCGTGGGGGTCGGAGGGGATGTAGCCGAGCTGTGGCCGCTGTTGCGGTGTCGTTGGCTGGGCTGGGTTCTGGTCTACATTCCGGGTGACGTTTTGGGCGACATTCTGCACGAGGTGCAACGAGCGTGGGGTGCGGAACTCTCCTGCCTCGAAGACCTCGCGGAGCGGTCCCTGCGCGAGCGGCGTCTTTCCCTTTGCCCGGCTGGCTCGAATGTGTCTCGCAGCCGCGAGCACGACCCCGAACAGGGCGCAGAACGAGGCAGTCGAAATGGCGAAGAGTAGCCGCATGCGGGTGTCTCTAAGCATAGCAAGCTGTGGTGGATTCGTGCAGTTTATTCCTGCGGGCTTGCTGGTTGCGATACGCTCTTGGGAAGGTCGCGGGAGCGTGGCGAGCGTGAGCCGGTCCGGTTAGCTGCGAATTCTAGGTCGTGGTCCCATGCTTGGTTCTACGCTGGTTTCATCCTTGGTTCATGCGGAAATATGCATGTGGAAAAGCGGCGGGAGTTCGTATGATTGTAGGATGTCCTCGCCGCAAATTCCGGCACGCCGTCAGGGTATGTTCGCCAGGTTGCAGCGGAGGTGCGCGTCGATCTATTCGGTTCGCCGGAGGATTGCGACAGGGGCGGCGGCGGCACTGGTGCTTGGATTCGGCTACCACGTGGTGTTCGGGCAGAACGGCCTGATGGCCTACGACCAGAAGCGGCAGGATACGAAGACGCTGGACGCGGAGCTGAAAAATCTGCAGCGGGAGAACGAGGCGTTGAAGATGCACGTCGACCGGTTGCAGAACGATCCAAGCGCGATCGAGCACCAGGCACGAGAGGAGCTGCACTACACCCGTCCGGGTGAGGTGATCTACACGCTTCCGGCGTCCGAAGCGCAGAAGTAACTACCCCTCCCC
>DATMOB010000068.1:0-53872 GCA_035568455.1 Granulicella sp.
GGAAGCTGCGGGGGCGCACCCATCTCGATCATCCGCCAGTACATCGAGCAACAACAAACACCGAGTTGAGGACAGCTTCGCTGTCCGCGCTCTACATCCCCGCCCTGAAGGACGGGGTTTTCCGCACAATTTGGATAAAAAAAGCGTTCGTCTAGAGCAGCACGAACGCTTCATTCATCCTCATTCATTCACCGTCATTCATCGCTATCGCGCAGTTTGGCGATCACGGCAAAGTCTTCGAGCGTGGTGGTGTCGCCCTTGACCTCGCCTGTGGTCGCGAGCTCGCGCAGTAGACGCCGCATGATCTTGCCGCTGCGGGTCTTGGGTAGCGCCTCGGTGAAGCGCAGGTCGTCGGGACGGGCCAGCGCACCAATCTCCTTGGCGACCCAACTGCGCAACTCCTGGCGCAGTTCCTCGCTGGGCGCGTGCTCGTGTTCGAGGGTGACGAAGGCGGCGATGGCCTGCCCCTTCAACTCGTCCGGCCGGCCCACCACGGCGGCCTCGGCGACCTTGGGGTGGGCTACCAGCGCGGATTCGATCTCCATCGTGCCCAGCCGGTGGCCGCTGACGTTGATGACGTCGTCGACCCGGCCCATCAGCCAGTAGTAGCCATCCTGATCGCGGCGGGCACCGTCACCGGTGAAGTAGCTGCCGGGAATCTCGCTGAAGTAGGCCTGCTCGTAGCGCTCGGGGTCGCCGTAGATGGTGCGCGCCAGTGAGGGCCAGGGTCTGCGGATGACCAGCAGGCCGCCCTGTCCGTCGGGAACCAACGCGCCTTCTTTTGTGACTATTTCGGGCACAATCCCGAAGAACGGCCGGGTCGCCGATCCCGGCTTGGCCGGCACCGCGCCCGGGATGGGGGCGATCAGGATGGCTCCGGTCTCGGTCTGCCACCAGGTATCGACGATCGGGCAGCGCTCCTTGCCGACCTCGCGGTGGTACCACATCCAGGCCTCGGGATTGATCGGCTCGCCGACTGTGCCCAGCAGCCGCAGCGAGGCCAGCGAGGTGTCGCGCAGCCACTCGTCGCCCCACTTGATGAAGGCCCGAATCGCGGTGGGCGCGGTGTAGAAGATGCTCACCTTGTGGGCATCGATGATCTTCCAGAAGCGGTCGCACTGGGGGAAGTTGGGCGCGCCCTCGTATATCAGCACGGTCGCGCCGTTCTGCAGCGGACCATAGACAACGTAGGAGTGTCCGGTGACCCAGCCGATGTCGGCGGTGCACCAGTACACGTCGTCCTCGCGCAGATCGAAGACATACTTGGTGGTCAGATAGGTTCCCACCGAGTAGCCGCCGGTGGTGTGCACCAGCCCTTTGGGCTTGCCGGTCGTGCCCGAGGTGTAGAGGATGTAGAGCGGATCCTCGGCGTCCATCCACTCGGGCGCGCACTCAGCGCCTGTAACCTTGCCGAGCTCCTCATGCAGCCAGCGATCGCGCGTGGGATGCATGGCGATCTCCGAGCCGCTGCGCTGGTGCACCAGGACGTGCTGGACCGAGGGGCACTTCACCAGCGCCTCATCCACGATGGCCTTCAGCTTGATCTCGCTGCCGCGGCGGTAGCTGCCATCCTGGGTGATGACCGCGGTGCACTGCGCATCGTTGATGCGGTCCACCAGAGCGTGCGCGGCGAAGCCGCCGAAGATCACGGAATGCACAGCGCCGATGCGGGCGCAGGCGAGCAGGGCGACGGCCAGCTCCGGACACATGCCCATGTAGATGGCGACCCGGTCGCCCTTGCGCACGCCCAGCGAGAGCTTCAATACGTTGGCGAACTCCTGGACCTGGCGGTGCAGCTCGCCGTAGGTGATCCGCCGGACCTCGCCCGGCTCGCCCTCCCAGAGCAGCGCCACCTTATCCTTGCGCGCGCCGAGCGCATGCCGGTCCACGCAGTTGTGAGAGAGATTGAGCTTGCCGTCGACGAACCACTGCGCCCGCGGCCCTTCGCCGGCGAGCACCTTGGTCCAGGGCGCGAACCACTCCAGTTCGCCGGCAGCCTCGCCCCAGAATCCCTCCGGATCCTCGACGCTGCGCCGATAGAGCGCCTCGTACTGGTCCAGACCCTGCACATGGGCTTTGGCCACGAACTCCGCCGGCGGAGCGAAGACGCGGTTCTCGCGCAGACTCGACTCCAGGTTGGTACTCTCTTCCATCGCACTCACGCGCATTTTCTCGGACAATCCGTCGCTCCAGGGCAATCACTCACAGGCAATCAGCCACTCAGAAAAGGTACGCTACGCACTTGGAGACGGGCAACCTGCCCACAAATACAAATCCGCCTCTGCCGGAGCGGCAGAGGCGGATGGGTACGGCGACATTCAGGTTGATGAAGCGATTTAGGCCTGAGCCGGCGGCCGCACCAGCAGCGGCAGCAGTGCCGAGACCGCCATGATGCCGGCGATCACATGCAAGCCGCTCGTGTAGCTGCCGGTGGCCTGGCGCATGTGCGCGATCAGCAGAGGACCGAAGGCACTGGCGAAGCCCCAGGCGGTGAGCATCAGACCATAGATCGAGCCGACGTTGGCCGAGCCGAAGTAGTCCGCAGCGAAGGCCGGCATGGTGCCGAAGCCGCCGCCGTAGCACATCAGGACGATGAAGCTGACCACGGTGACGACGCCGACGGCGTGCAGGCTGGGAAGAAACCAGAACAGCGCAATCTGCAGGAGGAACATCACGACGAAGGTCATTCGCCGGCCCAGGATGTCGGACACCCAGGCCCAGAAGACGCGGCCAAGCGCATTGCCGATGGCCACGATGCCCACCATGCCGGCGGCGACGATGGCCGTGGCCTTGGCGAACTCCTGGAACATCGGGGACTCCTGCGAGATGATGGAGATACCAGCCGAGGTGTTGAGGAACAGCAGCAGCCACAACGCCCACCACTGCCAGGTCTTGAGCGCACCGCCCAAGGTGAAGGACTTGGAGTTGCCCTGCGCCAGCTGCTTCTCGCTGGGCGTCCAGCCTGCCGGCCGCCAGCCGTCGGGCGGATTCTGCATGAAGAAACCGGTGACCACGGTGATGATCAGGAAGGCGATTCCCAGGTAAGAGAAGGTGTGCAGCACGCCGACGCTTTGAATCAGGCGAGTAGCCACAGGAGCGGTAACGAGCGCGCCGAAGCCGAAGCCGCCGACCGCAATGCCGGTCATCAGGCCGCGGCGGTCGGGGAACCACTTCACCAGGACATAGATGGGGATGATGTAGGCGAAGCCCAGCCCGATGCCACCGATCACGCCGTAGCTGAGATAGAGCCACCACAGGCCGATGCTCGAAAAGCTAGCCAGAAAGACCCCGAGCCCGTAGAGCACGCCACCTGTCATGGCAACCACGCGCGGTCCTACCCGTTTCGCCCAGAGGCCACCGAAGAAGGCGGCAAAGCCCAACGCCATGATGGCGATCGTAAAGGTCAAGGTTACCTGGGAGATCGTCCAGTGCCCAACCTTCGCCAGCGGGACGCGGAACACGCTCCACGCATATACGGCTCCCAACGCCATTTGCAACAGGATTCCGGCAAAGGCAATCCACCAACGATTCAACTTACTCATTACATCCCCTCCCAGGGTGGGCAGAACATTGCTCAAGATTTGGTGCTCGGTAAAAAAACAGGTGTTACCACCCATTTGATCCGGCCATATACGCGGACGACTCTCGGAATCCTCCTAAATTTATTGCTTAGTTCGGAAAAGATTCATTCGCCGAGCGGGTCGATCGAATCGGCCGGTCTTACAAGCAATTTCGGGACCAAAGCAAAAGGTTCTGAACCAAGTTGAGGCCGCTGCGGGCGTAAAGTCCCTCTTCAGAGCAGGCGACGGTGCCCGTCTGAGTGCCGCGCCGAGGCAGGGCGCGGTACACTCCAACCAACATGAGTCCCTTCTGGCCAACTCTGATCGGCGTGTTTCTGGGCTTCGGCTTCGGCGTGGGCTGCGCCCTGGCAGTGCTGTACTCCATATATATGGGTGGCTACCGGGCGGCGATGCGGGACGCGCAGCTCGCCCCACCCCCGGCCCGATATGAGCAGGCCCGGCGCAAGCTGGGGCTATAGACGACTCCCGGCATACGGCTCGCAGCCATGAGCGAGAGATCCGGGATGAGGCCAAGTCTCGTGATCAGGAGACGGGGTGAACGGGGGGTGGGCGATTGAGCCACGTCTTCCTTTAAGCTAACTGATTAATTAAGCGCTTTAAGCGTTTGAAAAAAACTGCAAATGAATTGCATCGGCCTAGTCCCCGACCCCGAATCTTGCATCTGATAGCACTGACATCATAGACTTTGCATGTCCTGTAAAGGAAAATCGCGGCTGTAGGCACGCCTCTGCATCGGACCGCACATACCAAAAGAAGTTCACGATTCGATGGGCAGACGTACTCGCACCTTCGTTGGCAGCCCTCGACTTAATCGTAGGGAGAATAGTTAGGTAAATTCAGTCGTGCGCAGGTCTGCCCCAATGCTAGGATCAGCGTCTAAGTCGGCAGTCTTGGTGTCTTTCAGCTTTCGGGCCTTTCGATCGATTGCAGGGGTCCCCGGTGGTCGCTCTTGGCGTGGATGACCTAGAACTCGACGGTCTGAATCATGGACGTTCAAGTCGTTGAAGTCCAGGTCAGCTGATTGTTCCTTCTGAAACCGGCCTCTCTTTATGGAGGCTCGCAAGGATTCACCGGATATGCTTAAGCCGCTCCAGTACGACACCTCCCGTCCCGCAACTGACGTCCGTTTCAAGGACTTTGGCGTTCTTGACAACGGACATCAAAGTAAAGCTTCGGTAGTCACCGCGATCGTTTTGAATGTGCTGGCGCTGGGATTCGTCATCATCATCGGCATGGTGGCCAAGAAGACCATCGAGGAAACCCGGAGGGTGACGATCCTGACCGCTCCGGTGCTGCTGAAGCCCGACCCTCTGCCCAAACCCCTGCTGCGGGCTCCGCTCCCGAAGCCGACGCCGGTGAAGATCGATCCGCCCAAGATCAAGCTGCCCGAGGCCAAGCTGCCTGACCCGCCCAAGCAGCCCACGGTGAAGATGACGCAGCCGACGCCGGTGATCGCAGCGGCTGCGCCGAAGCGGGTGGTCGCGCCTCCGGCTCCGCGGGTGGTCAGCCTCGCGCACCCCATGCCCGCTTCCGTCGTCAACAACTCGGCCCATCCCTCCGCGGTCGCGCTCGGCCATCCGGATAACCCCATCGCACCCTCGAACCGCCCAGCGACCAGCGCCGTCAACCTGGGCCAGCGCGGACTGCCCGGCATGCCGGCCACGAACGCCGGCGGCGGCCCCCCGGCGACCCAGGTGAACCTGGGCTCCGGCAGCCCGGGCAGCCAGGCCACGAGCGGTTACAACGGGGTCCGCCCCGTCGCCGGCATTCCCCACGGTGTGCCGGGTGCCACGGGACCGAACAACGCCACTGGACGCCAGCTTGGACAGGTCAACCTGGGCCAGAGCGTGCAGCCCGCCTTGCCCCATGCGGCGCTGCCGACCACCTCGGCGCAGAGCGCTCCCAAGGTGCTCTATAAGCCCACCCCGGCCTACACCGCCGAGGCGACGGCGCTCCATCTCTCCGGCTCGGTCGCCATTCGGATTCGCGTCTCGGCGAGCGGCTCGGTTACGGTGCTTGCCATCACATCACCGCTCGGGCACGGACTGGATCAGTCCGCCGAGCGCGCCATTCAGGGTACCCGCTTCGCTCCCGCACTCGACGCCAGTGGGCGTCCGGTGGATTGGGAGGGAGTGGTTCGGGTCAACTTTCAACTTGCCGGGTAATTTACTGTACCTAACGCGCGCGATGGTCTAGCATCGGGCACTACGCGGGCAAAGCACATCAGACTTTTGTGGTCTCAGGAGCAAGAATCATGATCTTCCGGAAGCCCTTCGTTGCGGGAATGCTGTTGGCACTCCTCGTCTCCACCGCCCTCCCTGCAGGCGCCAGCATCTTCCCCGGGAAGAAGAAGCCGAACCCGGCTCCGGTGAGGAAGCTGACTCCGGCGCAGAGCGCCCTGATCGACAAGGCGGTGCTCCGCGAGCGCGAGGTCGTCCGTGTGGTCAAGGAGCGCGCTCCTCTGGTCGAGACCTACATCCAGAACATGCGTCCGGACCCCATCCTGCTGCAGGTTCCGGAGTCAGACCAGCACTTCCTCGCCCGGGTTGACTTCGGCAGAGTAATCAACGACAAGGCCTACCAGGAGAACCCCGCCAAGAAGGGAAGCTCGTTCAAGCACTCCCTCGGCGCCATCACCGGCCTGGGCGACAGCCTGCGCCTGCAGTTCCACGAGTCCGGATTTGTGCAGATGCTACTGATGGACTCCACCAGCTTCGACCGCCAGACCTATAATTTCAGCTTCGTCCGCAATGACTTTCTCGGCTCCATCCCCACCGCCGTCTTCGATGTAACGCCCATTGCGCAAAAGAGCATGATCCCGGGCAATGACAATAAATTGGGACGCTTCTTCGGCCGCATCTGGGTTGAGACCCACAACGGCAACGTGGTCCGCTTCAACGGCGACTTCGCCGGCTCCGAGAAGGACTACCGCGAGTTCTACCACTTCGACAGCTGGCGCACCAACGTGCAGGAGAATCTCTGGCTGCCCACCTCCTTCTACGTTGAGGAGAGCGATCCGAAGAGCGTCAGCAGCACGCTCAAGTTCAAGGCCATCAGCCACATCTGGGGCTACGTGCTGAAGGTGCCGAGCACCGAGGCAGAGAACACATCGCTCGAGGTGGAGGGCGCAACCGACGTCAGCAACGACGCCCAGGACGTCAGCCCGCTCGGTGCACAGCGCGCCTGGGTGCAGCAGGCCGAGGACAACGTCATCGATCGGCTCTTCCAGGCCGGTCTGCTCGACGCGCCCAGCGACTTCGACAAGACGCTTGAGGCGCTGGCCGGCAATATTCTCGCCTACAACAACATCACCGTCTCGCGTCCCATCCGGGTGCGCACCCTGCTGACCGAGCCGCTCGAGTCGCTGGCCGTCGGCAACACCATCATCCTGTCGAAGAGCCTGATCGATACCACCGGCGTGGTCACCCAGGATGGAGCCCAGCAGATGGGGAACCTGAACGCCATTCTGGCCTTCCAGCTGGCGCACATCCTGCTCGGGCACCGGCTGGATACCAAGTACGCCTTCAACGACCGCATGCTCTTCCCCGACACCTCCGCGTTCAAGCGCATCCCCATGCACCATACCGGCGCGGACAATGCGGCCGCCGCCAAGAAGGCCCTGGAGCTGCTGAGCGCGAAGGAGCTGGTCGACGGGCAGAGGTACTTCGGCCTCTACCTGCAGCAGCTGCGCACCCGGGTCGGCGCGCTGAAGGCGCTCAACCAGCCGATGCTGGGCGACGGCCTGGTGAAGAGCGATACCGACAACACCTTCTGGATGCAGGCCATCGTTCCCAAGGGAGACAAGCTGGACATGAGCGACCTCAAGCAGCAGGCGGCGATGCCGCTGTCGAGCTTCCTGCGCTTCGATCCCTGGACCGATCAGGTGATCGCCATGCACTCCTCCTTCGAGCCCATCCTCAGCTCAGCCGACAAGATGCCGTTTGAGGTTGAGCCGGTCTACCTGAAGCTGGCGTACTACAAGGTGCCCGAGGCTGCGGCGACTCCGGCCAACGCAGCAGGAGCAGCCAACGGAGCGGCTCCGGCCGCCACCGACGGGGTCCAGCCCGCCCAGCCAGTCCAGCCAGGTTCCGCACCTGCTCCCACCGACAACACCCAGCAGCCCGCACCGGCCGCTCCTGCGAGTAACCCGCCGCAGCTTCGGTAGACTTCTGCGCGCCCCTGGGCAATCGCTGCTCAGGGGCGCAGGATTGGCATTGGCAGCACTGGCAGTACACGCAGCAATGGAGACGGAGACGACGTGGTTGGATCCTCCACCTCGCGAATCTCGGCCCCTGTATTTTGCTGTTTTGCCTTGGCATTAAGGCCGCTGCACCCGGACTGCAGGGTACGGCGACCCGCAATGATGTTCCCCTATTGTTCTTGTATCCGCCCGGGCGGTCGTCTCTAGCCGCCGGAATGGCCGTAACGGTCACGTTTGATCCGGCGTCTGCGTCCGCGCGCAGGGTGCGCCGGAATGCGATGCCGGGCCGTAACCCAGCCTCGCCTTAAGCTGACCGGGGACCCGACAAACCATCAGGGAGAATAAATTCATGCTAAGAAAGTGCGTCCTGCTCGCCGTCCTGGCCGCCGCGACCGTGTCCGCTCTGCGTGGCCAGGCAACGCCCACCGCCTCCAAAGTATTCGACATCCAGGCCGGTGGCAGCTTTGTCATAGCGAAGTCCGACTATCTTCCGCAGAAGTACAAGGGATTTGGATTCTACTCCACCATCGATTTCAGGCGGCACCTTGGCATCGCGCTGGACTTTCACCAGGTCTACGCGCCCTCGCCCGCGATCGACTATGAGCGCACCTATGAGGTCGGCGGCCGCTACGTGCTGCATTATGGCCGCCTCCACCCTTACGCCAAGGCGATGTACGGTCGCGGCGTCTACAACTTCGCCTCCCCTTCCCCGCCAGACAGGAGCGTTCAGCAGGCGAACCTGGCCTACAACCTGTTCGGCATCGGTGGCGGTGCCGACTATTCCATCAAGCGCTACCTGAACGTGCGCGCCGATTACGAGTTTCAGTTGTGGGGATCGGATAACTACGGCTATCTTCCGAACGGTATCTCCCCGCAGCTGTTCAGCATCGGTGCGGCCTACCACTTCCGCTAGCCACGTCTTAGGCCGAATCCGCAGCGCAGACGCAGAAAAGCCCCGGCAACCGCCGGGGCTTTTCTGTGTCTGACTCCAACCACAAGGTTGGTTGACTCCATGCCGCTTTTAGAAGTGGTAAGCGACTCCGATTGCCACCTCGGAGTTGACGCGGTACCGGTTGGTCGAGAAGTTGGTGATGCCGAAGTTGGGCGTCTTGCCGAGGAAGCCACGATACTCCGCGCGGAGGTCGAAGCTGGGGCTCAGCTCATAGGCCACGCCCGCACCGAAGATTCCGCCAATCGTGGTGGTTCGCGTGGTATCCAGTATGTTCGATTGAAAGTCATGGATGGGCGAGTAGAACATCACTCCTGGACCGGCTTCGACGAACGGGTTATAGCGCTTGTACGTCCGGTTGAAGACGTAGGCCGCGCTGATCTCCTGGTTCCGGGCATGTATCTGGTTCTGCTGCGTTCCGGGAATGGTGTAGACGGGTGTGTTCTGCGTGAACCCGTAGTTCACCTCGAGGCCGCTGCGCGGGGTCAGCAGATACCGATAGCTGACCAGGGCGCCCAGGCTGGCGTTGGTGGTGGTGTAGGTTCCCGTCGCTCCATGGACCGTGGGAATAAAACCGCCGGTCGCGCTGATACTGACATCCTGTCGGCTCTCCTGCCCAAAAGCGGTTATCGCGGACAGAAGCAAGGCACCCATCAACATCGTCTTCTTCATTCTTCGTCAAACCCCTTCACACATTCGCGAGACGATGTCCCCGTCCGCCTGCAATGCTCCCGCCGCAGGAAGATCGGCCTGCGGACGAAGTCGCTCTGCCAATTGTACCCGCACATGGACGTATCGGAGAATTTCAGAGTACAAGAAGAGGGGCTGGCGCGCAGAAACTTCGCCAGCCCATAAATTGCCCCATTCGGCCCCCTGCACCCGACTGCAGACCGCAGCCGCGCGGGACCGGAGTTTTTCCCCTCCCTCTTACGGCTGCGACGGAGGCGGAGGAGGCGCTTGATCCACCTGTCCGCCTCCCCGGCGCCGCCCCATTCGCTGCTGTTCCTGCGCCAGCAGAGCGTCGTACTGGGTCTGCTGATCACTGCTCAGCAGCGCGCGAATCTTCGCCTGGGCGTCGCTGCGGATCTGCATCATCTTGCCGCGCTTCTCCTGTTGCGAGCTCGTCGTGTCCTCGCGCAGCGCCGTCAACTGGCTGGCCTCGTCCTTGAGGATAGGGCGCACCTGCGTTGCCTGATCCGGGGTCAGACTCGCCGCCTTGGTCAGATGCTCGATCTGCCGTTCCACCATCTGGTCGGTCGTGGGCCGTCCCCCGGCTTGCGCGCCATCTCCCTGGGGCGGTGGTGGCGGTGCAGACTGGTCCTGCGCTGCCATGGAAATTGTGCCCAGCATGGACACACACAGCGCCAGCGTGGCGCCGCGCATCCTCACTCGTCCGATAGCCGTCATCCGGCCGCTTGTCCTATTCATCGCGCGTCTCTCCTTCGCACAAGGCTCTCGATGCCCTTGCCCGCTCCACTTCCGGAGCTCATCTCCGGAGGGGTACATGCTGCGATATACAGACGCGAACTCTGCTCAAAGGCTCCACGCGGTAGAAAAATTCTACGTCCGCTCGGCGACGAAGCTGTGCGGATCACCCTGCGCCGCCGCATACTCCTCGACCACGCGCAGGAAGGCGAGCGCGGCGTGCGAGAGGCTTGCCTGCTTGCGATAGACCAGACGCAGCTTGCGCTCGATCTGCAGCTCCTTCACCCGCACCCGCACCAGAGACCCGCGGTCGAGCTCGGTGCGCAGCGTCAGCCCCGGCACCAGAGCCACCCCGTTGCCCATCTCGACGAACCGTTTGATCGCGTCGAGCGACGGCAGCTCCACGCCCATCTGGAGAGGGGTCTTGTACTTGCGAAAGGTCTGGATGACCTTCTGCCGCTGCGGTGAGGCGATGTTGTGAGCGACGAAGTTCTGCGTCCCCAGTTGCCGTATGGTGACCTCGCCGTTTTTCGCAAACGGATGCGCCGGGTTCACCACCAGCATAAGCTCATCGCGATAGATCACCGTCGACTGCAGCTGTGCGTCGTCCGGGCGAAACGAGAGCACCCCAATCTCGACCGAGTGCATCAGCACATCGTCGGCGATCCGGCTCGCCAGCGACCGCTGCACGGCGATCTTGACGCGTGGATTCTGCCGGCGGAAGACGTCCAGCAGCGGCAACAGATAGAGGCAGGTGTACTCGTTGGCGGCCAGGCTCAGCTTGCCGCGGTGCAGCTCGCGCAGCTCACCCAGAGCGGTGGCGGCCTCGGTGCGCAGGTTGAGCAGCTTGGCTGCGTACTCGCGCAGCACCTCGCCCGCGTCGGTCAGGGTGCCGTCGCGCGAGGAGCGCTCGAACAGCACCTCGCCCAGCTCGCCTTCCAGCTTGGCGATCGCCTGACTCACAGCCGGCTGGGTGCGGTGCAGCCGCGTCGCCGCTCGGGAGAAGCTGCGCTCCTCCGCCACCGCCAGAAACGTCTCAAGCTGAAACAGGTCCACGCGCTCTTGTCTCCCTTATGAACTTGAATATATGGATTAGAATTTGTGATGCAGCTGGAGACGATCATAAGCTTGCGTTATGATTACGTCCAGAAGTCGAGTGCTTCTCCGAGGCCATGTTGCGTATGCCTGAATCCAATCAAATCGTCTTCTTCGACACCACCCTGCGCGACGGCGAGCAGTCGCCCGGATGCACCATGCACCACGCGGAGAAGCTGCGCTTCGCCCATCAGCTCGCGCAGCTGGGCGTGGACATCATCGAGGCCGGCTTCCCCATCGCCTCCACCGGCGACTTCGAGTCGGTCCGCACCATCGCCGCCTCCGTGAAGGGGGTGCGCATCGCCGCGCTGGCCCGTGCCAAGCCGATCGACATAGAGACCGCGGCGCGCGCCGTGGAACCCGCCCAGCGGAACCGCATCCACACCTTTCTCTCCTCCTCCGACATTCATCTGGAGCACCAGATGAAGCTGTCCCGCGCCCAGGCGCTCGATCTCGCCGCAGAGTCCGTCCGGCTCGCCCACAGCTTCGTTGACGACGTCGAGTTCTCGCCCATGGACGCTACCCGCACCGATCCCGACTTTCTGGTGCAGATGGTCACGGTGGCGGTGCAGGCCGGAGCGACCACCATCAATCTTCCCGACACCGTCGGCTACATCACGCCCTCCGAGTACGCTGCCATGTTCCGCATGGTGCGCGAGCGCGTGCCCGGCATCGTCGGCACCGATGGCAAGTGCAACGTCATTCTCTCCACCCACTGCCATGACGATCTCGGCCTCGCCGTCGCCAACACGCTGGCCGGCATCGAGGGCGGAGCGCGCCAGGTGGAGGTCGCGGTCAACGGCATCGGCGAGCGGGCCGGAAACGCCGCTCTCGAAGAGGTCGCCGCGGCGCTTCTGGTGCGTCACGATGTTCTTCCCTACACCTCGAACATCGTCAACATGCAGCTCTACCCCACCAGCGCCCTGCTGTCGGAGATTCTCAATCTCAAGGTTTCGCCCAACAAGGCGGTGGTCGGCAAGAACGCCTTCGCGCACGAGAGCGGCATCCATCAGCACGGCGTGCTGGCCAACCCGCTGACCTACGAGATCATGACCCCGGCCTCGGTCGGCGTCACCGCGAACAGCATTGTTCTGGGCAAACACTCCGGCCGCCGGGCCCTGGAGCACCGCTTGGCCGAACTCGGCTACACGCTCTCCAAGCAGGCGCTCGACGACGCCTATGCCCGCTTCACCGAGCTCGCCGACCGCCGGAAGTCGATCTACGATGAGGACCTGATCGGCCTGCTGCAGCCGGAGAAGACCGCTCCTGCCATCGTCTGATCCGCCCGCGATCGGTTTTGTATCACTTTAGAGCACGAATTCAGCCTTGACGTAGAAGTTCAGAACAGAACGGGCTCCAGCCCCTGAGGAAATACTCCCATGCGTCTCAAGATCGCAGTCCTCGCCGGTGACGGCATCGGACCAGAAGTTACCCAGGAAGCCACCAACATCCTTCGCGCGGTCGCCGAGTTCGGCGGCCACGACTTCAGCTTCGTTCCCCTGCTGATCGGCGGCGCCGCCATCACCGCGACCGGCTCGCCGCTGCCCACCGCCACGCTCGACGCGGCGCTCGACTCCGACGCCGTTCTGCTGGGCGCGGTCGGCGACAACAAGTTCAACGCACTCACCCCGGACAAGCGTCCCGAGGCCGGCCTGCTGCAGATTCGCCAGGCGCTCGGCGGCTTCGCCAACTTGCGTCCCTCCTATGCGTGGAAGGCGCTCAGCGCCAGCTCGCCGCTGCGCCCCGAGGTCACCGAGGGCGTCGACATGCTGTTCGTTCGCGAGCTGCTCGGCGGCCTCTACTTCGGCGCCCCGCGCTGGTGGAACCGCGAGACCGCAGACGGCGGCGAGGCCATCAACACGATGCGCTACACCAAGGCCGAGGTGGTCCGCGTCGCCCGCGTCGCCTTTGAGCTCGCCGGCAAGCGCCGCAAGAAGGTGACCAGCGTGGACAAGGCCAATGTGCTCGAGGTCTCGCAGCTGTGGCGCGCCGCCGTCACCGAGGTCGGCAAAGACTACCCGGACGTTACCTTGGAACATCAGTTCGTCGACTCCATGGCCATGCACATCATGAACACGCCGCGGAACTACGACGTCGTGCTCACCGAGAACCTCTTCGGCGACATCCTCTCCGACGAGGCCGGCGTCATCACCGGATCGCTCGGCATGCTGCCCTCGGCCACCATCGGAGGAGCGGTCAACATTTACGAACCGGTGCACGGCTCGGCGCCGGACATCGCCGGCCAGGGCAAGGCCAACCCGCTGGGCGCGATTCTGACCGCCGCCATGATCCTGCGCCACTCCGCCGGTCTCGAGCAGGACGCGGCCGCCATCGAAACCGCGGTCACCAAGGTGCTCGACGCCGGCTATCGCACCGCGGACATCGCCCGCGGCCAGGCCGCTGACCAGACCCCGGTGACCACGCAGCAGATGGGCAAACTGGTGCACCAGGCGCTGGCCCAGTCCATCGACCAACGACAGTCCATGCACGCCGTCTAAGAGTTGGCGTGTTCCGGCGGCCGTCTGTCTTATGCCGCATCCCGTCGCCCCGGGGTCTGCCGAACCATGAGCGGCCCCGTATGTGCTTGATCTCAAGATGAGACACAGACTCCAATCCGCGACACTGCTTCTGACTGGGCTCGTCGCCGCCAGCGCGGCCGCGTGTGCACCCATGTGTGCTCAGATCTACACGCAGCCGCAGTCCGCGCCGCCCGAGCCCCACGAGAAGCACGAGAAGCGGCCGCACTCCAACATCGAGTGGCTCTGGCAGTACAGCCCTTCGGCGCAGCGCCCCAACGGCGACGAGCACGCCCTCATCCAGGACTCGCGCTTCGTTCCCTTCCTCAACCAGAACCTGACCGCGCCGCAGTCCTTCTGGGGCGTGCAGGGCACAAAGTACAAGCCGCTGGCCGACACCGCCTTCGACTTTCTCTCGGTCCCGGGCAAGGTCATCGCCGACGACAACCGCTACCTCTCCATCACCGGCTGCGTCTTCCACTTCTGCCCGTCGCGCGGCCTGCTCTGGGTCGATCTCAACCAGGCAGCAAAAAACTCCCCCGGCCCCGAGCACATGGTATTCTTCGCCGCCACCGACTGGATCCGCGAGGGCAAGGCCAGCACCGAGCCCGGCGCCGAGTACACCCTCTGGGTCTTCCCTAACCAGGCCTTCGGCCTCACCCCAGGCGACCAACACCCCATCCCCAGCGCGCTCGTCCGCAGCATCGCGCGCTGGACCCGCGAGCCGCTTGCCGGCTCCGGTGAGGTCGAGAACATCACCCGCGCCATCATCGTCGATCCCGATGGCACGCCGCATCAGGTGCCGCTGGCAACCCTCGGCGTCAGCTCATCCACGCCTCATACTGAAACGGAAAAGCCATGACCCAAACGACCAAGAATCCGACCGTAGCTCCCCGAACCCTCTTCGAAAAGGTCTGGCAGCAGCACCTTGTCGCTGCCCCGGCGGGCGAGCCCTCGCTGCTCTACATCGATCTCCACCTGGTCCACGAGGTCACCAGTCCGCAGGCCTTCGACGGCCTGCGCATGGCGGGCCGCAAGCTGCGCCGGCCTGATCGCACTGTCGCGACCGTGGACCACAACGTCCCCACCTCGAGCGTCGCAGACCGCCTGCACATCGTCGACCAGATCGCCTCGAACCAGATCGAAGCCCTGCGCCGCAACTGCGCCGAGTTCGGCGTCGAGCTCTTCGACGTGCAGTCGCCCAACCAGGGCATCGTCCACATCATCGGGCCGGAGCTCGGTCTCACCAAGCCGGGCATGACCATCGTCTGCGGCGACTCGCACACCAGCACCCACGGAGCCTTCGGCGCACTGGCCTTCGGCATCGGCACCAGCGAGGTCGAGCACGTCATGGCCACCCAGACCCTGCCCCAGGACAAGCCCAGGACCTTCCGCATTAACGTCGAGGGCGAGCTGCACCCGGGCGTCACCGCCAAGGACATCGTCCTGCACATCATCGGCACCATCGGCACGGCCGGCGCCACCGGCTACGTCGTCGAGTACGCCGGCTCTGCCATCCGCGCTCTCTCCATGGAGGGCCGCATGACTATCTGCAATATGAGCATCGAGGCCGGCGCCCGCGCCGGCATGATCGCACCCGACGCCACCACCTTCAGCTACCTCAAGGGCCGTCGCTGCTCTCCCGCCGGCTTCGCGTGGGATCAGGCGGTCGCGCACTGGTCGCAACTTGTAACCGACGAAGGCGCAATCTTCGACCGCGAGCTGACGCTCGACGCCTCGGCCATCACTCCCACGGTGAGCTGGGGCACCTCGCCCGGCATGGTCACCGGCATCGACTCCACCGTTCCCCTGCCCGACCCCAGCGCCAGCGAGGCCGACCGCAAGAACTTCGAGCGCGCGCTCGAGTACATGGACCTCAAACCCGGCACGCCGATCCAGGAGATCAAGATCGACGCCGTCTTCCTCGGCTCCTGCACCAACGCCCGCATCGAGGACCTGCGCGCCGCGGCTTCGATCGTACGCGGCCACCACATCGCGCCCAAGGTTCGCGCCATGGTCGTGCCCGGATCGCAGGCGGTCAAGCAGCAGGCCGAAGAAGAGGGCCTCGACGCCATCTTCAAGAGCGCCGGCTTCGAGTGGCGTGAGCCCGGCTGCAGCATGTGCCTCGGCATGAACCCCGACATCCTCTCACCCGGAGAGCGCTGCGCCTCCACCAGCAACCGCAACTTCGAGGGCCGTCAGGGCCGCGGTGGACGCACCCATCTTGTCTCTCCGCAGATGGCCGCCGCAGCCGCGATCACCGGCCACTTCACCGACATTCGCAACTGGAAGTTCAAGAACTAGTCATTAGCTGTTAGCTCTTAGCCTTTAGCTAAAAGCTAACAGCTAACAGCTGCCTCACAAAAGATCGCACCACAGAGGAATTCATGCAGCCCATCAACGTCCTCACCTCCGCCGCCGCCCCGCTCGATATCTCCAATATCGACACCGACCAGATCATCCCCAAGCAGTTCCTCAAGCGCATTGAGCGCACCGGCTACGGCGAGTTCCTCTTCTACGACTGGCGCCGCATTCAGGAAGGCCCCGGCGTCAGCAAAGAGCAGGTGGGCCAGGAGAACCCCGCCTTCGTGCTCAACGATCCGCGCTACCGCGGCGCGAAGATTCTGCTCGCCGGCAAGAACTTCGGTTGCGGCAGCTCGCGCGAGCACGCCGCCTGGGCGCTCACCGACTTCGGCTTCCTCGCGGTCATCGCTCCCAGCTTCGCCGACATCTTCTTCTCGAACGCCGGCAAGAACGGCATGATCCTTGTCCGCCTGCCCGAGGCCGACGTGAACCTGCTCACGCAGCGCAGCGCCGCCGCCCCAACCCACCAGATCACCATCAACCTCGAAGCCCAGACCGTCAGCGACGATCAGGGCTTCAGCGCCAGCTTCGAGATCGATCCGTTCCGCAAGTACTGCCTGCTGAACGGGCTCGACGACATCGGCCTGACCCTGCGCCACGCTCCTGAGCTCGACGCCTACGAGAGCAAGCACGACGCCGAGTTCTGGCTCAAGCCGCGCAGCATCGCCGCCGCATAGCTTCCACATTTGTCATCCTTCGCCAAAGGCGGAGGACCTGCTTCTCGCTTCATGCCGTTGTTTGTTTTTGCCGTCATCGTGAGCGCTGAGAAAACCGCTCATCTCTTTCAACCCGGAACGCCAGAGCACGGAGATACAGTGAGCAACGAGATCAATCCGAAGAAGTACTCCATCCCCCTCACCGAAGGCCCATCCCGCGCCGCTGCGCGCTCCTACCTGCGCGGCGTCGGCTTCTCGAAAGAAGATCTGCACAAGCCCATCATCGGCGTGGCCAACACCTGGACCGAGATCGGCCCCTGCAACTTCCATCTGCGCGACGTCGCCGCAGCGGTGAAGGAGGGAATCCGCGAGGCCGGCGGAACCCCCATGGAGTTCAACACGGTTACAATTTCGGACGGCATCACCATGGGCACCGAGGGCATGAAGGCCAGCCTGATCTCGCGCGAGGTCATCGCCGACTCCATCGAGCTGGTCGCCCGCGGCAACCTCTTCGACGGCATCGTCTGCATCGCGGGCTGCGACAAGAACCTGCCCGGCACCATCATGGCCATGGCGCGACTCGACATCCCCGGGCTCATGCTCTACGGCGGGAGCATCGCTCCCGGCCACCTGAAGCAGCCCGACGGAACCAGCAAGGACATCACCATCCTGAACGTCTTCGAGGGCATGGGCTCGCACGCCTCCGGCAAGATCAACGACGATCAGCTCGAAGCGCTCGAGGCCGCCGCCTGTCCCGGTCCCGGAGCCTGCGGCGGCCAGTTCACCGCCAATACCATGGCCATGGCGGGCGAGTTCCTCGGCATCTCGCCCATCGTCTGCACCGGCGTTCTCGCCATGTCGCCGCTGAAGCACGCCGCCAGCCGCAAGGCCGGCCGCTTCGTCATGGACCTCTGCCGCCAGGACCTGCGCCCCTCGAAGATCCTCACCCGCCGCTCTCTCGAGAACGCCATCACCGCGGTCTGCGCCTCGGGCGGTTCGACCAACGCGGTGCTGCACCTGATCGCCATCGCCAACGAGCTGGGCATTCCCCTTTCGATGGACGACTTCGACCGCATCAGCGAGCGCACGCCCTTCATCTGCGACCTCTCGCCCGGCGGCAAGTACGTGGCCAAGGACTATCAGGATGCGGGCGGATCGCGGGTACTCGCCAAGCGCCTGCTCGAGGCCGGCCTGCTCCACGCTGACACCATCACCGTCACCGGCAAGACGCTGGGCGAGGAGGCGCTCGCCGCCCAAGAGACGCCCGGCCAGCCCGTCATACGGACCATGCAAAACCCCTTGAAGACCACAGGGGGATTAGTCATCATGAAGGGCAACCTCGCCCCCGAAGGCGCGGTGATCAAGGTCGCCGGCCACGAGCGTCTCTTCCACCAGGGGCCGGCGCGCGTCTTTGACTCCGAGGACGCCTGCCACGCCGCCGTACAAGCCGGCAAGATCAACCCCTCCGACGTGCTCGTCATCCGCTACGAGGGTCCGCGCGGCGGCCCGGGCATGCGCGAGATGCTGGCCGTCACCGCCGCCATCAAAGGCATCCCGGAGCTCTCCGAAACCGTGGCGCTGCTCACCGATGGACGCTTCTCCGGCGCGACCCGCGGCCTGATGGCCGGCCACGTCGCTCCCGAGGCCCAACTCGGCGGCCCCATCGCCGCCGTCCGCGAGGGCGACACCATCACCTTCGACATCCCCAACCGCGAACTCCGCCTGGAGATGCCAGCCGAAGAGATCGCCAAACGCCTCGCGGACTGGAAGGCCCCGGAGGCGCGCTACAAACGCGGTGTGTTTGCGAAATATGCCAACTCGGTCAGCAGCGCCAGCGAAGGAGCCGTGACCACGTAGCCATGACCACGAGAGCCGACAGTTCGCAGAGTGAGTGGAATGACTATCGAGTAGTAAAGACTCGACTCATCCTCTTGCTCGTGGGATGGACGCCCTTCGGCGCTCTGATGGGCATCGGCTCTCCAATTATCGTTGGCTCGTATACGCCTGCTTATGCATTGACGATCGCATACATGCTGTTCACGGGTTACGGCTGGCTGATGTATGGACTCTATCCGTGCCTAACTGCGGAAACCCGTTGCGCGGCCGACAGCTTTTCCATTCGGGGTGCAAGAACTGCGGCGTTCCCATCAATCCGAAATTTCCACCGAGGTAGTCATGGCAGATAAGACAAACTCACAGCACCCACCCCAACTCACCGGCTCCGAGATCCTCTGGGCCACGCTCGTCGGCGAGGGCGTCACCACCGTCTTCGGCTACCCCGGTGGCGCCATCCTGCCCATCTACGACGCGCTGCGCAAGTTCCCCATCCATCACATCCTCGTGCGCCACGAGCAGGGCGCTGCGCACATGGCCGACGGCTACGCCCGCGCCAGCGGCCGGGTCGGTGTCTGCATGGCCACCAGCGGACCAGGCGCGACCAACCTGGTCACCGGCATCGCCACCGCCATGCTCGACAGCATCCCGATCGTCTGCATCACCGGCCAGGTGTCCTCGAAGGTGCTCGGCTCCGACGCCTTCCAGGAGGTCGATATCACCGGCATCACGCTGCCCATCACCAAGCACAACTTCCTGGTGACGCGCGCCGAGGACATCGCCCCCACCGTGCGCCAGGCCTTCCAGATCGCGCTCTCCGGCCGCCCCGGCCCGGTTCTGGTCGACATCACCAAGGACGCCCAGCAGGCCGCCGCCGCCTTCGACTTCGAGGCCGCCGCGCCCCCGCCCTTCCGTCCGCACCCGATGCTCAAGACCACATCGACCTGCTTCGACGACGCCGTCGCTCTCATCCGCGCCGCAAGGAAGCCGATCATCCTCGCCGGCCACGGCATCACCCAGGCCGACAACCGCCGCGGCGCCGGGGCCGAGGTGCTCGCCTTCGCCGAGTCGCAGGGCATCCCGGTCGCGAGCACGCTGCTCGGCCTGGGCAGCTTCCCTGCCGCTCATCCGCTGTCGCTGGGCATGATGGGCATGCACGGCGAGTCGTGGGTCAACAACGCCATCCAGCAGGCCGACCTGCTCATCGCCCTGGGCATGCGCTTCGACGACCGCGTGACCGGCAACCTCGCCCACTACGCGCCCAATGCCAAAAAGATTCACGTCGAGATCGATCCGTCCGAGATCAACAAGAACGTCAAGGTCGACGTCGCCCTCATCGGCGACCTCAAACAGACCCTGCAGACGCTGCAGCCGCTGCTCGCCGCCACCGAGCGCAGTGCAGCCAAGGCCACCGGCGACTGGCTGCGCGAGATCAACTCGAGCAAGGGCACCGCCGCCGTCCGCGACATCATCAACCTGCCCGACAACGGCCACCTCTACGCCGCCCACGTCATCCATGACATCTGGCGCGAGGCGGTCGCCGTCGGCCGCGAAAAAGACACCATCATAGTTACAGACGTAGGCCAGCACCAGATGTGGGAGGCGCAGTACTTCAAGCACGAGGCGCCGCGCACGTTGGTCACCTCGGGCGGCCTCGGCACCATGGGCTTCGCTCTGCCCGCGGCCATCGGCGCCAAGGTCGCCTGCCCGGAGAAGGACGTCTGGGTGATCGCCGGCGACGGCGGCTTCCAGATGACCGCGGCCGAGCTCTCGACCATCGTGCAGGAGAGTCTGCCCATCAACATCGCCGTCATCAACAACGGCTTCCTGGGCATGGTGCGGCAGTGGCAGGAGGCCTTCTACGAGAAGAACTACTCGGCCAGCCCCATCCTCAGCCCGGACTTCGTGATGCTCGCCGGCGCCCACGGCATCGCCGGCGCCAGTATCAGCCAACGCAAGGATGTAACGCCCACGGTCACACAAGCGCGCACCAGCGGCAAACCCTTCCTGATCAACTTCCTTGTCGAGAAGGAGGACGGCGTCTACCCCATGATCGCCCCCGGCGCCGCGCTCCACGACATGGTCCGCCGCCCGGTGCACGACCCGCTGCTTGAAACCGCGGAGGACGAGTAGATGTCTTCTACTGCAATAAGCTTTCATGACTCGTCGCTCCGAGCTATAAATCCTTCGGGCGGCGACATCTGCCTATCCTTCGAGAACGTTTATGTGGAAGGGACATTGCGATTTGCGGAAGTGAAGCTTCGTGGAGTGACCGAGATTCTTCGTGATGGCCACGCGATCGGTGAGTTTGAGCTTTTGGAGGACGATGGAGAAGTGCTCGATTACGCTGAGGATGCTGCGGGCCTTACCCTGCTCATATCCTGGGTAAACTTTAAACAGGATACAGAGAGCACTCACTCCTATCGAATCTCATGTAGATCGATCGACACCACGATCGGATCTATTTCTCCCGATAGTCCCATCGGCAATTAGGAGAACTATGCTCCAGTCCCTCGAAACGATTGTTCCCGGCAATCCCGGCGCCCTCACCCGAGCCATCGCGCGCTGTCGCGCGCATCGAGGCACGCCGGCGCTTGCCGCGTTGGCCATTCCGCTGCTTCTCCTCGGCTGCAAAGCGAACCAGCCCGCGCCCACGACCAGCGCAGCCCCGAAGCCGCAGCAGCCGCTCTATCCGGCGCGCCCAACCGTACCGCCGCCTGCATTCAACGTCTTTCATCACGATGCCAGCAGCATCACCCTGGTCACCAAAGAAAACGCCTCCGACGAGGAGATTGAAAGCCTCATCTGGCAGCTGCGCGACGCCGCCCACGCCCACACCTTCAACCAGCTGAAGATCAGCCAGAAGCTCGTTGACAAGCGCGACCACAAGATCTGGTTCCACATCTATCGCGGCACAAAATGTGCCAGCGAGAAGTACGCCAGCGGTCCGCCGCCGTGTGGTGGCAGCTACCATGCCGCCGGCGATTACACCTTCGGCAGCTACGCCAGTCCCGAAGCAGACAACGGAGCCCTGCTCCATGACGAAGACCACGAGATCCCGCTGTGGGATCCCGACGCACCCTATGCCGCCGTCGCAACCGCAACCCCGTCTCAACCGTAGTCCAGAAGTCCAGTAATACAGGAGCACCCATGACGCCTCGCGCCGCCCTCACCGACAAGATCCTCGCCGCCAAGCGCCGCCTCAATCTCAGCTGGAGCACCATCGCCACCACACTCGGCTCCGGCTCCCTCGTCTTCTACACTGCGGCCCTGCTCGGCCAGTTCCCGCTCACCGCCGAGGAGGCCGGCCGCGCCGTTGCCCTGCTCGAGCTCACCCACGGCGACGCCGCCCTGCTCATCGAGCCTCCCACGCGCGGCGAAGGCATGGTCATGCCGCCCACCGACCCGGTCATGTATCGCTTCTACGAGCTGGTGCAGAGCTACGGCCCCACCTGGAGGCAACTTATCCATGAGGAGTTCGGCGACGGCATCATGAGCGCCATCGACTTCAGCATGGCCCTCGAGCGCGAGCCCGACCCCAAGGGCGATCGCGTCAAGATCACCCTGAGCGGCAAGTTCCTCCCCTTCAAACGCTACTGAGATTCCGCATCCCGCACCTCGAAAGGTCTCTTATGCTGCACACCTTCGTAGCCCTGGTCAGCGATAAACCCGGCGTCCTCACCCGCGTCGCCTCGCTCTTTCGCCGTCTCAACATCAACATCGTCTCGCTCACCGTGGGCGAGTCCGAGCGGCCGGATGTCTCGCGCATGACCATCGTCTGCGAGGCACCCGAGACCGCGGCCCATCGCATCAAAGCGTCACTCTACAAGCTCGAGATCACCGTCGACGTCGATGAGGTCGGGCGCAGCGAGGCGGTCATCCGCGAGCTCAGTCTGATCAAGATCGCCGCCGGCCCCGCGCACCCGCTCGGCCAGAGCTCGCGCTCGCAGATCTTCGAGCTCGCCAACGTCTTCCGCGCCCGCATCGTCGACCTCGCGCCCGAGTCCGTCATGCTCGAGATGACCGGCAGCTCCTCGAAGATCGAGGGCCTCATCCAGGTCATCACCGAGAGCGGCTACACCATCCTCGAGGTCTCCCGCACCGGCCGCATGGCCATGCGCCGCGGCCACCACACCAGCCGCGTGCTCAAGGCGCTGGGCACGCCCAACGGCGTTTCTGCAACCTCCGGTCTCGAGAAGCTGGCGACCGCCGAAATTATTCCCAACGAGTTCTCCGAAATCCACGAAGAGGAAGAAGAGTAACTTACTCGGTCACAAACCTCTTCCTTTCGCCAACCCTTGCTAAACTCTTACCGAAACCCAGAAAAGGAAACCAAGAACATCATGGCTAAGGCATATCACGACGCAGACGCAGATCTCTCCCTCATCCAGGCCAAGAAGGTCGCCATCATCGGCTACGGATCGCAGGGCCACGCCCACGCGCTCAACCTCAAGGACTCGGGCGTCGACGTCCGCGTCGGTCTGCGTGCGGACTCGCCCAACGTCGAGCGCGCGCGCAAGGCCGGCCTCCAGGTCGACACCGTCGCCGAGGTCTCCAAGTGGGCCGACGTCATCATGAACCTGACCCCGGACCAGACCGCCGCCAAGGTCTACCACGCCGAGATCGCGCCCAATATGAAGCCCAACTGCACGCTGATGTTCGCGCACGGCTTCAACATCCGCTTCCGCACCATCACGCCGCCCGCCGGCGTCGACGTTTCCTTGGTTGCACCAAAAGCACCCGGGCATAGGGTGCGTGAGGTCTTCACCGAGGGCGGCGGCGTCCCCGGCCTGGTCGCGGTCGAGCAGGATGCCAGCGGCACGGCTCTCGCGCTCGCTCTCTCCTACGCCAAGGGCATCGGCTGCACCCGCGCCGGTGTGCTCGAGACCACCTTCACCGAGGAGACCGAGACCGACCTCTTCGGCGAGCAGGCCGTACTCTGCGGCGGCACCTCCGCCCTGGTCAAGGCAGGCTTCGAGACCCTGGTCGAGGCCGGCTACCAGCCCGAGCTCGCCTACTTCGAGGTGCTGCACGAGCTCAAGCTGATCGTCGACCTGATGTATCGCGGCGGCCTCGAGTACATGCGCCACTCCATCTCCGACACCGCCGAGTGGGGCGATTACGTGGCCGGCCCGCGCATCGTCACCCCCGAGGTCAAGAAGGCGATGAAGGGGCTGCTCAACGACATCCAGGACGGCAGCTTCGCCAAGAAGTTCATCGCGGAGAACGAGACCGGCCGCCACGAGTTCACCCGCATCCGCAAACAGGAGGCCGCCCACCAGATCGAGAAGGTCGGCGCCGAGCTGCGCAAGTCCATGCCCTTCCTCGATCCGGTCAAGGTCGAGAACGGCGCCGTCGTCAAGGCCTAACCCGGGTCAAGCCCCAAGCCCAGTCGTCGCGGAGAGCTCTCTGTGACGACTGGGCTTTTCATTTCTTCCGGGGCCGGACCCGGCCGAAGTCCACAGCCGACGAAAAGTGAATTGCGGCCAGGCGTGCATGGGAGCATCATAGAGGTATGTCCTCGACAGTTGCCTCCCACTCCCCGGCCGAGCCCTTCCTGGTCCCATCGGCACCTCCCGTGCCCACTCCAGTGCCCGAGATCGTGGAGGCGCTGCGAACGGTTGGGCCGCTGGCCGGCCTGGCCGATACCGAGTACGAATGGCTGGCCCGCCACGGCAAGGAACGCGCCGGCGACACCGGCGCCATCATCTTCCGCGAGGGCGAGCCGGTCTTCAACCTCACCTTCATCCTTAAGGGCGAGATCCACGTGCGCCGCCGCCACGTCGGTCCCATGGCGGTCTTCATCGGCCGCGCCGGCCAATTGACCGGAAAGCTGCCCTACTCGCGCATGAAGGGGTACGGCGGCGACGGCTACACCAATGGCCCCATCTGGGTGCTCGACATCCACGAGAGCCTCTTCCCCGATATGCTCGAGGCCATCCCCTCGATGGCGCAGCGCTGCGTCTCGGTATTGCTCGACCGCGTTCGCGAGGTCACGCGCATGGAGCAGCAGGCCGAAAAGCTCACCGCGCTGGGCAAGCTGGCCGCCAACCTCGCCCACGAACTCAACAACCCGGCCTCGGCTGCCCAGCGCTCCGCCGCCGGCCTGTTCTCCGAGCTGCGCGACTACGGCAACCACAAGTACCGTCTGGGCAACCTGTGTCTCTCCGCCGAGCAGTCCGCCGACTACATGACCTGGGTCGAAAAGGCCCGCCGCACCATGTCCAATTACACCAACCAGGAGCTCTCCGGCGACATCCCGCTCGCCTTCGCCGACCGTGAGGACCATCTACTGCGCTGGCTGGAGGCCCACAAGATCCCGGCGCCGTGGCACATCGCCCCGGCGCTGGCTGAGACCCGGCTGGAGCTCAGCATGCTGGACGACCTCGCTGCCGTGCTCGCCCCCGACGTGCTCCCGGTCGCCCTGGCCACCGTCGCCAGCAGCCTGCGGGCCGAACGCATGGCCGAGACCGTCGTCGACTCCACCGTGCGCATCTTCGACCTGATCAGCGCCATCAAGGACTACTCCTACATGGACCAGGCGCCCATCCAGGAGGTCGGCCTCGCCGAATCCATCGAAAAGACCCTGCTCATGTTCCAGTCGCGGCTGCAGAATGTCACCGTCAAGCGCGACTATGACGCCGCCCTGCCCCATATCAGCGCCTATGGCAGCGAACTCAACCAGGTCTGGACCGCACTCATCGAAAATTCGCTCGACGCCATCGACTCCGGTCGCCGCCCCGGCATCCTCCATCTCAAGACCAAGCTTCTCAGCGAGATCGCCCTGGTCGAGATCTGGGATAACGGCCCCGGCATCGAACCCGCCCTGCAGTCCCGCATCTTTGAGCCCTTCTTCACCACCAAGGCCCCCGGTCTCGGTCTCGGGCTTGGTCTCGACACCGCCCAGCGCATCGTCAGCCGGCACTCGGGCTACGTCACCGTACAGTCCAAACCAGGAGAGACCTGCTTCCAGATCCGCCTGCCGCTGAGCCAGGGCGAGGCCTACTGAGTCAGGAAAAGACTTGAGGCAGAGGTCGGCTTTGCAAAGCGCTGGCCTACTGGGCCAGGCCTACTGCGAGACTTCGACTCCGCGCCAGAAGGCGATGTGGTGCTTCACGTTGCGCGCTGCCGGCTTCGGATCCGGGTAGTACCAGGCGGCGTCAGGATTCTCCTGCCCGTCCACCAGCAGACTGTAGTAGCGCGCCTGCCCCTTCCAGGGGCAGCTCGAAGTGGTCGAACTGGGCCTCAGGAACTCCCGCTTCACCGTCTCCTCGGGGAAGTACACATTGCCCTCGACCGTCTCGAAGGTCTCACTCTCAGCAAGTACCTGGCCGTTCCACACTGCCTTCGCCATGTCAACACACCCGCAATCTTTTCAATAGTTTACGGCAGCTACGAACGAACCGCAGCGCTCACCGCCGAGGTTCTGGAACCCCGATGCCAATAGCGCATTTGTAACAGAACACACGGTTAAACGGAAGCGGGCGAAGCCCCTACTGCACCTCGCCGCCTCTCTACCTACCGGCCGACTGCCCCGTCCAGACCTCGCCTAGGCTATGCTCTCGACCAGCGGACGCGTCTTCTCAGGGTCCGGCCGCTCCAGCGCCACCGCCGGCGCCGGCCCTGCAACCTTCTTGTCGTAGCTACACGGTGGGGTGGTCGGCGTCTCCTCCTTCGCTCCTTTTTTAGCCCGCCGCTTGGGCAACGCCTCGCGGTTGTTCGGGCAGACCAGGAACGTCCCCTTGTCGTTGACCACCTCCAGCAGATAGGCGCTGTCGCACTTCGGGCAGGTCTGGTTCACCAGCTTGAGGTTGCTGGCAAAGTCGCACTTCGGGTAGTTTACGCAGCCATAGAACACGTCGCCACGCTTGGTCTTGCGCACCGCCAGGTCGCCGCCATCCTTGGGGCACTTCACCTCGAGCAGATCCTGCTTCACGTACTTGCACTTCGGGTAGCCGCTGCAAGCGATGAACTCGCCATACTGCCCGTCCCGCTGCAGCAGCGGCTTGCCGCACTTCGGACACGCCTCCTCGAGTTGCACCGGCGGCTTGGTCTGCACCTTCTGCGTCAGCTTGCGGATGGTCTTGCACGGCGGGTCCTCGTTGTACCCCGGGCAGGCCATGAACGGCCCCCACGGCCCATTGCGCAGCACCATCACGCGGCCGCAGTTGTCGCAGAACTCCTCCTCGGGAACGTCGTCCGCTCCCGGAGCGCTCAGGTCCGGCTTGGCCGCGAAGTTCTCCTTGGTAAAGTCGCAGCTCACCGGCTCGACCACGATCTTCTTGCCCTTGCCCTGCGCCTGGTTCACCGCCGCGGCCAGCTCCTTCGCATCCGCCACCTGTTTGGTGAAGTCGGTCACGTCCTCCGTAACCGCCTTGACCTCCATCGGGAACTGGAACGCCGCCGTGATCTTCTTGGTCACCGCCTTGGGATCCTTCTTCCACGGTCCGGCGGCCACCGTCATCGGCTTCGCCTTGGAAAACGCGCTGCAGGCATAGAAGCTGCCGAACTTGCCCCACTTCAGGATCAGCGGACTCCCGCACTTGTCGCAGACCTCGTTGGTCACATGCTCCATGCGCTTGATGTCTTCCATGTGCTTGCCCGCGAAGATCAGCTCCTTCTCGAAGTGGTCGTAGAAGCCGTTCAGCAGATCGGTCCACTTCTCCTCGCCGTCCTCGACCGCGTCCAGCTCGCCTTCCAGCCGAGCCGTATACTGCGCGTCGAAGATGTACGGGAAGTTCTTCACCAGCAGCCCCGTCACCACCGTTCCGATCTCAGTCGGGACGAACTTCGCCCCAATCTTCTTCACGTAGTCGCGATCCTGAATGGTGTTGATGATCGACGCGTAGGTCGACGGCCGGCCGATCCCGCGCTCCTCCAGCACCTTCACCAGCGACGCCTCGTTGTAGCGCGGCGGCGGCTCGGTAAACTTCTGCTCCGGCTCCAGCTTCTCCAGCTCCAGCGCCTGCCCCGGAGTCAGCTCCGGCAGCCGCCGGTCCTCCTCCGCCGCCGAGCCCGAGTTCGCACCGGCCTCCGAACCATCTCCGCTGGACTGCTCCACGGCCTCGCGCGCCAGCCGCTCCACCGCGGCCTGCTCTTCCTTGCCGGCCTTGTCCTTCGCCGCAGCCCGCGCCTTTTTGTCCTCCTCCTCGAACTTCAGGAAGCCATCGAACTTCAGAACGCTGCCGCTCACCCGGAAGTCGTAGGTGTTCTTCGCCTTCGCCACCACATCCATGGTGGTCTGATCGAACACCGCCGGCATCATCTGGCTGGAGACGAAGCGTTGCCAGATCAGACGGTACAGGCGGAACTGCTCGTCGGAGAGATACTTGCGGATCGACTCCGGGGTGAAGCGCACATTGGTCGGTCGAATGGCCTCGTGCGCGTCCTGCGCCTGTGCCTGCTTCTTGCCGGCATACTCGTTCGGCTTGGCCGGAAGATACGCCGCACCCAGCTTGGCGATGTACTCTCGTGCGTCCTCGATCGCATCCGGAGACACGCGGGTCGAGTCGGTACGCATGTAGGTGATCAGACCGACCGTGCCCTCGCTGCCAATCTCGATGCCCTCATACAGCCGCTGCGCCACGCCCATCGTGCGGCGCACATTGAAGCCCAACCGGCTGGAGGCGTCCTGCTGCAGCTTGCTGGTAGTAAACGGAGCCTGCGGATTGCGCCGGCGCTCCTTCTTCTCCACGCCGCGCACCGACCACGCCGCGCCCTCGAGCTGCGCCAGCACCTCGTCGGTAGCCTCTTTGTCCGGCAGCGCGTTCGCAAGAAACTGCTCCTTGCCGTCCTTGTCGACGCCGTTCGCCACCCGCACCGGCTTGCCCTCGATGCCGACCATGCGCGCCGTGAAGTCCTGCCCACCCTTGCCCGGGTTCAGCAGAGCATCGAGCGTCCAGTACTCGACCGGCTGGAACGCATTGATCTCCCCCTCGCGCTCCACGATCAGACGCAGCGCCACCGTCTGCACCCGCCCCGCCGACAGACCGCGCCGCACCTTGTCCCACAGCAGCGGCGACACCTGGTAGCCCACCAGACGGTCCAGAACACGTCGCGTCTGCTGCGCATCGACGAGGTCCTCGTTCACGTCGCGAGCGTGTTCAAACGCCGCCTTTACCGCCTTCTGCGTGATCTCGTTGAACGTCACCCGGCGAATCTTCGACTTGTCCTTCATCACCGGCAGCAGCTGCATCGACAGATGCGCCGCAATCGCCTCACCCTCGCGATCCGGGTCTGGCGCCAGATACACCATCTCCGCCTTGGACGCCAGCTTCTTCAGCCGGTCTACGACCTTCTCCTTGCCCGGTGACACAATCAGGGTCGGCGCAAACGTCCGCTTCTCCAACTCCACGCCAATGTCGTTCTTTGGCAGGTCCATGATGTGCCCGATCGAGGCCTCCACCACATAGTCCGAGCCGAGATATTTATTGATCGTCTTCGCCTTGGCCGGCGACTCCACGATCACAAGTGATTTCCCCATTCGTTCCCTTCTCTACAAAAAACACCCTATCCAGAAACTACCAAAACACCCCTCCAGAACCACCCTGGAAGTGATGTCCCAAAAACTTACTGATTCCATGCGAACCTAACACGCTTCTCTGCACACGTCATCTCCGAGTGGCCGGTAAGCGACGCTTGTCCATAGCCACAACAGACGTTCCCTTGAAGCAAAAGTCACATTTTCCACAGGCCTTTTCCGTTCCGCATCCAGCCGCCACCACCCGGCAAACCACTAGAAACAAGAGATGTATGTCTAGAAACAACGAACGTAGTTCTTGCCCGGCAGCGGCTTCACCCGGCCGGCGAGTTCAAGTTCGAACAGCGCCGTAAAGATCTCCGGCGACGCCAGTTCGCCCTCCAGCCCCTCGATCAACGCGTCGAGTTGCATCGCCTCATCATGCCGCAGCCGGCCCGTGACCACCTGCTCATGCTGGGGAAGAACCGCCTCACCCTCTCCCGTCTCGTTGAATAAGGATGCAATGCCGGCCGCTTTCGATGCAAGTCCCCCAGACTCGCCTCGCGCCCCCGCCCCCACCCCGGCATCGAGCGCCTCCATCTCATCCTCGAGCGCCAGCCGGATCGACGCCAGGTCCTCCCACACATCCTCCCAGGTCACCGTCAGCTTGGCTCCCTGCTTGATCAGCGTATTCGGCCCCCAGGCGTTCTTTGTGGTCACGTTGCCCGGAACCGCAAACACATCGCTTGTTCTCCTTCGGATAGATGACATCGATCCCCGTGCCCCACGCCGATACCGTCCTTCCTCCCCCCTCAGCGCCGCCTTGTGCGCAGCCGTGTCCACGCCGCGTGCCATACCGCTCAGGATCGTCATGCGCCGGTTGGCAAGGTCGCGCGACAGCACCTCGGCCATGCCCACCCCATACGGCGTCGGCTGCCGCGTTCCGACTACTGCGATCCCCCGCTCGAGCACCGACGCATCTCCGCGAATCCACAGCACCGCCGGCGGATCGAAGATCTCCAGCAGCCTCTCCGGATACGCCGCATCCTCCCGCGTCAGAAATCGCCCGCCAGCCTTCTCGAGCTGCCGATCTCCTGCTCCGCGGCCACCCGCGCCCGCCCATCCCCGACAAACTGCACCGAGCTAGCCGGCATCCCCAGCGCCTCAAGCTCGGTCAGCGAGGCCGCAAACACCCGCTCCGCCGCCTTGGCGCACCGGGTCGGACCCATCCCCCGGCGTCAGCGCCAGCGCCATCCACGCCAGCCGCACTCCAGCTCCGACGCGCTCCGTTCGATCGATCTGTCGAACGAGTTCCCCACACGCCTCTCCGTCCCAGGCATAGCTGCTGATCCCAAGCCAAGGCTGCCTCGCGAACCCTACCCCACGCACTCCACCGGATGACGGCAGATCCGACCCAAGCCCCCCGCCGATGTCAAGCAATCCTAGACAGTGAGGACCCATGGCAGTACGCTCCATCCATCATGCGAGCCCGTGCGATCTTCGCTGTAGCCTTGCTCCTGTGGATGGCTCACGCTATCGCACCGGCGCAATCCGCCAATCCTGTCTTCAAAGAGGAACAGGGATATGTGGAGGTCAACCATGAGCATGTGCCGTGGCCTGCTCCACAGTCGGTCGCCGATGAGCTACGTTCGAGCGATGAGCACTCTCGCCTCCACGCCTTTGCGCTCCTTGGCCTGGCGGACCAACAGATTCATACGGCGGTCTGGTCTCAGGGCAATCCCAGCAAGTTCATTGGCGAGAAGCTCGTCACTCCCGACCAGGTTCAACTCACCTATGCCGCACTCGGCCAGGACCCAACGCAGCAGGCCATTCTGGCAATTCAAATCGAACTCCAGGAGACCTACGTTGCTGTCGCCACCCCCATCGACGGGCACTGGGAGCGCGTCGCCCTATCCAATTGCTGGTGCAGGTACGATCCCGATCCCTTACATGCCTTTATTCAAATCAATCCCACGCGACGCATCAACCTTGGGCAAAACGATCAACAATCGCTTCAAGGTTACGAACTCATTTTGCGCGCCAGTGGCGGCGGCTCCGGCCTATATGTTCAGGACGAGGCACATTTTCAGGTGCACGCCGGAGAGCTCCGCCGAACCATCGGCTTCACCAGCCGCCGGCGCTCCTGTTATCTGGGCGCTGAAACCACGTCATGCAGCATCGAAGCGCGCTGGCTATCTCCGATCCAGCTCAACAGTGGGCCAGGTGCGGTCCTGGCCGAAGCCAAAGGCAGCTTCCGGAATCCACGGCAAATGTCTACTTCACTGCTCGAGATCTGCAACTCCGATTTCTGAGACGCCCTACCTGCACCACGTTCGAATGGAACGAACACCACTTCCACTACGAGCGCACGTCGTCAGCAGCCAATACCTGCGCCCGCAACATCCCCTGATCCAGCCGTCTTCAACCTCGCCCATGCACTCCAGAGATCAATCCGTAGGTGCGCTGAAGAGCACCCCACCGCGCTGCTACACCAACTCCTCAGCCTGCGTAGCTGGAGACATCCTGCGCAGCGCAGCGACGATGCTGCAGAAACGGCACCGTATCCTTTGCGCATAAAGCCTTCGAGAAGAGATATCCCTGCATCGTCTCGCACTTGATCTCCTCGAGAAACTCCGCCTGCTTCGATGTCTCCACGCCCTCGGCGATGACCTGCAGTCCCAGCGTGTGCGCCATCGAGATCACCGCCTCGACGATCGGCCGCGTCCCCTCCGCATCCATGATCTTCTCCACGAACGAACGGTCGATCTTGAGCACGTCGATCGGCAGTTGGTGCAGATAGCTGAGCGAGGAGTATCCGGTTCCGAAGTCGTCGATCGCAATCCGAATCCCCAGTTGACTGAGATAGCGCAGCTGCCGCGATGACTCTTCAAAGTCCTTCATCACCACGCTCTCGGTCAACTCCAGCTCCAGCAGCCGCGGGTCCAGCCCCGTCTTCTCCAGAATCGCGCCCACGCTCACCGCGAAGTCCTTACGGGCGAACTGCAGCGCCGAGATGTTCACCGCGATCGGCAACGCGGACAGTCCCATGCTCTGCCACTCCATGCTCTGGCGGCATACCTTCTCAAGCACCCAGGAGCCCAGCGGAATGATCAGACCCATCTCCTCCGCAATCGGAATGAACTTGGACGGCGGCACCATCCCGAAGCGGGTATGGCGAAACCGCAGCAACGCCTCCAGACCGACGATGGAACCGTCCGGCCTGCACTGCGGCTGGTAGTCGATCTCATAGCCATCGGTCTGCAGCGCGCGCGTCAGCTCCTCCTTCAACTCGCGCAGCTCCGCCGCTCCCAGACCGATCACCGGCGAGAACGAGCGCGTGCCCACATGCTCGAACTTGGCCTGATACATCGCCGTGTCCGCATTCTGCTTCAACTGCTCCGCAGTTTCGCCGTCCCCTGGGAACATCGATATGCCGATGCTGATGGTGATGTTCAACTCCACCCCGCCCAGCAACATGGGCTGATGGACCAGTTGATGCAAATCCACCGCTGTCTGCTCCGCGGATTCACGATCCTGCACCCCGCTCAGGATGACCATGAACTCGTCCCCACCCATGCGGGCCACGGTGTCCGAGCCACGCAGCCGCTTCGACAGGCGTGCCGCCGTCTCCTGCAGCACCATATCCCCCACCGGGTGGCCATGCGTGTCGTTGATGTGCTTGAAGTGATCGAGATCGATCCACAGCACCGCGACCTGGCCGCCTTCGCGCCGCGCCTGCATGGTCGCGACCTCCAGGCGATCCTCACCCAGCCGCCGGTTCGGCAGCCCCGTCAGCACATCGTGGTACGCATACAACAGCAGCCGCTGATGCAGGCGCTGATGTTCAAATACCAGCGCCGCCATCGAACAGACCATGTCAAGCAGCTCCAGATCGCGCTGGGTCGGCAGCGAGCGCAGCCGCGAATAGATCGTCATCACTCCGACCGCCTGCCCGGCGGGGGTGAAGAAAGGAACCGACCAGGCCGAACAGATCCCATTGGCCGCCAACAGCTGCCGCCATGGAGTGCGCTGCTGCGTCGTGTCCTCGATAGTGTAGGACCGGCCCTGCTGCAGCGCAGCCGACTCCGGAGCATCCACAAAGCTCGCCCCGATCCGCTGCAGATGATCCATCAGCATCTCCGGAACGCCCACCGATCCGCGCAGCACCAGCGTATCGCCCTCCAGTTGATGGAGTCCCGCACACCAGATCGAACGCTGCTCCGTGACCGCGGTCACCAGCACCTTCACCGTCGCAGTCAGCGACTCATTCTTCACCAGCATCTCGAGCACCTGGTTCCGGCTCCGATTGAGCAGGTCAGCACGCCGGCGCTCATCGATCTCCGCCCGCAGCTCCGCCGTACGCTCCCGCACAGCCTGCTCCAGACCATGGGTCTCCCGGCGCAGCTCTTTCTCCACCTCGAAGAGCGCAGCCTCGCGTGCCTCGAACTTTCTACCCAGCCGATAGCGGCCCAGTGCAATCATCAGCACCGGTAGAAACACCGCGTCGCCCAGAAGAATCTTCCAGTGCAGGTACACGTTGGAGGAGATCTGCATTGTGTCCTTGATGCGCAAAGACACGCAGATACTGGCGCACGCCACCACCACCAGCAATATCAGGCTCGGCACGTACCAGCGGTCGCGCATCTGCGTTGGCCGGCGAAAACGGTTCGATGCGAACAATGTTGTCATTGGGATGATCTTGTCCCATTTTCCACAACCACAATGAAATGTCCATAAAACTCGGTCTGACAGCTAAAAAAGCCTTCACTGCCGAGCGGCCGCCACGGACTCGCCCTCCGCCCAATAGCTGCTCCGCGCCGTCACCACCCACTCCGGATTATCCTTCATCCGCAGCCCCAACGCATGCAGCCCTGGATGCGGCGACTGCGGTTGAAAGCTCAAAACATACCGATTTGGGATGTGATTGGAGATCGCCATCATCCCGCGCTCCAGACCGCGCGTGTCCTTGAAGGAGAAGTACTCGCCCCCAGACAGATTTGCTACGGTTTCGGGAACATTCTTCTTCAGCCCATTCATCCCCATCACCACCGCCAGATTCGCCAGGCGCAACGGAGGCAGCAGTACCCCGGCACAATTCCACGCCTGCTTCAGCCGGCTGTCCGTCGGGTCTGGCGCCTTATCCGGTTCCTTCGCCATGCAGCCGCCCGGCGGCTCCGGCGTCGGGTCTGACGCGATCCCTGCCGTCTCATGCTTCAGCTCCGTCTTCGAGCTGGAGAACGCCACACTGTATATCGACGTATTCGTGTCGCTCATTACATGCAGCGCCTGATCGATCTTCATCCGGCTGCCATGATCGACCGTCTCAGAGAGCAGCAGAATCGCCCGCCGATACTCCGCGGGCTGCTTCCGCAGCAGATCCACCGCATACCCCAGACCATCGAGAATCGCCGCCCCGCCATCTCCCGGCTCCAGTTGGTTCATGGTCCTCGCAATCGTATCCAGATCGGGCGTGAAGTCCTGCACCAGCTGCGGCTCGCTGTCGAACCCCACCACCGCAACGCGGTGCGGCACGTTCCCCACCACCGCCTCAATCATTGTGCCCAGCCCACGATAGTCGTCGAGATACTTGACGCCCGCGCCTCCCGCCTCAACCACCACCACCAGCGCCAGCGGCTGATCGCCCGAGTCGGCCTCGAGCCTCACCTTCTGCTCGGCACCATCATCGGTCACCACGAATCGGTCCGCGGTCAGGGTAAAGACCGGCTCGCCTCGCTTGGTCTTCACCAGCGCAGGAACCAGCACCAGCGTCGTCCCTGTACTCAGCACCGTGCCGCCGCCCGCAGCCGCGTCCGACCCGGCCTGCGCACTTGAGGGTTGTGGCGCCGGCGGGCTCGCCGTCTGCTGCCCCTGTGCCCACGCCATCGGCAGCGCCAGAAACGCGACCGCGGTTACCTCTCGAACCCCAGTGATCCCAAGCCGTCCCCACATTGCCCGCATTCGTCGCACCACTCCCATGATCCCCTGCCAGAGCCCAGTCTATCGCCTCCCCGCCCGTCATCACCCCTCCCCGTCGTCAGGCCTCATAGCCCCCCGCCCTCAGACCCCGCATCGCACCGTCGGCACTCCAGCCTCCGGCCCAGCCACTCTGCCCGGCCCGCCTCCGTCCGCACCCACTCCCGCACCGTCCACGGGGGATCATCGCGAACGTGCCGCCCATGACCGCACTCCAGCCGCGCCACCCAGTGCCCGCTTTCGTCCTGATAGAAGCCCACTATCGCCCGCTGCATCGATCCGCCTCCACTCCCATCCAATAAACTAACCTCTGATGTCTCATCCCTTGCGTGTAGCCGCCATCGACTTCCTCAACCCCGCACCGCTGATGTGGGACTTCGAACACCCGCCCCTCGCGACGACGCTGGACCGGAACTATCACCGCACCTACACGCAGCCCTCCGCCTGCGCCGCCAACCTGCTCAGCGGCGAGGCCGACCTCGGCCTGATCCCCATTGCCGCGCTCACGCCCGAGCTCGCCATCGTTCCCGGCTGCGCCATCGCCTCGCTCGCCGAGGTCCGCTCCATCCAACTCATCGTTAAACGAACAACAAACCCAGCCGCCGCGCCCGACGACGCCCTCCGCGCCGTCAGCACCATCGCCGCCGACACCGCCTCGCGCAGCTCGCTCGCCTACACCCAGGTGCTCTTCCGCAAGTTCCTCGACGCCCGGCCCGGCTTCCTGCCCGCTCCCGCCGACCCCGTCGCCATGCTCCGCTCTGCCGACGCCGCCCTGCTCATCGGCGATCCCGCCCTGCTCGCCCTCGAGGCCCGCGAGCAGATCGAGCAGCAGATCGGCCCCTGCCTCTGGATCGACATCGCCCAGGAGTGGCGCCGCCGCACCGGCCTGCCATGGGTCGCCGCCGTCTGGGCCGTCCGCCCCGAAGCCCTCAAACCCGAAGCCCTCGCTAACGGCAACTCCGCGATCGGCGACTCCGGCCCTATCTCCGCCATCCAGCTCATCGAAGACCTTACCCGCTCCCGCGACCACGGCCTCGCCCACATCGACGATCTGGTCCGCGAGTGGACCCCCCGCATCGCCCTTCCGCCCCCCACCATCCACACCTATCTCACCCGCAACATCCACTACCACCTCGACCCGGACTGCCTGGAAGCCCTCCACCTCTTCCGCCGCTACGCCGCCGAGGTCGACGCCCTGCCCGCGCTCCCCTCCCCCCGCTTCCTCTAAGCAGCCGTTTCTCGGATTTCAATCGTCCCGAAGTGCGACTCGTTCGCCCAAGAACGCGTCCAACCTCACAGATGCCCCTGCCAGAAGTCCAACCCGCGGCGCTAGCGCTCGCCAAGCTTTCTTCAAACCCGCTCATAGATCGGGCGAGACAACTGATCGCAACCCCGGCCGCAGCCCTGCTCGCGGCCAATCCGCAGCACGCGCACAAGTTCCTCCACCTGCTCGCCTCCTTCGGCGTCTTAGGCATCTTCCTGGTCTCCATCGTCGACTCCTCCTTCGTCCCGCTCCCGGTCCCCGGCGTCACCGACGTCATGCTTGTCCTGTTCGCCGCGCGGAAAACCAACTGGCTGCTGCTGATCGCTCTTTCCAGCGCCGGCTCCGCTCTAGGCGGCTACTTCAGCCACCAGGTCGGCCAACGCGGCGGCATGGTCTTCCTCGAAAAGCGCGTCCCGCCTCTTATCTTCAAGCGCGTCTCCCGCTGGATGCAGAACCACGCCATCCTCGCTGTTGCCCTGCCTGCGCTGCTGCCGCCGCCGATGCCGCTCAGCCCCTTCGTCCTGGCCGCGGGCGCGCTCAAGATGTCACGCAAGAAGTTCCTCACCACCTTCACCCTGAGCCGCACCCTGCGCCACAGCATCGCCGTCGTCCTCGGCGTGCACTACGGCCGCCAGGTGCTGCACCTCTGGAACGCCTTCTCCGCCAAGTGGGCCACCACCATCCTGACCGTCCTCTGGAGCGTCATCCTCATCAGCTGCGCCATCGCCATCTGGAAGCTCTACAAGACCTCGCGCAGCGTCGGCATCGGCTCCCACACCGTGCCAGAAAACAGCAACGTCGCCTCCTAACCCGCTCCAAGAAAAAAGGCGAGACCGAATCCCCCGGCCCCGCCCTTTTCTTGATCCCTGATCGCTAAAAACCTACTCCCACCGCAGCAGGGTCGTCCCCACCGTATACCCGCCGCCAAACGAGGCCAGCAGCACGGTCGCGCCCTTCTGAAGACGCCCCTGTTCGAGCGCCGTATGCATCGCCAGCGGAATGGTCGCCGCCGTCGTATTGCCGTACTCGCCGATGTTGATGACGATCTTCTCCTCCGGCATGCCCAGCCGCTCCGCCGTGGCCAGGATGATGCGCTGGTTGGCCTGATGCGGAATGAACAGGTCGATCTCGGCCGGCGTCAGCCCATTGCGCTCGAGCAGTGCTCCACTCAGCTCCGACATCTTGCGCACCGCGACCTTGAACACCGCTCCACCCTCCTGGTGCACGTAGTGCATCTTTGCCGCCACCGTCTCCGCGGTCGAAGGATTCAGACTCCCACCCCCCGGCATGTACAACGAAGACGCGCCCGAGCCATCGATCTCGTGGATGAAGTCCACCAGACCGACCTCGCCCTCCTCCGCCGGCTCCAGCAGCACAGCGCCCGCACCGTCGCCGAACAGAATGCACGTCGAACGGTCCGTATAGTCCAGGATCGAGCTCATCACGTCCGCCCCGATCACCAGCACCTTCTTGTGTACGCCCGACTCCACCAGCTTCGCGCCCGTCTGCAGCGCATACAAAAAGCCCGAACAGGCCGCCGAGATATCAAAACCCCACGCGCCCGTCGCCCCAATCTTCTCCTGCACCAGGCAGGCAGTCGCCGGGAAAAACATATCGGGCGTCACCGTAGCCACCAGGATCGCCTCCACCTCGGTGGCCGCAATCCCCCGCTTCGCCAGGCAGCAGCGCGCCGCCTCCGCCGCCAGATCGCTCGTCGCTACGCCCTTGTCCACAAGGTGCCGCTGGCGAATGCCCGTGCGTTCAACGATCCACTGATCGTTGGTCGTCACCATCTTTTCCAGATCCGCATTGGTCAACAGCCGGGGCGGAACATAGACTCCCACAGAACTAATCTTCGCCCGCACGGAGACGCGCGGTTTCAACGTCAAACTCAATCCATCACCTCACCGACCTACAAGGACAGAATACAAAACCCATGCTAAATGAATGACGATTCAGAGGGTCTTCAGGACGCGGTCTCCAGACGCGGTCTCCAGACGCCAGCCTCACCGGCTCCCCGCCCAGGCCATTCCGTCCGCCAGCTTGCCCGTCTGGATCAACCGCGCCACCGTCCAGTCCGTCAGGTCGATCTCCGCCACCTGCCCGCTCAGATCGCACGAGACATACGCCCGCCGCCCATCCGGCCGTACCACCACCGCCTGCGGGGTCGCCGGAACATCGATCGTCCGCGCCACCTGCATCGTCCCCAGATCGATCACCGCCAGCTTGTGCGCCCCTGGCAGCGCCAGCAGGAACCACCGCCCATCGGGCGTCGCCGCGCCTCCATATCCCGTCCCCGGCAGCGCGATCCACCGCTTCACCTGATTGCTCGCCGTATCGATCACCGCCAGCCGAGGCTGCGTCTGGTCCGCCGTAAACACCCAGCGATCGTCCCGCGAGATTGCGATCCGCTGCGTACTCCCCGACACCGGAATGATCGCCAGCGTCTTCCTCGCCTCCATATCCAGCACCGACACCGTTCCCGGCCCCACATTCGCCGTATACCCGCGCCGCCCATCATGCGACAGCACCAGCATGTGCGACTCCGCCTGCCCCGTCGGCACCGAGCCCACAATCTGCAGCGTCTTCGGATCGACGATCGTCACCGTATTGTCCAATTCCGTCGTCACATACAACAACCCATCCCGAGGCCCAACCGTCACAAAGTGCGGCCTCACTCCATGGCCGAAGTCGACCTCGCCCACCACCTTGTGCACCGCCACATCGATCACCACCATCATGCGCCCATCGGTTCCCGGCTTCCCCACGCCCGAGTTCCCATAGATCGGCACATACGCCAGCCGCCCATCCGGAGACGCCGCTACCTCATGGCCCGTAACGCCACCCTCGGGCACCGACGCCACCACGTGCCCCGACGCCGGATCGACGATCGCCAGGCTCTGAGCACCCTTCTCCACCACCAGCAGCATGTTGTTCCCTCCCGTATTGGCTGAAACCCGCGGCATCGCCAGAGACAGACCCACCACCGCCAAAGCCATGCGATAGAACATATGCTCCTCCTCCGGTACCGCACCACTATACCCACATGCCACAACGTCGGGCGACGGGCGCAGCGAGACCGTCCGCCTCAAACGAGGCGACAACTTCTAGATGGGATGTGAGGGGGGAATAAAGGAGAGAAAAGCGCCGGGCGACCTACTGCGCCCATACTTGCCCGTTACCGTTGCTTCCTTCCGGACCTGGCGGGGTTGGCGGGATTACGTCGCGTAGGACCCGGCACAACCCAAGTCTACCATCGCTCGAAGGCCCACGGCCAATCCAGACCAAGCCAAGCCCAATTCGCCCCACTACCCCACCAAAGCACAGGAAACCCGCGCCAATCCTGCCGCTTTTCCATGCGATATCCACAGAACTGCTAAACTAGAAGGCTGTGACGCCTCCAGAAACTCTAGCAGCCCAGCCCACCGAAACCACCACCACCGCCCGCCCCAAGGTCGGCTTCGTCTCGCTCGGCTGCCCCAAGAACCTGGTCGACTCCGAGGTCATGATGGGCCTGCTCCATCACAACGGCGCTGAGCTCACCCCCAGCGCCGAAGACGCCGAGATCCTGGTCGTCAACACCTGCAGCTTCATCGACTCCGCCAAGCAGGAGTCGGTCAACACCATCCTCGAGATGGCCCGGCACAAGATCACTGCCGGAGGCAAGGCCCGCCGCCTCATCGTCGCCGGCTGCCTGGTCGAGCGCTACCGCGACGAGATCCAGAAGAACATCCCCGAGGTCGACGCCGTAGTCGGCACCGGCGAGCTCGAGGCCATCCTGAAAGCAGCGGGCTTGCAGCCCGACGCCGCCGCCGGCCTCACGCCCTCCGGCCACAGCGCCAACTCACCCTTCAATATCCTCCCGCAAGGCGCGGCCGCAACCGCCGCAACGCAAGACCTGATCGCCCGCGCCCCCAGCGCCGTGCACCAGCACTCTCATCCGACCGAGATCGGCGCCCAGATCGAAGCCGAAACCTCCGCCGACACCACCCCCTCGCGCCCCGAGGGCGACGCCCGCGAGCAGTCCGGCCGCTTCTCCCGCGCCGCCTGGGACGGCGCCACCGCCGCCCTGCCCGAGTACCTCTACTCCGACCAGACCCCGCGCATCCTGACGACACCACGCGCCAGCGCCTACATCAAGATCGCCGAGGGCTGCGACCACCCCTGCGGCTTCTGCATCATCCCCCAGCTGCGCGGCAAGTTCCGCTCGCGCCGCATGTCCTCGATCATCGCGGAAGCCGAAAACCTCATCGGGCAGGGAGTACGCGAGATCACCCTCATCGGCCAGGACACCACCTGCTACGGCGAAGACCTCGGCCTCAAGGACGGCCTCGCCCAGCTGCTCGACGCCCTCGCCGTGCTGCCCGGCCTGCGCTGGCTGCGCTTCCTCTACACCTACCCCAACAAGGTCACCACCCGGCTGCTCGAGACGATGGCAAAGCACGACACCATCGCCAAGTATCTCGACGTCCCGCTGCAGCACGCCAGCCCCTCCGTACTCAAGCGCATGAAGCGCGGCGGCACGCCCGAGATCTTCCTCGATCTCATCGCCAAGGCCCGCCGCATCGTCCCCGGCATCGTCATCCGCACCAGCTTCATCGTCGGCTTCCCCGGCGAAACGGATGAAGACTTCAAGCAGTTGGAAGCATTCATCACCGCCGCAGAGATCGACTGGCTCGGCGTCTTCACCTACTCCGACGAAGAGGGCGCCGCCGCCTACAACCTCGCCCCCGAGTTGAAACTCCCCAAGCGCGCCATCGAGGCCCGCCGCCGCAAGCTGATGAAGCTGCAGCAGAAGATCAGCACCCGCGCCAAGAGCGCCTGGATCGGCCGCGAGATCGACCTTCTGGTCGAAGGCCCCAGCGAGGAGACCGACCTGCTCTGGCAGGGCCGCAGCCCGCTGCACGCCCCCGAGATCGATGGCAAGGTCCTGATCAACGACTTCGGCCCCCACGAAGCCCTGGTCCCTGGCACCTTCTACCGCGCCGAGATCACCGAGTCCCACGACTACGACGTAGTCGCCCGCATCCTCGAATAAACACTCATGCTTTAATCAGGCGAATGTTCTGCAGGAGGAAGCGCCTCGAGTACCTCGCCTTCTGCGAGGCCGAGGGCAGAACTACTAACACGCCCTACAAAGGCAGCTTCAACGTTCGCCTGCCCCAGGAGTTGCACAAGCGTGCCGCGCTCTACGCCGAGGAGCACAACCGCAAACTGAACTCTGTCGTTCCGGAAGCCCTGCAAGAGTTCCTGACCAACGCAGGCTAAAGCCAAACACGCCGGGCGAGGGCAACAGCCCTCGCCCGGCCTTCAACCTGCCCTTACTTCCCAACCACCAGAATCGAGAACGTCCCCGGAACCATCGGCGCCCGGCCCGGCTTCTGCCCCGGCTCAGCTGCCGGAACCGGCCCAAACTCCGCCGTGATCAGATACAGCTTGTTGGTCTTCGTATCCAGCGTCAGCGTCTTCGCCCGCGGCATCGTGGTCAGCGTCTGCTCGACCTCAAAGCTCTTGGGGCTCTTCTCCTTGATGATCGTCAGCGTCCCACCGCCCTCGGAGCTGAACACCTCGCCGGTCGCCGGGTTGAACAACGCGCCGTCCGTGCCCTTGCCGATCGGCAGCGTGTCGATGATCTTACCGTCCTTCGCGTTCAGCACCACCATCGCCTGCGGCTCGCGGCAGGCCGCAAACAGCAGACCATGCTTCACATCGATCGCCAGCCCGGCGCAGCCGTCGCCCTTGCCCTGGAGGTCATAGTAGCCCGTCCGCGTCATGGTCTTGGCGTCGATCACCGCGATCTTGCCCTTGTCCTCAAGATCCACAAACACGTGGCCCTTGCCGTCCGACGCCGCCTGCTCCGGAGCTCCGCCCAGGTCGATCGTCCCCACCACCGTCCCATCCTTCGGGTCGATTACCGTGGCGTTCGGCGCGCGGTGGCTGAACACATACACCCGGCCGTTATACGGATCGGTGAAGATCCCATCCGGCCCGCCCTGCACCTCGATCGTCTTGACCGGCTGCAGCGTCGTCTCATCCCACATCGCCACCGGGCTGCTCGACCCGAAGCCGTGGCCCGCGCTCACCGCCACCCCGCGGCCAACTCCGGGGATCTCGCCCGCCGGCTGCAGCGTGTCGAGGTTGAACACCGTGAACTTCCCGTCCGCTCCCTGCCGCGGAATGTACAGCTTGCGCGCGGCCGAGTCGGCGTAGACGTAGTCGTAGCCGCCCTCGCCGCCCACCTTCGCCGTGTTGAGGACCTTGTACGGACCCTCCGCCATCGCTGCCATCGGCCCTACCGCAGCCGCCATCGCCATCACCAAAGCTATCCGTCGCATGCAACCATCTCCTTAAACTCTGTTGTGTACCTGTTGACGTTTGCTTAAAGCCGTGTGGAGCAAACGCTATCGATGCAGCCTCAGACACTATAAAGCGGCAGCATGAATATTCGCTGAGGAACCGCAGCCTGCCAGCCCTTTTTGGGCCAGCCGCATCCCATTCATTAGAATGGAGCGAGCCATGCCGAACCCTCCCAAAGCTCTCTTCTGCCCCACCTGCCACAAGGTCGTTCTGGCCACCGACGCAGACTTCCCCTTCTGCTCGGACCGCTGCCGCCTGCTCGACCTGGGCAAGTGGGCCTCCGGCGACTACAAGATCAGCACCCCCATCCAGGACCCCGACCTGCTCGAGGAGCTCGCCCGCTCCAGGGCCCAGCGCCACCCCAGCGGCAACGACGAAGACTAAGCCTTGCCCCACTTCGCTGCCCCCGCGCCCGCACCGGCCTCCTGCTGCACCCGCCTTTTTTAGTTGTCATCCCGCAGCGAGCGGAGGGATCTGCTTCCCACTCCCGCACAGAGACCACCCACCCCCATCACTGAAGTCCTAAAGTCTTCCATTCAGAAGCTTTAAGTCCAAAACAAAGTCCAATCTGCACCACTTTCAGTCCAACTCTCGCGCAAAGTGTAGATTCCGTGCTAGTTAGACTTGCAGGTAGTCACACTTTTCCCGAACCGGAAGAGCCCCAAGGTACACTCGAGATCGGCACGACATGGCAAACTCCACCACGCAGCTCCATCCCCCTGCCGCAAAGAAGACCGCCTGGGCCTGGGCCGTCGGCACCTTCTTCGGCGCCGGCCTGCTCAAGCCCGGCCCGGGAACCTACGGCAGCGCCGCCGCCCTTCTGCTCTGGTACACCGCCGCGCAGCTGCTCCAGCCCAGCCCGCTCGCGCTCACTCTCGGAACCATCGCCGCCGCCGTCCTCGCCACCCTGATCGGCATCCCCGCCGCCACCGTCGTCGCCCGCGAGTCCGGCCGCGAGGATCCCGGCCACGTGGTCATCGACGAGGTCGCCGGCCAGCTCATTACCCTGATCGGCCTCAGCCCCACCTGGCCCCACGCCGCGCTCGGCCTCGTTCTCTTCCGCCTCTTCGACATCCTGAAACCCCACCCCATCCGCCTCTTCGAGCGTCTCCCCGGCGGCACCGGCATCATGCTCGACGACGTCGCCGCCGGGCTATTCGCGCTCGCCAGCGCCCACCTGATCCTGCATTTTTTCTAGCTTTCACCCCGGGCGCGCGCCTAACCCCTGCCGCCTCAACACCCGCCAGCAACCCGCTGCCGCATCCGTTCGCCGCCGCCCACCATCTATACTTGTGTGATGGCGAACTCCCTCCCGACGACGTTAGGCGCACTCCGTGCCAGTGAATACACCCCAGCCCGCCTCTCCCGGTCGGTCAAGGACGAGCTGCGCGAAAACCTGATCGCCAAGCTGCGTGCCAGCGCAGGAGGCAAGAACGGCCAGCCGCTCTTCCCCGGCATCGTCGGCTACGAGGACACGGTCGTTCCCCAGATCGTCAACGCCGTGCTGTCCAAGCACAACTTCATCCTGCTCGGCCTGCGCGGCCAGGCGAAGTCCCGCATCCTGCGCGCTCTGACCACCCTGCTCGACCCGCACTGCCCCTACGTGGCTGGATCGGAGCTCCGCGACAACCCTTACGCCCCGCTGTCCAAGTTCTCCCGCGACCTGATCGCCAAGCTCGGCGACGACACCCCGATCGCCTGGATGACGCCCGACGACCGCTACGTCGAGAAGCTGGCCACGCCGGACGTGACCGTAGCCGACCTGGTCGGCGACATCGATCCCATCAAGGCCGCCCGCTCCAACCAGGACCTCGGCTCCGAGCTGACCATGCACTACGGCCTTCTGCCCCGCGCCAACCGCGGCATCTTCTGCATCAACGAGGTGCCCGACCTCGCCGGCAAGATCCAGGTCGCCCTGTTCAACATCATGCAGGAGGGCGACGTACAGATTAAGGGCTACCCGGTGCGCCTGGCGCTCGACGTGGCCATCGTCTTCTCGGCAAACCCCGAGGACTACACCGCCCGCGGCAAGATCGTCACCCCGCTCAAAGACCGCATCGGCTCGGAGATTCGTACCCACTACCCCGAGACCATCCACGAGGGCATCGCCATCACGCAGCAGGAGGCCTGGACCAAGCGCGGCGGCGACCGCAACGACCTGAAGATCGAGATCCCCACCTACATCCGCCAGATCGTCGAGCAGATCGCCTTCACCGCGCGCGAGGACAAGAAGGTGGACAAGCGTTCCGGCGTCTCGCAGCGCCTGCCGATCAGCACGATGGAGCTGGTGGTCTCGAACGCCGAACGCCGGGCGTTGATTCACGGCGAAAGCGTGGCCGTCCCCCGCGTGGGCGACATCTACACCTCGCTGCCCGGCATCTCCGGCAAGATTGAGCTCGAGTACGAGGGCGAGATGCGCGGCGCCGACACCGTCATCCGCGAGATCATCCGCGCCAGCGTCGCCAGCATCTTCGACGAGTACTTCAGCACCACCAACACCAGCCAGATCGAGCAGTGGTTCAACCTGGGCGGCACCGTGCAGCTGACCGACGAGTTCTCCTCCGCCACCTCGCAGAAGGAGCTGGAGCAGATTCAGGGCCTCTTCGAGAAGCTATCGCCGCTCCAGATCAACGGTAAGAGCAAGCCCGAGATCGCAGTCAGTGCGGCCGAGTTCCTGCTCGAAGGCATGTACGCGCACAAGCGCATCAGCCGCACCGAGGAGCGCAGCTTCACCGCCGCCGAGAAGAAACAACGCAACGCCGACGCCGCCAACTACGGCGAAAAGATGCGCGAACGCGAGATCGAACGCGACGACTACAAGAACCGCACCCGCAGAGGCTTCAACTAAGGAGCAAGGATCGCCCAGGCAGGCGCGGAGGGTAGCGAGGGCGCGAAGCCCATTTGCCGTTGCAATCATTGTTGCCGCAGCCGTTGCTGTTGCCCCTGCTTCTAGGTAACCCAAGGCTTTAGCCTTGGGCCTGCCGGGCCACCGATAGAACGGGGGCTTTAGCCCTTGGGGTATGCTCTCTTCCTATGGCCACGATCCGCCAAAAGCCGGAGACTTACGCCATCACCATCCTCACGCATCAGCGTCAGCGCCTGTTCCAGCGCCCCGCGAACGCCGAGCTTATGATCGAGACTCTCTTCCGCTATCGCGACCAGGGCTTCTTCGCTCTCCACGGATTCGTCGTCGTGCCCGACCACATTCACGCCCTGATCACGCCAGCCATCGACCAAAGCACATCGCGTTGCGTCCAACGCATCAAAGGGGGTTACTCTTTCGCCGTTCGCAATCAGTTCCCCGGCGAGGTCTGGCACTCGGGCTGTCACGAACACCGTATCCGCGATATCGAGGACTTCGCAGCCCAGAAGCTCTATCTCGCGAATAATCCTAATCGCAAGAGCCATACCGATTACGCCTTCGTTCACGACAAGTATGCGGAACGCATCAACGCAATTCCCTCGCACCTTATGCGTGCCACAGTGCATACCCCAGGGGCTGAAGCCCGTTTATCGTAGTTCTGAGGGGCCAAGGCTAAAGCTTTGGCTTACCTAGAGGCAGCGCAGAAGCCCGGTATTGAGTGAAGTATCGCACGAGCTGTAAAGTTGGAAAGGGTCCTATGAAGCGCATCCGCTACACCAAGTTCACCGGCGATCTGGCCAGCTCCTTCGGCCTCGAAGACCTCATGCAGGCGCTCTCCGACTTCCTGCTCGACTCTGGCTTCAACGATCCCTACTCGCAGTTTCAGGAGTTCAACGACCAGACCCTCGAGAACCTGCGCGAGGCCATCAAGCAGGCGCTCGAGTCCGGCGATCTGCTCGACGAGGAGTCGCAGGAGAAGTTCGATCAGCTCAACGCCGAGCAGGTCGATGAGCTGGTCGACCAGATCATCGAGAAGATGCAGCAGCAGAACTTCATCAACGCCGAGATGCCCGACGAGCAGGGGCCGGGCGAGACCGGCTCCGGCGAGTCCGCCCGCTTCGAGGTCACCGACAAGGGCATGGACTTCCTCGGCTACAAGGCGCTGCGCGAGTTGCTCGGACCGCTCGGCAAGTCCAACCTCGGCCGCCACGACACCCGCCACGAGGCCGCCGGGGTCGAGACCAACGGCAGCTCCAAGCTCTACGAGTTCGGCGACACCCTCAACCTCGACATCACCGCCACGCTCTCGAGTGTCTTCGCGCGCGAGGGCATCCGCACCGCCGTCGAGGGCGAGGAGCACACGCCGCTGCGCATCGAGTACTCCGACATCCACGTGCACCAGTCGGACTACCAGTCCTCCTGCGCGACCGTGGTGCTGCTCGACTGCTCGCACTCGATGATCCTCTACGGCGAAGACCGCTTCACTCCGGCCAAGCGCGTCGCCATGGCACTCTCGCACCTCATCCGCACGCAGTTCCCCGGCGACACCCTCAACCTCGTCCTCTTCCACGACAGCGCCGAGGAGATCCCGGTCTCGCAGCTCTCCCGCGTCCGCGTCGGCCCGCACTACACCAACACCCGCGAGGGTCTGCGCCTCGCTCAGCGCATCCTCGCCCGGCAGAACAAAGACATGAAGCAGATCGTCATGATCACCGACGGCAAGCCGAGCGCGCTCACGCTGCCCGACGGCCGCATCTACAAGAACGCCTTCGGCCTCGATCCTCTGGTCATCGCCGAGACGCTCGAAGAGGTCTCGCGCTGCAAGCGCTCCAACATCATGATCAACACCTTCATGCTGGCGCAGGACTTCTCGCTGGTGCAGTTCGTGCAGCAGGTCAGCGCCATGTGCCGCGGCAAAGCCTACTTCACCAGCCCCGCCAACCTCGGCAACTATCTGCTGATGGACTTCATGTCTCGCCGCATGAAGACCATCCACTAAATAGTGACTTGGTCCTGAGCTCCACTTATTTTGTCGCGGCACGGCCTGACTAGCGTACCCACGATCTTCAGGAACCTTTGGGCGTGGTGGCCAGTTATACGCAGCTTCTGGCCAAGCGCTGCAAAGGACGTCTGGACGACGATGCCGATGAGTTTATCGCCTATGCCGTGGACGGCTGCCATCTCATGCAAGGCTTGATTCAGGATCTGCTGGCCTACGCGCGCGCTGGAAGCAATCGTGAGGTCTCTGCTGAGGATGCGCTGAAGGAAGCGCTGAGACGACTACGAGCGACGATTGAGCAGAGCGGTGCGATCGTTACTCACGATTCGCTGCCAACCGTCATGACAGACGATATGCAATTGGCCCAGGTGTTTCAGAACCTCATTGGCAACGCAATCAAGTACCGCGGTGCCGCCATCCCTTACGTGCACGTCTCCGCCGCAAAAAATGGAGACAATGAATGGATCTTCTCGGTGCGCGATAACGGCATTGGAATTGATCCTCGCTACTTTGACCGGATCTTGATTATCTTCCAAAGATTGCACGGACGACACAAGTCCAACGGCACGGGGGTCGGACTCGCCATTTGCAAGAAGATTGTGGAGCGGCTTGGCGGACGGATTTGGGTCGAATCGCAACTCGAACAGGGCTCCACCTTCTACTTTTCCCTGCCGGGGATAACGAGGTAAAAAAGCGAGCAACTTGTCTCAGCGATTCGTTCCTTCCGCTCCAACCCAACGCAAAGCCTCCTGCCGGTCGGCGAATGCTCGCATCTGGACTGCCATGCCTTCACGAACCGTATAGACATCCGCAAGTCTTACATCCTGCCACTCCTCGCTGCCCTTCGCGCGAACCCGTGCATGCACAAAGACGATGATACGGTCGCCCGCAGCGATAAATTGCTCCGGCTCGCTGCTGGCTTCAGCCCACGCGCTCCGTGACTGGCTGAGATAGCGCTTCACGCCGTCACGTCCGTGGTAGGTGCCTCCTCCGGGAAACTCCGTCGGCTCGCTCCACTCGATGTTTGCATCGAGCGGCTGCACCGCCGCATCGATGTCCCCGCGATTGAATGCCGCGTACGCTCCGCGAAGAGCGGTGATCATCTGCTCCATCGGTGGCGAGATCTCCGATCGAGCCTCCTTCCGGGTCTGGTTGCATCCGCCCACACACAAACCGGCAACAAAAAGAGCGATGACGGTCCGAGATCGACTCATATCCGAATCCTTGCGAGAATCGAAGGCTCGACAATACTAAGCCAAGGGATCGTCATCGCTGTGGAAGGTTCAACTCTGTCCAAGGCAGAATTGCACGGGCAAGAGAGACTGAGTGTGCCAAGGCTGCTCCGTATTTCAAAACCAAGGCAGGAGGCGGCGTAGAGATGCGACCGTGTCCCCTAACGTTATGTTGATTAGTCCGCTCGCGTGCGCCGCCTGGCGCGGTCCGCATCCGCTGCCAGGCCTTGCATGAACGTGACGAACGACGAGGACTGGCCGGTGAAGAGGCCCATCGCGGTCAAGAAGTTCACCACGTTGGTGGCGATCCCCTGCGTAGCTGTGGGCCGAATCACCGAACACGGCGGAAGCTTGCGGCTCAGAAACGGGCACGGCTCCGGCATGATCAGGTTGGTCTGAAAGGTCTCGCCACCAAACGGCGCGGAATTCAGATCGGGAAACGTAACCGAGACGCCGGTCACCGGGTCCGTGGCGGTCAGCTGCTTCGCATTCCCCGCCTTGTCTGCCCAGGTTTGAAAGTGCATGGTCTCCGTCGGGCCAATGCTGATCAGAATGCGCAGCACCTCCACGCTGCTGGCTCGTTGCGCCATGGCCGGATAGAGACTCGTGCCGCCTTGTTCGATGGTGGCAAAGTGGAAGCCGGCGGTGTTCGCAATCGCCTGCAGAAAGTTCGGGTCCGCCGTATCGGCATCGGTCCTGGGAATCGCCGTATGCTTATCCGTCGCCAGAGTCGGGATGGCCTGCGGGAACACGAAGTTGGGATCGAGATCCGGGTTGTTGTCGCTGCTGCGATAGCGCGTCCACCAGCTGGTATCGATCGTGAGCTCCATCAAACTCGTAAGTCGCAGCTTTCCACTCGAGCCGGTCGCCGTGCTTCCGGTGAGAGTACGAAACGGCTCAAGGCTCACCGGCTCCGCGCCCTTCGAGGTCAGATAGGCGTTGAGAAAATTCTGATGGGTGAACTCATCGTCGGTATTGTCGTGGACATACTGGGACATGTCAGCGTCCAACATCGAAAGCGCCGCGGTGAAGGCAGGATTTCCGCTGCCGCCCGGAACCTCGCTGTCCTGAATCCCTGCAAGCTCGTTGTACTGCAACCAGAGGTCCGACTCCAGGATCTCCGCGGCTGCCGCGAAGCGAAGCAGCGCAGCATCTCCATGGCTGAGACGGCCGCCGCGTTCCTCACCTTCCTCCTCCGCCAGCAGTGGCGAACCACGGGCCATAAATCCGATGCCGGCGCTGGCGACGCCTGCCGCGGATAATCCATTCTTCAAAAACGAACGCCGGTTGATCTCAGCTTTCATGTTGTTCCACAGAGGATGCATAGGGGAGAACCTCCTGCTTCGAAACGTTGAACCTATGCAAGCGCGCGGGTGTCATGCAAATGTAAAATAATCGTCAGCTTGTATCGCTCGCGATCGATATAGGCCAAGGCCATCACGCCACCTCCGCCTCAGTCAGAAGTGAACGATCACATCGGCCGCAAAGGTCAGTTGATCGACCCGCGTCCCGCGGTCATAGGACCTGCGATCCCAGGCATGATCGAAGCGCAGCTCCGGCCTGATTTGCACCGTCGACCCCACCCAGTGGCTCAGCATCAGCGTAGCCTCGCTGTACCTGGTCGCAACCCCCGTCCGCTGGCCCTTCTTGTCATTCAAAAAATCACTGCGGAACGACGCGAAATCATGCGGCGACAGCTGCTTGTTGAGATAGTTCACCATCGCCCACTCCGGCGCCAAACAGCGCTGCAGGCCCGCTCTGCAGTTCGCTCCATTTGTTCCTTTCTCCGGCACAATCGACCCGTTCACGCTCGGCACGTCCCGCTGGTACATGACATACATCTCCGTCGCCGTATGCCAGCTGCTGCTGCCGAACTTGTGATACCAGGTGCCGTCATACATCTGCAGATTGTTGAACGCATACTTGCCGTCATTGATGCCGTTGGCGCACAGGTAGAGATTGTCGTTCACGCTCCCCGTCGTATAGCTCACACAACCCATGAACGACGGCCTCGCGTCCTCGCTCCAGAGCGCCACGTCGTGGCTGCCAGAAACCCCGGCCTGGATAATCCAGCGCTCGTTCACCTGAATCGTCGCCAGCACCCCCGTGTCGGTAAACGGGTCCACCGCATACAGCAGCGAGTGGCTGAAGATGTAGTTATTGGGCGTCAGCTGCGCCTCGATTCCCGGGATGGAGATAAACCGCCCCACCCGCACATTCATGCCCTGTTTCACATGCGGAAGGTACACGTCCACGTACTCCAACACCGGATCGAAGCCATACTGCCGGTCATGATCCAGCAGCTGGCTGCTGAAGTATCCCTTGTTCGTCGTCGACCGGTAGTCGGTCCCATAGAACGCCGTCAGATGAAATCCCCAGTCAACACGCTCCCGCTGCACCGAATCCGGCAGCCGCTCGACATACACCACCGCCTGCCCCAGCTCCACGCGATTCGAGTAGATATCGTTCGTCTCCGGATAGTTCCTATGACGCGACGTCGACACATTCGCCGTCGGCTCGATCCAGCCATACACCTTGGTCCGCCGTCTCGCTCCATCGATCGCGGTCTGCAGCGGATACACATTCCCATCGGCCTCTCCAATCGTCTGCGACCCGCCGTACGGCCAGTCCGCACTCGGAAACGGCGGCGAACTCAACGGCGAAGGCAACCCACGTCGAGCAGCGGCCGGCCCCGCCGCCGCAGTCCCCTTCCAGTCCGCACGATAGAAGTCCACCCAACGCCCAAAGAAGCTCCGTGCACTCTTCGCCGTCGCCGAGCTGCTGCTCGCAGGCGCGTCCCGCGGCGGCTGCCCCTGTACGCGCTCCACACCCATGACCGCAACGCTGAGTACGCCTACCGCCGCGAATCTCGTCCAGCATGCTCCTGCAGTCATACCAGACCCCACGCAAGACTACTCCCTGCGAACGCCGCAGTAGACCTCACCTCCCCCACTAAGATGCTGCAAAGAGAGAACGCCGCCAACGGACCGAAAACGAAGCCCGCTCCCCGTCCGCACTCACCAAACGCCCGCAATCGCCGGCAAATTGCAGGAGGGAGATTGGAAGGAGCCGGGCTTCGGACGGCACTATGAATCCCCCGTCGACGGGAGCAGTCTGGGTCGCATTCCTATGATTGAACTGGGCACGGCAAGAGCGGCGGTGAAGTTTGCCAAGTCTGAAGCCACACCTTGGGCAGCAGTTGATCTCGATGAACGGCGCAGGCTGGTCACACTGTGCCTCGATGGATTGCGCGAGCACAAAGAGATGATCGCGTTACTGCTGATGTGGGAGATCGGTAAGCCACATGCGCAAGCCCTGACCGATATCGATCGCGGCATCTCCGGAGTGGAGTGGTATGTAGATGAGATTGAAGGCATGCTCGACCGGCGCACGCCCTTGGGGCTGCGATGGAACAAGATGCGCTCGCGCGGCGATCGGGACGAGGCGTTTGGCGGTATCGGTCAGTCCTGGAAGGGCTGCCTCGTCGGCGGCAAGTATCTCGTGCAGGCAGTAACGCAGGGTTTGTTCGATGAAAAACTATGTGGCAACTTTCCTGCCTACACTCAGCCACCGGAGCTCGCGGAGGCGTAATCTCTCGACAAGTTCCCTCAGGCGCGGAGAATTCGCTCATACGCGACTGCAATCCTGAGGACCTTAGCAAAACGCATCCCCCACGCGACGACCGTCTCCCTCATTGGTTACAATCCTCACGCCACCTGCTGCGGCACATTCCGGTACTGAGGCCATTCATGCACGCTGATCGTCGCTCGTTCCTCGCCACCCTGCTGCTCTCCGCCTTCACTCTGCTTTCGAGCTCCGCCACACCCGCCGGCGCCCAGGCCAGCCCCAGCACCGGCGCCCTCACGCAGCCCACCCTGCTCGTCGACATCGACCATCGCTCCGCGCTCCCGCTCGACGGCGACTGGCACTACATCGTCGACCCCTACCAGGGCGGCATATACGACTTCCATCACCACATCAAGCCCCACGGCATCTTCGAGAACCTCGAAGCTCCCGCCACGCCCAACGGCCTGGTCGAATACGACTTCGCCAAGTCCCCCACCATCAAGGTGCCCGGCGACTGGAACACCCAGCAAAAATCGCTCTACTACTACGAAGGCCTGCTCTGGTACCAGCGCAACTTCGACTACACCCCCAAGCCCGGCACCCGCGCCTTCTTCCACATCGGCGCCGCCAACTACCGCTCCAACCTCTTCGTCAACGGCAAGCACATCTGCGACCACGAGGGCGGCTTCACCCCCTTCGACTGCGAGATCACCGCCGTCCTCCACCCCGGGCGCAACTTCGCCGTCATCGCCGTCGATAACACCCGCATCGCCGACGGCGTCCCCACGCTGCAGACCGACTGGTGGAACTACGGCGGCCTCACCCGCGACGTCTCCGTCGTCACCGTCCCCACCAGCTTCGTCGACGACTACGAACTCCACCTCAGCCGCGCCGACCACAAAACCATCGAAGGCTACGTCCACCTCGTCGACGCCGCCCCCGGCGCCAAGGTCCAGGTCCGCATCCCCGAGCTGAACCTCAGCACCGAGGCCGCCGTCGACGCCGCCGGCAAGGCCGCCATCACCCTCACCCCCAGCGCCCTCACCCTCTGGGCCCCCGGCCATCCCAAGCTCTACGAGGTGGAGATCGCCACCAGCGCGTCGTCAGCGACGCAGGACCAGCTCACCGACGAGATCGGCCTCCGCACCGTCGAGGTCCAGGGCACCAAGATCCTGCTCAACGGCGAACCCATCTTCCTGCACGGCATCGCGATCCACGCCGAGGCGCCCAAGCGCACCGGCCGCGCCGTCTCCGAGCAGGACATCAACACCCTGCTCGACTGGGCGCAGGAGCTCGGCGCCAACTTCGTCCGCCTCGCCCACTACCCCCACGACCAGCGCATGACCCGCGAGACCGACCGCCGCGGCATCCTCGTCTGGAGCGAGATCCCCGACTACTGGGCGCTGCACTTCGACGACCCCGCCGTCAAGGCCAAGTCCGAGCAGCAGCTCGGCGAGATGATCCGCCGCGACCGCGACAAGGCCTCCGTCATCCTCTGGTCGGTGGCCAACGAGACCCCCAACAACCCCGTCCGCACC
>DATMOB010000069.1:0-47126 GCA_035568455.1 Granulicella sp.
GAGCTCTCAATAAAGCGTGAAGTGTTGGGTTTGTATTGGAATAACTCGCGCAAGACCGACTGGACTGGCAAACCTCTGTTGCTTCCTATTTCCAGGAAACGGGGTTGTCGGCAACTTCGGCGTGCCTGCAGGCGAAGAAGACTTTGAGGGAACTTGGTAATACCGGACTCCGGATAGCTTTGTCTGATCGCAAGATTCAGCCGAAATCAAGTACGCCGGAGGTCAGGACTCTGTAGACAAACGAGCAAAAAGCCAGAATTTCTGCCACACAGAGTAAGGCGTTGACTCGGGCTGATCGGCTTCTTCTTGCCTCATTGGCAAACGGAAATAGAGCAAAGAAGATGAGCAGAGTCGAAGCTACGAGCCAAACAAAGTCTGCTCGAAAGCCCCCCAGTCGCAACGCTCCAAGCAGGTGATCCACTGCACCGGGTTTGCCTGCGGTTCCCTCAAACCAAGGCCACCACGAGAGCGCAACCAGAACCAGATTGACTGCGACGATCACGCGGAAGAGTCTCTCTATGTTCATTGCATTAGTTTCACACACGACCGAGGTCGTGGGGCATCAAGCAGCCTAAGTCCCTAAAACGGGATTTTGAGCAAGTTCGGCCAGTCCCCACTGAAATCCGCGCGGGAACTTGCTCTGGGTCTTTGTGGAGCGAGATAGCGGTTCCAGGAGGATGGACGACAAACCGATTCAAACCAGTAGGCGAATATGCTGAACGACGCTCTGGATCGAGATCACCGCACTGCGGTTCAGTCGGCAAATAATCAGGAAGTTGAAGTTTCAGGTAGCGCTACCTGAAACTTCCTGATTTTCCGAAGCCCCGGTAGGCGAAATAATTATTGACCTCCACTCGGTGACGGTGGCGTCGGCTGCGGAGGCTCCGCGTCTCTTTGGGGGGAAAGCGATTTGGGGTAGGGTGGCTGGCGGTGCTGTTGTTGCCGCTGCTCGGTTGGGGGGCGGAGGGTCTAAAGCAAGGTGAGCGAGGCTGTTCAGCGTTCTACTGGCGGCTTGCCTTCTGGGAGATGGTGGGTGCGGCTCGGGACGGCTAATAATTCCGCCTGCGGGGACGGGTACGCCGACGGGTCCAGGGGGGACGGGTACGCCGACGGGGACCGATTCGCTGGTGCTCTCGGCGACCAGCGCGGGGCTGACGCGGTCGGTGACGCTGACGCTGATTGTGCAGTGAGAGGGTGCGAGATTTTAAACGGCGTTGCCGGCTTGGGTGGCGGAGGACCAGGCCCACTGGAAGTTGTAGCCGCCGAGCCAGCCGGTGACGTCGACCACCTCGCCGATCAAGAAGAGGCCGGGGAGCTTGCGGCTTTGCATGGTCTTGGCGTCGAGCTCGGCGGTGGAGACGCCGCCGGCGGTGACCTCGGCCTTGGCGTAGCCCTCGGTGCCGGCGGGGTTGAGGCGCCAGGTGTGGAGGGAGTCTTCGAAGCGGGCGAGGGCGGGGTTGGTCCAGGCGGCGGGGGGGTGGAGCTCGAGCCAGCGCTCGGCCAGGCGCGCGGGCAGAAGGGTGCGCAGGGCGGCGAGGGCGGCGCCGAGGTCGCGGCGGGCGTTGGGCTGGAGCAGAGTGGCGGTGAGCTCGCGCGCGGGGGCGAGGTCGAGGATGATCTCCTCGCCGGGGCGCCAGTAGGAGGAGATCTGCAGGATGGCCGGGCCGCTCAGGCCGCGATGGGTGATCAGCAGCTTCTCCCGGAAGCTGGGCTGGAGGTTGCGGCGGGAGTTGCCGTTGCCATTGCCGCGCCGCGGGCTGGGGGCGGCGCTGGCGATGACCTCGGCGGAGAGGCCGGAGAGGTCGCACCAGCGCTCGGTGTCCTGGGGGTTGAAGACGAACGGGACGAGCGCGGGGCGGCAGGGGACGAGGTCGAGGCCGAACTGGGTGGCGATCTCGTAGCCGAGGGCGGTGGCGCCCATCTTGGGGATGGAGAGGCCGCCGGTGGCGATGATCAGCGAGTCGGCGGTGAAGCTGGCGGGGCCTGCGGCGCTCTCGGTGTCGACGCGGAAGCGATCGGGCTTGCTGACGGCGAGGATGCGGGTGCCGGTGCGGATCTCGACGCCGGCCTCGGCGCACTCGCGGGCCAGGAGCTGGACGAGATCCTGGGCGGAGCGGTCGCAGAAGAGCTGGCCGAGGGTCTTCTCGTGGTAGGGGATGCGGTGCTTCTCCACCAGGGCGATCATGTCGGAGGGGGTGAAGGCGGCGAGCGCGGACTTGGCGAAGTGGGGGTTTTCGGAGAGGAAGTTCTCGGCGCGGCAGTGGAGGTTGGTGAAGTTGGCGCGGCCGCCGCCGGAGATGAGGATCTTCTTGCCGATGCGCTCGGCGTGATCGAGCAGGAGAACGCGGCGCCCGCGGCGGCCGGCGGTGGCGGCGCACATCAGGCCGGCGGCGCCGGCTCCGAGGATGATGACATCGAAGTGGCCGGGGTTGTGGGAGGTGCTTCGGGACATGCGGCGGTACTCTCTCCCTCCCCTCCCGGTGAAGTCCTAAAGTCTGGACAGAGGTCGTTTTAAGTCCAAACCAAGTCTGGGGAAAGTCTGGACTGGTATTAAATGCGAAAGCCCGGCGCCAGGCCGGACTCCGGTGCTGCTGGTGATTTAAGTATAGAGGGCGTGTCAAGTTCCTCGCGCTGGTCAGGATTGGGCGGCGCGTTCGAGCGTGGCGATGTCGAGTTTGGTCATTTTCAGCATGGCCTGCATCGCCTTGGGGTGTTGGACCAGAGCGGGGAGCTGCGCGGGGACGATCTGCCAGGAGAGGCCGAACCTGTCCTTGAGCCAGCCGCACTTGCCCTCGCTGCCGCCGGCCGAGAGCCTGGACCAGTAGTGATCGACCTCCGGCTGGGAGTCGCAGCGTACGACGAAGGAGATGGCCTCGGTGAAGTGGAAGGTGGGGCCGCCGTTGAGGGCGGTGAAGCGCTGGCCGTCGAGCTCGAAGGCCAGGACGAGGACGCCGCCCTTTGGGCCGGGAGCGTCGCCGGAGTTGCGGAGCCGGTCGAGCCGACGGGAGTTGGGGAAGACGCTGAGGTAGAAGTCGACGGCCTCCTCGGCGTTGTCGTTGAACCAGAGAAAGGGAGAGATCCGGGGTGAGTTCTGGAGAGCGCTCATGGGAAACTCCTGAATTCTGAGTGGGATGCCTTTATAGACGATTTGGCTTGTCAAGAGCAAGGGAGATGGTTGGAGTTCCTCAACATCCCCGAAGGAGGAAAAACCTACGATGAAGCTGCACACCTACCTCAACTATGGCGGCAACTGCGAGCAGGCCCTCCGCTTCTACGAGCAGCACCTCGGCGGAAAGATTTTGATGTCGATGACCTACGGCGAGATGCCGGGCGGGAGCAGTGTCCCGGCAGGATGGGAGAAGGCCATCCTGCACGCGCGCCTGCGTCTGGGGGAGACGGAGATCATGGCGAGCGATGTGGAGCCGGAGCGTTTCCAGCCGATGCGCAGCGTGTACCGGTCGCTGAGTGTGCCGAGCAGCGAGGAGGCCGAGCGGATCCATGCTCTGCTGGCGGCCGGGGGCGAGATCTTCATGGAGATGCAAGAGACCTTTTTTGCCTTTCGTTTCAGCATGCTGCGCGATCAGTTCGGGACGAACTGGATGCTCATCCACGAGCGCCCGATGCCGGCTTGAGGCTTGAGGGAGCGGGGCCTGATTCTCCGCTGCGTTGTGCAAGGACAACAAAGGCCTGCGGCGGCGCTGCGGGTTGGACTCCGTCGCGCCCTGAACAGCGAATTCCTCCGCTGCGCTGCGGAATGAGAACCAAGCGCAAGCGCGATTCTTGTCGGCCATCGGCATCGTTGCGTTGACATCGCTGCTGACGCGGGACTAGGGTCGGGCACATGGTGGATTACCACCTACTCCTCGCCTCAGGTTCCCTGAGCAAGCCAGCCTATCTGAGGCTTTTCTTCTTAGCGACCCCAACCTCAAGGGAGGTTTTCCCCATGTATGCGCGTAATGTATCCATTCATTTAAAGCCCAACATGCTCGCTGACTACAACCGGACGTTTGAGAAAGACGTGCTTCCGCTGCTGCGGAAACAGAACGGCTTCAAGGATGAAATCTCGATCTCCGGCTCCGGCGGCACCGAACTCACGGCCATCAGTCTGTGGGACAGCAAGGCCAGCGCCGACGCGTACAACAACAATGTCTACCCTGAGGTGGTGAAGACACTGTCCAGAGTCATCGATGGAACGCCCAAGGTGCAGAGCGGCGAGGTGGTCAACACCACCCTTCACAAGGCGGCACAGGCGTAGCCGTGGAACGGGCATAGCCCGGTTTACCTGAGAGGGCGGAGAGGACTCCGCCCTCTCGGCCTTGGTGAGGACCGTTATTCCTGTCCAGTCTTCGGGCGCGGTTGACGCCCACGAGGGAATTCATCGTGCTCCTTGGCTGATGCCCAAAGGGGGCATTCATTTGGCCGGTAGTCCGAAAAAAGGGGGAGTCGCAATGCCATTCATTACCGTCGGAAAAGAGAACTCCGGGAGCATCGATCTCTACTACGAGGATCACGGCTCCGGCAGGCCCGTCGTCCTGATTCATGGATATCCACTCAGCGGCGCTTCCTGGGAGAAACAGGTCGCGGTGCTTTTGGCTGCGGGGCGCCGCGTCATCACCTATGACCGCAGGGGATTCGGAAGATCCAGCCAGCCCACCGAGGGCTACAACTACGACACCTTCGCCGAAGATCTGCGCAAGGTGGTGACGCACCTGCAACTGAATGACTTCGCGCTGGTCGGCTTCTCGATGGGGGGCGGCGAGGTGGCGCGCTACCTGGGGAGATACTCATCGCAAGGTGTAACCCAGGCAGTCTTCCTCTCTGCGGTGCCGCCGTTCCTGCTGAAGACGCCGGACAATCCGGAGGGCGTGGACGGGAGTGTCTTCGAGGGGATCCAGAAGGCGGTCAGCGCAGACCGGTACGCGTTTTTCACGGATTTCTTCAAGAATTTCTACAATACGGACGTTCTGCTGGGCAAGCGCGTGAGCGAACAGACCGTCCAGGCCAGCTGGAATATCGCAGCCGGCGCCTCTGCCACGGCGAGTCTCGCGTGCGTGCCGACGTGGCATGAGGACTTCCGCAAGGACTTGGCGCAGATCGAGATACCAACCCTGGTGATGCACGGTGATGCAGACCGGATTTTGCCGATCGCGGCCTCGGGACGGCGTACCGCGCAGTTGATCAAGGGCGCCCGCCTGGTCGTGGTAAAGGATGGACCGCACTGCATAACCTGGACCCATGCGGACGAAGTGAATCGTGAGCTATCGCAGTTCCTCGGGCAGACGGTCGGCAAGGCGACGCAACAGGCAGCCTGAGCAATCGCCACCTGTGTGCGGACTCAAGCAGGCGCGCGATTGCGCTTATTCTCGCTCTACGGCAGGGGTGTCTCTGGAGCATTGCGGCTTACGCAGGTAGAGCCGGTATCCCGGCTCGATCGGGTCGTCCTTGGGGAAGTAGCGGTCCTCACGCAAGGTGTAGCAGGAGCTCAGGAAGACTGTGAACTCCGGCCATTGGGTGAGCTTCTGGTAGGACGACGGGCCGGAGGGAAAGGGGCGCGGGGTGACGACGACGGCGCGTGGGGGATTCGATTGCAATTGCTCGAGGAAGGCGGATCGGCGTTGCTCGAGAGCGGGTGGGAGGTCGGCGCGGAAGAGGAATTCGTCGTAGAGGGTGCCGGTGGCCTGGATGAGGCGCATGTCGTAGAGTTCGTGCAGGCAGCCGCCGATGGTGTCGATGCACTGTACGGAGCGGTCGAGCACGGGCTTGCCGCCGGCGGCGTTGAGGTCCTCGCGCAGGGCCGTATGCATCGCGGCCGGCCAGTGGGTTCTTCTCGCCTTGGCGGCGTAGAGCGGGCAAAGGACGGTGGTGAAGGCGGCGCAGGTTACGCCCAGGGTTTGAACGGCTCTGGAGCCGCGTGAGGAACCAGCTACGGTGAGCGCGAGCAGCAACATTAGGCAGGCGGTAAAGGGGTAGCGGTGGTAGTTGTAGCCGCGGAGCTGCGAGAAGAAGCAGAGAGCGCCGAGGGCCAGGCCGCAGAGAGCCATCTTCTCTTCGAAGGTCAGGCTGAGGTTCAACGAGACCAGCAGCAACGCGAAGCCGAGCAGCCACCAGGAGGAGGAGGTGAGCAGTCCTGCAAACAGCACCCTCCATCCGGGGAAGCCGATGTGCGCATGAAATGGAACCGTGACCGTCATCACTTCGACAAAATCATGCAGGGCGTGTTGCTGGAGAAGGTAGGCGGCGAGCAGGGCGAGCGGGAGCAGAAGACCTGCGGCGGCGAGCAGGGCGATCCTGATTCGCCTGGCTCGCCTGGCTGGCGCGGCCTTCTGCACTGCGGGGATGGCGCCCGCCCGCAGTGTGAGGATGAGGAGCAGTCCGAAGAGGAGGCAGATCGGCTTCACCGTGGCTGCCAGGCCGACGGTAAGGCCGAACAGGGCCGATAGATACAGTCGTCCGGTTCGGCTGAGTTGCACCAGCAGAGCGATGGCCGCGAGCAGAAGGGCGGCGATTGCCAGATCTCTCTGGCCGAGCTGGGCGGCTCCGTCGCTTGCATGGAAGAGGGCGAAGAGGCAGGCGGCGCAGAAGCCGGCGGTCTTCTGCTTGGGGGGCATAACGGCGACGATGGCGGCGCCGGCCAGGAGCAGCAGGGCGGTGTCGTAGAGGCGCAGTCCGAGGGCTCCGTCGCCGAATATGTGGGTGGTGAGCCAGTCGAGGAAGTAGGTGCCGGGAAGATTGATGTCGAGCAGGTCGCGATACGGTGCGAAGCCATGCCCGAGCAGAAAGGTGACATAGCGGAGGAGGGAAGCGTCGTTCGCAATCTGCCAGTGGAGGGTCGTCGCGAAGAGGAGAACAACGAAAGCGGCGAACCAGAGTGCGAGCAGGCGTGTTGCGAACACAAGACGCATGATCTCTTCGATTCAGGATTCGACCGATCGTCGACTCGGCTCGGGATGCCGGAGGGCCTGCTAGGGCTGAAGAAAAAGCTTTCCATCTGCGGAGGAGAGGCATAGGATGCCAATCGCCCACATAGGAGGCTGCTATGACAAGTGTGACAAAGCCAATGTTTGTGCTGCTTGCGTTGCTTCTACTCGGATTACCGCTGCTTGCGTTCTCGCTGTCCGCCCCGCCCCAGCAACCCGCTGCGGGTTCGGGTCAGACTACAGGTCAGGCTACGGAGATGACGGGGGTGCCGGCGGCAGCGCGGGATATGGTGAACCCGGTGAAGGCGACGCCCGAATCGCAGGCGCGTGCCAGGAAGGTGTACGGCTACGATTGCGCCATGTGCCATGGAGCGAATGGCAATGGCAAGGGCGATCTGGTGGGAGACCTGAAGCTCAAGCTGAAGGACTACACCGATCCGGCGGCACTGAAGGATCTGACCGATGGCGAGCTCTTCTACCTGATCAAGAACGGCAAGGGGCAGATGCCGCCGGAGGGGGATCGCGGCAAGCCGGAGGATATCTGGAACATGGTGATCCTGGTGCGCTCGTTCGCGAAGAAGACCGATGCTGCGCCGGGCGCAGCGGCGACGGGTGCTGCGCGACCCTGAGCCCGCACCGTGCTCCTCGAATCGTCGCCGTGCGACCATAGGGAATGGCGAAGGAAGTTGCAGGATGGCCGGCCCAGAGTGGCGCGGCAGAGGGATTCGGGCCGGCGGCGAAGGTGACGCGGCGAGCGGCGGAGCGGCTGCGGGCGGGGCATCTGTGGGTCTACCGGTCGGATGTGGAGCGGTTGCTGCCGGCCTCCGGGACGGCGGGGATTCCGGCGGGCGCGCTGGTCACTATTTTGGATGGGCGCGGCATGCCGCTGGGGACGGGGCTCTATAGCAGCGCGTCGCAGATCTGCCTGCGCCTAGTCTCGGACGATCCTGGGGTGACGCGGGCGGGGTACCTGGAGCTGCTGCGGGCGCGGGTGCGGGCGGCGCTCGATCTGCGAGCGCAGCTGGCGCCAGAGTCTGAGGCAAATAATGCCTGCCGGCTGATCTTCAGCGAGGCCGATGGGCTGCCGGGGATCGTGGCGGATCGCTATAACGAATTGGTAGTCCTGCAGCTGCTGACTCAGGGGACGGCGCAGCCCGACGTGCGGCAGGCGCTGGCCGAGGTGCTGGCGGGCGAGCCATGGATCTCGACCGTCGTAGAACGGCCCGATCCGCGGATGCGCGAGCTGGAGGAGCTGGAGGCCGCGCCGGCGGAGCCACTATTCGTCCGCGAGGGCGGTGCAGGAGGTCTCGCGACCGAGTTCACCATCAACGGGCTGCGGTTTCACTTCGATGCGGCGGCGGGGCAGAAGACGGGAGCGTTTCTCGATCAGCGGCTGAACTACGCGGCGGCGGCGCGGTATGCGCGCGGGCGTGGGCTCGATGTGTGCACCTATCAGGGCGGATTTGCGCTGCATCTGGCGCAGCACTGCGAGCGGGTGACGGGGGTCGATGCGAGCCGGTCGGCGCTGGCGGTGGCGGACCGGAATCTGGCGCTGAACCCGCAGCTGCGGGCGCAGGTGGATTGGATCGAGGCGGACGCGTTCGAGCTGCTGCGGGCCTGGTCCGCAGATGGGGCAGGCGGCGGCGAGGAGTTCGACACCATCGTGCTCGATCCGCCGGCGTTTGCGAAGTCGAAGCGGGCCGCCGAGGGCGCGCTGCGCGGGTATAAGGAGCTGAATCTGCGGGCCTTGAAGATGCTGCGCCCCGGGGGGACGCTGGTGACCTGTTCCTGCTCGCACCATGTATCGCTGGCGGAGTTTACCGGGGTGGTGGCGGCTGCCGCGGCCGACGCGCGGCGGCGGGTGCAGGTGCTGGAGGTACGCGGCGCGGCTCCGGACCATCCGGAGATCTTGACCCTGCCGGAGACGAGCTACCTGAAGTGCTTGGTGTTGCGGGTGGACTGAGGCGGATGTGAGGAAAGCTGGTCTCGCTGCGCCCGATGCCCACGTCTCAGAATCGAGACATGGGGCACCCGGATTGTCGCGGTTCTCGGCGGTGCGGGTGTAGTCAAGCGTGGAGGGGTGGGAGTATGCTGTTCGGCGCGGGATGGTGTGGGCTGTCCTGGGCGCTGCGGCCTGCGTGAGTGGTTCGGGGGCTGGAGAGCGCGGGAGGGCGAGCGGTCCTGCGTAAGGAGATGGTTCATGATCGTCTCGTTCTGGATGGTGATGTTTATGCTGCTGCCGTTGGCGGGACTGGCTACGTTCGTCTGCCTGATGAACCGGCAGGGTGGTCGGTAGGCCCGTTGCCGGCTGCGGTTGGCTTGAGCTGGCTTGTGGCTGCTGGCCGCCGCAGGGTTCAGGCCTGACCGAGTGGGATCGGCGGGGCACCCCTGGACGCGGGTGCGCGGGGTGAGGGTGTGTGCGCCTGACTTTTCGCGCGGCGGTGTGGTCCCAGAGGTGGATGGTCCCTCTACAATAGAGGGATTGTGACTCTCGACTTTTTAGGCAATCTACAGCGCACCCAGATGTGCGGCGAGCTGCGCGCGACCAACGATGGCGACCAGGTGGTTCTGATGGGCTGGGTGAACCGGCGCCGGGACCACGGCAACCTGATCTTTCTCGATCTGCGGGACCGCTCGGGAATTACGCAGATCGTGCTCGACAAGGAGCACGCCCCGGAGGCGCACGCCAAGGGCGAGGCGGCGCGCTCGGAGTATGTGGTCGCGGTGAAGGGACGGGTGCGGCTCCGTGGGGAGGGCACGAACCCGAACATGGCGACGGGCGAGATCGAGGTGGTGGCCAGCGAGCTGCTGCTCCTGAACGAGGCGAAGACGCCGCCGTTCTCCCCGGCCGGCGACGGGATCGCCAACGAAGAGGTGCGGCTGAAGTATCGCTATCTCGACCTGCGCCGGGTGGAGATGCAGAAGAACTTCGCGCTGCGCAGCAAGGTGGCGATGGCGATCCGCAACTACCTGGTGGACGAGGGCTTCCTGGAGATCGAGACGCCGTTCATGACGCGGTCGACGCCCGAGGGTGCGCGCGACTATCTCGTCCCGAGCCGGGTGCATGCGGGCAGCTTCTATGCTCTGCCGCAGTCGCCGCAGATCTTCAAGCAGATCCTGATGATCTCGGGCTTCGACAAGTACTTCCAGATCGCGCGCTGCTTCCGTGATGAGGACCTGCGCGCCGACCGCCAGCCGGAGTTTACCCAGATCGACCTGGAAATGACCTTCCCCAGGCAGGAGACGGTGTTCCGCGTGGTCGAAGGCTTCCTGAAGGCCGCCTTCACGACCGCCGGGATCACGCTGAACGCGCCGTTTGTGCAGATGACCTACGACCAGGCGATCGCGAGCTACGGCATCGACAAGCCGGATATGCGGCTGCCGGCGATGGTGGATCTGACCGGCGAGTTGACAGCCGAGTTGCGCGAGCAGCTGAAGATCGAGCCGGTGCTGCCGGTGCTCGGCTTCGTGATCCCGAAGGCGGGCGGGCTGAGCGGGACGCAGAAGCGGGCTCTGGTCGATGAGATTCGCGCAAGCTTCGGCGAGTGCGGTCTGGACTTCCTGGATGTCGCCCGGCTGAAGACCAATGCGGCCTTCGCGCCGCTGGCGGAGATGGTTGAGACGAAGCTGGAGGCCGCGGCCGATGACCTGGCGGTCGTGATTACCCCGAAGCTGGGGACGCCGGCCAAGTGGAACCACGATCCGCAGTGGATCTATAAACGGGTCGGTGCACTCCGGTTGCAATTAGCCCAGAAGTTCGCCGACAAGCATGGGCGGTTCAAACAGACGGGTACGGCCGAGGACTTCAAGTTCCTGTGGGTGACGGACTTCCCCATGTACGAGTGGGATGAGGAGGCGAAGGTGTGGAACGCGGCGCACCATCCCTTTACCTCGCCGCACGAGGAGGACATCAAGGCCGGTCGCCTGACCAACGACAAGGGCGCGGTGCGCGCTCTGGCCTATGACGTTGTGCTGAACGGGACAGAGCTCGGTTCGGGCTCGATCCGTATCCACCGCCAGGATGTGCAGGCGGAGATCTTCCGGTCTCTCGGCATGACGGATGAAGAAGCGAAAGAGCGCTTCGGGTTCTTTCTCGAGGCGCTCGAGTACGGCACGCCCCCGCACGGCGGCATCGCGCTCGGGCTCGACCGCATCGTGATGATCCTGGCCGGGGCGAGCAGCCTGCGCGAGGTGATCGCGTTCCCGAAGACGGCGAAGGCGATCGACCTGATGGTGGACGCGCCGACCCCGGTGAGCGAGCAGCAGATGAAGGAGCTGAGCCTGCGCACGGTGTTGCGCAGCTAGGGGCGGTACAATTGCCGCGTAGGAGGACGGGCGATGGCGACGCCGACCTAACAGACGATCACGGTCCCGGTTGGTCTGGTGAAGAGCTTTGGCCGCCTTGGGCCGCAGTACGAGGTCGTCGGCTATGCTGGCCGTTCTTCTAAGGGCGATGAGTTGGTCCAGGTGCGCGTGCTGCGCAGCGGTGAGGTGACGGAGTACGAGTACTCCGCCATGCTCGCCGACCCCGAGGTCCCCTAGTGTTTGCGATCGCTTTTGACCTGGTTGTGGCAGAGGTTCGAGCGCATCACCCACGAGGTACTGCGCAGGCCTACGATGAGATCGCGATTTTGCTGGGACGTTTTGGATTCGAGTGGACCAGGGCAGCGTGTATCTGACCAAGGGCGAGAATCTTGCCAACCTGATGCTGGCCATGAGTGCGCTGAAGGCGGTTCCCCGGTTCCCGAAGGTGGTCCGGGATATTCGTGCGTTTCGCGTGGAGCAGTGGTCGGACTTTACCGGGTTCATCAAGAGCAGCTGAGACGGATCGATGTACCGCCGAGAAAGGCGGTCGAGCTGGCGCTCGATGCCCACCTTAGCCACATAAGACGCGGCAAAGATGGGGCACCCGGTTCTTTGATGAGATGGGCCACCCGGGGCTTTTGCGCCGCGTAGCGCGCTGACGCACTAGTTCATCCACGACTTGTCTTTGGGGTTGCGGTGGCGGTGGTCGTCGGGGTCGACGTAGCGGCCGTCTTTGTCAAAGTGGACCTCGCGGTTCTGCTTGCGCATGTAGACCTCGAACTTGCGCGCGGCGCGGCGGCGGCGCCAGCGGTAGTAGTTGTTGCGCAGCGCGAAGTAGCGCTCGGAGAAGCCGAAGGCGAAGCCGCGCCGTGGGGCGAACTTGACGTAGAGGAAGCCGCAGAAGACGCCCGAGAGCTGCAGCAGCGCGGAGAAGGCGTTGCGGTCCTTGAGCAGGATGGCGACGGCGACCAGGATGTAGATCGTCACCATGTACTTGGCCTTGACGCGCAGCACGAACCAGAGCAGGAACTCCTGCTCGCCGAAGAGCATGCCGATGGCCACCAGAAGGCCGAAGATGCCGGCCCAGGCGCCGATCGCGGCCACATCCGGGCGCATGCCGAAGAGGTTGGTGAAGGAGATCAGGGTGGCGAGCAGAGCTCCGCCGACCGCCGAGGCGAAGTAGAGCTCGGAGAGCCAGCGGCTGCCGTAGGCCCCCTCAAGCAGCGATCCGGTGAACCAGATGGTGAGCATGCCGAAGAGGATGTCGAGGATGCCGGTCTGCAGGAAGGCGTAAGTGAGCAGCTGCCAGACCTCGCCGCGGACCACGGCGGCGGGCTCCAGCATGAGGTGCTGGAAGAGGTGGAGGTAGCTGGCGGGGCTGATCCATTGCAGCAGGTACATGCCGAAGAAGACGGCGAGGTTCGCCAGGATGAGCCTGCGCACCGTGCCTGCGAAGGGAGGGAAGGTCATCGTGATGGGACCGGAGCGTGGCATAGACTTGTCCATTTCATCATAGGCGCGGTGGGGGGCGGGTGTCTTGGCGGGATTTGGGGCGCAGGAGTTCGGTTCCGGGAGGGGGCCGGGTGCTGGATGGCTGGTCAGGGGAGAGGCAGATGCGGTTCGCGCGTGCCCGCGCGAAAACCCCACCCTGCGACGGTGAGGCTGTCGCGAGGTTGGGGCACCCGGGGCGTTCTGTTAGTTTTTGGTGGTGGCGGGGCGTGGGGTGGTACGGCCGAGCGGCAGCGGAAGGACGGCGATGCTGCGGTGGCCGGCGGAATCGACCGAGCGGACGCCGAAGATCACGTTGTCCTTGGAGACGGCGACGCGTACGGTGGTGGCAGTGCCGGTGCTGAGCGCCTCGGTCCAGGTGGGCTGGTTGGTGGGGCGCCAGACGACCTCGTAGCTGGTGCCGGCGGACGCGCCGGTGGGCGGCTGCCACTGGAGCTCGGTGTTGTTGTCGAGCGCCTGGGTCAGGATGTGCACGTTCTCGGGCACGCCGGGCGCGGCGGCCAGGTCGCCGAGCACCGCGGCGTTCAGCCGGGCGACGTTGGCGACGTAGTGGAAGTCCACGAATTGCAGCAGATCGCCGTACTGGATGCCGTTTTCGACGCGCAGATCCTGGTGCTGGTGGTTGAAGTTCTCCTGCCACTCGGTGAAGCGGACGGCGGGGAAGCCTTCGAGGTTGAAGCTGGTGTGGTCGCCGCCGCGCAGGTAACGGTCGGCGCGGAAGATGAGCACGGGGTGGAAGGGCGGGCGGACGGAGATGGTGTGCGGTCTGGCGCCGGGGAAGTAGGTGCTGCTGACCTCGGTGATGGTGCGGGCGAGCTCGCGCGAGGGCGAGTCGGAGTCGGAGCCGAGCGAGTGGATCAGGCGGATCTGGTCGGGCGCGCCCTCGGGGGTGGTGGGGCTGGGGACGCCCTCGGAGAAGACGCGGACGGCGAACTTGTCCTGCCCGGTGTCGCCGGGGGTGGTGTCGCCGCCGACGATGTCGTTGTTGAGGACGGCCTCGAGCTGCCAGCCCTCGGCCTTGGCGAGCCGGGCGAGGTGGCGGCTGCCGTTGAGGCCCTGCTCCTCGCCGGCGACGGCGACGAAGACGATGGAGGAGGGGAACTTGAGCTTGGAGAGGACGCGGGCGCACTCGAGCGAGACGGCGACGCCGCTGGCGTCATCGTTGGCGCCGGGCGCGTCGCTGTGGGAGTTCATGATGTCGGTGACGCGCGAGTCGTAGTGGCCGGTGACCAGGACGCGGCGGTTGGCCTGGGCGGGGTCGGTGCCGCGCAGCACGGCGTAGACGTTGGTCAGGCGCGTGGGCTTACGGATGCGCGAGTTGGCGGCGTCGCTGCCGGGCTCGACGAAGTCATCGCGCTTCACCTCGAGGCAGTTGTTGCACTCGGCGGAGATCTGCTTGAACTGGGCCTCGATCCAGTCGGCGGAGGCGCTGATGCCGGTGCCGGGGGCGAGATCGGTGTCCATGCTGGAGAGGGTGGCGCGGGTCTTGAACTCGACCAGACGGGCGATGATGGCCTGGATGCGCTCGGGCGAGACCTGCTTGAGCGCGGCGGCGATGGCGGGGTCGGCGGGCGCGGGCGCGATGGCGCGGGCGGCGGAGGCCGGAACCAGCGACTGCGCGGGCGTCTGGGCGGAGCAGGCGGCGGGGAGAGCCAGCGAGAGCAGAAGCGGGAGGGCAAGAAGCCTCAGGCCGGGCGCCAGGCCAATCTGGGGCCGCAGGCGGTGCGAAAAGGCCGTGCGGGAAGGCTGGTCAGAAGGCTGGGCAGGGCGGGGCGGGGCGAAGTTCATGAATCTTGCTCCTGGGGGAAGATGGTCGGTGAGGGGAGTCAGCGGGTTGGACGCCTGCTTGACGGATGGGCGGGGCGCTACTAGAAAGAAATACAGGCTACTGAGATTCGCGAGCGTGGCAGTTGTCATCCTATGGCTTGCCGGAGATCGTCCCCGAGGATGCCATGGGTGGTTTGGTATTGGCCTATGGTACAGCGCTTTGCTGGTTGGGGCGCAACCCGGGTGGGCGATTGAATCAAGACGCCGCCGAAGCCAGCAGCTGCAAGCGCAATTACAAATGAAATGTAGGGATGGAGGTTCGAAATGGCTGTTGTTTGTCCTGAGTGCGATAACCCGCTGATCATCGATGCGGATGAGGTAGAAGAAGGCGAGACGGTGCAGTGCGACGAGTGCGGCATCGACTTGGAGGTTGTGTCCGTGGATCCGCTGGAGCTCGCTGCGATCGACGATGAGGGCTACGACGATGAGGACGACGGGCACCTGGGCGAAGACGAGGACGAGTAGGGGGCGGTGGGTGTTGCGGCAACACCCCGGGTGGGGGTTTATGCGAATCGATGCAGCACGGATGGCCCTATACTGGAAGCATCATGCACGGTGAGACCGGCTCCACTTCCCTAATCGCTTCTTCGGTACGTTCTTCGTTCCCTTCCGTAGCCGCGGCTTCGGCTCGCCGCAGCGTCTGTGCGGCGATGATGGCCTGCGGTCTGCTGGCCGCCGTGTGCTTGGCGGTGGTCGCCACGCCGGCCATCGCGCAGCATGCGCCTATAGACCGTACGGTTGAGGGCAAGGTGATCGACAAGTCCGGTGCGCTGCTGAAGGGTGCGGTGGTCTATCTGAAGGACGACCACACCCTGGCGGTGAAGAGCTTCATCGTGGACGACGCCGGCCACTATCGCTTCGGCCAGCTGAAGCAGTCGACCGACTTCGAGCTGTGGGCGGAGCTGGATGGCAAGAGGAGCAATACGCGCACGATCAGTTCGTTCGACAACAAAAATGAGTTCGTGATCAATCTGAAGATCGACACCGGCAAGTAAGCAATCGGCTGCGTCGGCGCGCCGATGCCGTCTGTCGCATTGATGGATTCGAGCAGGATTCGGGAAGAACTCGCGCACGCGCTGTCGAGCGCCATGGTCGGGGAGACTCGCAAATGCAGATCGGCATAGACAGCTTCGCCGCCATCGTTCCGGACCCTGCCACCGGGGTGACAGTCACGCCCGAGCAGCGGATGGCGCATCTGCTCGAAGAGATCGAACTCGCGGATACGGCGGGTCTCGACGTCTTTGGCCTGGGTGAGCATCATCGCAGCGAGTACCTGGATTCAGCACCGACGGTGATCCTCGGAGCGGCGGCGGCGCGCACCCGGCGCATCCGGCTGACCAGCGCCGTTACGGTGCTGAGCGCGGCCGATCCGGTGCGAGTGTTCCAGAGCTTCGCCACGCTCGACCTGCTCTCGCAGGGACGGGCAGAGATCGTGGTGGGACGGGGATCCTTCATCGAGTCCTTCCCGCTGTTCGGACTCGACCTGGACGACTATGACTCGCTGTTTGCCGAGAAGCTGGAGCTTCTGCTCACGATTCGCGAGAACACGCATGTGCGCTGGTCGGGAGAGCATCGCGCACCGCTGACCGGGCAGGGCGTCTATCCGCGGCCGCTGCAGCACCCGCTGCCGATCTGGCTGGGGGTGGGAGGAACGCCGGCGTCGTTTGCACGCGCGGGGGCGCTGGGACTGCCGCTGATGGTCGCCATCATCGGGGGCGAGCCACACCGCTTCCGACCGCTGATCGATGTCTATCGCGAGGCCGGCAAGCGCGCGGGCCACGCGCCGGAGACGCTGAAGGTGGGGCTGCACATGCTCGGCTACGTGGCCGAGACCGACCAGCAGGCGGCGGATGACTTCTTTCCCGGATACGCCGAGGCCTTCACCAAGATCGGCCGCGAGCGCGGCTGGTCGCCGGTGACCCGGCAGCAGTTCGAGGCGGTGCGCGGGCGCACGGGAGCTCTGATGGTGAGCGAGCCCGAGGTGGTGGTGGAGAAGATTCTCAGGGTGAACGAGGCGCTGGGCGGGATCGCGCGGGTCAGCTTTCAGATGAGCGTGGCGGCGCTGCCGCACGCCAAGCTGATGCATGCGATCGAGCTGCTGGGAGCGCGGGTGGCGCCGGCGCTGCGTCAGAGCCTGCCCGCGCTGCCCGGCGAATAACGCGGCGGCGCCTGTCCCACTCTGGAGCATGCTGCTCCAGGCTCTCACACAAGAAACATCGAGCAGCTGCCGGTCACAGCGGGATGTTGCCGTGTTTCTTGGGCGGATTCTTCTCGCGCTTGGTGCTGAGCATGTCGAGCGCGCGGTTGAGCCGCTGGCGGGTCTCGCTGGGGCGGATGACGGCGTCGATATAGCCGCGTTCGGCGGCGACGTAGGGGTTGGCGAAGCGCTCGCGGAACTCGTCGACCTTCTCTTTACGAATCTCGGCGAGAATCTCGAGCTTTTGCTCCTCGGATAACGACACGCCCTGCGGCATGACCGCCTCGGCCTGGGCCAGGGTGCGGGCGAGCTCGGTCTTGTAGACGATGTTGACGGCGCCCTCGGGGCCCATGACGGCGATCTCGGCGGTGGGCCAGGCGAGGTTGACGTCGGTGCGGATGTGCTTCGAGCTCATGACGCAGTAGGCGCCGCCGTAGGCCTTGCGGGTGATCACGGTGAGCTTGGGGACCGTCGCCTCGGCGAACGCGTAGAGCAGCTTGGCGCCGTGGCGGATGATGCCGCCGTGCTCCTGGCGGACGCCGGGCAGGAAGCCGGGGACGTCCTCGAAGGTGATCAGCGGGATGTTGAAGGCGTCGCAGAAGCGGACGAAGCGCGCGCCTTTGACGCTGGCGTCGATGTCGAGCACGCCGGCGAGGAAGGCGGGCTGGTTGGCGACGATGCCGACCGGACGGCCGTTCATGCGGGCGAAGCCGACGACCAAGTTGCGGGCGAAGTGCTGCTGCACCTCGAAGAAGTAGCCCGCGCCGGTCTCGTCCTGATCGACGATGCGGGTGATCACGTCGACCATGTCGTAGGGCTGGTTGGACTCGGCCGGGATGAGGGTGTCGAGCGCGGGGTCGGCGCGCTGGGGCGAGTCTTTGTCTGGGTCTGGCATGGGCTTGCGGGGCGGGTCGTCGAGGTTGTTCGAGGGGATGAAGCCGATCAGCTCGCGTACCTGGGCGAGGCAGTGCTGGTCGTCGTGCGCCATGAAGTGGGCGACGCCGGAGATCTCGTTGTGGGTGGCCGCGCCGCCCAGCTCGGCCATCGTCACGTCCTCGTGGGTGACGGTCTTGATGACGTCCGGACCGGTGACGAACATGTAGCTGGTCTTCTCGGTCATCAGGGTGAAGTCGGTGATGGCGGGCGAGTAGACGGCGCCGCCGGCGCAGGGTCCCAGAATGGCCGAGATCTGGGGAACAACACCCGACGCCAGCGTGTTGCGCAGGAAGATGTCGGCGTAGCCGGCCAGCGAGACCACGCCCTCCTGAATGCGCGCTCCGCCGGAGTCGTTGAGCCCGATGATGGGCGCGCCGACGCGCAGGGCGGCGTCCATAATTTTCACAATCTTCGCGGCATTTGCTTCGGATAAAGACCCGCCGAAGACGGTGAAGTCCTGTGCGAAGACGAAGACCACGCGGCCATGGATGCGGCCGTAGCCGGTGACGAAGCCATCGCCGGGGACGCGCTGGGCGTCCATGCCGAAGTCTGTAGCGCGATGGGTTACAAATTTGTCGGTCTCCTCAAAGCTGCCCTCGTCGAGCAGAAGATCGATGCGCTCGCGGGCGGAGAGCTTGCCGGCGGCGCGCTCGCGTTCACGGCGCAGGCGGCCGCCACCCTCCTCGGCCAACTCGTGGCGAGCGGCGAGCTCGGCCAGCTTGACCTGGTGGGGGAGCGGTGCTGCCGGGCGGACGGAGGTATCTTCAGGAGCGGACATACGCTGCGATTCTAGCAGCGGAGCTGTACCCGGGATCAGTCTAATGGGCGAAGGCGATTTGGCCGAGCAGCACCACGTTCAGCGACACGATGACCGCCACCGCGGCCCATCCGGCGATGCGGGTGCGTCCGGCGCTGGCGAAGCTCCCCATGACAGAGGCTCGGCTGGTCAGCAGCAGCAGCGGAACCAGCGCGAAGGGCAGCGTGAAGCTGAGGATCACCTGCGAGAGCAGGAGGATCTTCAGCGGGTCGAGGCCGACGGCCAGCACGACGATCGCCGGGATGATGGTGATCAGACGGCGCAGGAAGATGGAGAACTTGATGTCGAGAAAGCCCTCGATGATGACCTGCCCGGCCATCACGCCGACGGTTGACGAGGAGAGTCCCGAGCAGAGCAGGGCGATGGCGAAGACGGTGGCGGCGGCCGGACCGAGCAGCGGCCCCAGGGTGCGATAGGCCTGCTCCACGTCGGTCACCGGAGCATCGAGATGGGTGAAGGCGACCGCGGCCATGATGATCATGGCGGAGTTGATCAGCCAGGCGCCGTTCATGGCGACGATGACATCGACCATCTCGAAGCGCAGATAGCGCGAGCGCAGATCGCGCAGCAACCCGCTCATTCGTCCGGATAGCTGATGCGCCTCCGACTCTTCGGTCAGCAGCCGCAGCCGGGGCTGCACCAGCGCCGAGTGCAGATAGATGACGTGCGGCATGACGGTCGCCCCCAGCATGGCGACGGCGAGAAAGATGCTCTGGTGGAAGGAGTCGGAGCTGCGGGTGTCGAGCGTCGGCAGCAGCGTGTGCAGGGCCGCGGCGTGCCAGTCCGGATGCACCAGCAAGACCTCGAAGCCGTAGCAGAGGCCGATGACGCCGACGAAGGCCATGATGCCGCGCTCCAGCCACTGAAAGCCGGCGAGATCGAGCACCAATATGAGGAAGACCAGCACCGCCGAGACCAGAGCGGCGGCCAGCAGGGTCTCGGTGCGGGTCCAGCCATGAGCCAGCAGGGCGGGGCCGAAGAGCAGGTAGAAGCCGAGCGCGGCGCCGAGAAACTCCGCCAGATCGGTGGCTACGGCGGAGATCTCGGCGGCAACCCACAGCCCCCAGACCACGGGGCGCGAGAAGTGCCTGCGGCAGTTCTGCGGCAGCGTCCGGCCGGTGACGATACCCAGCTTGGCGGAGAGGTACTGGATCAGAATCGCCATGGCGTTCGACCACAGCAGCACCCACAGTAGGCGATAGCCGAAGCGGCTGCCGCCTTCGATGTTCGCAGCAAAGTTGCCGGGATCGATATACGCGACGCTGGCGACAAAGGCTGGTCCGAGATAGGTCCAGAGCTCTCGGCGCCGGCTGCGCCAGGTTGCCAGGGCCTTGTCCGGCAGCAGGACGGTGCTGGCCGCCGCGGCGCGACCCGCGGGCGAGGCCGCCAGCAGCTCATCTGCCGGTTCGATGACCTTACCGGAGCCGTCTGCCTGGCCCGGTTCTCGATGCGATGCCTGATCGGATGTCTGAGCCGCCTCTCGCCTGAACTCCATCCCGCTGGTTCCTCTTTTATTCCGCCGTCTCGCCCGGCTATCGTAGCCTGCCTGCTGCGGGCTCATCACAAATAATTAGGTTCACCTGCATATTAGGTTTACCTAATTCCTGCGGATGGGTCAAACTGGAAGGCAGGAGAATTTACGTGCCCCAACGCGGCAATACCGAATCCGTCGACAACTACCTGAAGGCCATCTTCACGCTCGGTGGACCGGAGGAGAGGCGGGTCGCCAGCAAGTCGCTGGCCGAGGAGCTGGGCGTGGCCCCCGCCTCGGTGACCAACATGCTGCAGAAGCTGGCGCTAGCGGCCGCGCCGCTGGTCGAGTACGAGCGCCATCGCGGGGTGCAGCTTTCCGCATCGGGCAGGAAGCGGGCGCTCGAGGTGCTGCGCCATCACCGCCTGATCGAGACCTTCCTCTACGAGGTGCTGGACTACCCGCTCGACGAGGTCCACGAAGAGGCGGAGCGGCTGGAGCACTTCATCTCCGAGCGCTTCGAGCAGCGCATCGCGGCCAAGCTGGGCAATCCCAGGATCGATCCCCACGGCCACTCGATCCCGACGCTCGAGGGCGAGATACCGAAGCAGCGCTCGATCCTGCTCTCGGAGCTGCCGACGGAGGGCGAGTTCGTGATCGACAGCATCTCCGACCGCGACGCCCAGACGCTGCGCATGCTGCATGCCTGCGGCATCGCCCCAGGAGCGCGCCTGCGGGTGAAGAAGAGTTCCGCGGGCGTGAGCTACTCGGTGCGGGTGGGACGGGCCTCGAAGGCCCTGAACCTCTCCCCCGAGATGGCGAGAGAGATCCGCATCCTGCCCGCGCCGATGTAGAGCATCTCCCGGCATCATTCTGGCTGCCTGGGTTGACTCTCACGGCGGCCTTGCCTAGCCTCAAAGCAAGAGAGTAGAGAGAGAATGTCCAACAAGTTGAAGGTTCTCGTACTGGGTGGCGGCGGGCGCGAGCATGCCCTCGCCTGGGCGGTGACGAAGTCTGCGCGCGTGGGCGAGGTGGTCTGCGCCCCCGGCAACGGCGGCATCGCCAATGTGGCGCGCTGTGTTCCGGTGGATGTTACAAATCTGCAGGCGATGCTGGCAGTGGTGCTGCAGGAGCAGCCTGGGCTCACGGTTGTCGGTCCCGAAGTTCCGTTGGCGCTCGGCCTGGTCGATGAGTTGGAGCGCCGCAACCTGCGCGTCTTCGGACCGACGCGTGCTGCCGCCGAACTCGAGAGCAGCAAGGCCTTCGCGAAGGACTTCATGCGCGAGAACAACATCCCCACCGCGGCGTATGCGGTCTGCGAGACGCTCAACCAGGCGCTGGCACAGCTGAACGGCTTCGCGCTTCCGGTGGTGGTCAAGGCCGATGGCCTGGCCGCGGGCAAGGGCGTGGTGATCTGCAACACACGGCAGGAAGCGGAGACCGCAATTACGGAGATGTTCGATGGCACCCTGCTCGGAGCTGCGGCGCAGCGGGTGGTGCTCGAGGAGTTCCTCACCGGCGAAGAGCTTTCGTTCTTTGCGGTCTGCGATGGCAAGCACGCCGTCCCACTGGCCGGCGCGCAGGATCATAAGCGCGTGGGCGAGGGCGACACCGGTCCGAACACCGGCGGCATGGGCGCGTACTCCACCGACGCTCTGCTGCCCGACGCTCTGCGCTCGTGGCTGACGGCGAACGTTGCCCAGCGCGTGGTCGATGGCATGGCCGCGGAGCATACGCCGTTCAAGGGCATCCTCTTCTGCGGCATCATGATGGTGCCGCGTCCCGGCGGAACGGTTCAGCCCATGGTGCTCGAGTTCAACACGCGCTTCGGCGATCCCGAGACCCAGGCGCTGATGCTGCGGCTGGAGAGCGATGTCATCGATATCTTCGACGCCTCGATCGACGGCACCGCCGACCAGCTGCAGGTGAAGATGAAGCCCGGCGCCAGCGTCTGCGTGATCGCTGCCAGCGGCGGCTATCCGGGCGCCTACGCCAGCGGCAAGGCCATCGAGGGATTGGCCGCGAACACAGGCAAGCCAGCCGCCTCCGAAGTCATGGTCTTCCACTCCGGCACCGCGGTGAAGGATGGCGCGATGGTCACAGCAGGAGGCCGCGTGCTCGGCGTCACTGCGGCCGCCCCCGACCTGCGCGCTGCGCTCGACGCCGCATACCAGCGCCTGTCGGAGATATCGTTCGAAGGGATGCAGTACCGCCGCGATATCGGCTGGCGGGCGCTCGCAGCCCAGAAAAGCTAGAACGAAAAGCTGGTAACAGGAGTCATGACCATGACGATGAAGACGACTCGCCGCGATGTGTTGCGTCTTGCTGCTCTGGCCTCGGCCGCGGGCTGCGTCCTCCGCCTGCCGCGCACCGGCTTCGCCCAGGCGCATTCCGCAGGCCTGATCTACGGTGTGCAGATGTACATGGTGCGCCAGCAGGCGCCGCAGGATCTCTCTGGCGTCCTGCGCGAGATTCATCAGGTTGGCTTCAGTCAGATCGAGCTCAGCCCGCTCGTCTACACGCACCCCGCGGCGGAGTTGAAGCGCATCGTCGCCGACTCCGGGCTGGGCATGGTGTCGGGTCACTTCGACTACGACGGCTTTGCGGCGAAGATTCCGTATGCGCGCCAGCTGGGGCTCAGATACATGGTGTGCCCGATGATGCCGCCCGCGCAGTGGGGCTCGCTCGACGGCTTCCGCCAGGCAGCCGAGGAGTACAACCGCTGGGGCCGCATGGTTCACGACGCCGGCATGGAGTTCGTGCTCCACAACCTCGACTACGAGTTCAAGCCGCAGGCCGGAGGCACTGGCTGGGAGGTGCTGATGCAGCATACCGATCCCAAGCTGGTGAAGCTGGAACTGGACATCTACTGGCTGGTGCAGGCCGGGCAGGACCCCTACGCCATGCTGACCAGGTACTCCGACCGCGTGCACCTGCTGCACCTCAAGGACCGCACCCCGGGCGCCAAGGTCAACTACGACATCGACCACTCCTCCGGCACATTTACCGAACTGGGCAAGGGCACCATCGCCTGGCCAAGACTGCTCGAACAGGCCAAGCGGCAGGGCATCCGCTACGCCTTCATGGACCAGGACGAGACCACGATACCGGTCTACAAGAGCCTGGAGCAGAACTACGCGTACCTGAAGCGGCTGGGGCTCTAAGACCAGCATCTTCATGCAACACCTTCAGACATAAACAAAATGGGCTTGCAGCGCGATGGCTGCAAGCCCATTTTGTTTATGGATCACTGCGGTCACAAATCTCAGCGCCGACTAAACGGTAAGTGCGGGCGCGGGCAGAATCTCTTCCACATCGACCAGTGCCGTCGGGTACTTGCCGGTGTAGCAGGCGGTGCAGAAGCTCTTCTTGGTCAGGCCGTCGGCGGGCTCGCCCTTGGTGCAGCTGTGGATCAGGCCGTCGTGGGTCAGGTAGGCGAGCGAGTCGGCCTCGATGTACTGACGGATCTCCTCGATGCTGTTGTTGGCGGCGATCAGGTCCTTGGTGCTGGGCGTGTCGACGCCGTAGAAGCAGGGGCTGATGGTCGGCGGGCAGGAGATGCGCAGATGCACCTCGGTCGCTCCCGCCGCGCGCACCATGCGGACGATCTTTCTGCTGGTCGTTCCGCGGATGATGGAGTCGTCGATCAGGATGACGCGTTTGCCCTCAAGCAGGCTGCGCACCGGGTTCAGCTTCATGCGCACGCCGAAGTCGCGCACCCGCTGCTCCGGCTGGATGAAGGTGCGGCCGACGTAGTGGTTGCGGATCAGGCCGAAGTTGAAGGGGATGCCGGACTCGCTCGCGTAGCCGAGCGCTGCGGTCACGCCCGAGTCGGGCACGGGCACGACGAGATCTGCGGGAACGCCGGACTCGCGCGCCAGTGTGCGCCCCATCTCGTCGCGGCTCTGCTGCACCCAGCGGCCGTAGATGCGGCTGTCGGGGCGGGCGAAGTAGACGTGTTCGAAGACGCAGCTGGCCTGCTGCGTGGTGGTGTCGAAGTAGCGGCTGGTGACGCCGTCCTCGGAGACCATGACCAGCTCGCCCGGCTCCACATCGCGTTCGTACTTGGCGTGCAGCAGGTCGAAGGCGCAGGTCTCGGAGGCGAAGACGAAGGTGTCGGGAGCGCCGTCGACGCCGGCGATGCGGCCCATCGAGAGCGGCCGGAAGCCGCGCGGATCGCGCGCGGCGAAGATGCGGTTGCGCGTCATCATCACGATGGAGAACGCGCCATCGACCTGCGAGAGCGAGTCGGCGATGCAGTCCACCAGCGTGGTCTTCTTCGAGTGCGCGATCAGCTGAATGATGATCTCGGAGTCGGAGGTCGTCTGGAAGATGGCGCCATCGCGCTCCAGCCGCGTCTTCGACGTGCCCAGGTTGATCAGGTTGCCGTTGTGCGCGATGGCGATCAGGCCCTTGGTCGATTCGACCGAGATGGGCTGCGCGTTCAAGAGCGCCGAGTCGCCGGTGGTCGAGTAGCGGGTGTGGCCGATGGCCATGTGCCCGGGCAGCTTCAGCAGCACGTCGTCGGTGAAGATCTCCGACACCAGGCCCATGCCCTTGATGTCGTGCACGTTCTGGCCGTCGGCGCTGGCGATGCCGCCCGACTCCTGGCCGCGATGCTGCAGCGAGTAGAGACCCCAGTAGGTCATGCGCGCCGCATCGGGGTGGTTGTAGATGGCCATCACGCCGCACTCTTCGCGCAGCTTGTCGAAGGGCGTGTTGCCGTCCAGATCTTCGTCGAGTTCTTGCTTCAGGTTATTGCTCAATGCAGTGTCCATGGCCGGGTTCAGCGGGAGTTTGAGAGGGTCGATCATGCCAGCACCTCCGCGGCGAGCTGGGCTTCGAGAGCGCCGGACCAGGAGGTCTTGAGCTCCGCAATCGTGACGTCGATCACGCCATTTTCAAATGGAATCGTCAGCCTGTCTTCAGTCGTCGTGCCGATATGTTCCGCGAAGATCTTTCCTGCTTCCTCTTCCGTGATCTTCTCGATCCGGGCGAAGTCTTCGAGCTTGCAGGTCATGACGACCGTGGAGCCGGTCTCGCCGAAGAGATCGTGGAGGGTCTTGACCGCCGTCGAACCGGTAGCCGGAAAGATCGAGGCGCCAATGCCCTTGGCGAAGCATGCCTTGGCGAGCGCAACCGCAAGTCCGCCGTCCGAGATGTCGGATGCAGAGTGCGCGATCCCTTCGTCCGCACAGCGTCGCAGCACGCGATGCAGAGCGTGCTCGTCTTGCAGGTCGAGAATCGGTGGCTGACCCCAGAGCGGAAGGCCGGCGGACTTCGTGAACTCCGTCGAGCCGAGTTCGCGCTCGAGATCGGCGCTCTTGCGCTCGGCGATGGAGGCTGCGCCCCTGAGCAAAATGATCGCGTCGCCTGTGTGCTGAAACGCACTTGGCACCGCTTTGGTTACATCATCCAGAATGCCCACGATGCCGAGCACCGGGGTGGGGTAGATGCCCTCGCCCTTGGTCTCGTTGTAGAGCGAGACGTTGCCGCCGGTGACCGGCGTGCCCAGAGCGTTGCAGGCCTCGCCGATGCCGTCGATGGCGGCCGAGAGCTGCGCCATGATCTCGGGCTTTTCCGGATTGCCGAAGTTGAGGCAGTTGGTCGCGGACACCGGAGTCGCTCCGGTGCAGGCGACCTTGCGCGCCGCCTCGGCGACCGCGTGCATCGCGCCCAGCTTGGGATCGAGGTAGGTCCAGCGGCCGTTGCCGGCGAGCGCCATGGCGAGACCGCGCTCCGGCTTCGCTTCAGATTGGGCTTCGAGCGCCGCCGCGCCCTCAGGCGTCGACGCGGCTACCAGGTCGGCCAGCTTGCCCGCCACGCCCTGAGCCGCCTTGCTTCCGGTGCCCTTGATGCGCATCACGCCAGCCTCGCCGCCCGGTCCCTGCACGGTGTTGGTCTGCACCATGGAGTCGTACTGCTCGAAGATCCAGTGTTTGCTGCAGACGTTTGCGCTGGCCAGCAGCTTCTTCAGGTCGGCGGTGTAGTCGCGCGGCTGCTTCAGCTCCTCGAGAATCGCAGCCGGAGGATCCTTCGGGACGGGCGGGTTCCACGTGCCGACCGGCCGGTGGTAGACGGGAGCGTCATCGGTCAGTGCCTTGTTCGGAATCTCGGCGACCAGCTCGCCATGATGCGTAACCCGCATGGTGTCGTCGGCGGTGACGATGCCGACGATGGAGGCGTCGAGCCCCCACTTGGCGAAGATGTCGAGCACCTCCTGCTCGCGGCCCTTGTCCGCCACCAGCAGCATGCGCTCCTGCGACTCCGACAGCATGATCTCGTAGCTGGACATGCCGGTCTCGCGCTGCGGAACCAGGTCAAGCTCAATCGTCAGGCCCAGCTCGCCGCGCGCGCCCATCTCGCAGGTGGAGCAGGTCAGTCCGGCCGCGCCCATGTCCTGAATGCCGAGCACGGCGCCGGTCGCCATGGCCTCGAGGCAGGCCTCGAGCAGCAGCTTTTCGAGGAACGGATCGCCCATCTGCACGTTGGGCCGTTTCTGTTCCGATCCTTCTGTAAATTCCTCGGAAGCCATGGTCGCGCCGTGAATACCGTCGCGGCCGGTCTTCGCACCGACGTAGATCACCGGATTGCCCACGCCAGTCGCCTTGGCGTAGAAGATCTCGTCGATCTTGACCAGCCCGAGGGCGAAGGCGTTGACCAGCGGGTTGCCGGAGTAGCAGGGCTCGAAGCGGGTCTCGCCGCCCAGGTTGGGCACGCCGAAGCAGTTGCCGTAGCCGCCCACGCCGTGCACGACGCCGGCGGCGATCTGGTGGTTCTTGCGCCGCAGCGTAGCGTCCGGCTCGGCTTCATCAAGCGGGCCGAAACGCAGAGCGTCCATCACCGCTAGCGGCCGCGCGTTCATGGTGAAGATGTCGCGCAGAATGCCGCCCACGCCAGTAGCCGCGCCCTGGTAGGGCTCGATGTAGCTGGGGTGGTTGTGAGACTCGATCTTAAAGGCGCAGGCCCAGCCGTCGCCGACGTCGATGATGCCGGCGTTCTCGCCGGGACCCTGCACGACGCTGCCCGGGCCGCTGGTGCGCGCTCCCTTGGTCGGCAGACGGCGCAGATGCACGCGCGAGGACTTGTAGGAGCAGTGCTCCGACCACATCACCGAGAAGATTCCCAGCTCAGTGAGCGATGGGGTACGTCCCAGCGCGCTCTCGATGCGGGTGTACTCCTCGGCAGTGATGCTGTGGGTCTTCAACAGCGCCGGTGTGATTTCGGCGGGGGACGGGAGAGAAACCGGGTGCTGAACGGACGTCTTGGACATGGCTCGCTAACTCGATTGTCGCATGTCTGGCGTGTAAACAGCGGGTGGCGGCCGTGTAAACGATGGGCTCGGGGCCGCATGGCGCCTACGCGGGCAGTGCCCCGGCCCCGGGCCGAGCCGTTCCGGTGCGTATCCGGGGTGATTTCGTTCGGCTCGGGGCTGGTCGCGGCGTGGCTCGGACCGGTCGAGGTGTCGCTCGGCTCCAGATACGGTGTCGCTAGGCTCCGGTGCTGCCGAAGCCGGCGGCTCCGCGCGGCGCCTCGGCCAGCTCCGGGACCTCCTCAAAGCTGGCCTCGATGCGCTGCACCAGGCGCAGCTGGGCGATGCGGTCGCCGGCCGTGATCTCCACCGCGGCCTCGCTCAGGTTGGTCAGAACCACCTTGATCTCGCCGCGATAGCCGGGGTCGATCACCCCGGCCAGGGTGGTGATTCCGCGCACCGCCAGACCGGAGCGGTCCTCGACCAGGGCGCCGTAGCCGGAGGGGAACTCGAGCGCGATGCCGGTCGAGACGGGAGCGGTCTGGCCGGGCGCGAGCGTCACGGCGGCGTCGGCGTAGAGGTCTGCTGCCAGGTCGCCCCAGGCGTCGGTGTGGGCGTAGCGCGGAAGTCGTGCGGCGGGATGGAGCTTCTTGGCCTTGATGGCGATCGGGGAGTGCATCGCTCCAGTTTATCTGGAGTGTACGGCCTTCCTGAACCATTCCTCGCCCGCCCCATTCCCTGCCGTCTCGAGGCGAGCCCAGCGGTCCCGGCCGAAAGCCGAATCGACCGGATAGAATCGTAACTGGCGCACAAACGAATGAAGACCATACTGGTAACCGGAGGCTCGGGCTTCTTTGGCGGGCTGCTCAAGCGCAGACTGCTCGCGGAGGGCTACGCCTGCGTCAACATCGACCTGGTCGCCGACAGCGACACCCACGCCAACCTCACCAGCATCCAGGGCGACATCCGCGACCTGCAGCTGCTCGACCGGCTCTTCGTCAAGCACGGCTTCGAGGCGGTCTTCCATTGCGCCGCCCAGCTCGCCCACGACGCCATCGACGACCAGCTGCTGTGGACCTCAAACGTCGACGGCACCCGCAACATCGCGGACTCCTGCGTCGAACACGGCGTCGCCAAGCTGGTCTTCATCTCCACCAACTGCCTCTGGGCCTCGAACCTCGGCCACGAGGTGGTTGAAGGCGAGCCGCCCAACCCGGTCGAGCTCTACGGCCGCTCCAAGCTCGCCGCCGAGCAGATCCTCAAAGAGTACGAGCACGACCTGCACGTCATCACCATCCGCTGCCCCACGATCATCGACAGCGGCCGGCTCGGTCTGCTCGCCATCCTGTTCGAGTTCATCCAGGAGGGGCGCAGGGTGTGGGTGGTCGGCGGCGGCTCCAACCGCTACCAGTTCATCTACGCCCAGGATCTGGCAACGGCCTGCGTGCAGACGCTGGCCTACGACCACTCCGATCTGTTCCACATCGGCTCGGAGAACGTGGTCTCGCTCGGTGAGGTCTACCAGGCGGTGATCGATGCCGCCGGGACCGGAGCCCGCGTGGCCCGCCTGCCCAAGGGACCCACCATTGCGGCGATGAGGCTGGCGCACCTGCTCAAGGTATCGCCGCTCGGCCCTTACCACTACCGCATGATCGCCGAGGACTTCATCTTCTCCACCCAGCGCATCCGCGAGCGTCTCGGCTGGTCGCCCACGCTGACCAACCAGCAGATGATGATCGAGGCCTACCGCTACTACGCCGCGCAGCGCGCCGAGATCCACGCCCGCAAGGACGTCTCCGCGCACTCCAAACCGGCGCAGATGGGCATCATTCGGCTGCTCAAGTGGATCTCTTAAAGCCATTTAGACCGGCACACAGGCCCCCGCCGAGTGTGGTTTGTGGCCGGCTGCCGACGAGCCGCCCTGTTTCCGCCGCGCCCCGCCCCGGACAACTCCCCCGTCCCCGTGACCATCGGAACTAACTGATCGGCGTGAACCGATCCCGACCGATCGCACGAACGGGTGCGTGGCTCGTAAGTCCAGCCTGCAAGCGACCCGAATTCCCCCACTGGGGAGGGCCCGCGATGAGACTCCTACGTTCTGCAATCCTGGCATTGTTTGCAGCTGTGTTGTTGTGTCCGGTGAATGCGCTGAGCGTCGCGCAGCCGTCGTCCTCCCAAACCGCCCCCGATAACTCCAGCCAGAACAACAACCAGGCTAGAACCGCAGAGGATCAGTCGAACGCGACCGCCGACCGCCAGATGACGGCCAAGGTGCGCCGCGCGATCATGGCTGACAAGGACCTCTCGACCTACGCGCACAACGTCAAGATCATCACCTCCAACGGCAACGTCACCCTCACAGGGCCGGTGAAGTCGGAGGAGGAGGATTGCTGACGTTGCCAATCAATATTGTCTCTGCCGACAAGCTCATGAACAAGCTGACCGTGAAGCAACCCTAAGCATGCCGCTCGAGCAATCCCGGCCAGCCCAACCCTCCCCAGCTCGTTAGTAGTTTTAGGAGCAAAGTCATGCCCAGCAAAAACGTCGCAGTATTTGGAATCTACACGACCCCCGTCAACGCCGAGATGGCGGTCGACCACCTGCTCTCCCGCGGCTTCCCCAATGCCGCGATCTCCGTTCTTCTTCCCGACGACGCCAGTACCCGCGCCTTCGCCCATGAAAAGAGCACCAAGGCCCCGGAGGGAACCACCACCGGCGTCACCACCGGCGGAGTCATCGGCGGCACCCTCGGGCTGCTGGCCGGCATCGGAGCTCTCGCCATCCCGGGTGTGGGTCCGTTGATCGCGGCCGGCCCGATTATGGCGACCTTGGCCGGGGTCGGCGTCGGCGGAGCGGTCGGCGGTATCGTCGGAGCCCTGGTCGGCATGGGCATCCCCGAGTACGAGGCCAAGCGCTATGAGGGCGCGGTCAAGGACGGGGGAACCCTGCTCTCGGTGCACTGCGATACCCCTGAGCAGATAGCCACGGCCAAGGCTGCGCTCAAGGAGACGGGGGGGCGCGACATCGCCTCCAGCGGCGAGGCAAGCTCCAAGAGCGCTGTGCCCGGCCGGGAGACCGCCGCATCCCGGGAGGCTGCGGCGAGAAACATCCCGCCCGGCACACCGCCCCCCGGTACTCCGCTTCCGAACGCCCCGCGCACGGAGGCTACCAGAACCGAAACCACCCCGGGCAACCGGCCCACCCGGTACTAACCGGCGGCTGCATCGCTGCGATTACCCCCCGGGCACCGCCAAGTATCGCGGCAACCAAACCGCTCGTCTACAGAGGCCCGCTGCTCACACAGCGGGCTTCTTCTGTCTGGATGTGCGCAACTTCCGGGCGGTGCGCACAACGATTAAGTACGAGCGACCGCACGCCCCGCATCAGTCCCCGCATCAGTATCGTCCAGCCCTCGCAGTTTCACGAGGGAACCGCGCAGACCTCCGGCTCTCTCCGGCGCGCAGCCATCTCCGCCGACCTCGGCATTCAAGCCAGCATCTGGGGAGGGACCTTCCTGGTCGAGCCCGGAGCCCGGACCGGCATCCACCACCACGGCGAGCAGGACACCATCGTCCGCGCCGGCGACTTCCTCCACGTCCCCCCCTGGCTGGTGCACCAGGAGATCAATCCCTCCCCGGACAAGCCCTTCCGCTGGATCGTAGTGCGCAGCACATCGCAGCCGATCGTGGTCAACCTGCCCGACGACGCCTGGGACTAGATTCGACGGGGCAGAGCCGCCCCGCACCGCCGCCTGGGCGCCCCTCGGTTATAAGCCCACGGGGTACGAACGAGCGGCTGCCGAATAGCCGGCCGTACGTTCAGAGACGCAAATCCCACGTAGTTTGGTAGCCGAACCACAGTGGATGCTAACTCGCTTAGCTTCGGCGATGAGGGTGCTTGTGTTTTGCTGCAGGTTTGGGTGGCGGCGGTGGGAGCGGCGGCAGACCGGCCACGGCGAGAAGAAGCTTGTTCGCGGCATTGAAAAGGTTCACGTGAGTGTCGACAGGACCGTCGGTAGCGGCCAGAAAGATGGCAGTGCTGCGGGAGTGGTTGATGGCGATATAGGTTTCGAAGCCGGCTCCGCCACCGGTTTTTTCGACGATGTGCGAGGGGGAGTCGGCTGGCAGGATGTGAATCCAGCCCAGACCGATGCCAGTGGGCTCTCCGGCGTGGTCGAGTCCCTTTTGGCTGACCAGACTCGAAGGAAGAAGGTAGATTGCCTGGGCGGAGGTGTCCTGTGCGGCGATGTCTGGGCCACCGCTCCGGAGCAGGTACTTGAGCCAGATCACCATATCGGCTGCGGTGGAATAGAGGCCGGAGCTTCCGGCGGTGGCTTCGGTGGCGATGCAGGGTCCTTCCTCGTGCGCGCTGATCAGCAGATGGTTGCATTGCTCAGCGTTGGGAAAGAACGTCGTGTGCTGCATATGGAGCGGGTTGAGAGTGCGTTCGGCAAGAAGTGCGGCATATGGCTTGTGTGCAGCCGACTGGAGGGCATCGCCGAGGAAATCGAACGCCACATTCGAGTAGAGGGCAGCGGTACCGGGGGTGCTGCGTAGACGCTGATTTGGCAGCCAGTGCCAGCGGGTGCGGTAGTCCGGGAAGGTGAAGTGCGGCGTACTGGGAGGAGCACTGCCCAGTTCTCGCGGAAGACCGGATGTATGTGTCGCCATATCGGCGAGCGTTATGGAGCGGAGGCGTTTGGGTACAACCGTGCCCGCCGGGGCATAGCGCTGGAACGGATCGTCGAGCCGCACGGTCTTGTCCGCGACGAGTTTGGTGAGGACGTCGGTGGTAAAGATCTTTGTGAGCGAACAGAGCCGCAATAGAGAATCCTGGGTGGGGACCTGATGAGAGTTGGGAGCGGTTTCGCCGTATCCGCGGATGAACATCTGATCGTCGCGAACGACGACGAGAACCATACCGGTGGAGCCGGACTGGATGAAGAGGTCTGTCCCGAGAGCGCCAATGGATTGGATGTCGGGGAGCGATGCCGGGGGCTGCGCCTGCGCGAGAGCAGACATGAGGGGCAGCACGAACAGGAAGACAAGCAGGGGGCGCGGGAGTTTAGCGTGGCTCATTCTTGTTTGCAGTTCTTAGGGTACAGAACGAGCGGCTTTTTGATGACAGAGCTGATCCATTTTTTCTATAGGTTGCTAACTAATTTCTGGTTTGCCGCCCATCCAGTCAAAGCGGCGTCCCTTGCGTCTCTACTGCCGTGCCATGGCGATGCGGACAGCTTCCTCCGGCGAGACGAGGTGATCGAGGCTCTCAGCATCCTTGGCAATGGCGAGTTGGACGCCCTTGACGCGACCCGAAAACTCATTCCCTCGCGACCCGTAGTCGGGTGAGACAGGGGATCCCGTATCCACCCCCACGTCACATCCATCATCGGCAGAGAAGACCATGGCCGCTGTGGCGGCAACCTTGCCCTCGCCGACTTTTTTCCCATCCACATACAAGGCCGCCGTGCCCCCTTTGCCAAGGCCACCACCAGCGTAGGCAAACTCCATGCGTACCTGGTGTTCGCCCGGAGGCAGCACGTCGCTTGATTCTGCGTAGAACTGTTGGATGCCGAGCAGGTTGTAACAGTATTTGAGCTTGCCCCCCTTTGCGTAGAGGCTCCAGCCGCCGATATTGCCCCCTTGCGCGACGATGACACCCTCAGCCCCCGTTGGGGGTACGACGATCTCAGCGGTCACCGAGTGCGACTTGTTCTTTATATTGACGACCGAGTTTTCGGATAGACGCCCCATACTGCCGAAGAGAATTTGGGAGTCGCCCTTGATCAGCACCGGCCGCCCCGCCGTATCGGCGTTCAACCGCGCAGCGATGTTGTCATCGAGGGGTAGTACGTTGAACCGTGTCGCCTCGATCAGGAACAGGCGCTGCAGCTCATGCAGCTTTTCGGGCATCTGCTGGGCGAGGTTGTCCGCCTGGCTCCAGTCTTTACTGGTGTCGTAGAGCTCCCAATTGTCGTCGTCGAACGCCGGGGTTACCTCGCCTACAAGAATCCATGGCGTTTTATGCCGCGTCACCGCGGTCCAGCCCTTGTGGTAGATGCCGCGGTTGCCGAACATCTCGAAGTACTGTGTCTCATGCTGCTCGGGAGCCTTGGCGTCGTTGAACGAGTACGCCATGCTGACGCCCTCGATCGGGTGCTGCTGGACTCCGTTGACGAAGAGCGGCTGGGGCAGGCCGGCCAATTCAAGGATGGTCGGCGCGACGTCGATCACGTGATGGAACTGGGTGCGAACCTCTCCCTTCTCCTGGACTCCCTTGGGCCAGTGCACGATCGTGCCGTTGCGAGTGCCGCCAAAATGCGAGGCGACCTGCTTGGTCCACTGGTACGGCGTATCCAGGGCATGCGCCCAGCCCACGGCATAGTGGTTGTACGATTCCGGCCCGCCCAGCTTGTCTATCCGTGCCATCAGGAACTCAGGCGTCTCCAGTGCGGCCGCGCCGTTGAAGTTGATCATCTCGTTGTATGTGCCTTGCAGCGTTCCCTCTGCAGATGAGCCATTGTCGCCAATGATGTAGTAGATCAGCGTGTCGTCGAGCAGATTGAGCTTTTTCAGTGAATCCACCAACCGCCCAACATGGTGATCGGCGTACTCCATGAATCCGGCGAAAACCTCCATCTGCCGGATGAGCACGGGCTTAAGCGCGGCGGGCATATCGCCCCATGCAGGGATTTCCTTGTGCCTCTGGGTGAGCTGACAATCCTGCGGAATGACGCCCAACGCCATCTGGCGGGCGAAGATCTCTTCGCGTAGCTTGTCCCAGCCCTGGTCGAACTTGCCTTTGTACTTGTCCGCCCATTCCTTTGGGACGTGGTGCGGGGCGTGGGTCGCACCCGGCGCGAAGTAGACGAAGAAGGGCTTATCGGGAATGAGCGCCTTCTGTTGCCCGATCCAGTTGATAGCCTTGTCCGTCATGTCTTCCATCAAGTGGTAGCCCTCTTCGGGCGTCTTCCCGACCTCGATCGGGGTGGTGCCTTCATAGAGCGATGGGTACCACTGGTTCGCCTCACCGCCGACGAACCCGTAGAAATATTCGAATCCGCCTCCCCCGGTAGGCCAGGCATCAAAGGGACCGGCCGGACTGGTCTCCCACGCCGGCACTTCATGGCACTTGCCGAACTGCGCCGTCGCGTAGCCATTGAGCTTGAGAGTCCGAGCGAGTGGCGAGCAGGTGTTGGGCAGAAGCGAGTTATAGCCGGGCGAGCCGCTGGCGATTTCGGTAATCCCGCCCATGCCCACCGTGTGGTGGTTGCGTCCTGTCAGCAGCGCCTGTCGCGTAGGCGAGCAGAGCGCCGTGGTATGGAAACGGTTGTATTTCAGACCCTCGGCCGCCAGGAGTTCCGCCGTCGGCGTGCTGCACGGGCCGCCAAAGGCGCTCGAGGAGCCAAAACCCGCGTCATCAAGCAAGACGATGAGGACGTTGGGGGCACCCGTGGGTGGGCGCAACCGCGTGATCTTCGGGTACTTGGTATCCGGATCCTTCGCATCATAGGTGACCAGGCCTGTGCGTGGTTGATCCGGGATTGGAAGTACCGTCCGCTGCATGTCGTCTTGTGCGCTCATCGTATCTCCTTGGTGCCATCGAGGTTCAGCTCGCTGAATGCCTCATGCGCCGCCAGGCGAACGGGCGCTGCAGCGTGGGAACTTGCACGTGGAGAGCCGAATGCCGGGGTCTTCGGGCCCATCGTAAGTGAAGCAACACAATGGTTTCGGCCCTGGATCGCCCAAGGTACGCGCTCGGGCGCACACTCAGATTTTGGGGCGCACACGAAATAGTGGAGCAGGGCAGTACTGCCCGAGATCCAGTTTTTCGGTCCCTCATAGGATTGTTCCCGAGTCACGGGAAAACCGGACCTTACTGCCGTCTCCCTTTGCGAATTGCTGGGGAGGAGGGTATGGACGGAGGACATCAGCTCATTGGCTTCCGTACACACGATGCTGAATGACTGAAGCCAGCCTGCTGCGCGGCTTGCTCTATACCGACCGCCTCTTCTTCGCACGCGATTGAACGGATGGTAAACACTAGAGGCCTTTTCACCCGTGTCCGCAAAGTGGAATAATGCATGCTGCAACGCAGCCGCTTGTGGCTGTCCGCCATGTTTTATCTGGAAGGGTGTGAATCTTACTTGCGAAGGTTAGGCTATGACTCTAGCCAGGTTTAGTCGACTCGTAGCTGCTTTCGCCCTTGTTGTCACTTGCGGAGACTTGAATCTGGTAGCGCAGGAACCAGCGCAGACAGATGGCTTTCATGTGGCGATGATTGTGCAGCGAGCGGAGGACAATCCAGATCTTCTTTGGAACATAGGCGACCCTGTTCTCCATCTGAAGCCAGGGGATTTTTGGGTCAGGCAGGGCGGATCGCGCCTCCAGGTGAATATCGGAAGATCTGGCGCAGAACAGCCCCCGGAGAGCTTGCAGCCCACACGTCTCCTTGTCGTTATCGGTCCCTCCGTCTCCGATCCTGAAGGGACGCTCAGGCAGTTGACGCATGCTTTTGAGGCGGTCTGGTGCCAAGGATGGCAAACGGCAGTCGTTCGTCCTGATGGCAGTACAACCAGCTATGCTGCGGGCTCATCGTCCATCGCACAATCTGCCCCCGCTGCCATTTCCTACACGCAGAGTTATTTGGCTGCCGTCAAGAGCCTGAGGGGGGTCGATGGCATAACGATCGTGCTCTATCTAACCGGATCCGCCCAGGGAGACAAAGAGGTAAAAACGCCGGATGCTCTGATCGAGAGCGCAAAAGACAGCAAGGCAATGCTCTATGTTGTGGACGGTGGGTCGCCATCTTATAGCGCCTGGACTAGGGAACCGTATTCACCCAGATCGTACGACCTTGATTATTGGATCTACGATCGGGTTCCTCCCCATGAGGAATACGTCGACGGAGTCGAGCATGAAGTAAGCGCTCAAAGTGCATTGAAAGCGATGCGGTTGCATATCAAGGGCAGATACGATCTGTTTATTGCGCCGCAGCCGGGCCATCGCATTGAGTCGTTGCAACCGCTTTCGATCGAGGTCAAATCGAAATCGGAAATCCGGACTTTTGCGAAGGCTGATGGAGTCGGGAGGGATATCCCTCTCGAGACATCGCGGCGCTGAAGCGTGCTCGGCAATCTGGGGGAACGATACGCGAAAGGGCTACGCAGGTCGTCTGCAGAGTTTCTCTTGGCATCTCGACGAACGAGGCACCCTTTCGCTCAACGGAAGACCTCGCCCTGCGGGTTCCGGTACTCAATCGGAATGAACTGATACTGCTGGCTCAAATCGACCTCCGGGTTGCCGACCACTCAGCAGTTGAACGGTTCCGTCGATACAATTGTGTTTCTTCTTGCAAGAGAGGACACGTCGTTCATACACTTCCCTGACGCATAGGTGCCCTGGCGTCAAGGAGCCCCGACGATGAGTTCCCTGGCAATCAGCTCGATCATTTTTGTGTGCGTTTTTGGAGGCGCATTGCTGGGCCTCGCTCTTCGCACCGTTCTACCGGAGCACCATCTGAGTGCGGACACGAAGGATGCGGTAAAAATGGGGGTGGGCTTAGTTGGGACCATGGCAGCGCTTGTCCTCGGTCTTCTGGTTGGTTCCGCCAAGTCTTCCTACGACCAACAGCGCAACGAAATGATGGACTTGTCCAGCAAGATCGTTTTGCTGGACCGCGTCCTGGCCCATTACGGGCCGGAGACAAAGGAAGACCGCGATCTTCTCCGCAACGTCGCGACTCGCATTCTCGATCAGACATGGTCGAAAGACAGTACCAGCCATTCCCGTTTGGCGTCGCCGCCGACTGGCGGCGACGTTCTCTACGACAAGTTACTGGCACTCTCGCCCCGGGACGAAATCCAGCGCTCGCTCAAGACCCAGGCATTGACGATCGCGATGGCTATCGGACAAACGCGCTTGTTGATGTACGAACAAACAGTCGAACCGGTTTCGGTGCCGTTGCTGATCGTGCTGATTCTGTGGCTCACCACGATCTTCATCAGCTTCGGCCTCTTCGCGCCCGCCAACTTCACCGTCGCCGCCAGCTTTTTCGCCTCCGCGCTGGCGGTTTGCAGCGCGATCCTCTTGATTCTGGAGATGTACTCGCCCTACGCGGGACTGCTTCACATCTCCAGCAACACATTACGCGCAGCTGTCGCGCAACTTGGCCAGTAACCCAGGGCACTCTCCAGTTGCCTCCCTTATGCCTGCTGATTCATTATGGTTCCGTTGCTCAGAGTGCTCCCAGAGGTCCCGTACTGATTCAGCACGTTCATCAGAGAGGCCTCTGTTGCCAAACTCTTCTGCATGGCAGGATCGCTACCTGCCGCGTTTTGGAGTTGCGCGATGTTGTTCTGGAGCATCTGCACGAAATTCTGATTGGTCGTCGAGTTAAGGGGATCGTTCGCGGCACCAGCTTGTACGCCGGCACTTGGTACGTAGCTGACAGCCTCTCCAGCCAACACCGCAAACTGATCTCCAGTGATTACGCCTTGATTTGCCAGATTGCTAGCAGCCGCAATCTCCTGCTGGTTCGTCATGTTGCTGAAGTTATACTGGCTTCCCGTCGTATTGCTGATTCCAGAAATTGACATCGTGAGTTCTCCCTTGCGTACGCCGCGAACGAGCACGCCGTTTTCGGTTTCTGTTACTCAGAGCTCCAGACCAGAAGATCGCCCGGCTCCGCTTGGAAGCATGTCGAGGGCCCAATTTGGTTTAGCGTGATTTAATTTACACGGTGTATTTACACGGTGTAGGAGAGGGTGAGAAGCAGCAAGGTAAAAAATGTGCTCTCTCCGGAGGATGCCGTCGCTAAGCCGACTGCCACTCCCGCACCAGCGCGCCGCCCCGTCCGCTCACCGGATCCGACGCCGGGAAGGCGACCTTCCTCATCCGTTCGAGCGTAGCTGCATCCGGAGCCTGGCGGCAGATATCCCAGGTCTCGCCCGCCGGATAGGCACCGATCACCAGGAAGTCCGCACTGGCGTCGAGCCGGCAGTGCCCCGTCCCAGCCGGCAGCACGGCGACATCGCCGGCCCGCACCGTCAGCTCGTGCCCGCCCTCGCCTCCCAGCATCAGCCGCCCCCAGCCTCCCGCGAAGCCCAGCACCTCATGCGCGGTGGAGTGGTAGTGGTGGAAGTCGTAAACCCCATTCCTCCACTGCGGCGGCCAGCCGTTATGCGCGAACGCCGCCTCCATCGCCGCGGCCATATCGCTCGCGCTGGGGGAAAACGCTCCCCGGTAGAGCAGCACCGGAAGCTGCTGATTGTTCGGCATCCAGCCGTTACGAGCGAGCCGCAGCACCTCCGGAGCCACCGCCGGAGCCGCCGCCCCGAACACCTTCCCCGCACTCGCTCCCGCCGCCGCCAGCAGAACCCCAAACCGCCGCCGATCCATCTCCGTCATCCGACCCTCCCTATCCTCCTGAATGAGATGCCCCTATCCTGATCGAAGCCTCGGACGAAGTGTCGCTCCTCCCCCGTGGCCCCCGCCGCACCTGGAGGAGTGTCACGAGCGCGGCCACGCCAGCTAACCCGCTCGCATCGCAGAGGATAGCCCCGAGCCAGGATCAGTCCCGCGGGTTTCGTTGACCTCGGCCCCCAAAGCACGATACACTTTCCTAGTTTGGCGTTGCGACTGGTGTGTCTGGTTGCAGGCTGGCGAGTTCAGGCGGCAGCACCTTGGAAGGATCGGGGTTGCGGCGCCGGGATGGGCCGGCACGATGCACGTACAGTCGGTAGGCGCCCCCAGGCAGGACAATTCATCAAGGAAGCGCCGGCGAGCTCCGCCCCGCTTGAGGTTTGTGTTATGTACGCAGTAATCCGCACAGGTGGCAAGCAGTACCGGGTAGCCCCGGGCGACACATTGAAGATCGAAAAGATCGAGCGCCCCGCCGAGGAGAGCGGTCTGGTCGAGTTCTCCGACATCCTCGCCGTCAGCGGCGCGGAAGGCACCTTTGAGTCCAACCTCAGCGGCGCCAAGGTCACCGCCCAGGTGCTCGGCGAAGGCCGCGGCGACAAGATCCTGGTCTTCAAGCTCAAGCGCAAGAAGCAGTACAAGAAGATGCAGGGCCACCGCCAGAGCTTCGTCGAGGTCAAGATCAACGAGATCCTGGTCAACGGCAAGGCGCTCAAGGCCTAGGCTTCCGCCCGCGAACTTCGCACCACCGAACTATAATTTTCTTACGAGCGCAACCGCCCCGACAGGCAGCGCGAAAGAGGCAATCGAATGGCACATAAAAAAGGACTTGGATCATCCAAAAACGGCCGCGACTCAAACGCGCAGCGGCTCGGGGTTAAGGTATTCGGCGGCCAGGCCATCCTGGGCGGCGGCATCATCGTTCGCCAGCGCGGCACACCGCTGAAGCCCGGCGCCAACGTCGGCCGCGGCAAGGACGACACCCTCTTCGCCAAGGTCAGCGGCGTGGTCCGCTTCCAGGACCGTGGCCAGAACGGCCGTTTCGTCAACGTCGATCCCGCCGAAGTGACCGCGATCCCCGCCTAAGCTTCCGCTACATCAAGCACCACCAAAGAGCCCTGCCTACGGCAGGGCTCTTCTGCGTCCCCGCAATCGCGTTTTGCCCCTGCGCAAACGGCTTTCACCGCCTCCGTTGACTCGCTCCCCCATCCATGGGACGCTACCCCAACCAGCACCCTGTCTGGTGACGCAAAGGGTGGAAGCAAGTCGAAAAGTCTCTCCGCTGCCGTCAGGCCCCGCCACAATCCAGATCGACCTCATCCAGATCGACCCAGACCGGCATCCCCGCAGGAGGGACATCCATGTCCATGCAGCAACCTCGCAGCCGCTATTGGCTCGCGCTCTTCACCGCCTTGATCGCCGCCATCCTCACCCCCGCCGCCCGCGCCCAGACCCGGCTCGCCGTCCCCTCCTACCAGCCACCCGGCGGCACCGTCTGGAATGGATGGGCGGCCAGCGGACCGGCGTCGGTCGGCATCATGGTCGCCAATCTCACCAACGGCGACGATCAGAACTACCATGAGTGGGTCTCGAACGCCATCGACAAGGCGCGCCTCAAGGGCGTCTACGTCCTCGGCTACGTCTACACCTCCTACGGCACCCGCGACCCCAAGCTCGTCCGCGCCAGCATCGACGCCCTCTACCAGAACTACCTCATCGACGGCATCTTCTTCGACGAGGCCCCCACCGACTGCAACGTCGCCAACACCTACCAGCCCACCAGCTTTCTCTACTATCAGGAGCTCACCAACTACGTCCGCCAGAAGCAGGCCGGAGCCCGCCTCACCGTCCTCAACCCCGGCACTTATAGCCCCAGCGACTGCTGGATGTCCATCACAAACATCCTCATGAACTGGGAGAACGCCGGCCTCTCCACCTACCAGACCGGCTACGTCGACTATCCCTGGGTGCACCAGTACCCGGCCGAGCGCTTCTGGCACGTCCTTCTCGGCGTCGCCCCCAGCGACCTCAACACCGCCCTCAGCCTGGCCAAGAGCCGCAACGCCGGCTGGGTCTACCTCTCCGACAGCGCCAACAACGGCTACAACCAGCTGCCCGTCTACTGGAGCGCCGAGAGCACCGCCATCGCCCAGCAAGGCGTGCAGGCGCCCTACGCTACCTCCTGGCCCGACTCTAGCGTCGCCAACGGCCGAGTCAGCTTCCGCTGGCGAGCCATCAACGGAGCCGTCTGGCAGATCTTCCTCGATACCGACCAGAACGCCCAGACCGGCTACCGCCACGCCAACCTCGCCCTCGGCGCCGAGTACATGGTGCAGGCCGCATCCACCGGACCCACCCACGTCTACCGCTACACCGGCTCCGGCACCGACTGGAGCTGGACCGAGATCGCCGCCAACGCCCAGACCGCCTTCCCCGATCCCGGCACCAATCTGGTCATGTTCGACCGCGCCGCGCTCAGCGGAGCCACGTCGCTCAACTACCAGATCGAATCGCTCGACGCCAGCTACAACCTGCTCTACCCCAGCTACGTCCTGCCGCTCAGCCTGACCAATACCGGCTTCGTCTACGACCTCCTGAACCACCCCCAGTAAGGCCCTTCGGGCCGCGTACCTTCCCTACCCGCAGTGGAACGGCGTTTAGCGTTACCGATCCAGGCAGATGACTCTACTTCAGCTGCGTTCCAAATGTGCGCAAGGCAGATGCTCAAGGCTTCCCTAAAACGGTATTCCCATCCTTCCCTGTAACGGAAAGGATGGGAACCCAATGCCGATCTTCCTCTGAGGCTTTTCCGCAAAGGCAGCTTCAAAAGACCATCGGCGGTGAAATGATGATGGAGTCCAGGTTGGGAGCGTAATTGGTCGGATTGCTGAATTGGATCTGGTTGGAGCCTGCCTGCAGTTGCACCTGAACCACGGTGCTGGTGGGCGTGCCCCAGCTATAGCCGTTTAGAGCCAGTTCCTTCGCCGTGCTCCCGTTCACCGAGATGAAGAAGGATCGCGGCCCCTGCGTCATATAGTCGATCTCCATCGAATACGTCCCCGCGGCCGGCACATTCACATTCGCGAAGGTGACGGTGCTGAGTGAGCCGCCCAGGTTGCCCACCGCAGCGAGGCCGGAGCAGTTTCCGCAGAAGCCCGCAGACGCCGAGCCGCTCAGCGTTGCATTCTCCGCCTCATAAACGGAGAATCCCGGATACGGTTCGTTGCCGTCCCCGCTGATAATGATGCGGTCCATGTCCGGTGGATAGCTCGTCGGGTTGCCGAACTGGATCGTGTTCATGCCTTGGTTCAGACGAACAGGAATCGTCGTGGGGAATGGCAGATTCCCGCTGCCACCGCTCAGGTTCAGCGTAATGTCCGGATCACTGTTGACATTGATGATGAAGGAGCGGGTGCCGTTCGTCGCCGAATCGACCTCCATCCGGTACACGCCTGCCTTTTGGGCGTTCACGTTGAAGATGGCGTAGTTGGCCGCCCCAATGCCGAGATAGCTCAACTTGTAACCACTCGCGCAGGTGGAGCATGCCGAGAGTTGGGTTCCCCCGTACCGTGTCGCCGTCTGCGCGCCGTAAATCTGCGCGGGAGGTGCCGGAGCCTGACCGGCGGCAGTTACCTTGAACAGGCGCGCTCCATGTCCCGGCAGTACATCGGAGAACGATTGGTAGCTCGGTCCGAGTTCAGCATGGCTCCAGAGGTCTCTCATTCGGGACGCGCCGAGGAGGCCCAGGTCCTTCCAGGCAACCGTCACATCGGTGGGGAAGGCATTGAGATTGAAGACCGCGACGTAGTAGCTGCCGTTCCCGAGATTGGAGACCCACACCGGCGTGAAGCCCCCCGTGACCTGCTTTGCGGGATGCCCCGACTGATCGACGTCGATCACCTCGTCGTTGAAGAGCAGTTTCTTTCCGTAATTGGTCAGCTTCGTCAGATCTCCGCCGAGCGTAAGCGGAGCATTGGCCATCGCCCACAGCGTCATCGCCGTCTTCTGCTCTGTATCCGTGATGCCGTCCGTGGCATTGCCGACTTCAAGCGAATCGAGATCGTTCCAGCCCAACGCCGGGCCCGAAGCGTTCTGCCATCCGATCAGATCGTAAAAACGCAGCAGCACTCGCTGCCATTCCGTCAGATTCGGGCAGTCTCCTTCGCACTCGACATCGCCTTCGATGCGGCGTGCATTCGCATTCTGCTGCCAGTCACTGAGGTAGTCCTCATCGAGTGCCCAGGAGACCGTAAGCCAGATGGGGCGGCCGCTCTGCGCAATGGCTTTGGAGAACGCCTGCACATCGTGAATGTTGTTGATGTTGAGATTATCGTTGTAGGAGCCGGGGGTTACCGAGTCGAGCTTGATGTAATCAATGCCCCACGAGGCATACAGGTTGATCATCGAATTGTAGTACTCCTGCGCGCCCGGCTTCGTGAAATCGATCTTGTAGCCGTAACCGTTGCCAAATCCGTTGCCGATCGTGAGCGGTTGCACCACGATGTCCTGCGCGTGATACGGCGTGCCGAGGATCGGCAGATTGGCAGCGACCGTCTGCGGGCCAATTCCCGGGAGCAGATAGATCCCGACCTTCTGGCCATTGGCGTGGATGTGCTGAATCATCTCAAGAAAATGGGGGAAGGCAGTCGTATTCCAGAGCCCGCGGCCATATTGATCGGCGTTGCCACTCCAGCCTGCGTCGAGGTTGATGTACTGAAAGCCATGCGCCTGCAGGCCGGAGGAGCGCATCGCGTCAGATTGCGCCAGGATATTCTGCTCGTTCATCACGTTGCTAGCGATGGTCTGCTGGCTGTAGGTGCTCCACCCGAGATACGGCTTCTCGCCGACGCTGTTGACTTGTGCTTGTGCGCAGGTCTGGGGAAGAAGCGTGGCGGCGAAAAGCAGGGCTGCGGCGTTGACGATGCGGCAAAACTGTTTTTTGTAACCGCTTTCATAAAAAGCCGGTTCGAAGTTCGAGCGTGTAGCTTGCATGTGATTTACCTCATGTGTTCGCGGTGGCGTAAAACTGGTTTACGTAAATGCGCTGGGGATACCAGCGCTGCTTGATCGTCAAATACTCTGGTTCCTATAAGTGCTCAAAATGCATTATGGGAATTGCTTCAACCAGCAACAATCAATCTCCGAGACACTAGGAAATCAGCACGCTAAGGATGCAAGGGAGCAAATTGCAGCGATGAATAGTAACTATCCGAGGTGAAGTCCGTCAAGAAATAAGTGCTTAATGGTCCAGGAAGGCAAGACAGACGTGTGCCTCAGTCGCTATTGTGCCGCCCCCGGAGATCGAAAATACATGGCCCAAAATGCCCCATCTCTTTACGATCACGCGCACCGGACCGCCGGCGCTGTCGCCACTCGACCTCCCCTCATCGAGAAACGTGCCGCCACCGAGGCGGAACCAGGACGGCGGCACGCGAAGCGACCGCGCAGCCGGTCTCTTAGGCGGACTGAGACTGCCACTGCTTGCCCAGCGTCGCACCCTGCTCCCTCTTCCACCGGCTCGCCTGCACAAAGCAGATAATATGCAGGATCAGCAGCAACGGAACGCCAAACGTCGGAATCAGGCTCAGTGGAAGCATCGTCATCGCATTGGTGGGAATCCCTTGCGGATCGATCACTCGGGCAAGCGTCCCCAGCGCCACCGCCACCACCAGGTCCATCATTCCGAGCACCTGCCACGTAATGAAGAGCCTGCGGTGATTGGGTGTCGCCAGTTTCAGCGCTACGAACGACGCAGTCGCACCCATGGCAATGTCGCCCAACCCCGCGGGCAAGGCGAACATACGCGGCAGAATGCGATAGGTGGCCAGCACCAGAAACACCAGCCCAGCTACTCTCCAGCTGTGAATCATGGTTAGGGTTCGCGGGTTCAACGACATGGTGAACTGGCGCAAACCCGGCGACGCCGCGAACCACGCCAGGAAGACGACGATCGGCGTCAGCGCCGCCAGCCCCAGAGCAAGCGGCGGATCGTTCGCGCCGGTCCTGTAGAGGTGGAACGCAGAGGCGATGAGGGAAAAGACGAACCACGTTCCAACTAGCCCGGCGGTAAGTCTCGAGTACCGTGTCATAGCAGACTCCTTATTCTGTGACCGCTGACATCACTTGGTTGATCAGGTTCATGAGGTTGTCGGAGCGCTCAGCTCCGAGCTGGTGCCGAAGCTTCTTCTGCACCTTGTTCCAACTGGGAAGAGCGCGCTGCAGTTGCGCCTCGCCGTCCTTCGAAAGGCGCAGGCGCCGCTCTCGCCGGTCTTCCCCGTGCTCTTTCACGATCCAGCCATGACCGCTCATGATCTCCAACGTGCGGGTCAGAGTGGTGCTATCCATCGCCAGAATCTCTCCCAGCTCTCCCTGCGCGACCTCTCCGACGAGCGACAGCGCTTGCAGCACAGTGAACTGCGTGGCCCGTAGCCCGTGCGGACGCAGCGCCTCATCGTAGTGCTGGGTGAGGGCCCGCGATGCCCGGCGAAGGGTCGCGCACATACAAGGGAGTTCCGGGATGGACGGCTTCTTCATGCCTGCAATAGATGTATATGCATGTATTAAGGATGCAGAAAAACAGAGAATCGACGGCACCTGCGGGAGGCCTTTGCCCCTCTGCACGCCATCCTCACCGCAGCCCCCGAAAATAAATCCCAAAACCGTGCCGTAGTTTGCGAAGGGCGAAAGACGATATTCATTGGTCCAGGTTAGCCACACTTTTCACCACGATTTGTCCACGAGAAACACCACCAAAAAGCGCGGAACTCCTCAAAATGCACCATTTCTCCACGTTTTCTCGAAACCTGCAACGCGCAATTCGGAATCCATTAAATCCGCACCGAGAAATCCGTCCAGAATCGCGAGGCCGGGGTTTGCCCGGCGGGCCGCAGCGCCCCTGCGTATAGAATTGACGATGGGCGTTCGCTCCTCTGAGCACGCGCTTCACACCGAAGACTTTGGAGCCAATTCCCTTTGAATCAGCGCAAATCAGCCGTAATTTTGGGTGCCCAGTGGGGCGATGAAGGTAAAGGCAAGATCGTAGACGTGCTCAGCGAGAACTTCTCGGTCGTAGCCCGTTACGCCGGCGGCCACAACGCCGGACACACCGTCATCATCAAGGGCCGCAAATTCGTTTTGCAGCTGATCCCCTGCGGCGTCCTGCGCCCCGAGTGCAAGGGCATCATCGGCAACGGCGTCGTGCTCGATCCCATGGCCTTCCTCAGCGAGGTCCGCAAGCTCAAAGATGCCGGATTACCGGTCGATGGACAGCTTTTCGTCTCCAACCGCGCGCAGGTCATCCTGCCCTACCACCGCATGATCGAGCTGGCGGCGGAGAACGCGCCCGGACGCACCAAGATCGGCACCACCAGTCGCGGCATCGGCCCCGCCTACGAGGACAAGATGCATCGCAGCGGCCTGCGCGTGGTGGATTTGCTGAACTCGGCGCTGCTGCGCACCCATATCCAGAACGCCTGCCACGAGAAGAACACCATCGCCGCCGCGCTGTTCGGCACCGCGCCGCTCGACCCCAAGGCCATGTACGAGGAGTATGCGCGCGCCGCCGAGCAGATCGCGCCCTTCGTCACCGACACGGCCGTGATGCTGAATGACGCGATTCGCAACGGCGAGAAGGTCATGTTCGAGGGAGCGCAGGGAGCGCTGCTCGACATCGACCACGGAACCTACCCGTTCGTCACCAGCTCGTCTGCCACGGCGGGCGGAGCGGTGACCGGAACCGGCGTTGGTCCGACTCTGATCGGAAGCGTGATTGGAGTTACCAAGGCATACGTTACCCGCGTGGGCGAGGGGCCGTTCCCGACCGAGATCCACGATCCTTCGGCCGACCTGCTGCGGGCACGTGGCCAGGAGTATGGCGCAGTCACCGGGCGGCCGCGGCGCTGCGGCTGGCTCGACCTTCCGCTGCTGCGCTACAGCAACATGATCAACGGCACGGAGTGGCTGGTGGTCACCAAGATGGACGTGCTCGATGAGTGCGCGGAGATTCCCGTGTGCACCGGATACAAGGTCAACGGCAAGGTGACCGACGTGATTCCGGCCGATATGCGCGGCTTCGACACGATTGAGCCGGTCTACACGACGCTGAAGGGTTGGCAGAGCTCGACCGAGGGCATCGTGGAGTTTGATAAGCTGCCGCAACAGGCACAGGATTATTTGCGCTTCGTCGAACGCGAGACCGGAGCGAAGATCGGCATGGTATCGACAGGGCCAGACCGGGATCAGACGATGACCCTGCCGGCGTTCACCGAGGCGCTGCAGGCGTAAGTGAGGGAAACCAATGGTGAGCTTTACCGTCCGTCTGCGATTCGATAAGGAGCACATGGAGGAGGTCAGCGCGATGCTGCGGCAGCTGACCTCCGCTTCCCGGCAGGAGCCTGGATGCGTCAATTATGTGGCCCATGTAGTGGAGGACGATCCGGCGACGGTGGTGATCTACGAGCAGTACAAGGACGCCGC
>DATMOB010000070.1:0-2204 GCA_035568455.1 Granulicella sp.
TGGGTCACGTAGCTGTCGGGAATCATGATCAGTCCGCCGCCGGGCTGCATCGCAAATCTGGCTAATGCGTCTTCGAGTACCGCATCGCCTTGAACCGGCATGTTCGCAGTTGCTACACCAATCCCAAGTGCAGCTAGTTCAATGGGCCGAATATAAGATGCGGCGTAGGGTGCTGTCTTAGGCCCTTGTAGATCGACTCTTGACGTTTTGTGCGAAGATTTTGTCATGCGAGGGCGGGAATGAGAACGTTCTCGGTGAGATGGGAACAGGCTGCGACGGCGGCGCGCCCGATTTTGGTGAGGTAGTAGCGATAGGTGCCGTGGATGCGTTTAAGCAGGCCGAGCTTGCGCAGGCGGCTGATGTATCTGGAGATGGCAGCGGGCGAAAGGTCGGTGAGGTGCGGGCTGAGATCGGCGCGGCGCAAGCCGGCAATGGCGGAGGCCGGGCATTGCAGAGCACGCAGCACGGCCTGTTCCATACGGTTGAAGAAGTTGATTGGCTTGACGGTCTTGCCATCGACCCGACGTGGGCGGGTCACCTGGTCGAGCGCTCTTGCCCCGGCGGAGAAGTCGTCGAGCGCGGACAAGTAGGCGAGATAGCGCCGGTTGCAGGCGAGCAGGATGTCGTGGAGGTCGCGGAGACTGTAGATGGACTTCTTGACCGGGGCGATCCGTCTTGTCGATGGGCCTTGTCGATGTTCCACCTTTCGGTGGTGCTTGAAAGCGGAAACGTTGTTGGTGGTCGTCTCCAGACGCAGCACGCGAGCGAACTTGTCGTACATTTTTACGGTGGACTTACCGAAGTGATGCTTGATGCAGGTGCCTTCGATACGGGTGGAGAATTGGCTGCCGATCTCTTGGACGAGGTGGGGAGGGATCTTGTGGCCCAGAAAGGTGGCCACGTGCTCGGCCTTCACGCTCAATACCGCCTGACGACAGAGCTGCTCGTAGAGCGGCTGCAACATCGCCGGTGAGCGGAACACCAGATCGGTGGAGTATTCCACCTGGGTGAGGCTCCAGTGATACCTCTGTTCGAATACGTCGAGTACCGGGCAGCACAGCTCGGCGTAATGATCGAGAATGCGATGCAGAAGGTCGGGCGAGAAGCTGTCCGCGAGCCGCTGGGCATGCTCCCAATCGCCGATTCGTAGAAAGGCGTTGTCGGCGGCGGCAAAATCGATCGCCGCAGCGCTGAGCTGGCGAGCCAACCAGGAATGGCCGTTGCAATAGAACTGCAGCCGGAACGGACACCAGGTCGGCACCCGCAGATGGATCAGTCCCAACTCTGCGTCCATGAAGTAGAAATAGTAGTGCAGACATTTGCCGCTGTCGGGCCGCAGAAAGCTCTTGCCGGTCGGCTTGTCGTGCCAGGGCTGGTAGCTGTCGCAGGTCTCCATCGCCGAAATCACATGCACCAAGCCGGGATGATCCCCGCGCTTGGCCAGTATCTTGGCGACCACCTCTTCCTTGCGAATGTGGCGCTTGGCGATGTGCTCGATCGTAATCCCGGCCTCGCGCGCAATCGCCGCCGCCTGCTCACGCACAAGATCACGCAGCGGCGCCGTAAACTGCGCGTAGTCAAAAATGCGTATGCCCTTCGAATAAAGAATGTGGGTCATGCCCCCGGCGAAGCATGCCCCCGGAAGTGTTCCCGTGATCAAAATACGATCGTAGCAGGACAGCACACCCGCAATATGCTCGCTATAGCGTTCCGTCAGCTCGCGCGTCACCCTGGCTCTCCTCAGCCATTCGCCTCTCGCTATGATAACCCTGTTTGGTTCCGGCTTCGCCGGCTTCGGGTGGGCAAAGGCGCAGGGCACGTGCCAAATTGGGCGATGAACCTCACAGCGCCGTGCCCACGCGGTCCGCATGTGCGGCGAGTTCCGACCGCGTGGGCGCGGCGCGAGAGCACCTTACGTCCCCTCCACGCCCGTGCCCCGCGCCTTTGCCCACCCTACGTGGCGTCGACCTCATCGGCTCACACTCAGAACAGCTTCAACCCCGGCGGCAGCGGCAGCCCGCCGGTGAGGTGCTTCATCTTCTCCTGCAGCAGCGCTTCAGCCTTACGCCGCGCATCCGCGTGCGCCGCGACGATGAGATCCTCGGCGATCTCCTTCTCCTCGGGCTTCATCAGCGACGGATCGAGCGTGACCGTCTTGAGCTCCCCCTTGGCGCTGATCTTCACCCTCACCATGCCGCCGCCGG
>DATMOB010000071.1:0-7187 GCA_035568455.1 Granulicella sp.
ACGGCAAGGTCCCGGACGATCTCGCGTCCGCGTTCCAGAAAATGACCCGCGAGGACCGCATCGACCAGACCCGCATGATGGAGCAGTGCCTCCTCGCCGACCGCTTCCACCTCCAGGCGCACTTTGAGACCCGAGTTCTGCCGGTCTATGAGCTCGTGCCCGCCAAGGGCGGCCTCAAAATCACCGAAGTCCCCGCGCCGCCGGAGAGCAAACCCGGTGACCCGCCGATGATTCTGCCCCCCGGCAACCCACTGCCTCCCGGCTCTTTGATGACGACACCTAACAGCAACGGCCTTCGCGTCCTCGAGGGACGCGCCATCAAAATGCAGGTGCTGGCCCGCACCATCGGCAATGAAATCGGGGACCGTCCTATCGTCGACCACACGGGCTTCACCGGCTACTTCGACATGACCGGCCTCGCCTGGGCGCCGCTCGGCGATGCCGGCGCCACCAGCGAGCCCGATGCTCCCTCGCTCACCGGCGCGCTCGGAGAGAAGCTCGGCCTCAGGCTCGTCCCCGCCAAGGATCCGATCGAGGTCCTTGTCATCGACCGCATCGAGCGCCCCACGCCAAACTAGCGGACTGTGGCTTCCCGCAAACGGGGTTAGCGGCAAGATCGCCTTCGGAGAGCGGCCAACGGCTCGAAGTTGCCGATATGCGGACTTCACGGGACCTATTCTGAAAATAGTCGAGCACATCTCTACTTGAAGCGTCTTTCATTTGAGTAACCAGCAGTTCGCTGAAGAGGAAACGCTCTTGCCTAAACATAGTCTTGTAACGGAACTCTTGCTCTGTTGTTTCTTCCTGAATCTCGCGACAGCAGCCGTTGGACAGGAGTCGTCAGCTCCCGTTCAGGTAAGAACCGTCGTGACACCCATTGCTACTGAGGATATCGAGGGACCCTGCCACTATTCCCTCACTCTCCCACAAGCCAACCGGCGATTACGGGGAATTTGGGTGATTTTCGACCGGGGACGTGATGTTCATGATCTTGCTGCGGATCCTGACGTGCTTGCCTTTGCCCGCCGGTTTGATCTAGCTCTGCTCCTGCAAAGCCACTGTCCAGGAAAACTCCCCGCTGATCACGGCGACATGAACATGAATCCTGCGGAAGGCCTAGGCCCTGCGCTTCTGCGGGCTCTTGATCAGTTCGCCAAGGAAACCTCACACCCGGAACTGTCAAAGGCAGACCTGATCCTCTTGGGTTTTTCTGGCGCGGGTCCACTCACTGGACGACTTATCGGAGAGTACCCTCATAGGGTTCTAGCTGGTATCCTCTCTGCACCAGGCCACTATGCGCCCCAGGGCATAAACACAGTAAGCCTAGATCGAGATGCGCAGCAGATTCCGGAACTCATCATCGCAGGTGGTGCGGACGACAGATCGGGGACACGGCTGCCCTACGAGTATTTCGCAAAATACCGAAAACTCGGAGCACCTTGGACTTTCGTCGTGCAGAATCGATCTCCTCATTGCTGTACGGCGAACACCAAAGCCCTTATGCTTGACTGGCTTTCGGCCGTACTGGCGCAAAGGATGCCAAGCACAGCCGACGCCCCTTTGCGGAACATTGCTCAGAAAGGCGACTGGCTCGGGTTCATCCACATTGTGCCGACAACGATCAAGGACTCCTTCGGTTTGGAGACCTTCAACGTGGCCAGCGCCGAGATTCGGCCTGCAAAACCGCGTGAGCGTATAACGCAAGATGCATCATGGCTTCCGAATGCTTCGGTAGCACAGGAATGGCTGTCATTCGTTGAACTGGAGAGCCACCCCATTCTCTCTCTACGATGAGCGACGACGCTTGCGGCAGCGTCTGGCAAAGGATAGGTCCTGGTAAACGGGGTTACTGAGATGGTCCGCCGCTTGATCTCCTCTTAGAAGAGGGTGATCGGAAACTTCGATCCGGAAAGCACCGCTTCGTCTCATAAAGGGTAAGTTATGAGACATCGCTCAAGCCCTGCATCGCAGGACATGAGTGTTGCAAATGTTTGTCGCACCTCTGTACTCGCTGAGACGGTCGTCGCAAGGCGGTACGACGGGGCAGAGCCGCACGCCGCCAGGAGTCATTTGCAGCCCGGACCGCCCTTTGGGTTATGAATGTATGGTCCGTCGCGGATTTGCAAGCAAAATCTCTGAAGAGCAGAAGGGGCGGTCTGCGAGAATGTATGCGGCCTGTTGGTGAGGCGTGTATATGCCTCTGGCCATGATGGAATCCGCGCCCACCTTTCCTGAAAACCCAAGCGATCTTGGAAGACCGTTCATAACCACAGGTTTAAGGTTGGCCGGATCTTCGGTTTACCGAACGACTGCAATAGGTCCCTGCCAAAATGCTGCACGATTTCTGGTGGGATCAAGCACCGTCACCTGGCATTGGTACTCTCCGACATCTAGCCCTTTTATCGCGATGTTTAGATTGATCGGCACCGCTCCTAGACGATTTTCCGGCAACGCTGATGCCTGAATCACCTGGCTATCCATAACCTTCTTGCCGCCGTGATACAAACTAACAAAAGCAATGACTGATGAACTGGTTGCCACCTTTTCCGCCAATTGAGAAGAACCATTGCCTGCTAGGGCATTCCCCATATACGCCTGAAGAAAGACCTCCAGATTTTGATCAGCCCGAAAGACTCTTGTAACGCTGGGAATCAGTTTTCCACCGTCGTTCACCAACGGATTGGCAGAGTCGTTTTTTGCCTGCTCCTTGCCCTTCATCGTGTTGAAGAGCGCCTGCCTGGTGTCCACTCTTTGATTGCTGAGCACAACCGAGCTGATCGGCAGCTGTTTCGTCGCCTTGGTCAGATTGGGAATGATGAAGAGCGTCTGATACGTTCCCATTCGACCCGTCTCGTCATCGCGCGCAAGGAACTTGATCGTGTAGCGCCCCGGCAGTAGCGTGAAGCCCGTGCTGTATTCGATGGGCCTCCGCGCCAGCTCCGTCACCGAGGCGTCGTTCAGCTTCACATCCACGTTATCGCGTAGGTTCGAGATCGTAAGCCCCATCTCGTCCTTGATCTCGCACACGAAGTCGATCACCGTATGCTCGTTGCCGAAGTGCTTGGCCAGCGCCAGCTCGCGCCCTGGAATCTTCACCGTCACCGGCACAAAGTACTCCGCGCGATTCAGCTGAAAGTAATTCACCTCCATCGCAATCGTCAGGTCCGTAATCGGATCGCCCAGCATCAGCGCATCTTCCAGCTGCCGCTCCTTCTCCGCGCCGTTGAACTTGCCGAACTCCTTGTTCGCGTAATACCCCTGGCGATAGTCGAGGCTCGCATTCAACTGCTCCAGCACGGTGATCTTGATGCGTCGAAAACGCCCGTTCTGCGCCGTGTTCGTCGTGTAGTAGCCGATCAGGTAGTAGTCCGAGATCGCCCGCTGCGCCCGCACGATCCCAGCCGCAAGATCGTTGTTGTCGAAGAACGCCTTGCCGCCCGTATCCGCCGCCAGCGAGTACAGCGTGTCCTGCGACTGCTGGAAGCGATCGTTGCTCGTCTGCGCTGCAGCTCCGCTATACATGCCGGAGTTGCCCTGCGAGCCCTGCGTCGCGTCTCCCAGCGGAGCCTGCGCCACCAGCCCCCTGGCATCTATCGGCCAGAAAGATAGCCCCGCCTTCACCGCCGCATCCACCGTCGCATGCAGCTGCGCCTGGTTGTCGTTTCCGTTCAGCCTCAAGCCGCTTGAAAAGTAAAGCAGGCTCTTCTTCTCGTTGATCTGCTCCAGCATGTGCGCCGTCGTCTGCAACGCAGATAGCTGCCGGTCCGTGTTGAAGATATTGAACTCGCTCGAGTCCTGGCCAAACGCTGCGCCCGTATCCGCGCTGCTGCTGTCGTCCACACCCTCCGCCGAGCCCTGCCCCTCGCCCACCACCATCGTCTCGAGGATGCTTAGGATCTTGTTGCGGTCCGCGCTGAAGTCCATCAACACATCCACCGCGCCACCCTGGTAGCGCAGGATCGACACCAGATCCACCTCGGTCATCTGCGTGCGCACAAACTTCTCCGCTGCCTGCAACGCATGTACCTGATCCTCCGGACGCATCGCCGTCATGTCGAAGTAAAACGCCAGCAGCCGCCGGTCCTTGTAGGTCTTCCCCTTGTCCTCCGCCGCATACGTCGTCCGGCCCAGCCGCTTGTAGACGCGAACATTCTCCTCGTCCTCAGGCGTCACCGGCAGCGGCGCCGAATCCACCGGCAACGACTCCCGCTCGAAGACGCGGATCGTCTGCGGCGTCCCATCTTCCGTCACCGCAAAGTCCTTCGCCATCAGCCCCGAGACGAACTTGCCCTGTTTGTCCCTGACGACCACGCTCTCCGTCACCAGCTGCGACTTCACGTTGAGCGTGTAGGTTGTGTCCTTGCCCTGCGTCTCATTCGTCCCGATCTGCTGCGCGCCGGCAAAAGACGCACTTACAGCAGCCGCCACAAGCACACATCCGATTAAGAGCCGCATCGTCATCAGAACCGCAGCCTCCCGCTGATCTGCAGGCTGCGCATCGCCTGAGTATTCGCCGGCAGGCCGAAGGTCGTACTGTTGGTGATGGTGTTCCACCCCGTATACACCACGTGGTTCAGAATGTTCGTCGCATCCATCCGCACGTCGAGGCTGAACGGCTCACGCAGCCGGAAGTTCCTCGCCACTGAAGAGTCAAGCGTCACCGAGCCCGGCCCTTCAATCGAATAACGCCCTGCATTGCCCCATTGTCCCGCGACAGGCGCTGAGAACGCGGCCGAGTTGAGATGATAGCCCGCGCTCCCCGCGTAGACGTTGGCCCCGGTAAAATTCGGGCGAATCGTCCCCGTCACACCGGTACCCGGAACTGCCGTCAGGTAGATCGGCGTCTGCGGGAGTCCCGTCCCTGCGGTCAGCTCCGAGGCGATGGTCCACTGCTTCAACAACGCGCCTCGCTTGCCCGTGAAGAAGCTGCCTCCGTGCAATCCCATCCCCGTCGTGTATTGAAACGTAAACTTCACCAGGTGCCGCTGATCGAAGCTCGAGCGGCTGCGCTCCGCCCGCAGATCAAGCCAGTTCTGCGCGATCAGCTCCGTGGCCGGCACGCTCGCAGATGCCGTCGATCCACCGGATGATCCGGACGAGGATGACGATGAAGATGCTGAGGTTGACGACGAAGCATACCCTGCTCCGCCCAGCATCGAATCGTTATCGATCGACTTCGCATACTCGTAACTGAGCGTCGCCGTCAGTCCGCTGCGCAGCCTGCGCCGCAACTGGATATCTGCCGCATGTCGAATCGAGTTTCCATTCGACGTACGATAGGTGAATCCCCGGGGACACGAAGCGCAGAACACCGTCGCACCGGGAGCATACGTATTCGGCAGAAACTCCTGCGGGCCGCGCGTACCCTTCGTGCCAAGATACGACGCCGTCAACACAATCGATCCCGGCAGATCATCCTGTACCGAGAGCCTCCAGTTCTGCGCATACCCCACGCGAAAGTTTGGGTCCATCGCAAACGTATTCGAGGTCGTCCCCGCGCAGCTGTGAAATCCATTGGCCAGCGTCAGCGGACAGCTCAGGCCATTCGACACGTTCAGACTCGTCGAGAGCGGCGACTGTTGCGACATCGTCTGCACGCTCGAAAGATAAACCGACGTATCCACGTAGATGCCATAGCCCGCGCGCACCACCAGCGGCACCGTCGGCAGCGGCCTCCACGCCAGCCCCACCCGCGGCTCGAAGTTACGCTTGTCAGGACGAACCAGCGACGAGGGATACATCGTGCCCGTCAGCGGCCCCGTGGGATCGCTTCCCAGCACCGGCGCGACCGCCGTAAAACCGCTGGCAATATCCAGGTTCACCAGCCTGCCCTTCAGCTCCGTCATCGGAGCGCCATAGTCCCACCGTAGCCCCGAGCTCAACGTCAGCTCCGGCCGTATCCTCCAGTCGTCGTTCACGAAGAGGTCGTGGACCCTTTGCCGGAAGTACTTGTCTGCATTGCCGTAGGCAATCTGGCTCGTATCCGGCACACCAATCAGAAAATCTGCCAGGTCCGATCCCGTGCTGCCGCTCCCCTGTGTCGCCGCGCCGGTAAACGTAAAGGCACCGCGAGCATTCTGCTGCGAGAATTGGTTGAACTGCTGCCAGCGAAGATCGCCTCCAAAGCTCACCGTGTGACGCCGATGCACCCACGTCGCCTCAATCGAGAGCGCATCCGTCCGATTGCGGTTGAACGCGCTCTGCGCCTCGGTCAGTCCCGTAATGCCGCTCGAGAACGAGAGATTCGGCGCGCCCCAGTTCTCCGGGCTCTGCTCGTTGCCCGTGATGCCCGCATATCCCGAGACATTCTCCCGATTCGCAAAGTACGGACGCACCTGCGTTCGCAGCCGCGTAAAGCGATATCCCGTATCCAGCAGAAGCTGATGCGGAAAGCGGTGCGACCAGTGCACGTTGCTGTCGATGCCCAGCGTGTTTGTCACGTCGACAAAGTGAAAGAGGTTCTCGCTGTCCGATCGCATGCTGCGAAAAGCAAATCCGCCATACATCTGGTCGCGCCGGCCAATACCTTTGTCCAGCCGCGACTGCAGCGCATCGGCATGCGTGTTCGTCAACACCTGCGTCTGGTAGTTGTAGCGTGTATTGCCCGCAAGGTTCGGCAGAGGATACAGCGCCAGCAGAGCCTTCGCCTGCGCGCTCACCAGGACCGGCCCCGTAATCGGAAGTCCCGTCCACGGGTCGACAAGACTCACCGGTGTTCCCTGCGCCGTCAGGGTGCTCGAGAGATCCCCGCCGCGCTGCGCCTCCGTTGGCACCAGTCCCGAGAGCGTGCTCGCCGAGCTGTCCCTCGTCCACTGATACCCCACAAAGAACGTCAGCCCGTCGCGCATTAGGTGCGGAATCCTGAGAGGCCCACCAAGCGTCGCCACGCCGTTGATGCGGCTGTACGAGGCCTTCGGCACCTCGAGCCCCGTCAGGGAATAAGGCCGTGCATCGAAGGGCGACGCGTTGATCTGCGCGCCGATGCTGCCCGTGTAAAGCCCCTTCGCTCCCGGCCTGCGTGAACCGAACGCCTGCGAGATCGAATACTTCGACGTCGCCGCGTTGTTCTCGCTGCCGTTGATCAGCATGCCGTCCGCGCGCTTCTCCGCGTCGCTGCCGCCCGCGGGCGGCACAGGAAGCTCTGCGACCTCTGCCTTCTTCTCCTTCGTTCTTACAACTGGCGGCGG
>DATMOB010000072.1:0-5516 GCA_035568455.1 Granulicella sp.
GTTTCTCAAGTTCCGTACGAGAGCCCGAATGAGATGCACGCCTCCTATACACCGGACACCGGACACCGCATGGTCAGTAAGTAAGTGGCTTCCATGCTGATCCCAGAGCCGTTTTGAAACCCTGGTTTTGATGTCGTCTCGGGCCTTTCGATGCTCCATCAGAGGTTCACTTGCGTTCGTCTCTCTCATCCATACATGACGCAGTCAAGCCGCGCCTTTTAACCATAACGTTCACCACCGCGGCTTTTGACCGAAGCAGCTTATGGCAGTTTGAAGCCTCCCTTTACAAGGCTGCTCCGAAGGACCTACCTCCATCTCTCGTACAGCATAGGGCTTGCGCCCTTTCTTGACACAACAAAACTTACCCTCTGTGAGACGCGATGGCATGGGTCTTGATGCTGATACTACCTCCGCGACAGAGCTGCGCGATCCCCTCACTCAATTATGAGCAACCTTGCACCCGCCAGGATTACCCACGATATTGCCCCTTTGCCGTGGGTAAATCCCGAAGCGGTCCTATCCCCAGGCTGCCTCTGAAAGGGAGGTGCAGCCAAGGCCTCGTGCGTAAACCTTCGTTTCCGCAACGCGGTGGGCAAGCACTCAGGTGCTACTGTCGCGGTAGGGACGACCATTGCTGATCGCCCCCGCACAGATCCGTACGAACGGATGTTGCAGAATGTTAACTGCTTCTACCCTGCGCCTGCTTTGGCACTTGCTTCTTCTTTTGCCTGTCCAGCCTTATGACGCGCGAGCCACGGAGCGCGATCAAGACGCAGGAGGAACGATCCTAATGCTCGAGGGACAAGCGTCAGCTTGCCGCCGATAAAGACTTGCTTGCCCAGATCGACGCTAAAAAGCCGGAGCGGGATAGGCCACTTGAGTACATCGGCATTTCATGGGTGGCGAAGGGCAGTCCTCGTCCCGCAACGTACGCAGTCGTTGCGGGATTTACCCACGACAAGGGGCATTTCGTGGGTAAATCCAGAAGGTCATACGGTCGTCGCCGATGAGCTCCAGTTGGATTACTGTAAGGGTTGACGCTGGTTACCAAGATCTGGCAGTAGCCAAGAGGCAAGCGGGCGGGTTAGATGGTGCGGAGGAAGCCGAGCAGGTGGCGGAAGTAGACCTCCTGGTCGTCCCAGAGGGCCATGTGGCTGCCGTTGGGGCAGATGGCGGAGGTGGCGTTGGGCATCAGCGTGGCCATCTTCTTGATGTCCTCGGGGTCCATCTCGTCGTAGCGGGCGCCGATGGTGAGGGTGCGGACCTTGATCTCGTGCAGGCGGTCCCAGCGCTCCCAGTCCTTGAGGTTGCCGGTGACCAGAAACTCGCTCTTGCCCTGCATCGGGACGTAGATCTTCTCGTTCATGCGGGCGAGCGAGCGGCTGAGGGGCTCCGGCCAGGGCTTTATTCGGCAGATGACCTGGGGATAGAGATCATTCATCATGATCTGTTCGTAGGCGGGGTTGTCGTAGTCCTGCTTGGCTTCGAGGGCGTTGAGTTGGGCCAGCCTGTCGGGGGGAAGCAGGTGCTTGAGTTCCTCAGTGTGCTTGAGGTAGGCCTTGACCCCGGCGGTCATGTTGGAGAGGACGAGGCCGCGCAGGTGCTGCTGGTAGTTGAGCGCGTACTCCATAGCGAGCGTCGTGCCCCAGGAGTGGCCGTAGAGGACGAAGTGGTCGAGTCCGAGACCGCGGCGCACCTCTTCCACCTCTTCGGTGTAGCGCTCGAGGGTCCAGAGTGAGGGATCGTCGGGGATGTCGGAGTTGCCGACGCCGAGCTGGTCGTAGTAGTACATCTCGATGCCGGCCTGGGGGAGGAAGGACTCCATGGCCTCGAGGTAATCGTGGGGAACGCCGGGGCCTCCGTGAAGCAGGAGCACCTTCACCGGGCCGCTTCCGATCTTCTTGGTCCAGACCTTGTACTTGCCGCCGACGACGGGGATCATGCGGATACCGGCGGTGCGGATGCCGGGAGGATTGAGCGCATCGGCGGGGAGGATTTCGGAGTTTGCAACGGAAGCCTGCACCGTTGTTGCGGCAGGGATGGTGACCGCGGCTGCGGCCGCACGCTTAAGAAAATTGCGACGGTCGATGGACAAAATGCTTACCTTTCTGCTGATACTTCTTACTTCATCACTGTCTTTCAGGTTTTCCCGTCCGGGGGCGCCCCACAGCCCACGCAATAAGCAACCCTGATCGTAGCGCCCTCCCGGGTTTGGTTATTGTGCAGGTCCGTTGTCAGGCAGCTCGGCCGGATAGGGCTGGCCGAAGTCCGCAGAGGTGCTGACCTGCCGCCACGCCTCGGCCTCGGCGATCTGGCCGCGAGAGTAGTTCTGGGCGAGGTCGAACGCGCCGGCACCGAGGAGCAGGTGCGTGGGCAGGTGTTCGCCTTTGACGACGCGTACGAGGATCTCGCCGGCGCGCTTGGGATCGCCGGCCTTGACCACATCGGTGTCCATGAGGCGGGCGATAGCGCCCACGGTGCCGTCGTATTCGGCCGGGATGCCCTGAATCTCCATCGATGCGCCTGCCCAATCCGTGGCGAAGCCGCTCGGCTCGACGGTGAGGTAACGAATGCCGAACGGCGCTGTCTCGGTGGCAAGAACCCGGGTGAACCCGTCGACCGCGAACTTCGCCGCCTGATACGATCCAAGGCCCGCCGTACCGCCGACGCGGCCACCGACTGAGGAAAACTGCACGATGGTGCCCGATCCCTGCTGCTTCAGTACCGGCAGCGCGGCCTTCGAGACGTGGTAGACACCCCAGAAGTTCGTTTCGAACTGGCGACGGAAGTCTTCTTCCGGCGCGGTTTCGACCGGGGCAATGTTCGCGTAGCCGGCATTGTTCACCAGCACGTCAATCCGTCCGAAACGGCGGACCGCCGCCTCGATCGCCGCTTGGGCCGCCGCGCCGTTCGTCACATCCAGGGCTACGGGAAGGACACGCTCGCCGTACTGTTCGACGAGGGGAGTAAGCTGCTCCGGGCGACGGGCGGTTGCAACCACTGTGTCTCCCGCCTCCAGAACTGCAGAAGCGAGGGCCCGGCCGAAGCCGCGCGAGGAACCAGTAATGAACCAAATTTGGTGAGTCGTCATGATGTTGGTGCTCCGAACCCATTGGGGTTAAGATTTAAATAACACCGTCGCGTTATTACCGCAACAGCGTTTTGCTATGACACTGATGAACCAGAGTTTCCAGCGCGCCCGCAGCACCGAGGCCAAAGAGCAGCGCGAGGCGGCAATCCTCGAGGCAGCCCGTACCCTCGCCGCAACCGACGGGGTGCGGCAGATCACGCTTACCGACATCGCCGATGCCGTCGGCATGCACAAGTCCGCCTTGTTGCGTTATTTCGAGACGCGTGAGCAGATCTTCCTCGTCCTCACTGCCGCAGGTTGGAGCGAGTGGTCTTCCGCGCTGCGGAAAGATCTGGCTCAGCTTGTGGAAGTTTCTCCTACAGCTGTCGCGGCCGTGTTTGCGAAGACGCTCACTGCACGACCAATGTTCTGTGACTTGCTCGCTCAGGCGCCATTAAATCTGGAACGCAACGTGTCTCTCGATGCCATACGGGCGTTCAAGCTCGTCGCGTTGAACGAGGTCAAGGTGATCGGCTCCGAGCTGAAGCGACTGCTAGGGCTTTCCAGCCGGCAGGCCACCGACACGGTTGCCACCGCTACGAGCATGGCTGGGGCATTATGGCAGATGGCAACACCTGGTCCCCAGGTGCGGGCGCTCTATCGCAGCGAGCCTCAGCTTGCGCATGCGATTGTCGATGTTGGCCCACAACTGACCCATATTCTCGAAGGGCTGCTCACGGGCTATCTCACCGAGAGAGCCAAGCGCTGGTAGAGCTTCAGGTGCTCTCGCGGGTTCGTTTTCGCATGATAGGTCTGCCGGCCTGCACGAACGCGCCCATGGGCGTTTGTTCCAGCAGGTTGAGTTCATGGCCCGGAACTTAGATTACCCACGACATTGCCCCTTGGACGAAGCCGCTCGCGCGGCTTCGTGGAGCTCTGCCGCAAGCATGGGATCAGTCAGCAGACGTTTTATCTATGGAGGAAGAAGTACGCGGGCCTGGTCTGAACGAGTTGCGGGAGCTGCGGCATGAGCTTGCCAGCGCAATCTCTAGCCTCCGGCGGCGACGGCCGCGCAAGCCGCCGTCGCCGCCGTAGCTTTTATCAGCACGATAGATTGACCCTTACTCCACCCGCCTCGTACACTCGGGCAGCCGTACGCGGCACAAAGAGAGATCGCGACGGCCGAGGGCTTTCATGAACCCATCGCAGACCTCCGGCATGGTCACCATCGCCTCCTGTCACTCCGTCGATGCGACCGTCGCCCGGCTCACCGCTCTGCTCGCTGCCAAAGGCGTCAAGCTTTTCGCCGTAATCGACCACAGCGGCGAAGCTGCCGCCGCAGGCCTCGTCATGCCGCCCACCAAGGTCGTGATCTTCGGCAGTCCTCAGGCCGGCACACCGCTCATGCTCGTCGCCCCCAGCATAGCCCTGGATCTTCCGCTGAAGCTGCTCATCGCCGAGGACGCGAGCCGTCCCGAAGGTGACGGCTCGGGCCGCGTCACTCTCAGTTACAACTCCCCCGCCTGGCTCCGCGACCGCCACCACCTGCCCGAAACCCTCATGGCCAACATCGCCGTGATCGAGGCTCTCGCCAAACAGGCAGCCGAGTGACTTACTTCACCCACGCACTCGCCAGGTAGTCGTAGTCTCCCGACCCGGTCGGCGTAATTCCGCGCAGCCGGCGGTTATGCACCACCTCGTTGTTCGGGTACCACAGCGGGATTCCCGGCAGATCCTCGGCGAGGATCTGCTGAACCTGGATGTAGTCACTGCGTCGGAGCGCCTGGTTTGTCGTCGCCCCCGCCGCGGCCAGCAGAGCATCGACGCGCGCATTCGAGTACCGCCCGCGGTTTCCGCCCTTCGGCGGAAAGCTCCCTGAGCCATAGGCATAGCGAAAGATATCCGGATCCTCGTTACTCCCGATCCAGCGCAGCACATAGATCTGGAACGCGCCCTTGGTGATGTCCGCGTAGAAGGTTCCAAACTCCGCCGAGCGGATGCTCAGTTCGATCCCCGCCGCCCGCAGCTGCTGCTGCAGGATCGCCGCCAGCAGACGCGTCGTCTCATCCGTGCTGGTCTTCAGCGTCAGCCGCATCCGCACTCCATCGCTGCCCGGCCGCAGTCCCGCCGCGTCGAGCAACGCCTGCGCCCGCGCCACGTCGTGCGGATACTGCGCCAGCTGCGCGTCGTCGGCCCGCGCCCAGTGCCCAGGCGGCAGCAGGGAACTGGCCAGCCGCGCCTGCCCGCGCCACAGCGCATCCACAATCGCCTGCCGGTCGAGCGCGCACGCAATCGCCTGCCGCACCCGCACGTCCCGCAGCGCTGGGTCCTCGACGTTAAAGTTCATGTACACCACCACCGAGCTCAGCCCCGTCTCCGTCCGCAGCCGCGGGGCATCGCGCAGCGCATGCACCATGTCCAGCGTGATCGCATTGCTCTCGAGGTC
>DATMOB010000073.1:0-15835 GCA_035568455.1 Granulicella sp.
GGGGGTGGGGGAGAGGGGGGTGGGGTGGATTCCGGGTGGAGGGGGATGCAAGGAGTTCACCATCGCCAGCGTGGCGGCGGGGTCGAGCATACGGGCGGACGCGCGGGGCGAGGGAGTGGAGATCTTCGAGGCGCTGAAGAAGAACTTCGAGACGATCGCGATGGCGAAGGTTTCGACCTCGGCGGCGGAGGCGAGGGGACTGGGCTTCCTGCGGCCTGGGGACGGCATCACTATGAATCGGGGACGGCTGTTGACGGATGCGAAGCTGAGGGCGCGGGCGATCGCCGAAGAGGGATATAGCGCTCCGATGCCGCGCACAGATATTCCGGCTCCGGGGGAGAACGCTCTGGCTACGCTGAAGTTGGCGGTGTGGACGATGCGGGAGGGGGAGCATATCTCCGATCATGACGCGAAGATCGCTAACTGGGTCGCGTGGATTCTGTGCGGGGGCAAGGTCACGCCGGGGACTCCGGTCGGCGAGCAGTATCTGCTGGATCTCGAGCGGGAGGCGTTTCTGTCGCTGTGCGGGGAGAGGAAGACGCAGGAGCGGATTGCGTTCACGCTGAAGACGGGCAAGCCGCTGCGGAACTAGAAGGCAGCTGTTAGCTATTAGCTTTTAGCTGGGGTTATACAGTTCGGATGGGAGCTTGCCTGAGCTAGGAGCTGAAGGCAGGTTCGCTAGGAGTCGGTTATGAGGGATGTAATCATTGCATCGGCTGTACGGACGGCAATTGGGAAGGCTCCGCGGGGGACGCTGCGTTCGACTCGGCCGGATGATCTTGCTGCGACCGCAATTCTTGGAGCGCTGGAGCGGCTGCCGCAGCTCGACCGGTCGGAGGTCGAGGACGTGATTCTGGGCTGCGCGATGCCGGAGGCGGAGCAGGGAATGAACGTGGCGCGGATCGCGAGCCTGAGGGCCGGGCTGCCGATCACGGCCTCGGCTATGACCATCAACCGTTACTGCGCATCTGGGCTGCAAAGTATTGCAAGTGCGGCCGATAGGATTCGCGGAGGAGGGGCTGAGGTGATTGTCGCGGGGGGTACGGAGTCGATGTCGTTTGTGCCCTTTGGGGGGAACAAGATCTCGGTGAACCCTTGGCTGGTGGAGAACTATCCGGGGTCGTATCTGTCGATGGGGCTGACGGCGGAGCGGGTGGCGAAGCACTACGGGATCTCACGTGAGGCGCAGGATGAGTTCGCGCATGGATCGCACCGGAAGGCGCTGGCGGCGATTGCGGCGGGGAGGTTCGAGGATGAGATTGTTCCGGTGACGGTGACGACGAGCGCTCCGAATGGGAAGGGTAAGGCGGAGACGGTCGAGGCGACCTTTGCGCGGGATGAAGGCCCGCGAGCGGATACGTCGCTCGAGGCGCTGGCCAAGCTGAAGCCGGTGTTTCATGCGAAGGGGACGGTGACGGCGGGGAACTCGTCGCAGACGTCCGATGGGGCGGCGGCGGCGGTGGTGATGTCGGGCGAGCGGGCGGCGGCGCTGGGGATCCGACCGATGGCGCGGTTTGTGGCGTTCAGCTATGCGGGGTGCGATCCGGAGGAGATGGGCATTGGGCCGATCCATGCGATTCCGAAGGTGCTGAAGCTGGCGGGGTTGTCGCTTGAGGATATTGAGCTGTTCGAGTTGAACGAGGCGTTCGCGGCGCAGTCGTTGGCGGTGCTGAAGGTGCTGGGGATCGATCCGGCGAAGGTGAATGTGAATGGCGGGGCGATTGCGCTGGGGCATCCGCTGGGATGCACTGGGGCGAAGCTCACGGCGACGCTGCTGCGGGAGATGCCGCGACGGAAGGCGAAGTACGGGATTGTGACGATGTGTGTTGGCGGAGGGATGGGGGCGGCGGGGATCTTTGAGGCGGTGAGTTGAGCATGATCGGTTACGGAGTCTCAAGCGTCGTGGCATTTGTTACCGGGTTGATGCCGTTCGCGATTCTCCTCGCTGCCGCTGTGTTTGCAGGCGGAAGTTTGGTCGCATTGATCCTATGGGTGCTTACTGGAGCCTGGGCGTTCTGCAGTGTCGTCCCGATTCTTTTTCTGGGTTCCCAAAAGAGCTTTGCTCCAGGTCTGGCGATTGCCGGTTCATCGATGGTCGTTCTCCTGTGCGGATATGCGCTCATCATGCTTTCGACTCATCATCAGGTGTCGGATCCGTTGTATTTCTCCTCTCCTATTGCGATGTGGGCGTGGGCGATGTTTCTATTGCGATGTGGGCGTGGGCGATGTTTCCGTTTCTATCCAATTCCGTGCAATTTGTGCTCGCCAGCCGTCGATATCAAGAACTCCGCAGGAGGTAGCATCATGGCTACAGTGACCGCAGTTGTTCCTACCGCCAAGAAGACTGCTGGCGGCGCCTTTCTGATTCAGAACGCTACGCCTGCCGAGTGCTTCTTTCCGGAGGATTTTACGGAGGAGCATCGGCAGATTGCGCAGACTACGGCGGACTTTGCGGTGAATGAGATTGTGCCGGTGTCGGATGCAATTGAGGCCAAGGATTTTGCGGTGACGCGGCGGCTGATTCGGGAGGCGTCGGAGCTGGGGCTGACCTCGGTCGACATTCCCGAGGAGTACGGCGGCCTGGACATGGACAAGGTGAGCTCGGCGATTGTGGCGGAGAATATCGCCAAGCAGGGGAGCTTCTCGGTAGCGTTCTCGGCGCATGTGGGGATTGGGACGCTGCCGATTGTCTGGTATGGGACGGCGGAGCAGAAGAAGCGGTATCTGCCGAAGTTGGCTTCGGGGGAGTTTGTGGGCGCGTATGCGCTGTCGGAGTCGACCTCGGGGTCAGACGCGATGAATCCGCGGAGCCGGGCGGTGCTGTCGGAGGATGGGAGGCACTACATCCTCAATGGCGAGAAGATGTGGATTACGAATGGCGGGTTCGCGGACATCTATACGGTCTTTGCGAAGTGCGCGGTACCGGGTGGGGAGAAAGCGGGTGAAGAGAAGTTGACGGCCTTTCTGGTGGAGCGGGGGACACCGGGATTTTCGGTGGGCAAGGAGGAGCACAAGCTGGGGATTCGCGGCAGCAGCACCTGTCCGCTGATTCTGAAGGACTGCAAGGTGCCGGTCGAGAACCTGCTGGGCGAGGTGGGCAAGGGTCACCACATCGCGTTCAACGTGCTGAATGTGGGGCGGTACAAGCTGGGTGCGGCGGCGGTGGGAGGAGCGCGCACGGCGCTGGGCTACGGCATTCAGTATGCGAAGGATCGCAAGGCGTTTGGCAAATCGATCTCGGAGTTCGGGCTGATTCAGGAGAAGATTGCGGACTGTGCGGTGGGGATCTTTGCGGGGGAGGCGCTGTGCTACCGGACGGTGGGGATGATCGATCAGGCACTGTCTGGGCTGGAGGGTGAGGCCAAGCACGATGCGAAGGAGATTCAGCGGCAGATCGAGAGCTACGCCGTGGAGTGCAGCATCGTGAAGGTGTGGGCGTCGGAGCTGCTGGACATGGTGGTCGACCACGTGGTGCAGATCTATGCGGGGTATGGGTATGTGGAGGAGTATCCGGCGGAGCGGGCGTATCGCGACTCGCGGATCAACCGGATCTTCGAGGGAACGAATGAGATCAACCGGTTGATTATTACGGGCTGGCTGATGAAGTCGGCGATGGCGGGCAAGCTGGCGTTGATGCCGGCGATCAAGCAAGTAATGGACGAGGTGATGGCTGGACCGGTGGCGAAGGAGGAGCGCGAGGGGGCGCTGGCGGAGGAGTTCCAGCTGCTGGCGCAGGCCAAGAAGCTGACCTTGTTTGCGGCGGGGGCGGCGACGCAGCGGTATATGGCGGCGATCGCGGAGGAGCAGGAGGTGATGGCGGCGATTGCGGACTGCATCACCGAGGTCTTCGCCATGGAGAGCGTGATTCTGCGGGCGGAGAAGATTGGGGCGCGGGGGACAGGGGCGGGCCCGAGTAAGGAGATCGCGGTGGCGATGGCGCGGATCTACGCGGCCAGGGCGATGGAGACGATCGAGCTGTCGGCGCGGCGGGTGATTGCGGCGGTGGCCGAGGGCGACACGCTGCGGACGCAGCTGGCGATCCTGCGGCGGCTGGCGAAGTACGATCCGGCCGATACAATTGCGCTGCGGCGGCAGGTTGCGCGGCACATGGTGAAGGCAGGGAAGTACGCGCTGTGATGGATGGGTTTTGGGGCGGGGAGATGGTGGTTGTGAGCTGGCGGGCCTTGGGCGTTTCCTGAGAGCTTCCTGATGGCTGCCTGATCATCTCCCCTGTCGTCTTCTGGTTTCGTCTGGTCCTTTCGTCCCTGGAATTAAGTCGCTCATCCTTTCCAGAAAAATCGCGTCTTTATCTCTGAAGCGGGGTTTAGAGGATGAGGCGCAGGCATTGCCACGCTCGCTCCTTTTCACCAAATTGGCTAAAGATCGACGAAGGACCGACACCCAGGGTTTCAGGTATAAAGGAAGCTAATGCGAATCCTCCCCGGTATCCATAGGTTGTGCGGGACGTCTCCCGCACTCGCCGTTAGCCTTGCTGTGGCTTCAGCGCGGGCCGCGGTCCAGAATCGGACTCGAGATGGCGCGCGAGCTTGGCCACCGCTGCCAGATCCTGCTGCCCGGGGGAGAGGCGGCGGTTCTGTCCAGCCTTAGTTTTAAGTTTCTAGAAGAGCGATGAACTCGTCAGAAGCCGTACCTCAGCGGCGAGCGCCGCGTTGATGTGGGATTCTACGGGACGGCTGAAACCGCGCCCTTGCTGGGAAAGCGACAACAATTCTGCATCCGTCATCTGTCAATCAACCCTGATATGGAAAGTGGGCAATGAAGACTTACGTGAAAGGCCTGAGCTCAGAGCTCATATACGTAGCAAGCTGGATCGCTATCTGCTTTGGTTTTGCGGGATTCACGCTGGCGCAGGAGCCGCAGGCACGGATCAGCGCGGCGATTGACAGCTCCGCCCGCTTCGCGCTGGTGGGTTCGCATCCGGGGGCGGCAAGCGGGGCCTATGATGTGGGCAGGATGCCGGCGTCGGCCAAGCTGACGGGCGTGAGCATTAGCTTCAGCCGGTCGGCTACGCAGGAGGCGGCGTTGCAGGCGCTGCTGACGGCGCAGCAGACTCCGGGCTCGCCGCAGTATCACAAGTGGCTGACGCCGGATCAGTTTGCGGCGCAGTTCGGGATGGCAAGCGCGGACCTGGCGAAGGTGCAGGCGTGGCTGCAGCAGCAGGGGATGACGGTGAATGGGGTTTCGCGCAGCCGGAACCGGATCAGCTTTACGGGCAGCGTGGCGCAGGTGGAGGCAGCCTTCGGGACAGAGCTGCATAGCTATAAGATTGGGGCCGAGACGCACTTTGCTCCGGCGAGCGATATCAGCATTCCGACGGCGCTGGCGGGGAGCGTGCAGGCGGTGACGAATCTCTCGGATTTTCGTCCCAAGCCCCATGTCCGGCTCAGGACGCAGCAGGCGGCACAGGCTAACTTTACCTCGGGTGTGAGCGGCAACCACTACCTGGCGCCGGGAGATGTGGCCACCATCTACGACATCGTCCCTGCCTACCAGCAGGGGTACACCGGGGCGGGGCAATCGATTGCGATCGTGGGTCAGTCGTCGGTTGTGACCACGGACATCGCCAACTTCCAGACCGCGGCGGGGCTGCCGGTAAAGGCTCCGAGCATGGTGCTGATGCCGGGTACGGGGCCCGCGGCACTTCCGGTTCCGGGCGATGAGGTGGAGTCGGATCTGGATCTCGAGTACTCGGGCGCAATCGCGCAGGGCGCGACCATCTATTTTGTGTATACCGGCAGCAACACGAACTATGGGGCGTTCGACGCGCTGACGTATGCGGTCGATCAGGATATCGCTCCCATTATCAGCAGCAGCTATGGCAGCTGCGAGACGGATCTTGCCTCGACCGGTTACGCTCAGCTGAATGCGGTGCTGGCGCAGGCGGTGGCGCAGGGGCAGACGGTAATTTCTGCTGCGGGAGACAATGGATCGACCGACTGCTATGCCGACACCGCCGTGACCCCCGCGCAGCAGACTGCGTTGGCGGTGGACTTTCCGGCCAGCAGCCAGTATGTCACCGGCATGGGGGGCACGGAGTTTCCGGCCGCTGACGTGGCTTCGGGCAGCACCACCTACTGGAGTTCCAACGGCAGTACGGATGTGGTGAGCTCTGCTCTTAAGTACATCCCCGAGGGGGTGTGGAATGATGATTCGTCTACGGCGACCACGAGTCCGCTGTCCTCGGGCGGCGGGGGTGTGAGTGCGTTCACCGCGCGGCCGACCTGGCAGGCGGGAGTTCCCGGAATCACTGCGGGCAGCTACCGGATGGTGCCGGATATCTCGCTGGCGTCTTCCCCGAATAATGCGGGCTATCTGTTCTGCACCAGCGATACCTCAGATTGGAGCACGGGGCAGAAGGCGAGTTGCAATAGCGGATTCCGCGATTCGGCCACGCAGGACCTCACCGTGGCTGGTGGGACGAGCTTTGCTGCGCCCATCTTTGCGGGGATGCTGGCGATCATCAATCAAAAGCAAGGGGCGGCGGGGCAAGGCGTGATCAACCGCACGCTGTATGGATTGGCGGCGAACTCCGCGACTTACAGCTCGGCGTTCCATGACATCGTCAGCGGGAGTAACGCGTGTACAGCGGGGCCGACCTACTGCACGACGGCGGGCGCGGGGTCGTATACGGCGGGCGTGGGCTATGACGAGGCGTCCGGTCTGGGGTCGATCGATCTGTACAACCTGTTGACGTCGTGGCCGGCTGTCGCGGGATCTGCTGCGTTGCCCTCGACGACTGCGGTGACGGCGGCTTCGCCGACGGTGGCTCCGGGGACGAACGACGTGCTCACGATCACGGTGTCGGCGGCCGTGGGGGATGTGGTCACGACCATACCGACCGGGACGGTGACGCTGATGGTTGGTGGAACGACCGTGAGTCCGATCACGCTAGCGAACGGGGTGGCGACCTACAACTTCTCGTCGGCGACGGTGGGCTCGTATGCGATCACGGCGACCTACTCGGGGGACATCAATTACGCTCCCTCGTCTGGAACAACGTCTGTGGCGGTTGCGACGGGAACGACGCCGGGGGCGACGTTTACGGTCAAGGCGACCAACGTAACGGTTGCTGCCGGGAGCAGCTCGACCTCGACGGTGACGGTGACTCCGAGTGGCGGATATACCGGAACGGTCACCTGGAACAGCGTTCTGGCGGTGCCCACGTTCACGAACGGGTGCTACAACATTGCCAGTCTTCCGGTTCCCGGTACGGCGGCGGTGACGACGACCTTGACCGTGTACACGACATCGTCCTCGTGCACGGCTGCGACGGCTGCGACCGCTGCTGTGGTTACGGGGAACGCGAAGCGGATGTTCGTGTCGGGGGGCGGGGTCTCGTCGAACCGTCCCGTAGCGCCCGCGAAGGGGAGTGTGCCGATGGGGATCGCTCTGGCTGGATTGCTGGCGGCCGGGTTTGTGGGACGGCGCTCGCGGGTGGTGCGGGTCTTCACGGTGGCGGTGATGATGGGTGTTGCGGGCTTCGCTGTCAGCGGCTGCAGCTCGGGCACATCTTCGTCGGCAACGGGCACCAATGTAGCTGCGGGAACGTACAGCCTCACGTTGACGGGGACGGACCAGAACAACGCGACGATCACGGCCCCGACGACGTTTACGGTTACCGTGAACTGATCGAACCGGGAGGGCAGAAGGCGCGAGCAGAGATGCTCGCGCCTTCTGTTTTTGGGGACGTGCGGGGAAACCAAGAAGATTCCTCCGCCGCTCTGCGGAATGACAGACACTGGCAGCCGCGGAAAGACGCTAGCTAGCCGTCGGCGCCGGTCATGCGGCTTTCATGGTTGGATTACGAGTGGCTCTCGCCCGAGCAGCAGGAGCCGGCGGAACTCTTCGGTTGCTCGTATTTCTGTGCCGGATCTACGAAATAGCCTTCCGTATAGCGATCATGATGGCGGACCCAAGACATGCCACGGCCGTTTTCGTCGCGGCCTTTGGGGACGAGGTCGAGGATGTTGTAGGTGCCTAGGAGAATATCCAGTCCTCGCGCGTAGGTGGAGTAGGTGTGAAAGACTTCGCCTGCCGCGTCCCTGGCGAAGACGCTGGCTCCTGGAGCTTCTTCCCTGGGGAAGGTATTCATGCCGTAGTTGTAGTAAACCTTGTCGCCGGACCTCTCTTCGAGCGTGAAGGAGACGTGATAGTCGAAGTTGAAATCGCTGCCGAAGGACGAGACCCACTGAAACTTCCAGCCCATGCGCTTCTTGAAGGCTTCGATCTCGGCGAGCGGAGCGTGCGATACCACGGCGAGCGTGGTATCGCGGTTGGCAAGGTGGATGGTGGAGCCGTCGAAATGATCTGCCACGTACGAACAGCTTGGGCAGCCCTCCTGCCAGCCTGGGCCGAACATGAAGTGGTACACAACGAGCTGGCTGCGGCCGTCGAAAAGATCGGCCAGCGATACCTTGCCCTTGGTGGAATCAAACTCATACCGCTTCTCTAGCTTCTCCCAGGGCAGGGTGCGGCGCTGGCGGCTCAATTCATCGCGCAGGCGGGTGAACTCTTTCTCTTTGGTCAGGAACTCGTTGCGGGCGGCAAGCCATTCGACGTGCGAAACGACGTTTGGGCGTCCTACTTTCGTTGTGCTGCTAGCCATGGCGATCCTCCTTGTACGGGGTTGGAGCCGGGGATGGGGTTGAAGCGGGGGGATTGTCTACGGCGTTTTTGACGCCGAATTTCTTGATTGCGATGGCCGCGAGTCCGCCGGTGGAGGTGGCGCTGCCGGCAATCAGCAGCGCCGTTGTTATGCACACTGGACACATGGGTTCCTCCTCACGCACGATGCGCCGATCGCGATATGGGCTGTTGTTAGCCGGCACGATTTTCATCGCGCGTGCATGGGACACCGGGGTTACGCCGGCTGAGGTTCCGGCTGGAGTACTGAACGCTCATCGGCACTAGGGCCCCAGCTTGACGGCACAGGAACGTCGAGCAGGCGCAGGTAGACGCAGAACTGGCCGCGGTGCTGGTACCAGTGGTTGAGCATGATATTGCGCAGGAAGGCGACGCGCGGCATGGCTGCGATCTCCTGGTCGCCGGCGACGATGCGCCAGGTTGCGTTCATGGCGGCGTCATCGAAGCCCGGCAGGACCTCGCGCACGGTGGCGACGCTCTGGTCGAAGGTGTCGAGGACCTCCTGCACGGTTGCGGGTTGAGGGAATTGGAAGTCTGGCGGCGCGACCTGGTTCTTCTGAGCGCCGCGGACGACTCCTCCGGGCACGAAGGCGAGGTGGTATGCCAGTTGCCCAGCGGTCAGGGACCTGGGGTGAGGCTTCCAGGTGAGCTTGTTGTTGGGAAGGCGCTCGAGGAACTTCCGCGTGACGGGGGCCTGAGCTTCAAATTCTGCAAGTAAGTATTGTGCGATGGGCATGGGGTTTTCCTTTTCGGGTTGTCCTTAAGGTGGATTAGGAATTGAATTGGTGTAGTCCCGAACAAACTGCAGGTCACTCCACTTCGTCGTTGCCGCGCAACGATTCCGGTCGGGATGAGCGTTCATCCAGGGGCCGCGATGACAGTTGACTGGGTAGTGATGCAAGAGCTGCCTCTGGCCAGAGCTGCTATTTGCGCAAGGCCTCGGCATGCCGGCGAACGCGTTCGTGCATCGCGGCCCAGCCTTTGTTCATGCCTGCCTTCTGCTCGTCGGGAACGAAGCCGAGCGCGGTGTGGCGGAAGGCGATCAAGGTTCCACCATCGACTTCACTCAGCCGATATTGCACGTTGGAGACGAACGGAAAAGAGGCGAACAGGGGGCCGGCGAATTCAAGCAGCGTGGGCCGCACGATGGCCTTGACGTTGGCCCAGAAATGGCCATTGCCGTCGCCTAGGTCGCGGTACCACCTGCCACCGGGCCACGGTTCGATCTTCATGTTGAGCGGTTTGCCGTCCGGCGTCTCGTTGCCGGGGCCCAGTTGCTCGAGCAACGCGGCAAAGGTTAGGTCCAGGGGCGCCTGAACATGGATTTCCTGGTTGATTGTCAGGGTTAGGTTTTCGAGGGTCTGGTCGGTGGCAATCATGATTTCTCCTTAAGATTGAGAAGATTCGGGCCTGGGGACTTCACATCTGGTGAGCCTTGGCGGACCATTGCTTCCGCGCGTTCCTTCACTCGATTCAACTGATGCTGCCAGTAATGCTCGAAGGTTCCTGCCCACTCGTGAAGAGGGCGTATCGCTTCGGCGTTGGTCCGGTACAGCTTTTGGCGGCCGTGGCAGCGCATCCGAACCAGCCCTACGTCGTGCAGCACGCGCAGGTGCTTGGAGACGGAAGGCTGCTCCAGGCCGAGGGCTGCGACAATCTCTCCGACGGGCCGCTCGGCTCCGGCAAGATAGCTCAAAATCGCCCGCCGGCGGGGCTCAGCAACCGCGTTGAAAGCATCCGACGTAGTGCTCGCTCTTGCCATGGCAGAACATTACATGCCGATATGGGAATATGTCAAGCGTGGTTTTCTGACTGCCGCACAAGGCTGAGAGTTAGCTAAGGCTGGCGGGAGTGCGGGGCAGGTGCGGGGATTGAGTGTTTTTCGGCGGTGCCTTCGGCGAGGCGCATGAGGTACTCCTGCGCGCTGAAGCCATCGCTGCTTTGGTGGGGGCCGTGGGTGGCGCGGCGGTACTCGCCGTTGGGCTGGAGCAGGCGCGCCTTGCGGGTGTCGGCGAGGTAGGCGGCGAGAATCTCGTCGCGCAGGCGCTTGCGGAGCTTGGGGTCTTCGACCGGGAAGACGACCTCGCAGCGCTCGAGGAGGTTGCGGGTCATCCAGTCGGCGCTGCCGCAAAAGATCTCGGGGGCTCCTCCGTTGGCGAAGCTGAAGATGCGGCTGTGCTCGAGGAAGCGGCCGATGATGGAGCGGACGCGGATGCGCTCGCTGAGGCCCTTGATGCCGGGACGCAGGGAACACATGCCGCGCACGATGAGGTCGATCTCAACGCCCGCTTGGGAGGCAGCGTAAAGCGCCTCTACGGTGCTGCGGTCGAGCAGGCCGTTCATCTTGGCGACGATGGCGGCGGGGCGGCCGGCTTTAGCGTGCTCGGCCTCGCGGTGGATGAGGTCGATGAAGGTCTGCGCCATGGAGACGGGGGCAAGTAGCAGCGGGCGATAGGCTTCGGACTCGGCCTCGGCGGTGAGGTAGTTGAAGACGGCCTGGACGGCGGCGGTGATGTGGGGGCGTGAGGTGAGCAGGCTGATGTCGGTGTAGAAGCGGGCGGTGACGGGATTGTAGTTTCCGGTGCCGAGATGGGCGTAGCGGCGGACGACGCCGTCGGGGTCGCGGCGGACCAGGAGGGCGAGCTTGCAGTGGGTCTTGAGGCCGAGGATGCCGTGGTAGACGCCGACGCCGGCGTCCTCGAGCTCGCGTGCCCAGCGGATGTTGGAGTCCTCGTCGAAGCGCGCCATGAGTTCGACGACGACGGTGACGTCCTTGCTCTGGCCGGCCTCGGTGAGGGCGCGGAAGATAGAGGAGTCCTTGCTGGTGCGGTAGAGGGTCTGCTTCATGGAGATGACGGCGGGGTCGAGCGCGGCGGCCTCGATGAAGTCCTCGAGCGTGGAGTAGGAGTCGAAGGGGTGGTGCAGCATGACATCGCGATGACGCAGCTCGTCGAAGAGATCGCTGCTGCGGGTGCTGACCTTGTACTCGCGTGCCTTGAAGTCGGGGTACTTGAGATCGGGGCGTTTGACCTGGGCGTGAAGGGACATCAGGCGCGAGAGGTTGACCGGGCCCTTGGTGCGGAAGACCTGCCAGGGATCGAGCTCGAAGTTGGTGCGCAGGCGCTCGACGATCTCTTCGACGGCGGAGCACTCGATCTCGAGGCGAACGGCGTCTCCCTTGCGCCGATTATGTAACTCGGCTCGCACACTTTCGAGGACCGAGCGCGACTCCTCCTCCTGCATGTAGAGGTTGCTGTTGCGGGTGACGCGGAAGGCGGAGCGGCTGAGGACCTCGTAGCCGGGGTACATGCGGTCCACCTGGGCTTCGATGAGCTCGTGGAGCATGATGAAGTCGTAGCTGCCCTCGCGGGCGGGCAGCGGGACCAGCCGGGGCAGGGAGCGCGGAACGGTGACTACGCCAAGCGCGGTCGTGGTGTTGCCGCGGCGTTTGTGGCGCAGCAGCAAGGCAATACAGAGCGCCTTGTTGAGCACCCTGGGGAAGGGGTGCGAGGGATCGATGGTCACCGGGGTGAGCAGCGGATCGACCTCTTTGGCGTAGAACTCGAGCGCGTACTCGCGGGCGTCGTCGTCCAGCTGGTCCCAGCCGAGGACATGGATCTTCTCGCGCTGGAGAGCGGGCAGCAGCAGGTCGTTCCAACATGCCGATTGTGCCTTGATGAAGTCGGCGAGCGCGACGCTGAGCCGGTCGAGGCGCTCCTGGGGAGAGAGACCGCCCTCGTCCGCCGGGTGGGAGAGGCTGACGCCGTCCTCGATGCGCTGCAGGATGCCGGCGACGCGGATTTCGATGAACTCGTCGAGGTTGCTGGCGGTGATGGCGAGGAACTTGACCCGTTCGAGCAGGGGGTTGGTCTCGTCCTGGGCCTCTTCGAGGACGCGGCCGTTGAACCGCAGCCAGGACTCGTCGCGGTTGAAGAACAACGGCTCGATGGGCTGGACCGGGGCGGGGGTGCGGCTTGTCTTTCCAGTTGCAGTGGTGCGGGTTGTGCGGGATGCTCGTTTTACGGTCATAGCGGTTGAAAATGGAACGCTTGAAAAAGAGTACCGCACCCGGGTGAATGTGCGAGCAATTCAATCCCGGATGCGGCGTGTAACTGCGAGTGTTACAGATGGCAAGAAACGTTACTGGTGCCAGTGCATCTTCCAGCCGAGGTACTTGCTGGCGGCCTCGTTGACCGGGGCGGCGGTGGTGGAGAAGCTGGCGGCGACGTGGTGCTCGAAGCCGTTCTCGCAGATGTAGCGCAGCAGCTCCTGCATTTTGGGGATCTCGACGACGCCGGCGCCGCCGAAGGTGTGGAGCGGATCGTTGGTGAAGGCGCCCTGGCCGACGTAGCCGCGGATCTGGCCGGTGAAGTCGTCGGTGGAGAAGCGGGCGAAGCTCATGGCTCCGGCCTTGACGGTGCCGTCGAGGGTGCCGTGGGTGTTTTCTTTGCCGACGGTTCCGGCGATGATCTGCTGGAAGTCCATCTTTACCCCTTCATTGAAAAAATGCTTGGGGAGATTGGAACAGTGGAAGCAGACGGCCTTGTCGGGGTTGTCGCCGTAGTTGTTGTTCCAGTCGAGCAGGGCGCTGGGGGTCTCGCTGGCGAGGGTGAGGGCGTACATGCTGAGGGTGCCGAGGATGTCGACCTCGCAGGCGGAGGGGATGAGGTTCTCGCTCATCATGCTCATGACGGTGCAGGGCACGATGCCGAGGAACTCCTCGATGGAGGTCCAGCACTGGACGGCGGAGACGGTGAGTTCGCTGGCCTGCATCCAGTTGTCGATGACGGCGCCGAGCTTGGCCATCTTCATCAGGGCGGCGTCGGGGGTGTCGCCGACGGGGATGTACTTTTTGATGGCGGAGAGCTTGGCCTGGGCGTCGTCGTCGTTGTCGGACATGCGGGTGATGCGTCCCATAACCTCGCTGAGGTCGAGGGTTTCGACGGTGATGCCGGACTTTTCGAGCAGCTTCTCGGAGTAGCGCACGGTGTTGAAGGCGGTGGGGCGGGCGCCGATGGCGCCGAAGCGGACGTTCTTGAGGCCGCGGACGACGCGGCAGACGCCGGAGAACCAGGCTAGATCCTCTTTAAATTCAGCGGAGTCCGGAGCCTCGGTGTGCAGGCGGGTCAGCGAGTAGGGAATGCCGTACTGCTTGAGGTTATTGCAGATGGACATCTTGCCGCAGAAGCTGTCGCGGCGGAAGGCGATGGTCATCTTGCCGGCGTGATCGGGGGTGGCTTGGATGAGGACGGGGACCTGGAGGTTGGCGAGGCGGAGGGCGTCTGCGAGGCCGCGCTCCTCGCCGAAGTTGGGCAGGGTGATGATGATGCCGTCGATCTCGGCGGCGTGCTGTTTGAACAGGGCGGCGCACTTCTTGGCGTCCTCGTAGGATTCGACGGCACCGTGCGCGGTCTGCTCGGGACTCAAGACGATCGGCTTGATGCCGGCGGCTTCGAGCGCGGCGATCATTTCGAGACGTCCACTGGTCGCCAGATGGCTTGGAAAGAAGCCACGGTTTCCTACGATTACACCCATCGTCATCTGCTTGCCCATAACTCTCCCAGCCCCTGAGGGGCATTTCTGGTTTGCTTTGAAATTCGTGCGCTGCCGCGCGTGTTGCGACTCTATCTTAGACCTTGCTCGTAAAACGATTCAGGCCCGGCCGGGCCGGAAGCGAACGGTATAGAAGCCGCCGCCGAGAGCGAGCACCACTCCCCACCACAGAGTGGGATGCAGCGACTGCAGCCAGGGGAGCAGGAGCTCGTTGGCGGGCGGGCGGTGGAGCTCCGCCAGGCCGGTGAAGACGAGCACTACACCGTAGGCGAGCATCAGGATGCCGCAGAAGAACCAGATGGAGATCTCACCTTTTGCTGACGTTTCGGACATCGAAATACTCCTTGTTGTTGATCGCTTGCGCTTCGTTTCCAGGGAAAGAAGGCATACCCCAGGGGCTAAAGCCCCTTATTCTGTTTTGCCCTGAGGGCCAAGGCTGAAGCCTCGGCTTACCTCGAGGCAAAGGCTAAAACCTTGACTTACCTAGAGGCGAAGGCTGAAGCCTTGGCTCACCTAGAGGCGAAGGCTACAACCTTGGCTTACCTCGAGGCAAAGGCTAAAGCAAGAGCAGATTGTGGTCGCACCTGGTTCTAGCACCGGTATGGCGCTAGAAGAAGATTAGGTTGAGGACGAAGAAGATGGTGATGACGATGACCGCCCAGAAGAGCGGCTTTTCGAAGATGTTTTTAGCCCCATCGTCGGGGAGCGTGGTGGCGCCGTAGACGAGACCGGAGAGATGTTCGATGGGCGTGGGTTTGGTCGCCAGGCTGACGAGGATGGTGACGATGACGCAGATCAGCCAGCTCCACAGCGCGCGGTAGAGGTTCTCGGCCATGGGTTGAGCGTCCGGGCTCATGGCGATATAGCGCAGAGCGCCGGCGGAGGTGTGTACCCAGATGAACATGCCGATCGAGGAGGCGGTTCCGGCGAGCAGACCCCAGAAGCCGCCGGCCTTGGTGGCTCGCGTCCACATCATGCCGAGAATGACGGTGCCGAACAGCGGTGCGATGAAGAAGCTGAACAGGGCCTGGACGTAGTCCATGATGCTGTTGGCGTTCATGACCAGGTAGGCGGTCATGATGGAGACCAGCATGCCGATGACGGTGGACCAGCGGCCCATGGCGACGTAGTGCTTGTCGCTGGCTTTCTTGTTGAGGAAGGCGCCGTAGATGTCGTAGGTCCAGACGGTGGAGAAGGCGCTGACGTTGCCGGCCATGCCGCTCATGAAGCCGGCGACCAGGGCGGTGATGCCGAGGCCGAGCAGGCCGGGTCCGCAGTAGCGGATCAGCATAAGCGGCAGCACCTGATTGTATGTATGCTGACCTGCCAGAGCCGTGCCCTCGGGCACAAGATGCATCATGCTGCCGTCCGGATTCTTTAAGACCGAAAGAGCCAACAAGCCAGGCAGTATTACGATGAGCGGGACGGCCATCTTGAACGCAGAGCCAATTACCGGAGCCATTTTGGCAGCCCGCAGATTGTGTGCGCTCAGTACACGCTGAACCACGAGAAAGTCCGTCGTCCAATATCCGAAGCTGATCACGAAGCCCAGGCCAAAGACGATTCCCGTCCAGTGCACACCCATCGGATTGTCTTTGAAGTGACCAAGCGTGCTCCA
>DATMOB010000074.1:0-3769 GCA_035568455.1 Granulicella sp.
AGTGACCGGTCTTCGCTCCGCCCGCAACGTTGGACCCGCAAAGCAACTGCCAGCGCCATGCGAATGTCCGGCGGCTTCCCCCCGTAGCCGGGGAATTCAATGGTGAGACAGATTGTTCGGCGAGACAGGGAAGGATTCGAACCCTTAGTCCCCCGTAAGAGTTCCGCGAGAGGGACCGAGGGTTCGAATCCGTCTTCCTCCAGCGGAGAGTCAACAAACCTTTCGATTCCGCTCGCGATTTCCGCGAGGGTCCGAGTATCTCGACCGCGCTCGTCGACAAGGTGCATTCGGCGGCAATCCGCGGGCGGCCCTCGCGGGGGTGCTGGGGGTGCCGGCCGAGGACATTCGGATGAGGGACCGCCCCAAGTAGGGGTGCCCCAGTCCCACCCATTTGCGATACGGATTAGGAAGCGTCTTCCATCAACCTCACCACGCTGCGTGCCAGAATGCCGTTTGGTGATCTGAGTTCTTCCATGCCCGTATAGTGGTTAGCATTTGGGATGGGTATCAGTGAGCCGGACTGATGAGATTGCGCCCGGTGAGCGTGATACTCCCGACTGCTGCGAACAAGGGCCGGCAGTTCGGCAGTTCCATAGGTAATCGCAAGGGGTTTGCTGACCCCCGGCAGACGGAGGGGTGAAAGGGTTGCAATCTCCTCATCGGTCAATTTGAGGCGTTCATTGAGATAGGTATCTCTGATCGGGCCGAGTTCATAAATTCCCGATATCGCGAGACCAGCCCGTACACTGGGATGATCCAACAATAGTGCTGTGAGATGCCCGCCTGCTGACCAACCCGAGATAATCACAGGTCCGGTAATCCCATGCGCGCTGCCCTGCGCCGCCAGCCAGTCGAGAGCGCTGCGCACCTCGCTCACGATCTGCGTCAAGGTCGCCGCCGGAGCTAATGTGTAGCCGGGCAGTGCGGCGGACCAGCCTCGCGCGAGCACTCCCTCAGCAAAGCACGAAAAGTCCTCGCGACTTCGCATTTGCCAGTAGCCGCCGTGGATGAATACCAAGCAGGGCGCTGCCGGATTATCGGCTGGGAATAGGTCCCACTTGTTCCGCTCGCCCGGACCATAGGCCACGTCTAGTTGCTTCGGTCGCTGCGAGCGAAACGTTGCCGATGCTGCTACCCAGCGATTGACAATTTGCGCGCTGTCGCTAACGGCCTGTGAATTGTTGTAGGCGGCGTCACGCGCGGCGCGGGTCATCGTCCCCCAAGCCACATTGTTTGCGGTCGGCGTTTGCGCGTGAGCGAGATTGGGTATGACAACCGACGCGGCAGATGCAGCCATGAATGCCCTACGATGAACGAAACCCAATCCTAGGCCCTCCCCAAATGCAAGGTGGCCGGTCGCAGCGACCGGGATTTCACCGTCCCGTTGGCCCCTCTAAGGTCAAGGTACGTCGCCGTCTAGCGTCAGCGCAATCCGAACCGCTCGGGCTTGCAGTCCCGCCTCGGTCACCTGGCACCACCACAGCCTCCGCTCGGCGATGCTCTCGAACCGGGGTCCACCGCCCCCCTAAGGGTTGATCCGCCCGATGTCGATATTCGGCGCACCGTAGAACCCGCCGCCTGGGTTCGGCCCCGCACTGGCATCGCCACGCAACCCGCCTCCACATCCGGTGAGCAGAAGCGCCAGCCAGATCAGGCCCACACCGATGTTACCTATCGGTCCCCTCCATGCTGAAGGCCCGCCCGCCAACCGGGAGGCCCCGGCTAAGGAGGACCTTTGTTTGCTGGGTTCGAAACCTCGCAGGCCACAAACGCCAAGGGCTGCCACAGCCCATCTAAGCTGCGACAGCCCCATCCTAACCGGCCCGATGTGGGGCAGACGTTCGTACGTTAGGCCCTTTCGTGGGTTCGCTCGAACTCACCCAACTGACGCTCCGCTTCCTCGCGGGTAATTCCATACCGCTCTTGTATCTTACCAACGAGCTGGTCGCGCTTGCCTTCGACAACCTGCCAGTCATCGTTGGTCAATTTGCCCCACTTCTCCTTAGCCTTGCCGACTAATTGCTTCCAGTTTCCCTTCAATTGGTCGGTGTTCATTGTCCGAGACCTCTGCTCAGTTGAACCTATTTTGCCAACAGCATCCGAAGGTTTCGGGTTCCCTCCTGCCTGCGGGCGGGAACCGCCCGGTTCGATGGTCCTAGGGCCGCCGCGGGTTTCCGGTTAGACTTGGTTAAGCCAATCGGACCGCCGGACACGCAATGCCCCCTGTCCGCCGCCTCACCGCGATCCTCGCCGCCGACGTGGCGGGGTACTCGCGTCTGATGGGTGCAGACGAGGAGGGTACACACGAACGCCTGAAGGCCCATCTCGGCGAGCTGGTCAATCCGAAGATCGAGGAGCACCGGGGCCGGATCGTCAAGAATACCGGCGACGGCTTCCTGGCGGAGTTCGCGAGTGTGGTGGATGCCGTGCGGTGCGCGGTCGAGATGCAACACGGGATGGCCGAGCGCAACGCAAGCACCACGTCGGAGAAGCGGATCGAGTTCCGCATTGGGGTCAATCTGGGCGACGTAATTGCCGAGGAGCACGACATCTTTGGCGACGATGTGAATGTCGCGGCTCGGTTGGAGGCCCTTGCCGAACCGGGCGGGATCTGCATCTCAGGCACGGTCCGCGACCACGTCGGGGACCGGCTCCCTTACGCCTTCGAGGACATGGGCGAGCAGCAGGTCAAGAATATCGCTCGGCCTGTGCGGGTTTATGCAATTGACATCGCTGCCGTTCGGTTGCCCGGAGCGCCGGACGCGTCCATCGCGGTAAAGTCCGATGTCTATCTCGCGATTGAGTGCCACTTGGGAGACCTTCCAGCCCAAGTCCCGTCGCAAGGTGAGGTCTTCATGCTTCCTCTGTTCTATTCTCCGGGTTCTGGAGGCGAACAGATTGGACTAAGTTCGAGGCATGGCCAACCTGGCAGCACTTGGCAGTGGTTTTCTGACCAGGAAACCTCACAGGTATACCGATGCGAAATAACAAATTACGGACAGCTATCAATCTTCAACGTAGAAATTAAAATAAAGGTGAGTTTCCAGGAGGTTAGGACAAATCCCGATAACGCAGGGAGTATCTCCTCTGGACAAATAATATATTCTCGGGAGTGGCCGATCCTAATCGCGAAGATCGATGTTGGCAGTGACCGCCGATTTGTGTTCTATGCTTACAATCACAGCAAATACTTTGTTACCGTGGAGCTGCCTCAACTCGCGTCCTATTTGATGTTCGGGGAAAATACCCGACGAGAGAGCCGACTATTGCCAATCGGCATTTTTCCAGGGATGTCATTTGCTCCCCCGCAGCGACCAGCGTTCTGACCGCAGCGCCGTCGCCCCTGTGGAGCCTTGGCGGTGCCAGACGGAGAGGACCGATCGCTCCCATTGAGACCCCGCTCCGGACTTTCTCACCCCTTTCGGAGGGGTTTTCGGGAGGTTTTCGGAGGGTTTCGGGCGGGTTTCCGCGACAGCACGCTCATCAACGATCCGCAACTGTCGAAGACCGCCGGCCGTTGGGCCTGGGCGACGGTGCCCGGCGACACCAGCAAGGCGCACAGCCGGACCTGGATCGACGGCCACTCCCTTTCTGTTCCGAAATACGCGAAGTACCCGGACTGGTCGCTGGAGTTCATTCGCATGGCGTGCAGCAAGCAATGGATGCTGCGCTCCATGGAGCGCGGCAACGCGCCGCCGCGCGGCTCCGTGCTGCGTGATCCCACAATGGTCGCGAAACTTCGGTGGCCGCCGGTGGCAACCGAGGCGAT
>DATMOB010000075.1:0-20623 GCA_035568455.1 Granulicella sp.
CCCTTCTGCATCTCGAGCGCTGTCGTGATCTGGTCCGGCACCACCGCGAACCGGAGCCGCTCGATCTGCCGTCCTCCGGCCGGCGGCGCCGTTGCCCCGGCCCAGTAGTCGGGATTGCGCTCGAGCACGACCTCCTTGTCCTGCACCGCGCTCACAAACCGGAACGGTCCCGACCCCACCGGACGCAGCCCGAAGTCACGTCCCGCGCTCCGCGGCACCACCCCGAACAGACCATCGCTCATGTTGAACAGCAGTCCCGCATCCGGCCGCTTCAGATGCACCACCACGGTCAGCCGGTCCGGCGCCTCCACCCGCTCGACCGCCGCAAAGCTGCCGCTCTTCGCGCTGACTAAAGTTCCGTCGATCAGACTCTCGATCGTCCACACCACATCCGCCGCTGTCAGCGGTCGCCCATCCTGAAACCGCACCCCATCGCGCAGATGAAACACCCAGGTCAACGCATCCGGCTGCTCCCAGCGCGTGGCCAACCAGGGCTGCAGATTGGAGTGCTCATCCTTCTTCACCAGAGCATCGAAGATCAGCCCACCTACACGCTCCGACTGCGCATCCGTGCCCTGCCGCAGATCGAGATTGTTGGGACTCGACTCAATCAGCACCACCACCGTTCCCGAGTCTTCCTGGTGGCCACGGCACCCCGTCGTCAGCAGAGACATCGCGAGCAGCACGCCGCCCACCACGCGCGCTCCCCATCGCCTGCGATCGAGGTGCTCCATCCTTCGCAGCGTCACCGCGAAGGGTGGGAGGAACAAACCCGGGTGCCCCATCTTCGCGGCGGCCTCATCGCCGCGAAGGTGGGCATTCGCGAAGCGAACCGTTCTCCTCCAGTGTGAGAAGGCGAAACTCAAAGCGTCACCTTCCCCAGCACCACCGCCCGCCTCGCTCCCGTCGCCGCCGGCACATTCCCCGGCAGCCCATGCCACGTCAGCCACCCCAGCAGAGCGAACGCCACCGCCTCCTTGGCCTGCGCCGGAACCCCCAACTCCTCCATCAACCGCACCTTCACCCCCAGCGGTTCGAGCCCGTCGCGCAGCATGCCCATCAACGCAGCGTTCTTCGCCCCGCCGCCAGCCACCACAAACTCCGTCTTCGCCAGCGGCGCCGCCTGTTCCAGATGCGGCCAGGCGAATCTTCGATAACCTTCCAACACGGACTCCACCGTCAGCGCCGCCGCCGTGGCGACCACATCCGCGTCCGCCGCCCCAGCCTTGCGGCACAGCGCGATGAACCCATCCGTGAACGAGGAGCCAAACTGCTCCCGCCCGCACGACTTCGGCGGTGCCGCCGCAAAGTAAGCCTCCCGCAAGCCCCGCGCCACCACATCCCCCAGCACCTGCCCCGAGCGCGCCACCGCGCCGCCCCGATCGAACGCGCGCCCATACAGGCGGCGCATGCACTCATCGATGATCATGTTTGCCGGCCCGGTATCGAACGCCATCACGCTATCCACCCCAGCCCCGGCCGGAATCGCTGTCAGGTTGCCGATCCCGCCCAGATTCTGCAGCACCCGGCTCACCCGCTCCGAGCGGAACATCACATAGTCGAGCATCGGCACCAGCGGCGCTCCCTGTCCGCCCGCCGCAAGATCCGCCGGCCGCAGGTCAGACACCACCGGCACCCGCAGCCGCTCTGCGATCACGCTGGTCTCGCCCATCTGCCACGTCGCCCGCACCGGCGCGCCCAGGTAGCGCGCCGCCTCGCTCTGGTGATACACCGTCTGCCCATGACAGGCCACCAGCCCCAGCCGCAGCGATGCCCCGGAGTGAAGAACCGGGTGCCCCATCTTCGCCGCAGCCTCACCGCGGCTAAGGTGGGCATCGCGCGAAGGCGCGACCGCACTTGTCTTTACCCCCAACTCCGCACAAGCCTTCGTTACACACTCCGCGTAGATCTCCCCCAGCCGCCAGTGCAGCCGACTCATCTCCGCCGCCGTCACCGGCTCGCCCTCCATCACCCGCAGCACCGCAGCCCGTACCGCCCTGGGATACGGAGACCCCACATGACCCAGCAGCCTGACCCGCGGCGTCGCCCCCTCCCCGGGCCCCGGAGAGATCCGACACACCGCCACATCCACCCCATCGGCCGAGGTCCCGCTCATCACCCCCGCCACCACCATCGCCCTCGGCACCCGCGTTGGAGCCGTCATCCCTTCAGCTCCCGCTGCAGCTCCGCCAGCAGATTCAGCGCCTCGCGCGGCGTCATCTCATCCACATCGAGCTCGCTCAGCCGGTCCACAATCCGCTGCGACAGTGGCGTGAACATCGTCATCTGCAGCTTCGGCTCATGCGCCACCGTTGCCTCCCGCACCTGCTGCGTCTCCGCCCGCTCATGCAGCTTCAGCACCTCGCGGGCCCGAGCAATCACCGCCCCCGGGAGCCCCGCCAGCCGCGCCACCTCGATGCCGTAGCTCTTGCTCGCCGGCCCGGCCTCGAGCGTATGCAGAAACACAATTCCGTGCGGCGTCTCCTTCACCGTCACGCGCAGATTCTTCAGTCGCGCCAGCTTCTCCGCCAGCAGCGTCAGCTCGTGGTAGTGCGTCGCAAACAGCGTCCGTGCCCCGATCCGGTCATGCAGATGCTCGACCGTCGCCCACGCCAGCGACAGACCGTCATAGGTCGCCGTCCCGCGCCCCATCTCGTCGAGCAGCACCAGAGACCGGTTCGTCGCCGTATTCAGAATCGCCGCCGTCTCCGTCATCTCCACCATGAACGTCGACCGCCCACGCGCCACATTGTCGCTCGCGCCGATGCGCGTATAGATGCGGTCCACCAGTCCCAACCGCATCCGCTCCGCCGGCACAAAGCAGCCGCACTGCGCCATCACCACCAGCAGCGCCGCCTGCCGCAGATACGTGCTCTTACCGCCCATATTCGGCCCGGTAATCAGCATCACCGCCGGCCCCGCGTCCGCGTCCAGTGCAACCGAATTGGGCACAAATCGCCCGCCGCCTGACTCCTCCAGCCGACGCTCGACCACCGGATGCCGCGCCGCCACAAACTCGAGCGCACCCGACTCCTCCACCTCCGGCCGCACCCATCCGCGCAACGCCGCCAGATCCGCAAAGCACGCCAGCATGTCGATCTCCGCCACCCGCCGCGCCGTCTGTCGCATCCGTCCCGCGGCGCGCAACAGCTCCTGCCTCAGCTCGCCAAAGAGGCGCCGTTCGATCTCCCCCGACCGCTCCTGCGCGGTCAGGATCTTGGTCTCATACTCCTTCAGCTCCGGCGTCGTGAAGCGCTCCGCGTTCACCAGCGTCTGCTTGCGTTCATAATCCGCCGGCACCGCCTTGGCATTTGCCTTGGTCACCTCGAGGTAGTAGCCGAAGACCGAGTTGAACCGCACCTTCAGCGATCCGATCCCGGTCCGCTGCCGCTCCCGCTCCTCGATCGCCACTAGCGCCTGCCGCCCGCTGCGGCTCAGCTCGCGCAACTCATCGAGTTCCGCGTCCACCCCTGCGCGAATCACCCCCCCATCGGCCAGCGACACCGGAGGCTCCTCCGCGATCGTCCGCGCAATCAGCCCATGCAGATCCTCGAGCGCATCGAACCCCGCCCCTGCAGCCGAAGCATGATCCGAGACCCCGGGTGCCCCATCCTTCGCAGCTCCATCGCGAAGGGCGGGAGGTACACTATGTACCGCCCCCAACTCCCGCCACCGAGCCGCCGAAAACGCCCCCACCGCCTCTCTTACCCCAGGCAGACACCCCAGCGTCGCCGCCAGCGCCATCACCTCCCGCGGCCCGGCAGAATCAAGCGCCACCCGCCCCAGCAGCCGCTCCAGATCGAGCACACCTTCCATCGACCGCCGCAGCTCCTCGCGCCGCCGCAGATCGGCGCGCGCCTCGCCCACCGCCTCCAACCGTGCCTCTATCTCGGCCAGTCCATTTGCAGGCCGCAGCAACGTGGCCCGCAGCAGTCGCTTGCCCATCGGCGTGCAGCAGGCATCGAGCGTATGAAACAGCGTCGTCTGCACCGACTCGCCCGAGAACAACGGCTCCACCAACTCCAAATTCCGCACGCTCACCGCATCCAGCTCAAGACACGTCGAGCGCTCGTAGTAGCGCACCCCATCCACATGCTCGAGCCCGCCCTGCTTGGTCTTCTGCATGTAGTGCAGCAGAGCTCCAGCCGCCACCGCCGCCGTCTCGTGCCCACCCATCCCCATGCCATCGAGCGAGTGCACCCGCAGATGGTTGCGCAGCAGCGGCATCGCGTAGTCCGCAGTAAACACCCACTCTTCGACCGCCGTCTTGGTGCGAATCGCATCCAGCCCGCCCGCACTCTCACCGTCTCCCAAGTCGCCGGAGCCCTCGGGTGCCCCATCCTTCGCAGCTCCATCGCGAAGAGTGGGAAGCATGCCGCCCGCGCCGCCTCCCAGCAAACCGCTCGCATACACCAGCTCCACCGGCCGCACCCGTCCCACCTCATCGACGAACGCCGCCCACGCCCCTACCCCGTCAAACTTGGTCGCGCGGAACTCTCCCGTCGACAGATCGAGCAGCGCCAGTCCCACGCAAGCTCCCGCTCCCGAGCCCTTCACCGCCACACTCGCCAGGTAGTTGCTCTGGTCCGCGCCGAGCGCAGGATCGATCGCCGTCCCCGGCGTCAGCACCCGCGTCACCTCGCGCCGCACGACGGTCTTCGTCGTCTTCGGATCCTCCATCTGCTCGCACAGCGCGATCCGGTAGCCCTTGCGCAGCAGCCGCTGCAGATACACCTCCGCCGCATGGTACGGAACCCCGCACATCGGTTGCTTCTTCTCTCGGTCCCGCGAGGTCAGCGTCAGCTGCAGCTCGCGCGCCACCAGGATCGCGTCCTCGTAGAACAGCTCGTAGAAGTCCCCGATCCGGCAGAACATCAGGCAGTCCGGATGCTGCTCCTTGGCGGCAAAGTACTGCCGCATCGCCGGCGTCAATCCCGCCTTCTCCTTCTCCAACGCCGCCGTCACTCCGCCTACCGTCTCACTGCCCACGCGATCCTGTCCCATCCCCTGCTGTACTTTGCTCAAGACCGCAGAATACCGCACCCGCCGAGCGGACCCCACATTCGATACACTGAGACCAACATGATCCAGATCCCGCTCACCGCCGAAGAGTTCCAGACCAAAGCCAACCAGCTCGCCGAGCAGGGGATCGTGATCACCGGCACCGAGGGCACCATCGAGAAGATGGGCGTCAAGGCCAGCTACCTCTACCAGGACGGCCTGCTCACCATCACCATCCTCGACAAACCCTTCTTCCTCAGCGAAGACATGTGCGAAAAGCAGCTCCGCGCCTGGCTCTAACCGCAGCCGCCGCTTCTAGGTAGGCCAAGGCTTCAACCTTGGCATTTGGGGGCGAAAAAGCGCGGGGCTTTAGCCCCTGGGGTATGCCTTGCTTCGCGCACTCTGACGCCGCCCATCAATCCACCGCCGACTCCCCCGGTAAAATCGGGCGCGTCCGCGGCAACGCCCCGCGATACGCCGCGAACCCCATCCCCAGCAGCGCTCCAGCAAACACGCCCAGCCTTCCCCAACTCGCTCCGCGCATCTCAGGCAAAATCTTCCACGCCGCCAGCAGCAGCGCCTGCGCCACCGTCACCGCCCAGACCGAGCTATAGAAGTACCGCCGCTCGGTGCCTTCGCCACGGGTAGATCGCCCCACGCGCGGCAGCGCGCCCATCGCCCCCAGCAGTAGAATCGCCCCACACAGCGGCGCGTAGCCGTACCGGTAGATCTCCTGCATGTACCACCTCCCCGTGGCCGCCGCGATCACCAGCCCGCTCAGGTTCAGCAGCGCAAAGCTCAGAACCGCGTTCCAGGCAAAGGTGTAGCAAATCCGCCGGTACAGCGGATTCGGCTTGTCCTCATCGAACCGCAGGATGTACGGCTTCGGCTCCACGCCGGGCAGCCTCCCACGCAGACCGGCTATGCCCGTTCCGAGCAGCACCACCACCAGCCAGAGCAGGTTCGCTCGCCCGAACCCTTGCGCAAACAGTGTGAAGGTCAACGGCCCGGGTGCGAGAAAGAACACCCAGATCCAGATCGGCCAGTGCGCCAGCCGGTAGGCGCGGGTATTGCGCCCCCGCATCCTCCGCTCCCGCGCGTACTCCACCCGGCCGCCGTACCGCATACGCGCGAGTCTCGCAAAGCCCCGCTCCCACGTCAATCGCGTTACATGAATCTCCACCCTCAGACTGATGCGCCCGCGAGTTGCTATCCCTAGAGTGGGTGGGTGTTCTGCTGCCTGTATTTCCGGCCCTGAACGCGATCGACGAGTCATCCCTTCTCCGGGCCCCCTGTAAAGAGTCAAAAAGATAGACCCCGTGAGGTCACACCCATGCAGCCAACCCCATCGCAGGCGAGGGGCACACGAAACCTCGCTCATCGCTGCCACGCAATTGTCTCCCTGCCTTCGACCGCCCTCTTGCTGCTTCTCGCCACAGCCCTTCTATCCGTCCCCGCCTGGGCCCAAGGCTGCATCCTGGCGCGCTCGCCCGAGCAGACCGGCCTGCCCACCGGAGAGGGCGGCGTCCTCGAACCCGGTCACCTCCAGCTCACCATCGGCGCGCGCCACCAGTACTCCTACCAGCACTACGTCGGCGACGTCTACCAGGAGTACCGCGCCCAGGCCGGAACCCAGGTGCAGAACAAGATAAACCTCATCACCGCCAACCTCACCTTCCAGATCACGCCGCGCATCAGCGTGGAGCTTGATGCTCCCTGGCTCTTCGCCACCCGCAAGTCGCAGAACTCCCCCATCAAGTACTCCGCCAGCGGCCTGGGTGACACCATCCTCGGCATCAACTCCTGGATCCTGAGCCCGCGCCAGGTGCATCGCAGCAATCTTTCGCTCGGCCTCGGCGTCTCCATCCCCACCGGCAACGACGACGTCCAGAACACCGTCAACACCAACCTCACCGGCGTCGGCCCCGCCAACCTCGTCACCGCTCCGGTCGACTACTCCATCCAGCCCGGCACCGGCGGCTGGGGTCTGGTCATGCAGTGGATGGGATACACCCATCTCAGCCACGACCTCACCTTCTACACCGACGGCGACTACATCGCCATGCAGGGCGGCACCAACGGTATTCAGCGCTCCGCCACCCTCAGCACCACCACCCCGCTCAACAACTACGACGCCATCGGCGACCAGTACCTCCTCGAAGCCGGGCTGCAGTACCCCATCCACAAGCTCAGCGGCGAGGGCAAACAGCTCGCCGTCACCGTCGGCCCACGTTGGGAGGGCGTCCCGGCCTACAACCTCTTCCCCAACAACAACATCGGCTTTCGCCGTCCGGGATACGCCGTCTCCGCCGGGCCTGGCCTCCAGTACGTCTTTCACGCGACCATCCTCAACGTCGGCGTCGACAAGGCGCTGCATCGCGACCGCACCGTCAGCTATCCGGACAGCGTCTACGGAACCCACGGCGACGCCGCCTTCGCCCAGTACGTCTGGCTTGCCAGCGTCACCCACCGCTTTTAACCATCGCATCGGCCGAGCCCCTGATTTCCCGCGCAGTTGGCTCCGCACTTCAGGAGAATCCCGCATGAGCGCCACGCTCCGCGCCCTCACCCTGCTTGCCGCCGGCTGCCTCTCCATCGCGGCGCCGGCAGCCTCCGCCAAGCGTCTCCCCGCCCTGCAGTTTAGGGATCTCGCCGGCCACCCGCAGCAGCTCTCCAGTCTCCGCGGTTCGATCGTCGTCCTCAGCTTCTGGGCCACCTGGTGCGCCCCTTGCCGTGAAGAGCTGCCGCGCCTAGCCAAGCTCAACCGGGAGTACGCCGCTCGTGGAGTTCGCTTCCTCGCCGTCTCCGCCGACGAGCCCAAGGACCGCTCTCGGATCGAGCCCTACCTCAATCAACAAAACCTTGCCCTCGACGTCTGGCTCGGAGCCAACAGCGACGTGCTCGAACGCGTCGGCCTCGGCAACATCCTCCCCGGCACCCTGATCCTCGACCAGAAGGGCGAGGTAATCGGACGCATCATGGGCGAGGCCCGGGAGTCCGACATCCGCAGCCGTCTCGACTGGCTGCTTCAAGGCCGATCGGGCCCGCCGCCGAGCCCGCTTACCAAACGCTACTGAGGGCGGCCCTGGGCAACGAGCGGCTGTGAAGACGAGATGAAAAGGCAAGCGCATCCCCACCCCGCGCCACACGGTATACTTAAAGTCCTGGGCCACGGCGTACGGCCCCTTCGTATAGATTAGTGTCTCTCCTCTGGCTCAAAGTCGCGGTTCTTCTCTACGGCCTCGCCGCGCTCGCGGTTCTGCCCGCCGCGCTCTATGGCCGGCCTCGCTGGCGTCACCTAGCCGTCCCTGCCGCTACCGCAGGAGCGCTCTTCCACTTCGTCTCGCTGGCCGAGATGCTCAACGCCGCCCATCACCGCCTGCCGGTCGAGAAGCACGAGCTCCAGTCCGTCTTCGCTCTCCTGCTCGCTCTGGGCTTCCTCGCCGTCTATGCCCGCTTCCGCACGGTCGCTCTCGGCATCTTCGTGCTTCCGGTGGCCTTCCTGCTTGGCGTTCTCAGCGCCTTCCGTCCCGGCCTCAGCCTGCAGCAGTCCTTGCCACTCAGCACCGGCTGGATCTTTCTCCACGTGGTGCTCATCTTCGCCGCCTACGCCGCCCTGGTGGTCAGCCTGCTGGCGTCGCTGCTTTACCTCGTCCAGGAGCGCCGCCTCAAGTCCAAGGCGCCTAGTCTCACCTGGCTGCCGCCGCTCGAGACCGCCGACCAGATCGCCCTCAAGAGCCTGCTCTTCGGCCTCCCTTGTATGACAGGCGGCCTGTTCATCGGCTCCTGGATCGCCCAGCAGACCATCGGTGCCCGTTACTTCCTCGATCCCAAAATCCTGCTCGCCTTCGCCATGTGGTTCGCCTACTGCCTGATGATCTTTATCCGCCGCCACTCCGGCCTGCGTGGGCGTCGCGCGATTTATCTCTCCAGCTTCGTCTTTCTGGTCGTCCTCGGGGTCTGGGCCGCAAACCAGTTCTCGGCCGTCCACAGGTTCACCACGCCATGACCAAAACCCCCGAGGCAACCAACCAGACGGCAGACCAGGAGAACTCGAGAACGCCCCAGAGCTCCTCCGCGACCGGGAACACTGCGTCCGAATCGAACCCCTCCACGGGCGCCCGCACCCTCGTCCTGCTCGGCCTCAATCACAACACCGCCCCCGTCGAGATCCGCGAGCGCCTCAGCGTCCCCGCCGCCCGCCTCGCCGACGCCACCCGCAGCCTGCTCCACCAGCCCGGCATCCGCGAAGGCCTCATCCTCTCCACCTGCAACCGCATCGAGATCCTCACCACCCAGGAGTGCCTAGACAGCCTGAATTCCCAGGACTCCCAGAGCTCCCCGAACTCCGAGGCTGCGCCGAGCGCCACCGCCCCCGGCCTCGCCCGTTTCCTCGAGGAGTACTTCAGCATCCCCGCCGCCACCCTCGCCCCGCACCTCTACGAGTTCCGCGAGCGCGACGCCATCCGCCATCTCTTCCGCGTTGCCTGCTCGCTCGACTCCATGGTCGTCGGCGAGCCCCAGATCCTCGGCCAGGTCAAGGAGTCCTACTCCGTCGCCCGCGAGGTCGGCGCCGTCTCCACCACCCTCGAGGGCCTGCTGCAGCGCGCCTTCACCGTCGCCAAGCGCGTCCGCTCCGAGACCGAGATCGGCTCCGCCTCGGTCTCCATCGCCTCGGTCGCGGTCGACCTCGCCCGCAAGATCTTCGGCTCCCTGCACGGCAAGACCGTGCTCCTGGTCGGCGCCGGCGAGATGTCCGAACTCGCCGCCCGCCACCTCATCCAGCACGGCGCCGCCAGCCTGCTCGTCACCAACCGCACCCAGTCCCGCGCCGAGAAGCTCGCCGCCGAGCTCCGCGGCCCCAATCGCACCACCGCCGTCATCCCCTTCGACGATCTCTACGCCCAGGCCGATCGCGCCGACATCGTCATCACCTCCACCGGCGCTCCGCAGAAGATCTTCGGCCGCTCCCACGGCCAGCACCTGCTCCAGCGCCGCCGCAATCGCCCCATGTTCTTCATCGACATCGCCGTCCCCCGCGACGTCGACCCCCGCATGAACGAGGTCGAAGGCTGCTTCGTCTACGACATCGACGACCTCCAGCAGGTAGCCCAGGCCAACCAGGCCAACCGCAGCCGCGAGGCCGCTCAGGCCGAGGCCATCGTCCGCAAAGAGGTCGACAAGTACCAGCAGCGCCTCAGCGCCCGCGACTCCGTGCCCGCCATCCTCGCCCTCCAGCAGAGCGCCGAGGCCATCCGCGAGGCCGAACTCGCCCGCGCCGCCAAGCGTCTCGGCCCCTTGACCCCCGCCCAGCAGGCCGCCGTCGAGGCGCTCACCCGCTCGCTTACCGCCAAACTTCTTCACCCCCAGCTCGTCGCCCTTCGCAGAGGCAATAGCGAGAGCAATCCCGAATAGCCTGACCGGCTGGTCACCTGCTGGTCGCAGCCGCTGTAGTAAAATCCCCCGAGATTTGGAAGTCTAACGATAATGCCCGCGACGCCTCCATCTGATCTCGGCAGCAGCTACGCTCTCTTTGCTTCCAGTCGATCGCGCCGCTGGCTGCTCCAGCTCATCGCCTTCATGCTCGCGTTCGTGCTGCCGGTGATCGCCTCGGCGATCACCGCTCGCATCCCCTTCCTGCAGAGCACCCCCTACGCTCTGCACTTCATCGCCATGGCCCTGATCGCCATTCTGGGCGGCCTTGCTCCGGCCGTCACCGCCGTCCTGGTCTCCGTCCTCTCCCGTAACTACTACCTCGCCCCCGGCCACTTCAACTGGGTGCTCACCGGGATCGACGGCCTGCGCTCCTCCGTTCTGTTCATCTCTGCGCTGGTCATCAGTCTGACCGCCCGCCGCCGCCGCCGCTCCGCCGACAGGCTCGAGACCGCCCTCTACGCCCTGCAAGAGCGCACCGACGCCCTCATCCAATCCCTGCACAGCAGCAAATGCGCCTCCTGGACCCTCGACCTCGCCCGCGGCGACCGCGTCCGCTGGTACAGCGGCAGCTACCAGATCTTCGGCCGGCCCTTCCGCGAGGTGGAGGAGCTCGACGCCTTCGCCCGCCTGCTCCATCCCGAGGATCAGCCACGCCTCCCCATCGTGGTTCACCACATGCGGACCAGCTCCGATCCCATCCTCTTTGAATTCCGTGTCCCCTGGCCCGACGGCGATCTGCACTGGCTGGAGTGCCGCGGCACCCGCGCCCCCGACCACCCCTGCCTCTGGCGCGGCGTCACCGTCGACATCACCGAGCGCAAACTCGCCGAGGCCGCCCTGCTGCGCTCCGAGAAGCTCGCCGCCATGGGCCGCCTCGCCTCCACCGTCGCCCACGAGATTAACAACCCGCTCGAGGCCGCCACCAACCTCCTCTACCTCGCCCGTACCGACGCCACCCTGGCCGCCGAAACCGGCTCTTGGCTCGAGACCGCCGAAAGGGAACTGGCCCGCCTCGGCAACATCACCCGCCTCACCCTCGGCTTCGTCCGCACCAGCGCAACCCGCTCCGACACCGAGATCAGCGAGACGGTCGAAGACGTGCTCTCCATCTTCCGCCATCGCTACGAGATGAAGAACATTCAGATCGACCGCGACTACCAGACCGACGTCTGGGTCAGCATCCCCCCGCACGAGCTTCGCCAGATCGCCACCAACCTGATCGCCAACGCCATCGACGCCGTCTCCGCCCCCGACTCCCGCGTCTCGATTCGCATCTTTCGCGAGCGCGACCTCGCCCATCTGCTGCTCGAAGACAACGGCGTCGGCATCCCGCCCGCCCAACTCGGCCGCGTCTTCGAGGCCTTCTTCACCACCAAGGACGACGTCGGCACCGGCATCGGCCTCTGGGTCACCAAGGAGCTGGTCGAGAAAAACGGCGGCCGCATCTCGGTCGACAGCGGCAACCTCCCCAACGGCATGAAGACCCGCTTCCGCATCGAGTTCCCCACCGCTGCCATCGCCGAACCCGCCGCCGAGCCCACCGGCGAGTCGCCATCCGTCCCAGTATCCTGATCCTTAGGACTGCCGTATCCTTAAGCAATATGAGCATCGGAAGCACCAGTAGCCGCACCCCCATCCGCATCGGCTCCCGCGGATCCCAGCTCGCCCTCTGGCAGGCCAACCACATCCTCGCCGCCCTTCAGGCCGCCGGCCACTCCGCCGAGATCGAGATCATCCGCACCACCGGCGACCGCATGCAGCAGCCCGGCTTCGTCCCGCCCCCCGGCATCGACGGTAAAGGCATCTTCATCAAGGAGATCGAGGAAGCCCTCGCCGCCGGCCACATCGACCTCGCCGTCCACTCCCTTAAGGACCTGCCCACCACCCTCGCCCCGCAGTTCCACCTGGCCGCCATTCCCCCCCGCGTCGACCCCCGCGACGTCTGGGTCTGCGAGCAGTACTGGGGACTTCACACCCTCCCCTACGGCGGCACCATCGGCACCACCAGCCCGCGTCGCCGCGCCCAGCTGCTCGCCCTGCGCCCTGACGTCCGCTTCGTCGAGATGCGCGGCAACATCGACACCCGCCTGCGCAAGCTCGCCGAGGGTCAGTGCGATGCCCTCGTGCTGGCCGCCGCCGGCCTCGACCGGCTCGACCGCGCTGAGTCGGTCCACGCCCGCTTCTCTCCCGAAGAGCTCTGTCCCGCCCCCGGCCAGGGAGCCCTCGCGCTCGAAACCCGCGCCGCCGGCCACCCCGCCACCGAGGCGCCCGACCCCGACCGCGATGCCTTCCTGCGCGAACTCCTCGCCACCCTCGACCACCCACAGACCCGCTTCGCCGTCGAGACCGAGCGCATCGCCCTCGACCGCCTCGGCGGCGGCTGCCAGCTCCCCGTCGGCATCCATGTAGCCTTTGAAACGGCCGCCGGCGAATCCGCCACCTCGGAATCAGCCCCCAGCCAGGCCTCTACCGCCGAAACCGGCCACTACCGCGTCTACGCCCAGGTCGTCGCCCCCGATGGTGAATCCATGATCCAGCTCGACCAGCATGTTCTGCGCGAGATCGACTCCCGCACCCTGGGCGAGCGCATCGCCGCCGACCTCATCTCCCGTGGCGCCCTCGACCTGCTCCATCCCCCGACTCCCGCCTGACGGGAAGCCGCCTCCCACACTAGATCCGGGTGCGCCATGTCTCGCTTCTGAGACATGGGTTTTTCCCGAGTCACGGACCTTCGAGCACCACCAAGATCCGGGTGCCCCATCTTCGCGACAGTTTCATCGTCGCTAAGGTGGGCATCGTTTGCGCAAGCAAACGACCCCACCCCGGCAATCGCGCTCCTACCGCACCGCGAAGATCTGCAGCCCAGCCTCAGCGGCCCTCTCTCCCTTGGTATGCACCACGAAGAGCCGCTTCCGCGAAGGAACATACTCCGACGTCTTTCCGCCCATGGTGTCCACATGCTGCAGCAGGTGGTACTGGTCCGCCGAGTCCTGCCCGATCACATCCACTCCATCGTCGCTCGAGATATAGATCCGGTGGTGCCCCGCGTCATACACCATATCGTCCGAGGTCTCCCCGATCGGCAGCGTAGCCACCACCGAGTCATTCTCCGTGTTCAGCACAACCAGCTTGCCCGGCTTGCGGTCGCCCAGAAACAGCCGGTGCTGCGCCGCGTCATACGCCATCGCCGAGTCGATATGCAGCTCCGGGTTCGACCACGTCACCGCCACCGTATCCGTGCGCAGATCGATCACCCCAACCTGGTTCTTATCGCGCATCGTCACATAGATCTTCTGCGCCTCGGCGTCAAGCACCAGCGTCTTCAGCGTCGTTGCCTCCACCCGGATGCGCCCCACTACCTCATGCGTGTCCACATTGATCTTGCTGATATACGAGTACGGCTGATGCGTCGCCCGTCCGCCATTCCCCACGTAGAAGATGCGGGCCTTCGCGTCGTACACTCCGGCATCCACTCCCGCCTCGAGCGGCACCCGCTCAATCACGTGTAGATCCTTGGCGTCGAGAAACTTGCATGAGGCATCGTCCGCATCGTTGACCAGCAACTGGTCCTTGTCATCGAGATACGCAATCTTGCGCGGCGACTTCACCACCCCGCGAACGCTCTTGAGATGCTTGCCCGTGCGCAGGTCGAAGACCTCAATCGAGGCATAGTCCTCCGACACCACGAATAGACGATTTCCCCGCAGATCGGCCGCGAAGTGATCGAAGTCGCCTCCCGTAACCTCCGGCAGCGGTGTGCTTCCAATCAGCTTCAAAGGAGTTGTGTCCTCGGCTCGCAAGGCGGCGGCTGAGGAGAGGGCAAGAACAACTGCGGCGGCGGCAAGAAAGCGATGCTTCATCGGGTCTCCATACAGCGTATTGACAGATCGGATCGACCGCCCCACGCCACCCCAGACCCATTCCAGACAAAATCCAAGCCCGAAACCTCCCGTGCGACACAAAGCAGCCCTCCCCAATGGATGCCAGCCAAACGCCGACGATGCAGCACTTACGCCAAAGTTACAATTTTGTAATCTTCCTCCGCTGCCGGGTGCCCCATCCATCGCAGCCCCATCGCGATGGGGAAAATCCGGGTGCCCCATCTTCGGCGCGGCCTGCCGGGGTTCCAGAGCGTCTACAGATCGTCTAAAGTGGGCCTCGTTTGCGGCAGCGACCCGACGTCCTCCCTCCTATAGCGCCCGAGTCATTTTGTGGACTGTGCCTCTGGGTGATTTGTAGATGTCAGCGTCGTGTGGCGTCGCCCACGCCCCCCGCTCAAATAGCCCGGCTGAAGAGGGGATTTGCTGTTGTTCCCCGAGCGGTGTCGAGGGGCCTGTATACTTCGCGAAACAAATTATTGGATCGAGAGGCGTAGGTGTATATGACTGTGTCTGACGACGTGCGTAAGGCGATGCAGGAGACAAACGAGCGATTTTGCCGCGAGGTCATGGGCGAAGGGAAGTTTGACGCGATCAATCACGTGTACACGGCTGGGGCTCGGATACTGCCGCCGGGAGCGCCGGAGATGGAAGGGCGAGAGGCGATCAAGGGGTTCTGGCAGGCGGGAATTGCAGCGCTGGGGATTACGGGAGCGACGCTGACGACGCTGGATGTCGAGATGGCCGGTGACACGGCGGTGGAAATTGGCCACGCTGAGCTGCAGCTCGGGGAGAATGGAGTGGCGTCGGCCAAATACCTCGTGCACTGGAAGCAGGAGGACGGCCAGTGGCGCTGGGACAAGGATATCTGGAACATGAACTGAGGCGCTTGTTGCGTATCCGGGCTCGTGTCCAGGTGAGCTGGTTCCATGCAACCACCGGGCGCACAGAAGCAACGTATCACCGCCGGCACCCATAAATCCTGTCATCCTGCTCGAAGCGGAGGACCTGCTTTTCGCATTTGCCGTTGCATCATCCTGAGAGCGAAGTCTCCTGCGGCCTCATCGCAGGAGACGCAGTCGAAGGAAACCGAGAGCCTCGATGCCCCATACCGCCCGAAGCGCTTCCACCCGGCCTCCGGGTCTTCTCGTGGCCGTCGGCCAGCATGTCTGCGGCGCGTTCCAGCTAGACGGTACTCCGGGGTATGATGACGGCGTCTGAGTCGAGGGGTTCCATTTCCTCAGCGAGAGGTGCTTATGCGCATCTTGGTCAGACTTCTCTTAGCCTCTCTCCTGGCCAGCCCAGGACTTGAACAACCGTGCTTCGCTGCGGAATCGGCGAACAACATCCGGATTGGCAAACTGGTGATTGAGTCCAACAGCCTGCCTGATGCAGATCGCGAGCGGATCATTCACTTGTTCCAGCAAAAGGCCTACTGTCAACCCGAAATCGGACCCCGCATTGAAGGCGCTTTGAGAAACTTAGGGTATATCAAGGCGGTTGTCGATGAGCCGAAGTTCTCCTTTCCTGCGCAAGGGAAGGGTAGAAGAGTCGCTTACGTTATCGCTAAGGTGGAACCGGGAGCCCAGTCCCGTCTTGGCGAAATCTACATCCAGAAGATGACCATCTTCCCCTCGACCCAGTTACGGAACCTCTTCCCGCTGAGAAGGGGCGATCTCTTCAATACAACCAGGTTTGCCGAGGGCATGGAGGATCTGAGAAAGCTCTATGCGACGAGGGGATACACCGATGTTGTTGCAGTCCCCCAGGTATCGATCGATGCGTCACGCCACACCGTCGATTTGGTCGTTGATGTGGATGAGGGAAGACCGTACGACTTCGGCAAATTGTATCTGGAAGGAGTAGAGCCTCATGCCGGTGCTGGCAAGGCGCTCATGAATTCGTGGAAACCATTAGAGGGCAAGCGGTACAACCCGGTTGAGTTGCAGCACTGGCTCAGGGGCAATCACGTCGCGTGGAAGGTTGGCACCCGGATTTCGGACTCGATGCGGATGCTCCCAGATCCTGAATCACATGTGATCAATGTGAAGCTAACGCAATGGCCCGATTGTTAGCTGAGCGGCAGACCGGTCTTAGTCGCCTCACCGGGTGCCCCATCTTCGGCGCAGCTTTATCGCGCCTAAGATGGGCATCGTTTGCGGCAGCAAACGATGGCTCCCTCGATGTGCTGCGCCTGCGGAGCGTCGGCACCAGGCCGCAGTGCGGCGGATGGAGGCAATCTTTCGTCGGCTAGTCATGCCTTCGTAATATTGGCCTGATAGGACTCTCCATGCGGTGGATTGGTCGCCGGAGGGCCTGTTCGATATGACCAGCGATGCATGCCGCTAAACCCCAACCTGGAGGTTCTATGTCGCTCTTTTCCTATCGCCGTCTTCTTACCGGGCTTGCGCTGCTGACTGCAGTGAGCTCCTGCAGTGCATTCGCCCAGGATGACGATCAACGGGAGATCAAACACGTCTTCGTGATCGCTCTGGAGAATCACAACTGGACGCAGCCGATCACCGTTCCCGGAGGTATTCAGCCCGTTTACCAAAACCCGAACGCGCCCTTCATTAACAGCCTCGTGAACGGAACCGCCGTCGTCTACGTCAATGGCCACCTGGAAAATGTCAGCGAGCATGTAGCCTACGCCACCGCCTACCACAACGTCCTGGCCACGGCGGGTGGGAACAATCCGCATATTCATCCGTCCGAACCCAATTATCTTTGGGCGGACGCCGGAACCAACTTCGGCATTCTGAACGACGCTGATCCGTACGCCAGCAATCCCCCCAACGCTCAGAGCACAACCCAGCATCTCAGCGGTCTGCTGCAGAAGTCGGGAAAAACCTGGAAGTCGTATCAGGAAGATATCGACCTGACCACGAGCAACGCCAAGCTCATCAATCTGCCGCTTGCGGAGAATCAGTGGACGGTTCCGCTGGTCAGCTTTTCGGGCGTGTTTGGTCCGGGCAACGACCTGAATGCGTATAACAGTTCGATCCAGTACAACTACTCTCCCAAACACAACCCCATGGTGTTCTTCGCCGATACTAATGGCGGTAATGATCCGAGCGTATCCAACCCCCTGGCCCGGAACTATGCGCCCTTGCAGCAGCTCCCCTTTGACCTGGCGAACGACCGCTTGGCCGATTACGTCTGGATTACGCCCAACCAATACAACGATATGCACAGCGGGCTCACCGGTGGCTTCGCCAGCCAGACCGGGGATGCAAGCAATATCAAACAGGGCGATAACGCCGTCAGCCGGCTGGTTCCCCTCATCATGGCCTCCAAGGGTTACAAAGACGGAGGCGTGATCATCCTGTGGTGGGATGAGACCGAGTCAGACGGCGAATCCGGCGACAACGCGGACGATTTCAACCACGCGATTGGCGAGATCGTGATCTCGAACCTCGCGCATCCCAATGAGAATGGCCTTCCCTACGCGAGCCAGGTCAACTACACCCACTCCTCAGACTTGCGCACCATGCAGGAGATCTTCCACGTGAAAGCAACAGGAGGATCGTCTCCGTATCTTGGGGATGCAGCCAACGCGAGCGATCTGTCTGACCTCTTTGCTCCCGGGGTGATCCCGTCGCGCCCGTGACCACCATCTTCCTTCACGGTCTACTCGACAACCTCGGGTAATTATCCCGCAACGGCGCAGAGCTTCTGCTGCTACAAACTCTGCGCCGTTTTTTGGGTCTGGCGGACGCGCACTCACCCGATTTGGCTGCTGCAGTAATGCCATAAACGCTGAGTTGATTCTCCGAAGCGTCGGCGATCCGGAGAGCGCCGGGACAAACCGGCATGTCGTAGGGGATGCAAGAGCCCTAGTGCGCCGGTAAAACCGGCAAGGTGCAGTGAATGAAAGAGTCATACAGTGAAAGATTAGCGATCCACACTGGCCTCGAGTCATGCGGAGTTGTTCGCGAGAACAACGTCGAAGCCGGAGTGGACGGCGTGAGGTGGCAGGAGTATGAATCCGGGCTGGAGGATCGGCTTATCGATCTGCACAGCCGGGTTCATCGTGCGAATCTAGACTTTAGGACTTCAAGTACAGGGGAGGGGTAAGTCCCCCTCAAGGACCGCTCTTACGGCCCAGATCGAGCCCCAACTTCGGCGCCTCCTTGGTCCCGCCGATCTTCACTGGAATCTCCGCTCCCGCGCCATGCTTGTTGAAGAACGGGTCCACCGGCTTCAGCAGCAGCGACTTCCACCGCGAGGCCACCATCTGCGACAGCCTCGCCTTGGTCCGCACCATCCCGTTGAAGTCGAACCGGTCGCCGTCCAAGGTATACACACCGGCCAGCCTCACCTCCGCGCCCGGCAGCGTGTACCTCAGACTGCTGAAGCGCAGCGCCCCCTGGTCCATGACGAACTGACCCGTCATCTGCGATTGCACATCCGCCGCACCCGGCTTCGCGTCCTTCGGATCGCCCTCCGCCCGCAGGCTCATCATGTCCACCTTGTCCTCCCAGGTAGGATTGGTGAAGTGGATCGCCGTCAGCGAGAAGCTCGCCTGCATCCCCATCCTCTCGACCACCCGCTGCTTGCCCGGACGAATCGCGAGCTTCGCCTTCATGCGGATGATCCCGGTCATGATCGCCGGCCGGGTCCCCACCCCCAGCTCCAGAAAGTCCTGGATCTTCCCCCCCGGAACATCCGCATCGAGATCGATCCGATGCCCCTGGCCCTTGATGTTGACCACTGCCCCCTGCGTCGTAAAGTGACTCTGCCCCAACGTGGCGTCGATGCGGTTCAGATAGGTATCGCCCGTCGTCCCGTCCACCAGAGCATCGAAGCTCGTCTCGAGCGGCATCGGATGGTCCGCCGTATCGATCGAAAAATTCGGCGTCTCTGTCGTCCCCCGCACCGCGATCCGGTCGAGCTGGCCGTCAAAGCTCCCCACCGACGACAACGTTCCGCCGATCCCCTTGATCGTGTCCAGATCCGCCCGATCGAAGTTGTAGTGGCCCATCACCGCCGAGTCGCCCGGCGCCTCGGTCTGCCACGGTCCAAACAGCCCGTTCGCCTGGATCTCGCCCCTGGGAATGGCATTGGTCAGTGTGGCCTCATAGCGCCAGGGAGCGTTCGGCCCCACCGCATGCAGCTCGACCCGCTCCAGCTCGAACTCCCTCGGATCCTTCCCCGGCTTCGAGCTCTCGATGCGCAGCCGCGAGTCGTGGCACTCGATCGCATCCATAACGATCTTGATCCTGCCCTTGCGCCACGACTGGATCCCAGCCGGCCGCGTCGTCTTCGGCGGAATATCGATCACCAGACCCTCCGCCTCCACCGTCCCCACATGCATCGGCCGCACAAACAACCCCGCCAGGTTGGTGTGAAAGGTGAAGTGCCCAATCGCGATCAGTGGCTGCGTCGCTCCCGCCGCCATCACGTCATCCGGAGGAAAGATCCGCAGCCCCTTCCCCTCTACCTCGAACCCCTTCAGCGCCGAGACCTCGAACCCATCCAGCTCCACCCTGCTGTTGAACCGCGTGCTCAGTGTCTCAATCACTCTCCCCCTCAGGATCGGCGCAGCCCGATGCCCCATCACCCCCGCAACCACCGCCAGCGCCGCCGCCAGTAGCAACACCGCGATCCCCGCCCCCCGCCAAACTCTCCTCCCCCTCGCAATCGTCTCGGTTGGATGCATCGCCTGCCTGTCTCCTCGCCCTGACCGTCTTGATACAAGGAACCGACGTCAATTCGATGCCGCCAATCATCGTCGCGTATAGAATCACCCAGGTGCAGCCGCTAGCCCATCGCCGGATTCTCATCACCCGCACCCGCCAGCAAGCCTCCGAACTCGCCGCCCAACTCGAAGCCCTCGGCGCCGAGATCATCCTCCTCCCCACCATCGAACTGGCCCCGCCCAGCTCCTACGCCGCGCTCGACGCCGCACTCGCCGGCCTCCAGAGCTTCGACTGGCTGCTCTTCACCAGCGCCAACGCCGTACACGCCTTCCAGCAGCGCGCCCTGCTTCACGAGCTCAGCCCCAAGCCCCAGCGCGTCGCCGCAATCGGCCCCGCTACCGCGAAGGCCGTCGAAAACATAGGTCTAAACGTCGACCTCATTCCACCTGGCTATGTCGCTGAATCGCTCGCCGCAGCCCTCAGTCCTCAAGCCCCCGGCCATCGCTTCCTTCTGGTTCGCGCCGAAGAGGCCCGCGACATCCTGCCCGCCTCCCTCACCGCCGCCGGAGCTCAGGTCAGCATCGCCCCCGCCTACCGCAACCTCGTCCCGCCGGACGCCATCCCCGCCCTGCAGCGCCTCTTCGCGATCCCCGAGACCAGCCCCGA